>JBFMGQ010000049.1:0-10428 GCA_040752515.1 Bacteroidota bacterium | reverse complement strand
ACTAATTTTATTTCCTTATTTTTGCTCATGTTGTGATTTTGTATGCAAAACAAATCTACAACATCGGGGGCGAATCCTTCGGGTGAAACCCCCTTATTCTACTTTTTTTTGTCGGACAGTAGTGATAAAAAAATAAACAATAAAGAGTATTGGATTTGATTGATGTACTCCTTCATATTTTCTCCATTTTAATTGCAAAATTAAGCATTAGGGGTGCTTTATTTTAAACGGGTAAGTTAAACATCCGGAGAGATGCCCAAGTTAAAGCAGACTAAAATTAAAAATTGTATTCCAATTCATAGCCCCTTTAGGGCTTTTTTTATTGTTCTCGATCAAAATTTTTCTTAGTTGCTCAAAATGGCAAGGATTGTAGGTTGTTATTCGTGATTTTGATTCCTAGGCTGTTTTAGTTGATGGTTGATAGTGAATTTAAATGGAACGCAGATAACGCAGATTGGGCGGATTTACACTGTGATACTGGTTTAGTTGGTAGTTGACGGTTGGTTTTTGATAGTTTTAGAAATCAGCATTCAGGGAAAACAGTATACCCGTTTTCTCCTGTCATGCTGAGCTCCCGATATACCGGGATAGAATCCGCCGAAGCATCACTTTGCACCTTTGCCCCTTATTCTAATTAGATTCCTCGCATTTGCTCGGAATGACAGGGGGCGTTGCTTATTGCTCTATCCCGTTTAACGGCTCACGGTTCACATTTAACGTCTTTAACTTCCTCTAACTCCCTCTTATCAATGCTTTCGCTTAACGTTTAACGGCTAACGATTCACGAACCTCCTTTAACCGTTATTCTTTAGTCCGTTCACTTAATTAGAACGTAATTCTGCACGAAACCCCAAAGGCCGGAGTGCTGTATGTTAAATTCTGGGAGGGATTAAAAACGGTTGGCTCAACCCTGAAGGTCAGGTCGTCGTCCACGTTCCAGTCGTAGAGGTAGCCATCAACATTGGCATCAATGATGTTCAGCACATACACCACAGCAAAACCTAAGGCCGACAAGTCGCGGTTACGGCGGTAGCTGTCCATGTAGTAGCGGAGTTCTTCCTGACTACGTGTTCCGTTAAACTCATCAACTGTGTCTGGGTCGCCATCAATCAGATTAAAAAGAGCAGTTTTGAATCGGTTGTAACCCCTGTTGTTCCAGTCAATCATGAAGTAGAAAGTGGATAACCCCCCGTAGATGACGGGGATTTTCCAGTATGCCCCATTATAGGCTTGTCCCATGCCAGGCACCAGTGTTGAAAGTATTGATGCAGCGGCGGGGGAATGTTCACCCCGGTTGTAAACCAAAACGGCATCGGAAACGCTGGCTAGGTAAAAGGCCGTGGCTGCGGCGTAATATAAATTTCGGTATTGACGGTACTCCGTTGCTTTTATTTTAAATCGCTCACGGTCGGGGTCGTTAGGTGGGAGGGCAAGGTAGGTCTTTTGCCACTTCTTGTAGTCGCTGTTCATCTGGTAACCCTGGTAAGCCATGGCGCCCATACCGGCATAGAAAATGGGAATTTTCCAGTAATCCCTGTTGTAAACCTGGCCATAGCCCGGCAGTACATGCGAACCCAGCCAGATACGGGTGGTTAAATCGCGCTTTTTTAAGGGTTTGGTATCGTTGGTTTGCGAGTAAACCTTGGGTGCGGTAAGTAAAAGTAAAAAAATCACAAAGGCCGACAGGCTTTTGTTGACATGTCGGCCAGTTAAACAGTAATAAGTGCCATGCATGGATTCCAACACAAGTATTTACTCCTCGATCTTGATAAACTTTTCAAGTATAGCTTCCAGTTCAGCCTGGTTATTGTAGGAAATTACAATTTTACCATCGCCTTTAGGCCCAGGTTTTACTTCGGCGCGAAGGCCTAAGCGGTTAGTAAGATGATCTTTAAGAACCATTTCCTGTTCGCCCAGGTTTACCTTCACTTTTGGTTCTTTTGGTTTGTCCGGATTATCTACCTGAGGCTCGTTGGCTATTCGGGCTAATTCCTCAACCCTACGAACCGATAAGCCCTCGTTAATGGTTTGGTGGTAGATATCGAGCTGAACCTTTGGATCCTCGATGGTGATTAGGGCGCGTGCATGCCCCATGCTTATAAGGTTTTGGCTTATGCCCAGCTGGATTTCGGCAGGGAGTTTAAGCAGGCGCAAGTAGTTTGATATGGTAGCGCGCTTTTTGCCAACCCTTTCGGAGAGGGTTTCCTGGGTAAGGTTGCACTCATCAATGAGTCGTTGGTAGCTGATAGCCACTTCAATGGCGTTAAGGTCTTCGCGCTGGATGTTCTCTACCAAGGCCATTTCGAGCATTCCCTGGTCGTCGGCAGTACGAATGAACACAGGAATTGTTTTGAGCCCAGCCAGCTTTGCCGCCCTTAAGCGACGTTCGCCCGAGATGAGCTGGTAGCGACCATCAACTGCTCGAACAGTAAGGGGCTGAATAACGCCCAGTTTCGATATGGAATCGGCTAATTCCTTTAAGGCTTCCTCGTCGAATTGGGTTCGGGGTTGGTAGGGATTGACATCTATCTTATCGACTTCAATCTCGTTAACCAATTCGCTTACCACATGCTTTTCAGATCTGAAATCCTGATTGCGTGTGGGATCTGACGCATCTTCGATAAGAGCACCTAACCCTTTGCCTAAAGCCATCTTTTTTGACATGGTAAATATTTCCTCCTTCTTATTCCTCTATCTTGCTACTATTGTCAATGCTGGTCATGTTGTTCTTTTGCAGCAATTCACGGGCAAGGTTCATGTAGTTTAGCGAGCCGGTTGAGGCGGCATCGTAAAGAATAACCGGTTTACCGTAGCTAGGAGCTTCGCTCAACTTAATGTTACGCTGAATGATGGTTTCAAATACCATTTGTTGGAAGTGCTTGCGAACCTCCTCAACAACCTGGTTCGAAAGGCGCAACCTTGGGTCGTACATGGTGAGCAAGAACCCCTCAATCTGCAGCTCGGTATTAAGACGGGTCTGAATAATTTTTACGGTGTTTAACAGCTTACCTAACCCTTCCAGGGCAAAGTATTCGCATTGTACGGGGATGATAACCGAATCGGCTGCTGTAAGGGCATTTACGGTGATTAGACCCAATGAGGGAGAGCAGTCGATAAATACAAAGTCGTAATCATCCTTTACCTTTTCAATTACCCCTTTGAGTATCTTTTCCCTGTTGGGCATGTTGAGCATTTCGATTTCGGCACCTACAAGGTCGATGTGCGAAGGAATTAAGTCTAAGCCCTTAATCTCAGAGTTTAAAACGATATCCTTGGGGTTCACATCGTCGATTAGGCACTCGTAGATACTGGTTTTCACGTTCCGCAAATCGAAACCGGTACCCGATGTGGCATTGGCTTGAGGGTCGGCATCAATGAGCAATACCTTTTTCTCAAGTACAGCCAAGCTGGCTGCAAGGTTAATAGCGGTGGTAGTTTTTCCTACTCCACCTTTCTGGTTAGCTAATGCAATTACTTTTGCCATTACTATATTTTTTTACAAGGGTCAAAAATAAGTTTCCTTTCCTTTTCATTCGCCACCCTTTAGGATGTGAATATGAACATTTACCCCGATGTTATTAACAAGTTATTAACAATTGCTTTGGGTAAATGGTAACTGCAAAAATAGAAATTCTTTTATCAAACGAAAACCATTTCGGATTAAGTGAATGAATTTTAACAGAATGGTTATATTTGCATCGGATTCGATGGCTAAAATTTTTGTAATAAGTTGGAAACAAGTTGGTTTGTAGTGGTAAACCCACGTGCGGGTGGGGGAAAATCGGTTATCGATTGGCCTGTCATTAGTCGTTTACTTAACAAGTACGATATTCGGTATTCCCATGCCTTTACGGAATATAAATATCACGCTGTTGAGCTTACCGTGCAGGCAATTGGAAAGGGGTACAAAAATATAATTGCCGTGGGGGGCGATGGTACTCTAAACGAGGTAGTTAATGGAATATTTATACAAAAGGCTGTAAGTCCGAGCGAAATAACGGTTGGGGTAATAGGCGTAGGAACTGGTAATGATTGGTTCCGTATGTATGAAATTCCTCATAACTACGAGGAGTGTATAAGGGCTATCAAGAACAAAAGAGTTTTTAAGCAAGATGTTGGGGTTGCCGAATACTACGAATCGAGCGTTAGGCACAAGCGATACTTTATAAACGCTGCCGGCGTTGGTTTCGATGCCGAAGTAGCCCGTCGAACCAACAGGTTAAAGGATTTAGGTAAACGTGGGGCGCTTCTCTATATTTTGAGCTTAATTAAAGCGCTAATCCGGTACCGTTCAACTCGTATAAATGTTAAGGTTGATGGTCATCATATACAGGATAAGGTGTTTAGTCTCACCGTTGGTATTTGCAGGTATAATGGAGCAGGTATGATGCAGGTGCCTTTTGCACTTTCCGACGACGGGCTCTTTGACCTTACTATCATTAAACGCATTAGCAAGCTGAATGTAATTGCCAACCTTCCCCGACTTTACAATGGAACCATTCTTAAGCATTCCCGTGTGGTTGGGATAAGAGGCCGTAGCATTGAGATTATGAGCATTCCTGCCGTTGGCCTCGAGGTTGATGGCGAATCGCTTGGTGAAACTCCCCTTAAATTTTCAATTCTGCAACAGGCTATTACGGTAATTGTTGGCGAGCAGTTTAATCAGTCGAACCTAACAGCTAAAAATCATCCCGAATTGCTGGAGGCAAATAAGCGTTAGGCAATAATTATCTTCAATAATCCGTTAGCCTAACAAGGTATTTTTTGTTCGGCAAAAATTGCCTATTGATGATGTTGAGTTAGAATGAACCCCAAAATTCGTTACTTGAGGGAATCAACGGACGAATCGACTAACAAAATCGTTTCATTCCGAGAGATTGGAATGAAAAATTTTGACAAGTCGCGATTGCCCCGATAAGTCAATAGTAACAAGCTGGTTAAATGATTTTTGTTTCCATTGACAATTCTCGGTTGAAAATTTGATTAGTTTTACGGTCTTAAGATTTACCCATGCGAAGCATTTCAGCACTTTTGCTTTGTTTTCACATTACCGGTTTTGCTCTTGGGCAAAACGGTGGTTTTTCCACTTACCAATTTTTAAACCTTCCATACTCATCGAGGGTGGCGGCTTTTGGGGGCAAAATGGCTGCTTCCGATGTTGCCGATATCTCCTTGGCTGTGCATAACCCTGCCATGCTCGATTCCTCGCTACGCAATGCTATGAGTTTATTTTATACGAGTTATTACGCCAATATCAATTTTGCCTCGGTGTCGTATGCGCTCAAGCTCAATTCAAAGGGCATGCTTGGCATTTCGGTATTTGGGATTAACTATGGTCAGTTCGATCAGGCCGATGAAACCGGGGTTATTTCGGGTTCCTTTGGCGGAAACGATTTTGCTCTGGCTGTAACCTACAGCTACCGCATCGACTCCTGTTTTACTGTGGGCATGAGCTTTAAACCCATCTACTCGCACCTTGAGCACTACTCATCCCTGGGTTTGGCTTCCGATATCGGGGTGCATTACCTGTCAAAGAATGCTCTTTTTGCGGCAGGGGTTTCCCTTAAGAGTATTGGTACGATGGTTAAACCTTACACTGAAGGTACTTACGAGAGGTTACCGTTTGAGGTGGTTGCCGGCATAAGCAAAAAGCTGGCGCATGCGCCGTTTAGGTTTATTGCCTCCTTGCAGCATTTAGAGCGGTACGACTTATACTATAGTGCACCTGTTAGTAACATCAACCTCATGGGCGATGAGGGGAAATCGTCGCCAAGTTTACCTGAGCGGGTAGGAAGGGAGCTGGTAAGCCATTTGATTGCCGGAGTTGAGTTTGTTCCGGTTAAAGGTTTTGCGCTTCGCTTAGGCTATAACTACAAGCGTCGTAACGAGTTGAAGGTACAGGAAAGGGTTTCAACCGTTGGGTTTAGCTGGGGGATAAGCCTTCGGATTAAAAGGTTTGAGGTGAGTTACAGTCGTGCAACCTATCATTTAACCGGTTCCACCAATCATTTTTCCATTTCAACCAACCTTCAGAGCTGGCTCTAAACACCTAACGGAGTTGAGTTTTTTACTACCTTAGCAGCTTCAAAAGAAATTATTCTTTTACTCATGGATAAAAAGATTGTTATTGCTATTGATGGGTTTTCGTCGTGCGGTAAAAGCACTTTTGCCAAAGCCATTGCAAAACGCTTAGGTTACCTTTACATTGATAGCGGTGCAATGTACCGCGCCGTAACGCTGGAGCTGCTCCGCCGAGGACTTATTAAAAATGGTGTGGTTGATACCTCAACTCTCGATAGCATTTTAAAGGAAATTAATATCGGTTTCTCCTACGATTCATTAACAAACGGTTATGTTACAACCCTGAATGGCGAGGTGGTGGAGGACGAAATTCGCAGTCCACAGGTAGCTAACCACGTAAGCTTGGTTGCAGCCATACCGGCTGTGCGGACACGTTTGGTTGAGCTGCAAAGGGAACTTGGTAAGCAAAAGGGCATTGTGATGGATGGTCGCGATATTGGAACGGTTGTTTTCCCTGATGCAGAACTTAAAATTTTCATGACTGCCGATCCTACTGTTCGTGCGCAACGCCGACTAAAGGAGTTACAGGGAAAGGGTTTGAATGTTACATTGGACGAGGTGCTTAAAAATATTGAGGAGCGCGATTACATCGACCAAAACCGAGATGTAGCGCCCCTCCGCAAAGCCGATGATGCGCTTGTTCTTGATAACACCAGTATGACTGTTGATGAGCAAATGGAATGGGTGGAGCACATGGTTAAACGCCTAACCACTTAAACCATAACTGGAGTTAACTGTTTAGGATTGTAAGATAGCATTACAATGATAGTAGAGATTGATCCTAATGCCGGTTTCTGTTTTGGAGTGGTGAATGCCATCAAAACGGCCGAAGAAAATTTGACCAAAGGAACGGAAATCAACTGCCTTGGCGAGATTGTCCACAATGAAATGGAGACGGGTCGTCTTCAAGAGCTTGGCATGAAAACCGTGAAGCATGAACACCTCCCCGATTTGGCGGGTAAAAATGTGCTGATACGTGCCCACGGCGAGCCCCCATCAACCTATGAGCTGGCAAAAAAGTATAACATCAACCTTATTGATGCTACCTGCCCTGTGGTTCTTAAGCTTCAGGATCGTGTTCGCAGGGCGTGGGAACGACTTCAACCCCTTGGTGGCACGGTAGTTATTTATGGGAAAAAGGGACATGCCGAAGTTATTGGCCTTTGTGGCCAAACCAACAATCAGGCCATTGTGGTTCAGGATTTAGCCGATCTCGATGGTATCGATTTCAGTAAACCTATCGAGATTTTTTCGCAAACCACCAAGGAGCCACAGCTTTACAGAATGATAGTTGATGAAATCCGACGCCGAATGGCAATGCTAACGCCACAAGCTGAAACACTGCTTAAGGTGAACAACACCATTTGTGGACAGGTTTCGAACCGTAAGCCGCAAATACAGGAGTTTGCCCATAAGCACGACGTAATGATTTTTGTAAGCGGCACCAGCAGCTCAAATGGGAAAATGCTTTTTGAAGCCTGCTTGGAGGCAAACCCCAACAGCCACATGGTGACAAACCCCAATGATTTAAAGGCTGAATGGTTTAAAAGCCATCAAAGTGTAGGAATCAGTGGAGCCACCTCAACCCCACTATGGTTGATGCAGGAGGTGGCAAGCACCATCCAATCCATGGTTAAAGGGTAAAGAGCCTTTTTGGCAGATAGGAAAGTCATACTGTTTAGTATACCCTGTACATTATGGTGTTTGGTGTTTTGTGTATGGGGTTTTGTTTTCCATTCTAAATGTGACCTCTGATATTATACTCCTGTTCTCTTACAAATAGCATTGTATTTCAATGAGTTGAATAAGTTGATATTATCAAATAGCCTAAATTATCAACCCAAATAATCCATATTTTTAAATCGAGATTCGTGAATTGATTTATTTAATTGACGAATTTGGGTTAAATCATAAAAATAGGCAGAAAAATTTTTTTTTAAATGCTGAATATTTGGAAATAGTATCTAAAAAATCGTTTGATATATAGTATAACCCAAAAATCGATACTATTTTTACCGATCAAAATCACAACTAAACACAAACAATATGAATTTGAAGCTACGACTTACCCTAATGAATTTTTTGCAGTTTTTTATTTGGGGTTCATGGTTGCTTACCATAGGGGCATACTGGTTTCAAACCAAGAATTGGAGCGGAACAGAGTTTGGTGCAATCTTTTCAACCATGGGATTGGCCTCGCTGTTCATGCCTGCCATAGCAGGAATAATTGCCGACCGATGGATTAATGCCGAGAGGCTTTATGGTATTTTCCATATACTTGGCGGAGTTATGCTCTTTATGGTGCCAATGGTCAATAACCCATCCACCATGTTTTGGGTAATGCTTGTTAACATGATGTTTTACATGCCTACCATTGCCCTGTCAATTACAGTTGCTTACTCATCGATGAAAAGCAGCGGGATGGATATTATTAAGGAATACCCACCAATAAGGGTATGGGGTACCATTGGTTTCATTGTGGCGCTTTGGTTTATCAGTTTAATGGGTTTTGAAAAGTCATCAACCCAGTTCTACGTGGCTTCGTTGGCTTCGTTTATTTTGGGTTTATATGCCTTTACCCTGCCGCAGTGTCCACCCTTGGCTCGTGGGCATAAAAAATCGCTGGTTGATGAGCTGGGCCTAAACGCCTTTAAGCTTTTCAAGAGCACCAAAATGGCAATTTTCTTCGTTTTTGCCATGTTACTTGGTGCTTCGCTGCAATTGACCAACGCCTACGGCGATACGTTCCTTCACGATTTTGCCAAGTTGCCCGAGTACGCCGATCGTATTGCAGTTAAGTATCCTGCCATCATCATGTCCATCTCGCAGATCTCGGAAACCCTATTTATTCTAACCATACCTTTCTTCCTTAAACGTTTTGGAATAAAGAAGGTGATGCTAATGAGCATGGTTGCCTGGGTGCTTCGCTTTGGCCTATTTGCGGTTGGCAATCCTGGCCCTGGCTTATGGATGATTATCCTTTCGTGCATCATCTATGGCATGGCTTTCGACTTTTTCAATATCTCCGGGTCGCTTTTTGTTGAGACCCAAAGTGAACCATCCATCAGGGCAAGCGCACAGGGTTTATTTATGATGATGACTAACGGCTTTGGGGCCTTCCTTGGCAGCAGCATCAGCGGTATCATCATCGATAAGTTCTTTAAAATTCCCAATGCCCCTGAAGGTGCAATACAGTTCGACTGGACAGGTATATGGATAGCTTTTGCTACCTACTCGCTTGTGGTTGCTGTGCTATTTGCTTTCCTGTTTAAGCATAGGCATAACCCCGCCGAGGTTACTACAGTGTCGCACTAATTCACCATATGAACATGAAAGGCCACGGGGTTTTCCTCATGGCCTTTTTTGTTGCGCTCTTACTTCTTCTCTCTTCGTTTTATTTCGTCTCGAATTTTTGTTGCCTTTTCGTACTCCTCGTTTTTAATGGCTTCGTCGAGTAACTCTTTCAGCTCTTCTGCCGACATTCGCATGAGACTCTGGGTGAAGGTATCGGCAGGCTCAGGGTTTTCGTTTTCCTCTTCCTCGCGGGTTTCGGGTGAATTGTAATCCTCTACATCTAAGGTTATGCCAGCCTTTTCAATTATCTCGTCGGTAGTGTAAATGGGGCAGTTGAACCTAAGTGCTAAGGCAACGGCATCGGAAGTTCGCGAATCAATAAAGAGCTCCTTTTTACCATCCTCACAATGTAGCTTTGAGAAGAATACCCCATCTTCCAGCTTGTAGATGTGAACGTCGATGAGATCGATGCCAAAGGCACGGGCGAAATTCAGGAAAAGATCGTGGGTAAGCGGACGGGGTGGCGTAAGCCCTTCGAGCTGAATGGCTATGGCCTGGGCTTCATATCCACCAATAATAATGGGAATGCGTCGGTTTCCGTTCTCCTCGCTCAGCACCAGAGCGTATGCTCCCGATTGGGTTTGGCTGTATGATATCCCTAATACGGTTAACTTGATTTTGCCCATTTGAAGAAAATTTCGGTATAAAGGTAAATTGGGTTACAAATTAAAACAAATATATCATTTATTCACCATCCAAAATAATTTTTTGAACTGAATAATTTGGGGTGGGGGAGAATGAGTTGAGCCGTTGGCCGTTAAACGAAGTAGCATTGATATGAGGAAGTTAGAGGAAGATAGAAAAAGGCTAAAAGAACAGGTAAAGGAGGTTCGTGAACCGTGAACCGTTAACCGTGAGTCGTTAACCTGTCTAGTCCTGAAATAAGTCTACAGGTTAGTAAATAGATTTATGCAACACTCGTAAAAACATCGTCAGGGGTTTTATAGCCCAAAGATACGTGTAATCTTTTAGAGTTGTAAATTTTCACGGCCT
>JBFMGQ010000048.1:0-11129 GCA_040752515.1 Bacteroidota bacterium | reverse complement strand
AACTCGTTTATATGTATGATACAACCATACAATACATCCTAAACTGGGTGGATATGTATGACTACAATCATACTATTTTCAAACTTATTAAATTTTTGCAAATCATCAAAGCGGCTTTTAATTTTTACCTGCAATTTTTGTTATCATGTACTGGTATCTATCGCTTGGCGAAGTTTGTGAATTAGAGGCGTACTAATGACGGCATAAGACCACTTTTAATGACTAGATATAGTTGTTCGTTGTTCGATTTCGTTTAACGGCTCACGGTTCACATTTATCGTTTTAACTTCCTCTAACTTCCTCTAACTTCTTCTATGTCATCTTGATAATGAGATTCCTCTCATTTGCTCGGAATGACAGGAAGGCGTAGTTCGTGAATTGAAATGGAACGCTGATGACGCAGATTGGACAGATTTACACTGTGTAACTCTGTGCAACCCCTGTGTAACACTTTGATACTTATTAATTTAATTGTTGATAGTAAATTCAACAGAACGCAGAAAGTACAGATTGAAAAGATGTGCTGATATACAGCCAGCCAAGCACTAAGCACCTCTCTGTACACTGCACACTGTACACTGCACACTAAATGTAGAATCCCGCTAAAGCGGAACAGGGTGTTCGGAATGACAGGAGGCATTGGCTGTTGGTCGTTGTTCGTGGGTTGAAATTGAACACGGCTGGCACAGATTAAAATAATTGCACTGGGAAACACTGTGGTTAACCCTATGTTACTCTGTGAAACAAATACAGTCGTTCGTTTCCGTTTTACGGTTTACGTTTCACCGTTCCCAGCATCCCATTTCTTTTTCTCCCCTTTTTCAGCTATCTTGCATGAGAGGCGGAGTTCTGACAATTTGTGTTTTTAAGCATCTGTTATAAATGTAACAATGTTAAAGAAATAACGTAAATTTGTAAAGGTAAAATTTATCCGATACTAGTGTGAAACACAAAATACTAACACAATGAAATTGAGGGAACTGGCCGAACTGGTTAACGGGAATGTGGTGTGCTGTCAGCATAAGCTGGATAGCGAGATTGAGTATGCCTTTGCCTCGGACCTGATGAGCGACGTGCTGACCGTTCGGGTGGACAAGCTGCTGCTAATTACCGGCTTGGCTAACATGCAGGCCGTTCGGACTGCCGAAATGGCCGATATTCAGGCAATAATTTTTGTCCGCAATAAAACGGTTAGCGAGGATATTATTAACTTAGCCGAGGATAACGGCATTGTGCTCATCGAGAGCCCTTTCACCATGTTCAGGGCTTCAGGACTGTTATTTGGCGAGGGTGTTAAACCGGTTTACTAGCGAACTATGCATTTTGAGTACAGGGTACAGGGGGGCGATTTTGTGAGAGCAGGCCAGGCTTCGAGCCAGGTGAAAAAGATTTTGAAGCAGCTCAACGTTTCGCCAAGCATCATTAAGCGGGTTGTGGTTGCCCTGTACGAAGGGGAGGTTAACATCGTTGCCCATGCCTTTCAGGGCAAGATTTACGTCGACATTGATACCGATAAGATACGTGTTGTGCTCGATGATGTTGGCCCCGGAATTCCCGATATCGAAATGGCCATGAAACCCGGGTTTTCCACCGCATCGCCTATTGTGAGGGAGATGGGTTTCGGCGCAGGGATGGGGCTTCCTAACATTAAAGAGAACACCGATAAAATGAAGATAGCAAGCGTTGTTGGCGTTGGAACTCGCTTGGAGTTTGAGGTGAACCTAAAGGAGTAGCGGAGGTAAACTGTGGCTAATTCAGAATTCTACCATGCCCTTACTATACTTACCGATGTGTGCATCGGTTGCTCGCATTGCATGAGGGCTTGCCCCACCGAAGCCCTTCGGGTAACAAATGGTAAAGCAAAGCTCATTAGTAACCGTTGCATCGACTGTGGTGAGTGTTACAGGGTGTGCCCAACGCATGCCATTACCGTACAACAGGACGACTTCAGCAAAATATTTTCATACAAGTACCGCATTGCCCTTATTCCCTCGGTACTTTTGGGACAATTTCCCAAGGAGATATCGCACGATGAGGTTGCCAAAGCCCTTATCACCCTTGGTTTTACCTCTATTATTGAGGTTGAGGATTCGGTTGAGTATCTTATCGGGAAGCTGAATACCTATGTTGATACCGCCGAGGCTAAGCCTGTTATTTCATCGTTTTGTCCGGCAATTGTCCGACTGATTCAGGTTAAGTTTCCCTCGTTAGTTGATAGTATTGCCCTTGTACGGCCTCCGCTCGACCTAACCGCTTCGTACATAAAGACAAAACTTATTCATGAAGGTGTACCCCAGAACGATATCGGTATCTTTTACATAACCCCCTGTGCCGCTAAGATTGTTGCTGTGCGACGCCCTGAAGGTGAGGAAAAGTCGGAGATAGATGGAATTATCAACATGGATTTCATTTACAATCGAATTTTGCGGGAGGTTAAGCATAGGTTACCAGATGGTGGCGAGCAACAGTTTGTTTCGGAGCTCAGCCCCCGGAGTTACACTTGGGCGTTAACCAATGGCGAGGCTTCGTGTATCGATGGGCATTGCTTGGCTATTGATGGGATATGGAATGTAATAGAATTCCTGGAAAAGGTTGAGAACGATGAAATCACCGATATCGATTACCTTGAGCTGCGTGCATGCGATGAGAGCTGCGCCGGTGGCATACTTGCCCCCGGCAACCGTTTCCTGGCGGCCGAGCTAATTCGTAAAAATGCCAGTAGCGTATCGGTGTGGAGTATCAATAAAAATTCCGAAAAGGTAGCCAGGTATGACTCAGTGATATCGGGCCGAACCGCATTAAATCCGTTGCAACCCAGGTCGATGTTGAAGCTCGACGAGGACATGGCTAAAGCCATGCTTAAGATGAAGCGAGTAAACCAAATGATGTGCTTTTTGCCCGGAATCGACTGTGGCGTATGTGGCGCACCCTCGTGCCTTTCGCTTGCCGAGGATGTGGTGCAGGGCAGCGCGTCGGTATCGCAATGCGTTTTCCTGCAGAAAATAATGGAGCATAACAAGCTTGATCCGGAACACTCGTTCCGAATCATGAAGAGGATTTGGGGCGAAAACCGATTCCGGAAGGATTGCGATAAACCCATTCGAAATAAGTAAAACATCAGAATATGACCGTTAAGGATGTAGTTGAGGCTCTAAACCTAAAGGTTTATTCCGGTTCTGCCGGGTTGAATAAAGAGGTTACCGGGGGTTACACCTCCGATTTGTTAAGCGATGTGATGGGCAATGCCCCTGCAGGTGCAATTTGGATAACCCTGCAAACTCACGTAAATGTGATGGCCGTTGCCACGTTAAAGGATATTTCGGCCGTTATTCTAGTTAAAGGTCTTGAGCCCGAAGCTAACACCATGGTGCAGAGCAATAACGAGGAGATTCCCATTTTAGGCACCAATCTGCAAGCCTTTGAGGTAAGCGGTATGCTGTATAACCTTATCCATTCAAAATGATAGTAAAGGCCGATTTGCATATTCATTCGGTTCTCTCGCCATGTGCCGATTTGGAGATGAGCCCGGTGAATATTGTGACACGTGCCTATCAGATGGGATTGGGGTTAATTGCTGTAACCGATCACAACTGTACTCTTCATGGCCCATTAACACGTAGCTTGGCAGCAAAACGAGGGATTTACTGCTTGTATGGTGCCGAGGTAAATACCCGCGAGGAAATCCACTGTCTTTGTCTGGTTGATACTGAAGAGCAACGACTTGCCCTGCAGGAATTCATTGAGCATAATATCACACGAATTCCCAATAAACCCGATGTTTTTGGTTATCAGGTACAGGTGAATGAACAGGATGAAATAGTACAAGAAATCGATTACCTGCTCCATGCCGCGCTAACAAAGAGTATCGATGAGGTTGCGGGGTTTGTTCATGGAATTGGTGGTGTTTTCATACCTGCGCATGTCGATAGACCAAAGTATAGCGTAACCAGTCAGCTTGGCTTTGTGCCACCATCGCTAGAATACGATGCCCTCGAAATCTCAAAAAACTCATTGGTTGAACAGGTTAGGGAAAGCAACCCGATAAAGCCCAATACGCAGTTTATCCGTAATTCCGATTCGCATTTTATTCATCAGGTTGGAAGTACTTATACTACGTTCAAGCTGGAAAAGCTCTCGTTCGAATGTTTTAAGCAAGCCCTTTTAAGTCCGGGCAATTCATCGGTTTTGCCACTGGTTTAGCTTTAATTGCGTTGTTTTAAATTGATATAAATTGTAAGGGGAAAGATGAAGGAGCTATCGCTTCACATACTCGATATTGTTCAGAACTCGGTGGTTGCCAATGCAAAGGTGATACAAGTCACCCTTGATATTAACACTACAAATGATTATATTGAGCTCGCTGTCAGCGATAACGGCAAAGGAATGGATAAGGAATTTTTGCAGCGGGTTATAGACCCGTTTACCACTACACGAACAACCCGTAAGGTGGGGTTGGGTATTCCTTTGCTAAAGCAGAATGCTGAGCTTACGGGTGGCGCGTTTAGCATCGCTTCCACTCAGGGTAAGGGAACTGTTCTGAAAGCCCGTTTTGTTAGGTCGCATATTGATTGCTTGCCGTTGGGCGATATAGGTGGTACAATGGCCTTGCTCATGTGTTCATACCCTGATATTGAGTTTAAAATTAAGGTTATGGTCAATTCCAAAGAATTTTCAGTTTCAACAGCTGAACTCCGCGATGCACTGGAGGGACTTCCACTAAATGACCCATCGGTTTACCCCGTTATAAAGGAATACATCAATTCAAATTTAGACGAATTACAAATAACGAATTTAGGCTGAAAAACATATTTTCAATTGTTAATCGCTTAACAATTGAATTTAATTTTGCAGAAAATTATTAGATTAATATTTCGAAACCAACCAAATACACACAAGGAGAACAAGTTATGACAAAAGTAAAGTCGCTTGCCGATCTGAAAAAGATGAAGGAGACCTTGCAGGCTAAAATCGACCTTAGGGAAAAGGGCGAAGCTGCAGAGAACCTTGTTCAGATAAAGGTTGCTATGGCCACCTGCGGTATTGCTTCGGGGGCAAAGAATGTTATGGATTTTCTGCTTGAGGAACTCGAAAAGCGTGGAATTAACGCTGTTGTAACTCAAACCGGTTGCATGGGGTATTGCTATGCCGAACCTACCATTGAGGTTAAGTTACCCAATGCCGACCCTGTTGTTTTCGGCTATGTTGACACCAAAAAGGCCGATGAGATTATCGAACGATACATTAAAAATGGCGAACTGGTTGATGGTATTATTCCTGTCAACTACGAGTCAATAGATAACCAATAATCCACTGGGAGGTAATTGTAATGGCAAAGTATAAAATGCACCTGCTAATTTGTGGAGGTACCGGTTGTAAGGCTTCCTCAAGCGATGCAATAGCAGAGAAACTAAAAACAGAACTGGCAGCCAATAACCTTCAGGACGAAGTTCAGGTTATTATGACCGGCTGCTTTGGCTTTTGTGAGAAAGGACCCATTGTTAAAGTATTACCCGATAATACTTTCTACACTCAGGTAAAGCCCGAAGATGCTGCTGAAATTGTTAAGGAGCATGTTATTAAGGGTCGCAAGGTAGAGCGCTTGCTTTACGTTGATCCAACTAAAAAGGCTACCGTTGAGGACTCAAAGCATATGGGCTTTTACCGCAAGCAAATGCGTATAGCGCTCCGCAACTGCGGTTTTATAAACCCTGAGAATATCGACGAGTACATTGCGCGCGAGGGATATCAGGCATTAGGTAAAGTTCTGACCGAATACACCCCACAGCAAACCATTGATATCATCAAAAAATCTGGACTACGTGGACGTGGGGGCGGGGGATTCCCTACCGGTTTAAAATGGGAAATTGCCAGCAAAAATCATGCTGACCAAAAGTATGTGGTATGTAATGCCGACGAGGGCGACCCCGGAGCATTCATGGACCGCTCCGTACTCGAAGGCGACCCCCACTCGGTGCTTGAGGCTATGGCCATTTGCGGTTACTGCATTGGTGCTTCTAAGGGTCTCATTTACATTCGCGCCGAGTATCCACTAGCCATTAAGCGGTTAAAGGTTGCCATTGACCAGGCTCGCGAGTATGGCTTACTGGGGAATAATATTTTTGGTACCGATTTCAGCTTTGACATTGAGTTAAGGTATGGCGCCGGTGCGTTTGTTTGCGGCGAGGAAACTGCACTTATCCATTCCATGGAAGGATTACGCGGTGAGCCCAGCAACAAACCCCCATTCCCTGCACAAAGCGGTTACATGGGCAAACCTACCAACGTAAACAATGTTGAAACTTTTGCTAATATAGCCCCAATTATCTTAAAGGGTGCCGATTGGTATTCCTCAATAGGAACCGAAAAGAGCAAGGGTACCAAGGTGTTTGCACTTGCAGGTAAAATCAATAACGTAGGTCTTATTGAAGTGCCTATGGGTATCACCCTTCGCGAGGTAATCTTTGAGATTGGTGGTGGTATTAAGAACGGAAAGAAATTCAAAGCCGTTCAAACAGGTGGCCCTTCGGGCGGGTGCTTAACCGAAAAGCACCTTGACACCCCTATCGATTTCGATAACCTGATTGCTGCTGGCTCCATGATGGGTTCCGGGGGTATGATTGTGATGGACGAAGACGACTGTATGGTATCGGTAGCTAAGTTCTACCTCGATTTCACTGTTGAGGAGAGTTGCGGAAAGTGCTCGCCATGCCGTATTGGTAACAAGCGCCTTTACGAGTTGCTCGACCGTATTACAAAAGGCGAAGGTACCATGGAGGATCTCGAAAGACTTCGCAACCTGTCGCAGGTTATCAAGGATACATCGCTTTGTGGCTTAGGTCAAACCTCGCCAAATCCCGTTTTATCTACTCTCGACAATTTCTACGATGAGTATGTAGCCCACGTGGTTGATAAGAAATGCCCCTCGGGTCAATGTAAATCGCTCATGAAGTATGTTATTGACCCTGAGGCTTGCGTAGGTTGTACCGCCTGTGCTCGCAACTGCCCTGTTAACGCAATAAGCGGTGAGCGCAAAAAACCACACGAAATCAACCAGTCAATCTGTATCAAGTGTGGTGCATGTATGGAGAAGTGTAAATTCGATGCTATCAGCATTAAATAATTAGGGTGATAACAATGGAAACAGTAAAATTAACTATAGATAATAAGCAAGTTGAGGTACCTAAGGGTACAACAATTTACAAGGCAGCCAAGAAGTTGGGTATCGATATTCCTGTTCTGTGCTACATGGATTTGCACGATTTGGGAGTTGAGAATAAACCAGCAGGTTGCCGTATTTGCGTTGTTGAGGTTGAAGGTCGACGAAACCTGGCACCAAGCTGCGCCACCGAGTGCGCTGAGGGTATGGTTGTTAAAACCCATACCACCCGCGTTATAAACGCACGCCGAACCGTAATGGAGCTTATCCTGTCCGACCACCCCAAGGATTGTTTAACCTGTCCTAAGAGCGGTCGTTGCGACTTGCAGGATATGGCCATTAAACTCGGAATTCGAGAGATTCCTGGTCAGGAATACGCCGAAATGTCAACATACAAGAAGGACTTTTCACCTTCAATTATTCGTGATGTTGACAAGTGTATCATGTGCCGCCGTTGCGAAACCATGTGTAATACGGTTCAAACCGTAGGTGCGCTTAGCGCCGTAAACCGTGGTTTCATGGCTGTTGTGGCACCCGCCTTTGAACAGGATTTGGAAAAATCGCCCTGTACCTACTGCGGTCAGTGTGTGGCTGTTTGCCCCACCGGTGCTTTAACCGAGGTTGACCACACCGCTAAG
Source organism: Bacteroidota bacterium (assembly GCA_040752515.1). Taxonomy (GTDB): domain Bacteria; phylum Bacteroidota; class Bacteroidia; order Bacteroidales; family Tenuifilaceae; genus Tenuifilum. Next base: position 3,335 of record JBFMGQ010000048.1, on the reverse strand, counting down.
GTAATCCGTGCCATTGCCGATCCCACTAAGACTGTACTTGTTCAAACAGCTCCTGCTGTTCGTGCAGCACTTGGCGAGGAATTCGGTTTAAAACCGGGCACCCTTGTTACCGGGAAAATGGTTGCCGCTTTGCGCCAAATTGGCTTCGATTACGTTTTCGATACCGATTTTGCTGCCGACCTTACCATCATGGAGGAAGGTACTGAGCTACTTGACCGTTTAACCCGATTCCTGAATGGCGATAAAAACGTGAAGTTACCCATACTTACCAGTTGCTGCCCGGGTTGGGTAAACTTCTTTGAGCATAACTTTACCGATATGCTCGATGTTCCGTCGAGTGCCAAATCGCCACAGCAGATGTTTGGTGCAATTGCCAAATCGTACTTTGCCGAGAAACTGGGTAAAAAACGTGATGAACTAGTAGTTGTTTCTGTGATGCCCTGCTTGGCCAAGAAGTACGAATGCCAGCGCGATGAGTTTAAGGTGGATGGCAACCCCGATGTTGATTTCTCGATTTCGACCCGCGAATTGGCTCACCTAATCAAGGAGTTCAATATTAACTTTGAAGAACTTCCCGATGAGGACTTTGACCGTCCGCTTGGCGAGTCAACTGGTGCCGGAGTAATCTTTGGTGCTACCGGTGGCGTAATTGAGGCAGCTGTGCGAACTGCTTATGAGGTTTACACGGGCAAGCCATTATCAAAAATTGACTTTACCGAGCTTCGCGGTATGGAGGGCATACGCTCAGCCACCATCGATTTTAACGGTTTGCCCATTAACATTGGAATAGCTCATGGTTTGGGTAATGCACGCAAGCTACTCGAGGATGTTCGTTCGGGTAAGGCAAACTACCATGCCATTGAGGTAATGGCATGCCCTGGCGGATGTATTGGTGGCGGTGGACAGCCCCTGCACCATGGTAATTCTGCCATCATCAAGGCTCGTATGGAGGCTATATACCGCGAGGATGCCGGTAAGCCAATCCGCAAATCGCACGAGAACCCCTATATCGTTAAGCTTTACGAGGAGTTCCTTGGTAAGCCGATGAGCGAAAAGGCTCACCACCTGCTGCATACTCACTACTTCAGTAAGAAAAAGGATATCTACATTAAATAGGGAGGATACACAAATGTCACATATAAAACTTGAGCTCAAACCCGAGCAGGTAGCCAAGATTAAGGAGATATGCAAGTCGTTTAACAACGACCCAGGTGAACTAATTAATGTGCTTCACAAAACTCAGGAAACCTTTGGTTACCTACCTGCCGAAGTTCAGGAGGTGGTTGCAGCTGAGCTGAACATTTCGGTAGCCAAGGTGTATGGTGTTGTTACTTTTTACTCGTTCTTCACCATGATACCAAAAGGTAAACACCCAATAAGCATTTGTACCGGAACGGCTTGTTACGTTCGTGGTGCTGAAAAGGTGCTTGATGAGTTCAAACGCACGCTTAACATAAAAGTTGGTGAAACCACACCCGATGGTAAATTCTCCCTTAACTGCCTACGTTGCGTTGGCGCTTGTGGTCTTGCCCCGGTAGTGCTAATTGGTGAAAAGGTTTACGGACGCGTTTCACCCGATGGCGTTAAGGACATCATTAAGGAGTACGAAGAACAATAGTATAATGCCTGTAAATCAGGTATTAGTTTAGGTTGGTTAATAAGGGGTCTACTATAAAAAGTAGGCCCCTAATTATTTTTTGTACTTCTTAACGCAAGTTTAATTAAACCTATGTGTCATATTGATGTTTAATTGATGTCGGAATAAACAAACTGTAAGCTATATGAAAAAGATTTTTTTACTTCTCATGCTTTTCTCTCTAACGTATTTTGCAATGGCTCAGAGCAATATGCAGGGCCGCGGTGGTCAGGGATTTGATATGAGCAATTTCAACGGGATAATTACCGGAAAGGTGATAGACTCACTCGATAGAACAGGTGTGGAGTTTGCCAATATCGCACTTTATAAACTCAAGGATTCGTCGCTTGTAACAGGAACACTTACTGATGCATCGGGTGGCTTTATGCTTGAAAAGCTTATGCCCGGAAGGTATTACATCGATGTAAAATTCATTGGCTACCAGAGTCGAAGGGTAAACGGAATTATTGTGTCGCCTCGTTCACCAAGGGTTGATCTGGGCACCTTTTCAATACTCGCCGCCACTGAAAATATTGAGGCAGTGGTGGTTACTGGTGAAAAAAAGATGTTGCTTCATAATCTCGATAAAAAGGTTTTTAATGTCGATAAGGATATTGCGGTTGAGGGCGGAACGGCAGCCGATGTGCTCCAAAATATTCCTTCGGTTGAGGTTGATACCGATGGAAATGTTAGTCTAAGGGGCAGTTCTAACGTGAATATCTTAATCGATGGCCGCCCATCGATGCTGAATAGCATGGAGGAATTGCCTGCCCAGATGATTGACAGGGTTGAGGTTATTACTAACCCCTCGGCCAAGTACGACCCCGATGGTATAACCGGCATTATCAATATCGTTCTTAAAAAACGGAAAGAGGCAGGTTACAATGGTATGGTAAGCCTAAATGCTGGAACTGGCAATAAGTATAATGCCTCGGTTAATATGAACTGGCGACAGGATAAGCTTAACGTGTTTGCCAATTACAGCTTCCGCAGGGGGCAAATGAACCGCTACTCCATTGGCGACCGAGTTACGCTCTTTAACGGTGGGGCAGATTCATCGTTCCTCTCCCAAAATTCCGATGGTCAATCAGTAATGTTGTTTCACAACATCCGGGGTGGGGTTGACTACTTTTTTGATTCCAAAACTACCCTCTCGTTCACTGGTAACTTAAACTTGCGATCGTTCGATATGGATAACAATGTTTTATCGAATAGCTATTCAAACTTCAACAGTAATACATTACAGAATAACCGAATTTCACTTAACTCGAACGATGGCCTTGGGCATGAGTACTCGCTCAATTTTAAGCGAACATACGATATCCCCGGTAAGGAGTGGACTGCCGATGCTTTCTTTTCAAGGAATACCAACGACAATCTGAATGACATCAATCAGCAGGAGGTTTTCAATACTATACCATCCAATGCCCTTGAACGGGCAAAAACTGATGGGTGGATGAACACCTTTACCATTCAAACCGACTATGTGACACCCTTTGGCAACGGTGGCAGAATAGAGTCAGGTCTTAAAGCCCAAATTAGGCGAAGCGATGCCGACTATGCTTACACTATTTATCACTATTGTCCGACTAAAATGCAAATATTGGGTCTTGCGCCAATAAATGCATGATAATCAGATATTAAAATTCATTACTAAAAAGAGACCTCCCCCCTCAAAACAATAGTTGAAGTTGTCCCT
>JBFMGQ010000047.1:0-12520 GCA_040752515.1 Bacteroidota bacterium | reverse complement strand
TAATTTTATTTCCTTATTTTTGCTCATGTTGTGATTTTGTGTGCAAAACAAATCTACAACATCGGGCGAAACCTTTATGGGAGTAGCCCTCTTTTTATTCAAAAATTTAGTCGGACACTACTGAAAACTTACTGAACAAAATTTTTACGATAATCTAATTTTTCATAGAGTAATTAAAGAGTTTGTTGTTCAAGGGGGTGATCCTGAAACAAGGTATGCAGAGCCTGGAAAACTTTATGGTGAAAAAGATGCTGGTTATTTGATTGATGCAGAAATTGTTGACACCATATACCATAAGCGCGGTGTAATTGCAATGGCAAGAGAGGGTGATGATGTTAATCCTGAGAAAAAATCTTCTTCTTCGCAATTCTACATAGTAGTTGGCAAGGTTTATACTAATGATGATTTGAATAAACTTGAAGTGAAACTTAACAAAAAACTACGTGATAGGATTGAAAAAAAAATTTATGATAGCTTACTTTCAAATCAAAATAACCCAGATTCAAAATATTTGGAACAAATTACTCAAAAGGTTTCTATATTAGCTGACTCAATCATGAACATTAAACGTGTTCAGTTTAATGATAAACAACGCCTTATTTATACTACCATCGGGGGTATTCCACATCTTGATGGAAACTATACTGTTTTTGGTGAAATTGTAGAAGGTTTCGATGTTGTTGAGAAGATTTCGCAGGTACAAACCGATTCGAATGACAGACCGGTTGAAGACATAAAATTTAAGGTACGCATTGTAAAATAGATATTCCAATGAACGAAAGAATCAAACAGATTAAAGAATCATTTTCCAAATTAAATCCTTCGGATTTACAGACCATTGAGAAAATAAGAGTTGAATACCTAGGGAGAAATGGTCATCTAACTAGACTATTTGATGATTTTAAAACCATACCTAATGATCAAAAAAGGGAACTGGGTAAACAACTTAACAATCTTAAAACAGAAATTACAGATAAAATAGAGGAATGGAAGAGCATATTCTCTTCAACCAACAAGAAACATTCTGATTATGTAGATTTATCGCTGGAGGAATACCCCTTTGAATTTGGCACAAGGCACCCTATATCGCTTGTAAAAAATGAATTAGTTGAAATTTTCAAATACTTAGGTTTTACAGTTTACGAAGGACCTGAAATAGAAGATGATTGGCATGTATTTTCAGCATTAAACTTTCCAGAGGAGCATCCTGCAAGGGATATGCAGGATACCTTTTTTATTGAAAAAAATCCAGATATTCTTCTAAGAACCCATACTTCATCGGTACAGGTACGAAGTATGGAAAACGAAAAACTTCCTATTAGGGTTATTTGTCCCGGGCGCGTTTTTCGGAACGAAGCAATATCAGCAAGAGCCCATTGCATTTTCCATCAAATTGAAGGCTTATATGTTGATAAAGATGTATCGTTTGCCGATTTAAAACAAACTTTACTTTACTTTGCAAAGGAAATGTTCGGTGCCGAAACACAAATTAGACTAAGGCCATCGTACTTTCCATTTACAGAACCATCGGCAGAGATGGACGTAAGTTGTAGACTCTGTGGCGGAAAGGGTTGTTCTGTATGTAAGTACACTGGTTGGCTTGAAGTGCTTGGTTGTGGCATGGTTGATCCTAATGTTCTTGAATTAAACGGTATCGATAGTAAAATATATTCAGGTTTTGCCTTTGGAATGGGTCTTGAACGTATTGCGATGCTTAAGTATCAAGTTCGCGATTTGCGTTTGTACTTTGAAAATGATATTCGTTTTCTCAAACAGTTTAAGAACTACTGAAAATGAATAAAGACGAAAACATTAATTCTTGCATAAGTTCGAGTTTTACAATATTCAAGTCGCTTTCGAAGGAAGAACTTGATATGTTAAATTCGAATTTAAAATGCAATACTTACCGGAAGGGCGAAATTATATATAGAGAGGGGAGTAGAATTACTGGTATTTACTGCGTAAAAAAAGGTATTCTAAAAATATATAAAACTGGAATAGATTCTAAACCCCAAATAGTTGCATTTGCAATCAAGGGAGATATTACAGGTTATAGATCAGTACTAAGTAACGAGGTAGCTTGTACAACAGCCGAAATAATTGAAGAGGCTGAAATTTGCTTTATTCCATCGGAAATAATATTTAATCTTATAAAAAGTAATAGTGATTTTGCACTATCATTAATTCAACTTACCTGCAGAGAACTCGATCAGGCTAACATTTTTATAAAAGATATAGCACAAAAAACAGTAAAACAACGACTTGCAGAAATTTTACTCATGCTTGAAAATACTTTCAAACTTGATGAAGAAGGATATATAGCAGTCAATTTAACCAGAGAAGATCTTTCGAGCATAGTTGGAACAGCAACTGAATCGGTTATTCGAATTCTTAGCGATTTTAAAAATGAAGGATTGATATCAATTAAGGGTAAAAAAATTAAGATAAACGATAAAAGGAAAATGAATCTGATATCAGATTCAATATATTAAAATAATTTTCCTTGTTCTGGAAAACGAAATTTATTTAAATGCTTATAGGCTAAGTCGGTAACTTCACGACCCCTAGGAGTTCTTTTTAGAAAACCTTCCTGAATTAAAAAGGGTTCATACACTTCTTCAATTGTTCCTGGATCTTCTCCAACAGCCGTTGCGATTGTATTTAAACCTACAGGACCACCTTTAAATTTTTCGATTATAGTAACTAAAATCTTGTTGTCCATCTCGTCCAAACCACGGGAGTCAATTTTTAATGCATTTAACGCCTCTTTTGAAATGGCTAAATCTATATAGCCATTTCCTATAACTTGTGCAAAATCTCTTACTCTACGAAGCAATGCATTGGCTATTCTTGGTGTCCCACGGCTACGTAATGCTATTTCTGTTGCTGCATCGTCTTTAATTTCAATATTTAAAATTTTTGCAGACCGTTTTATTATAGTTTTTAATACATCGACATTATAGTATTCCAAAAGGAATTTTATTCCAAAACGTGCTCTTAAAGGACTTGTTAGTAATCCACTACGTGTTGTTGCTCCTATTAACGTAAAAGGATTTAATTCAATTTGAATTGATCGTGCACTTGGACCTTTATCAATGATTATATCAATTTTGAAATCTTCCATTGCGGAATAAAGATACTCTTCTACGATCGGACTTAGTCGGTGTATCTCATCAATAAAAAGAATATCAAAAGGTTCTAAATTAGTTAAAAGACCTGCTAAATCACCAGGTTTTTCTAAAACAGGTCCTGAAGTAGTTTTAATAGAAACGCCTAATTCATTGGCTATTATATTAGCTAATGTTGTTTTTCCTAATCCTGGTGGTCCATGTAGTAAAACATGATCAAGTGCTTCGTTACGTAATTTTGCAGCTTTAACAAAAATCTTTAAATTTTTTACAATATCATCCTGACCATTGAACTCATCGAACTCAATAGGTCTAATTTGTTTTTCAAACTCTTTATCTATTTGAATCTTATTATCCATTAACGAATAGTTATCATTCTTTGTATCGGCAATCTTGCTTTCTCAATAGTTTCAGCACTTAATTCAATAACTGGGTACTCATATTTAAGGCTTAAATATAGCTTTTTTAATGATATCATTTTCATATACATACAATCGTTGCAGCCACATGTGGAATCTTCAGGTGGTGCTGGTATAAATTCTTTATTTGGATTTGATTTTTTCATTTGGTGAATAACTCCGTATTCTGTAGCTACTATAAATGAATTTGAACTATCACTTTTAGTAAAATCTATTAATTGTGAAGTTGAACCAACGAAATCAGCTAATATCAAAACAGTTTTCTGACATTCAGGATGTGCTATTAATTTGGCATTTGGGTTTTGCTTTTTTAATTGTATAATTCTTTCAACAGAAAATCTTTGATGAACGTGACAAAATCCATCCCAAACTATCATATTTTCACGTTTAAGTTTATTCTTTAAGTAATTGCCCAGATTTCTGTCAGGGGCAAAAATAATAGGTTTATCGTAAGGAATTGATTCGATAACTTTTTCGGCATTTGACGATGTACAACAGATATCTGAAATTGTTTTTATATCAGCATTTGTATTTACATAGGTAACAACTACATGATTGGGATGCTCACTTACAAAAAGCTTAAAATCGTCATATCTACATGAATCAGCTAAACTACAACCAGCATTCATATCAGGTATAACAACCTTAGCATCGGGAAGTAAGATTTTAGTGGTTTCACCCATAAACTTTACACCTGCAAAAACAATTAATTTTGCATCCAAAGTAGTTGCTTTTATGGCAAGGGCAAGACTATCGCCAACAAAATCAGCGATATCTTGTATTTCTGGATTTTGGTAGTAATGAGCAAGAATTACTGCATTCTTCTCATGCTTTAAACGATTGATTTCGTTTACAAGATTTATACTGGAATCGATAAATTCATCGACATATCCTAACTTATCAACAATTACTTTATCAAACATTTTTTCTTTTTTTAATTTAAAATTTAAAATAAATTGATGTTGTTAAGCTGTTAGCTTGGTTAGTAAATTTTTTAAAAAGGGTGTTGCAAAAATGGTTATTAAAAGGAAGAAAACAAATTATTAACAGGACAAATTTCATAACTCATTGTTGTACAATCAATATTAATACTTATTAACACATGTTAGTAATACTTAATGTTCAAAACAGTTTAATAGATTAAGCTGTTAATTTTGGTTGAAAATGATTTGATAAATTGGTTAAACAAATTAATTGTTTTGCTCAGATATTTTCAAAAAAACATTATATACTACTATAAACCCACGAGTCAAGTAAAAAGTTCGAATACTTATCAACAACAATTTAACTAAATACGCACAACAAGCTAAACGTTATAAATGGCTTTTGTTTATATTTGAATAGTAATTTTAATGTGGATATCATGAAAACAGATCGATTAGGTTTGTTTGCACTTATGATGCTTGGTTTACTAAGGTGGCACTCTGGTAGGTGCAGCAATACCGATACGCTTTGTGTTGATGGTAAAGATAAGAATTATTTTGTGGTTGTACCTGTTGCATTCTATGGCGAGGAAACCAATTGGGGAGGAGGACTATCAGGAGGATACTATTTTAGATGTAAGGATAATAAGGTATCAAGTTTACAAGGATCGGCTGTTTACACACTAAAGAACCAAGCAAGTTTATGGATATCACCTAAAATTTATACAAGCGATAGGGAACATTACTATTCTGGTCATATTAAAGTAAACTATTTTCCCAATAAATTTTTTGGCATTGGTCGAAATACGCCTGATTCACTCGAAGAGAATTACCTTTCCAAAGATTTTTCGTTACTGCTTCAACATCAAAGAGTTTTATTTGGTGTAATAATGGCTGGTATCCAAGGGCAGGTTAACTACTTTAAAACAGAAGATTACGGGATTAATCAGTTACTTGCCACAGGAGGAATAGTTGGAGTAAATGAGAAATTAACATCAGGCTTAGGGGCCTTGCTAACCTGGGAAAATCGTGAAAATCTCTACTACCCTTCGTTTGGTGAGTTTTACAAGGCTTCGTTGATGGTTTATAGCAAAATATTTGGCAGTAAGATAAACTTTACAAGGTTAACCATTGATTTAAGAAACTACTACAATATTTACGATGATCATGTGTTTGCCTTGCAATTTTTAGCCGATATGACTTGGGGTAATGTACCTTTCCAGCTGATGCCAATGATGGGGGGTGCTGATGTTATGCGAGGTTATTACCTGGGGCGTTATCGCGATAAATCGATGGCTTGTTTACAGGGCGAATACCGATTCCCTCTATACAAATGGCTTAAAGGTACCGTTTTTGGAGGTTTTGGCGATGTTGCGCCCTACTTTGATAAGTTAGATATTTCGAAAAGTAAGCTGGCTTATGGAGCTGGAATAAGGATTAGGGTAAATCCAATAAAGGTGAATTTACGATTTGATGCAGCGTATAACGATAGAAAAGAAATGGCCTACTACTTTACTGTAACAGAGGCTTTTTAGAGAAAAGCAAAGCCCATCGGCTAAAACTAATGGGCTTTACCAGTATGCTTAAAATAATTAATGGTTCATAATTGCTTCAATTTCATCAACAGTAACTGGAATCCTTTTACCCAGTATGCGTGATCCACTAGCAGTAATTAGGATGTCATCCTCAATTCTGATACCACCAAAACCAATGTATTCCTCTACTTTGGAATAGTTAATAAACGACTCATTGATTTTTTCAGACTTCCATTTCTGGATTAAAGCGGGAATAAAATAGATGCCTGGCTCAACTGTTAGGACAAAACCTTGCTGAAGGCGACGCCCTAAACGTAGGTATGCTATGCCAAACTGATCGGCACGGGTAATTTCATCATCGTATCCCACATAATTTTCGCCAAGATCTTCCATATCGTGGACATCGAGGCCCATCATATGGCCAAGGCCATGTGGGAAAAATAATGCGTGGGCACCGTTGGCAACAGCCTCATCGGGGTTGCCTTTCATTAAGCCCAGCTTGGTTAAGCCCTCGGCAATAACTCGAGCAGAGGCTTTGTGAACATCCATGTATGGGATACCCGGTTTGGCTATTTCGATGGCCTTGTTGTTTGCAGCCAAAACAATGCTGTAGATTTCCTTTTGCTTTTGGGTAAATTTGCCATCAACCGGTATGGTTCGTGTAAAGTCCGATGCGTAGTGGCTGTTTATTTCGGCACCACTATCAACCAAGAGTAATCGACCCGAAGAGAGAATTTGGGAATGATCGTGGTTGTGAAGGGTTTCGCCATTTTGTGACAGAATGATTGGGAATGAAGGCATGTAACCATGAGCGATAGCAACGCCCTCAATTGCTCCAACAATGGCTTGTTCACTTAAACCGGGCTTTGCCATGCGCATGGCTGTGACATGCATTTGGTAACCAACCTCACATGCTTTCTCAATCTCGGCAATTTCAACATCTTCCTTGATAGAACGGAGGCTAACGATTGCCTTAATCAATTCAACTGATGAATAATTCTTAACCATTGAAGCGCTTATACCTAAGAGCTGTTCAATAAGCAAAATATTATCGGCACGATAAGGCGGTAGAAAGTGAATACGACGCCCGTGTTTAATTGCGCGGTTTAGGGTTGAGGAAAGCTCTTTAAGAGGGTGTGTAGATAGAACGCCAACTTTTTCGCCTAATTCCTTAAGCGTAGGCTGTGGTCCCATCCAAATAATGTCGTCTATGTCAAAATCATTGCCATAAAGGCAATCTTTACCATCCTCAATATCAATAATACCCACTAATCCTGGGATATCGAGACCAAAAAAGTATAGGAAATTGCTGTCCTGACGGAATCGGTAGGTGTTTGATTTATAGTTCATGGGACTTTCGTTGTTTCCCAAAATAACCACTAACCCCGATTTAATCTTTTTACGGAGTTTTAACCTGCGATCGATGTAAACTTGTTTTTCGAACATGGTAAACATTTTTTATTTTGCGTAAATGTAAACAGCAAAAAGATATTTAACAAGAAGAAAAATGAATATAGTGTTAAAGCATTTTATGTCTGCTGGTTTTGTAACCTGATTGGTGTAACCATTATACTTTAATGGCATACTAAGATATCGGCTTGAACAATTCATATTTTGGCTAACATCAAATAGTTTTTTGGTTATACCTTTGAATGCCCAAAAGGAGAACTATATGATTAAAAAAACCATACAATTTGTAATTGCACATAAAAATTCCATTATGTGGGCACTGGTTATTCTCATACTATGCGGAATGCCTCCAAGTGGGCTACCCAAAATAATGATACCCGGAATTGATAAGGTAGTCCATTTTGGTTTGTTTGCGGTTTTTGCAACTCTGTTAATAACCGAGATGAACGAATTAAGAATGCACTTACAGGTAAAAAATTCGTACCGGTGGTTAAGCTTTGCCATAGCTGTGGGGTATGGCGGGCTAATTGAGCTCATGCAGTTATACCTTTTTACCTCGCGAGGGGCCGAGTGGTACGATTTTTATTCCGATACTTTAGGTGCCGGGGTGGCCGTATTGGTTTATCCGATGATTAATAGAATGCTAAAGGGATACATATAACAATAAAAAAAGCGCCTTAAACAGGCGCTTTTTTACGATTTATGGTAACCAATTACTTTAAAACCAGTTCAGTGTAGCCAATCATGTAGCCATCCATGTAAAGGGTAATCTTATAGGTTCCCTTAGCCAATTCGCCGTTACTGTCGAAGAAAATACACATATCAACATCCTTATTCTGGTAATCAACCTCACGGTTAGCCGAAAAAACAATTTTTTCGCCCTCAAAGTCGAAAAGATCGGTTTCGGATTTGGCGAGAACAAAATCATCGGGACCCACAACACGCATGTAAACATAACGGGGACCAGGTTTGGCAATGGCGTTTTCGTTAAGGGTAAAGCAGGTTTTAATTTTAGCTGTACGACTTGCACGGGAGGTTTCGCTTCCGCGGCGGTTAAGCGCTGTAGCCACAATATCGCGTGCTTTGATAACCGATCCCTTGGCAACCTGAGTGTTAAGCTCCTCGGTACGCTGCTCCAACTCCTTAACTGTTTTTTTAGCAGTGGCGGCCTCTTCCTTTACCTTAACATTTTCTGCAATAAGCTGTTGATTTAAAGTGTTTAGCGAGTCGATTTCACGAACCATATTTTTCATGATAGCCCTAAGAGTACCAAGTTCTTTCTGGTATTCCTTGATTTTTGCATAGCTTACACGTTTTAGGTTTTGGAGTTCGGAATAAAGTTTTTGTGCCCTCTCCTGCTCCATTTGAAGCTTACGGTTTAACGAATCGTTATCGGTTTCAAGGTCCTTGTAGTCGTTCATTAGGTTGAGCAGGTTGTTACTTAGCGAGTCCTTTTCGGCAAGCAACATGGCCTCGGTTTCCTTAGCTTCCTTTTTCTGCTGGTAGTAAACGTAGGAAAGACCTGCAATTACAACCAATAGAATGACAATAAGTATCGATAAGAACGATACTGCTTTTGACGATTTTGTACTTTCCATATCTAATAAATTTATTTTACTAAAGTTAACGAGTATTTGAGTTGGTTAGTGTAAGCGCCTGAAAAACTTCTTCCAAATTTAACGATTTTCGGTGTAGGGTAAGAATGGTAAGGTTGTTGTTTTTAGCAAAGTTAAAGATAAGTGGCCTAATATCGGTATATGAACCTGAAGATATTAGAAAAGAGTTTCCCTCTAGATGTTGAACAGCTGAGACATGTTCAATTTTAAGGAGATATTCAACTTTTGGTTGTTGGTCAAACTCTACCAAAACATTTTGGGTAGAAGAAGCAGTAAGCGCTTTGATTTCGGCAGTAGAACCATCGGCCACTATATCACCCCTATTTATTATAACGATTCTGCCACAAATTGCTTCAACCTCCTGCATGATATGGGTAGAAAGTATGACTGTTTTATTTTGGCCAACTTCAGCAATGAGATTGCGGATTTCAACAATCTGATTTGGATCGAGACCACTGGTGGGCTCATCGAGTATTAAAACTGACGGATTGTGAATTAGGGCTTGTGCCAAGCCAACTCGTTGGCGGTAACCCTTGGAAAGGCTTCCAATTTTTTTATTCTGTTCGTGGCCAATGCCGGTTATATCAATTACCTCAAGAACACGTTTACGCGAATTTTTTCCTAAGCGGTAAATGCTGGCAACCCACATGAGGTACTCCTTTACATACATATCGGTGTAAAGCGGGTTTTGCTCAGGCAGGTAACCAATATCGCGGCGGTAATCGTAAGAAGGCGAAAGAATATCAATGCCATTTACTAAAGCACTACCCTCATCGGGGGTTAGGTAGCCGGTAATAATTTTCATTAGGGTTGATTTTCCGGCACCGTTGGGGCCCAATAGGCCTACAACTTGACCTCGTGCAATTTGAAACGAAACATTATTCAGTGCAACCTGCTTGCCGAATCGCTTGGTGATGTTATTTACTATAACCGACATCCTTGTAATTGAAAATGAATACAAACATAGTAAAATTGCAGGAAAAGAAAATTGTAAAAAATGTTTAAAATTATGAACTTAGCATGATATTTGAACTTTACAGTATAGCAATGATAAACCATAAAACTATCGATATGAAAAAACTTGCATCGTTCATACTTGCAGTACTGGCAGGCACTGTAACCCATGCACAAAGTGCATCTGAGGCAATCAATACTTTTGCATTCGACTTGTATAAGGGCCTAAAGGTTGGGGGAAACGAAAACCTGGTTTACTCCCCGTTTAGCATTACGCCTGCATTTGGGATGGTAACGCTTGGGGCTAAGGGCGAAACGTTGAAGCAGTTGAATGCAACATTTCATTTTGGCAATGGACCAAGGTTCCACCAATCAATCGGCATGCTTCAACGCGATATACTCTCATCGTCGTCGGAAGATATTACCATTACTGTTGCCAACAAGGCGTGGATACAGAACGATTATAGTATTTTACGCACCTATCGGAAAAACTTGAAAAAGTGCTACAAGGCTGCGATGTATAGTGTTGATTTTATAAAAGATCCGGAATTGTCGCGTCAAACCATAAACCTGGCCGTTGAGTCGGACACAAGGCGTTACATCAAAAACCTATTGCCCCAAGGGAGTATAAATGAGCTAACGCGTTTGGTATTAACCAACGCCATCTACTTCAAGGGAAAATGGAAACAGCCCTTTGAACCAGAAAAGACCAAGGAGCGCGACTTTACCCTTGCCGACGGATCCAAGGTAAAGCATCAGTTTATGAGCGCCGATAAAACTTTTGGGTATTTTAAGTCAGACAATTTTGCTGTCCTAGAAATGGACTATAAGGGCGAGGAGCTATCGATGTTGATAATACTGCCCAACGAGGGAAAACCGCTGGGTGAATTTGAGAAAACATTTACCGTTGAAAAGTATAACGACATAGTAAAGGCAATAGAACCGCAGAAAACCTTAACGTTTATTCCACGGTTCACCGTTGAGAGCGGTTTTTCGTTGAAAAAGGTTTTAGGCGAGATGGGTTTAACCGTTCCCTTTAGCGATGATGCCGATTTATCGGGCATATCGGGGAATAATGATTTAAAGATAAGCGATGCTTACCATAAGGCATACGTTGAGGTAGCAGAAGAGGGGACAACCGCAGCAGCGGCAACAGCCGTGGTGGTAGCCATGAAGTCGATGCCAAACTTTAACGTGTTTGATGCCAACAGGCCGTTTATTTTCATTTTGAGGCACAAACCAACCAATACCATTCTATTTATTGGTAGGGTAGCAAAACCATAGCGTAGCTTTTATAGGTTTTGATAGGCGTAAGCGTTAGAGGAAGAGTTTGGTGAATTTTTTTACTATTGCTTGCTGGTAAAACGGCTTGGGGTGTGACCAATTTGGGGGCGCGGGGCTTGAGATATATTCCACGTTAAGAAGTTTCCTGCGTGCTGACCCGCTTGCCTAACACATTCAACCCAAAATGGTTACATCCCGTGTTGGGCTCAGTTATTATTTTCTATTATTAACTTAATCTGTTCTTCTATTTGCCCATATGAGTATCCAATCCATTTTTTAACAATAATCCCTTTTTTGTTAATAAGGTAAAATGTAGGTATTCCCCTTATCCCGTAATTTGCCCATGTATAACTATTCATTCCTCTTCCGTCACATAATGTTAGCCAAGAAATTTTTTCCTTTTCAACATACTTTAACCAGTCATACACCCTTAAGTCAGCGTAAAAATTTACAATTTCAAGTGATTTATGATACTTTTCATATACCCTTTTAAGTTCAGGTATAGATTTTACGCAAGCTCCACAACCAGTTCCTGTAAATTTCAATAGAATATATTTCCCTTTAATATCTGAAATCTTCATAAATTCACCATTACTATTTACTCCACTAAAATCATAATATTTATCGCCAATTTCAGGGGGAAGCAAATTTTGAAATTGTTCTAAATAATTGAAATGTTTTCTAATTTCTTTTTCAATTATTAATGATTTCTCAATAATTCTATTATTTATACTATCTATTTTCTGCTTTTTTAATTTTTTATCATTGTCTGAAATAGTATTCGTGCTGCATCTATATTCATAGTTTTTACATGATAAAAATGATATAATTATTAACAATAGGGTGAAGTAAATATGCTTATTCATTTCAATAAAATCGTTTTATTAGTTGAAATATGAACTAAAGTAATTTTTATTCTAAAATCCTGTTAACCTTCAGAGTAATCTTCTGAAAACTTTCAAAAAACCTATCAACATCTCTTACTATAAACCAAAATTCATTGCATTTTTTTATTATATTACACCTAACGGTTGATGACATTGGTTTGGCTTGAGTGTCGACTCTCAGGTCTTGTCAATATTTCTTCATTCTGTCATTTCAAAATGGTTTACTTTTAAATTTTTAATCACTACTGTCCGACAAAAAAAAGTAGAATAAGGGGGTTTCACCCGAAGGATTCGCCCCCGATGTTGTAGATTTGTTTTGCACACAAAATCACAACATGAGCAAAAATAAGGAAATAAAATTAGT
>JBFMGQ010000046.1:0-13656 GCA_040752515.1 Bacteroidota bacterium | reverse complement strand
CCGACCAGTTAGATAGGGGAGGCAATTCCAGCCTCCTTTTTTTATTCCATGCAGCTTGGCTAGCGCATCCCGACAGGGGTCGGGATGGTCGTCCGTTCGAGTCGGATCACCCCGACCAGGTAACAGTTAAGGAGGCTAATACGGCCTCCTTTTTTCTTTTGCGCAGTTGGCTAGCGCATCCCGACAGGGGTCGGGATGGTCGTGGGGTTCGAGTCGGATCACCCCGACTAGGTAACAGTAAAGGAGGCTAATACGGCCTCCTTTTTTCTTTTACGCAGTTGGCTAGCGCATCCCGACAGGTGTCGGGATGGTCGTCCGTTCGAGTCGGATCACCCCGACCAGTGAGATAGGGGAGGCAATTCCAGCCTCCTTTTTTCATTCCATGCAGTTGGCTAGCGCATCCCGACGGGAGTCGGGATGGTCGTGTTGTTCGAGTCGGATCACCCCGACCAGTGAGATAGGGGAGGCAATTCCAGCCTCCTTTTTTCATTCCATGCAGCTTGGCTAGCGCATCCCGACGGGTGTCGGGATGGTCGTGTTGTTCGAGTCGGATCACCCCGACCAGTTAGATAGGGGAGGCAATTCCAGCCTCCTTTTTTCATTCCATGCAACTTGGCTAGCGCATCCCGACGGGTGTCGGGATGGTCGTCCGTTCGAGTCGGATCACCCCGACCAGTGAGATAGGGGAGGCAATTCCAGCCTCCTTTTTTCATTCCATGCAACTTGGCTAGCGCATCCCGACGGGAGTCGGGATGGTCGTCCGTTCGAGTCGGATCACCCCGACCTGTGAGATAGGGGAGGCAATTCCAGCCTCCTTTTTTCATTCCATGCAGCTTGGCTAGCGCATCCCGACGGGAGTCGGGATGGTCGTCCGTTCGAGTCGGATCACCCCGACCAGTTAGATAGGGGAGGCAATTCCAGCCTCCTTTTTTCATTCCATGCAGCTTGGCTAGCGCATCCCGACAGGGGTCGGGATGGTCGTCCGTTCGAGTCGGATCACCCCGACCAGTAAGATAGGGGAGGCAATTCCAGCCTCCTTTTTTACTTTGTGGTTGGAAAGCGAATCTAATCGTTTAACTTATTGGACATAAACTTTTTCTTATGTCAAAAATATATTATGATTGCATATAACTAAAAAATATAAATATTTGTGTAAAATACTTAAGAAAACTAAACCTATGAAGAAAGTGTTATTTTATACTATTTTATTGGCTTTTTCACTTTATTGCGCAAAAGCACAAAACATCACAGGTATGTATGCTAATCTAGGGAATGGCTACATGCATAACTCCAACCAGCCCGATTTTTATAGAAACTCTATTGGTAAAGCCTTTAGCTTCGGGCTATTTAATAGGTTTGCCATTAAAGGTGCTCAAAGCAGGGTGAACTACGATTTTTCGCTCTGCAATTTTCACTACCAGAACGATACCGTAAGTGCTGTTGCCCTTCAAAACATGCTTGGGGTGGACTTTTTGATAAATCCATTTAGCCAGGGTAGCTCCGGGCAGGTAAACATATTTATAGGTGTGGGTGTTTATGGCCTTTTTCAGACTCGTTCCTTTGAGCCAGAATCGGGTATTGAGACATTAAACGATGGCTATGCTGGATATGCGGGTCTTGGGTTTAAGGTTAACTATGTCATCCCAATTCATTCCACTGAAAAGTCTGAATCGTCCTTTACTCTTGGCTTTACTTTTCGGCCTAAAGCCCTTTTATTAAGTAAAGATGACATTCCTACTTTTACAACAGCAGCCTTTACATTAGGTTTTGAGTTTGGCAGGAAACGATAGCTTGGGCTATAAAGGGTCTCCCTAGTTTTCACTAATGTTTTTTATATCTAAGTAAAATTATAGCTGATAGGCAGATGCTTGTCAGTTTTTTTAATTCTGCATATTTTTAAACCGAAATGCCATGAATCTGTTAATTCATAGTACTTGGGTAGAAACAATCCTATGCACTTCTATAGTTCTAACCTAAAAAAAAATACCTATCTTTATTCATTAAAAAAATTGTTTAAAATCAATTTAAATAGTTGTTTAGGCATTGCAAAATATTAGTATTTTTGCATCAAATTGAAATATCTAAATTTGTAAATATTAATAGTTATGGCAGTATTCAAATCGCTAAGCACCGACGATGCTAAGGATTCTGCAGGTAAAGATTTACCTGTAGAAAAAGTGCGGGTTTTGATTTTGGGATCAGGCCCTGCAGGCTATACCGCTGCAATATATGCAGCAAGGGCTAACCTTAAACCTGTTCTTTATGAGGGAATTCAACCCGGCGGGCAGTTAACCACCACCACTGAAATTGAGAATTTTCCGGGATACCCTAATGGCGTAACCGGTACCGAGATGATGGAAGATCTCAAGAAACAGGCCATGCGCTTTGGAACTGATGTTCGATTTGGCATAGCAACTGCTACCGACCTGTCGAAACAGCCTTACCGGATTACAATTGACGATGAAAAGGTAATTGAAACCGATGCTCTAATCATTGCAACTGGAGCAACCGCAAAGTATCTTGGTCTTGAATCGGAAGACAAGTTCAAGGGTATGGGGGTTTCTGCTTGTGCAACTTGCGATGGGTTCTTCTATCGCGGTAAGGATGTTGCCGTAGTGGGTGGAGGCGATACCGCTTGCGAGGAGGCTACCTATTTAGCCGGTTTGTGCAATAAGGTTTACATGGTTGTACGTAAACCTTACCTGCGTGCTTCAAAGGCAATGCAAGAGCGTGTTTTCAAAACCCCCAACATTACCGTACTCTTTGAACATGTTACAAAGGAGATTGTTGGTGATCAGAGTGGTGTGAATGGGGTAATTCTTACTAACACTAAAACCGGTGAAGATGTAAAAATTGACATTTCGGGTTTCTTCCTGGCCATTGGACACCATCCCAATTCCGACATTTTCAAACCCTGGATTGAGACCGATGAAGTGGGGTATATCAAAACCATACCCGGAAGTACCAAAACAAATCTACCTGGCGTTTTTGCCTGTGGTGATGTTCAAGATCCTCACTACCGCCAAGCAATTACTGCTGCCGGGTCGGGTTGTATGGCAGCCATTGATGCTGAACGATACCTTGGGGAACGAAACTTTTGACCAAATTCAATTAGTAAATAAACTTGTTCCTTTTTACTTATCGAAGTAATCCCTACATATTAAATTTTTCATTCCGATACTTCAGAATGATTAGAATTGCTAGTCGATTCGTTAATTGAAAAATAAATAGATTTTTTGGCTAAAGGTAAAAATAGAATTTATAAAAGTGAAAACCCCGCCATGGCGGGGTTTTCTATTATTAAGCATTATAATGTTAGATCTGAGCAATTTTTTCCTTATCGTATTTACCGGCCAACAGTTTTTCCCTAACGGCTGCAAAGGCATTGATGGTTTCCTTAACATCGTCGAGGGTATGGACGGCCGTAGGTATAAGGCGGAGCAGGATTTGTCCTTTAGGAATTACTGGGTAAACAACCATAGAGCAGAAAATACCATAGTTTTCGCGCAGGTCATAAACCATGTTTGCAGCTTCAGGTATTCCACCCTTCATGTAAACAGGGGTAACGGGCGATTCTGTTTTACCGATATCAAATCCCATATCCTTTAATCCCGATTGGAGTGCATTTACAACCTTCCAGAGGTTATCCTTGAGTTCGGGTTGGGTTTGTAGGAGTTCCAAGCGCTTAAGGGCACCAATTACCATAGGCATAGGTAACGACTTTGCAAAAATTTGCGAACGCATGTTGTAGGCAAGGTAACGCACTACTTTTTCGTTCGATGCGACAAAACCGCCAATACCAGCCATACTTTTTGCAAAGGTGGCAAAGTAAAGGTCTATTTCGTCTTGAACGCCAAAATGTTCGGGTGTACCGGCACCAGTTTTACCCATAGTACCAAAACCGTGTGCATCGTCAACAAGAATGCGGAAGTTAAATTCCTTTTTCATGTCAACAATAGCCTTAAGATTTCCAAGATCACCGGCCATACCAAATACACCTTCGGTGATCAAAAGAATGCCACCACCGGTTTTTTCGGCAGTTCTTGTTGCATGCTGCAACATTTTGCGGCAGCTGTCCATATCGTTGTGCTGGTAAACAAAACGCTTACCCGGGAAAAGTCGGAGACCATCTATTATACATGCATGGGCTTCCGAGTCATATACAACTACATCATTACGGTTTAGCATGGTATCAATAATTGAAAGCATGCCCTGGTAACCGTAGTTAAGCAGGTAAGCCGACTCTTTGCCTACAAATTTTGCAAGTTTTTGCTCGAGTTCCTCGTGTTTGGTGGTTTGACCACTCATCATGCGCGCTCCCATGGGGTATGCCATACCATACTTTGCTGCGGCTTCGGCGTCGGCCTTGCGTACTTCTGGATGGTTGGCCAAACCTAGGTAATTGTTTAAACTCCATGTCAAAACCTCTTTCCCGCGGAAAATCATTCGAGGTTTAATTTCGCCCTCAAGCTTTGGAAATGAAAAATAGCCATGGCTGTACTGCTGCCATTGGCCTATAGGGCCCATGTTGTTAATCTTATCAAAAATATCCACAGTTATTAAATTTTGGTTAGTAATTACATTATTTCAAATTCACAGCAAATCTATACTAAATTTGCTATCAATACGTTTGTAAAAGGGAAAAATTATTCACATCGTTTACTAATGTATTGTAGTACAAGTTATTAACAATATTTATGATCATTAGATATTATTTTTTTGCCCTTACAGTTCCAAAACCATTAAATTTCCCAAAGATTTTGAATAAATTTGCCTGCTTAAAATAAAGCATTAAATTATAATTTTATCGATATGAGAATTCAAGGCCTTTTGAAGTTTGAACGATTTGTGTTTCTTACGCTAATATTAGCATTTTTGTTTTCATGTAGTGGTTTTGAAAAGGTGCTCAAGAGTAAGGACTATGAGTATAAATACAAGATGGCCTTGGAATACTATAAAAAGAAAGATCACTACCGGTACGTAACCCTTTTAGAACAACTTCAAAGCGTTTATAAGGGTACATTCCGAGCCGATACCATTGACTTTTATTTGGCTCAGGGCTACTACTATCAGGGCGATTACCTGTTGGCAGGTCATGAATTTGATATGTTCCGTAAGAATTACCAACGCAGTGCATTTACTGAGGAGGCAGAGTTTATGTATGCCTATTGCTATTATATGTCCTCGCCGCGGCCTGAACTCGACCAGTCTAACACCCTTGCTGCCATAGAGGCATTTACCGAATTTATTAATCGTTATCCCAATTCGCCTCGTAAGGCTGAAGTTAACAAGATCATGACCGAGTTGCGCGATAAGTTGGTTGAAAAATCATACCTGAGCGCAATGCTTTACTACAAGATAGGCGACTATAAGGCTGCCATTGTTGCCATAAAAAATAGTTTAAGAGATTATCCTGAAAGTAAGTATCGTGAGGAGTTAATGTTTCATTTACTAAAAGCATCGTATTTGTTAGCCGAAAATAGTGTTGAAGGCAAGCGCAGGGAGCGTTACCAGAATGCGCTCGATGAATACTATTCGTTTATAAGCGAGTACCCAAGCTCAAAGTACTCGAGCGAGGCAAAAAAAATGTACGATGCTACAATGAAAGTTTTGCAAAATCTTAACTAAGTACATATATAGCTATGGACATCAAGAAAATCAATGCACCGCTAAACACAGTTACCCGCGATTTGGATAAGCTGGACAGGGAAACAGGCAATATTTACCAAACGGTTCGTATTATTGCCAAAAGAGCCAATAAGATTAGCATTGATATGAAACAAGAGCTTAACCGAAAGCTCGAAGAGTTTGCTTACTATACCGATAACCTTGAAGAGATTCACGAAAACCGCGAGCAAATTGAAATCTCGAAGTTTTACGAGCGTCTTCCCAAACCCACCCTTATAGCTGCTCAGGAATTCCTCGAAGGTAAACTTCACTTCGAGTTCAAGGAAGAACAAACCCCTGAAAGTGAGGCTTAAGGGTAAACATATTCTAATTGGCGTTACTGGTAGCATTGCAGCCTACAAGGCTGCAACGCTTATCCGTTTGCTTGTTAAGGAGGGTGCCGAGGTAAAAGTGGTTATGACACCACTTGCCAAGGAATTTATTACCCCCTTAACCCTTGCTACACTTTCCAAAAATCCAATACTGGTTGATTTCTTCAACCCCGAAAACGGCGATTGGAATAGTCATGTCGATTTAGGCCTTTGGTCCGATTTGTATCTAATTGCACCAGCATCAGCCAACACGATTGCTAAAATGGCTACCGGGGTTGCCGATAACCTGTTACTTACCACATACCTTTCGGCTCGTTGCCCTGTTATGGTGGCTCCAGCTATGGATTTAGACATGTATAGCCATCAGGCAACCCAGCAAAATATTAAAATACTCGAAAGCCGGGGAAATATTATTATTGAAGCGTCAACGGGTGAACTTGCAAGTGGATTGAGCGGAAAAGGTAGAATGGAGGAGCCGGAGAATATTTTGGAGCAGGTGGTTAGTTTTTTTTTAATCGGTCAGCGCCTAAGTGGGGTTAGGGCTTTAGTTACTTCCGGTCCAACCTATGAGCATATTGATCCTGTTCGGTTTATTGGGAATCATTCCAGTGGTAAGATGGGCAGTGCTATTGCCCTTGAGTTAGCTCGCCAAGGAGCCCTGGTCGATTTGGTTAGCGGGCCGGTTGCACAATACCCCATTCATCCCAATATCAATATACATAAGGTTACAAGTGCTGCTGAAATGTTCAAAGCAGCCCAATCCCTTTTTGAGAAATCGAATGTAGCCATACTTGCCGCGGCTGTTGCTGATTTTACTGCTGAAAATGTTGCAACTCAAAAGATTAAACGTCAGGGTGATGAACTAATACTAAAGCTAAAGCCTACAGAAGATATTGCAGCCCATTTGGGTAAAGTTAAAAAGCACAATCAGTTCCTTATTGGTTTTGCATTGGAAACAACCAACGAATTGGAAAATGCCAAAGCAAAGCTGGAAAGAAAAAACCTTGACCTGATTGTTCTTAATTCCATGAACGATCCTGGTGCCGGTTTCGGATCCGACACTAACAAGGTAACCTTCATAAAGCGAAATGGACAAGTAATACCTTTTGATACCAAACCCAAGGGAATGGTAGCAAAGGATATTACTAACGCTATTTTTGAGATGTTGCACCAAAATGCTGGCTAGCATGAAAAGGTTGGTTATTCCCTTGTTACTCTTACTCCCTTTCCTTGCCAACTCACAGGAATTGCGTTGTAACGTATCGGTGAATTCGCAACGCATACAAGGAACCAATAGGCTCCTGTTCCAAAACATGCAAACCGCTATCTATGAGTTCATGAATAATACCCCTTGGACTAACCATGTTTACGGATTTGATGAGCGCATTGAGTGTAGCATCATGCTTAATATTACCGAGCAGATTGGTTCCGATGAGTTCAAGGGAACCCTTCAGGTTCAATCCCGTAGGCCTGTGTTTAATACTTCGTATAACACAACTATGCTTAACTTTCAGGATAATAACCTTCACTTCCGTTACCGCGAATATGAAAAGTTAGAGTTTTCAGAATCATCGCATCTTAGCAACTTGACTTCCATCCTTGCCTTTTATGCGTATATCATCATTGGATTGGATTACGACTCCTTTTCGAGGTTGGGAGGTACTGAATACCTTCAGAAGGCCGAGCGCATTGTAAACAATGCCCAAAATGCTGTTGAACGCGGATGGAAAGCCTATGAAGGGAATAGAAAGAATAGGTATTGGATGATTGAAAATCTTTTAAACCCAAAGTATCAGCCTTTGCGTGAGGCACTTTACCGGTACCATCGATTGGGATTGGATGTGATGAGCGAAAAGGCAGCCGAAGGACGAGCCGAAATAGCCGAATCGCTCGTTTTGCTTCAACGCGTTTACCGCGAGAAACCCGACCCATACCTATTTGCTCTTCAGCTATTTTTCGATGCCAAAAACGAGGAGCTTGTAAACATTTTTACCGAATCGTATCCTACCGAAAAAGCCCGCGTAGTAAACATTCTTACTGAAATCGATAACCCAAACGCAGCTAAGTATAAACGTATCATAGAACAGAATCCTCAATAACTCAATCAATAGCATGATTCGTAAACTATTCATACAGAACTATGCTATAATCGATGAACTTGAAATTGAGTTCAAGCAAGGATTAAATATTATCACCGGCGAAACCGGTGCAGGCAAATCGATTTTACTAGGAGCGCTCTCGCTAATTCAGGGACAGCGTGCCGATACGTCGGTGCTTAAGCATAACGATAAGCCATGCATTGTTGAGGTTGAGTTTGATATTTCAGAATACCACCTAAACGACTTTTTTGAGGCATACGATATTGATTACGACAATATCACTACTATTCGTCGCCAGATTAGCGATAACGGTAAATCACGTGCCTTTATCAATGAGATACCGGTTAATCTGAATCAGCTTAAGGAGCTAACTGAAAAACTTATCGATATTCATTCGCAGCATCAAAATCTTTTATTAGGAAACCCTCGATTCCAACTCGATGTGCTTGATGCCTATGCGGTTCCTAGAGAAATGCTCACCGATTACCGCCAGCTATACGATGAGTATAGGAAATTGAAAACAGAACTCGATAGGTTAGAGGCCAATGCCGAGAGTGCTAAACGCGATTTCGACTACCTTTCACACCAGCTCAACGAGCTAAAGGCTGCAAACCTGCGCAGTGGTGAACTTGATGAGTTGGAAGTTCTTCAAAAACAGCTTACCCATGCTTCCGAAATCAAATCAGCGCTCGAATTTTCCTATGGAACACTGAATGCTGATGAACTTGCTATTTTGTCGAAGGTTAAGGAGATTGAAGGGAGCCTAAGACGAATAGAGCCGTTTTTTTCTCAGGTAGGTAATCTTATCTCTCGCATTGAGAGTTGCAGAATTGAACTTAAGGATATTGCCGATGAGATTGATACGCTCAACTCAAAGGTTGAGGTTGACGATGAACAGCTAGCTGCGGTAACTCAACGAATCGACCTTATTTACTCTTTGCTTAATAAACATCGCCTGGCCAAACCTGATGAGCTGATAGAGTTTCGCAATAAGCTAGAGGTTCAGGTAAACGAAATTGCTCAAATCGACTTTAATTTAGATGAAAAGCGTAAGGCTATCAGGCAGTTGGAACAAAAACTGCATGTATGTTCCAATAACCTGAATAAGCTTAGGACCAAATCGGTACCTAAGGTTGAGCAGTATGTGTCAGAATTGCTTCAGCAATTAGGCATCAAGCATGCCGTTTTCAAGATATCAATTGATAAGTATCCTGATTTTCAACCATGGGGAACCGATAGGATTACCTTTTACTTTTCGGCCAATAAGCAAATTGAGCCGCAGGAATTACCGAGGGTCGCTTCGGGGGGGGAACTTTCCAGGTTGATGCTTAGCTTAAAATCGCTACTGGTAAAGTCAACCGGCATGCCAACCATTATATTCGACGAGATAGATACGGGGGTTTCTGGTGAAATTGCCGATAGGATGGGAACCATCATATTTGAGCTGGCCAAAGGTATGCAGGTAATCAATATTACACATCTTCCTCAAATTGCAGCCAAGGGTACCAACCATTTCCTGGTTTACAAATCAATAACCAATAATCAAAGCTCAACAGGGATTAAACTTCTTACTCCCGATGAAAGGGTTTTGGAAATTGCCAAGATGCTAAGTGGTGAAAAGGTTACTGATGCTGCACTCATGAATGCCAGGGAACTCCTAAAATCAAACGTTAGTTTAAGCTAATTGAACTAAATTTTGTTTTGTTTGTTTATCTTTGTTAGTTCAACTAAACGATGTATTTATGGCTTACAATTTACTTAAAGGTAAGAAGGGACTTATTTTTGGTGCCTTAAACGAGAAATCCATTGCGTGGAAAGTGGCAGAACGAGCCTTCGAGGAAGGTGCTGAGGTTGTTCTCTCAAATACTGCTGTGGCACTCCGTTTTGGTAATGTTCATGAGCTTGCTGAACGCATGAACACTGTGGTTATCCCTGCCGATGCAACAAACATCCAGGATTTGGAAAAGCTGATTGACCAAACCATGGAACGTTTTGGCGGTAAAATTGATTTCATCCTACACTCAATTGGAATGTCACCAAACGTTCGTAAGGGTAGAACTTACGATGATTTGGATTATGAATTTTTCCTCAAAACACTCGACATTTCGGCGATATCATTCCATAAAATATTACAAACCTGCTGGAAAAAGGATGCCATTACACATGGTGGGTCGGTTGTAGCTCTTTCCTACATAGCTGCTCAGCGCACACTTTATGGCTATAACGATATGGCCGATGCCAAAGCGTTGCTCGAATCCATTGCACGCAGCTTTGGCTACATTTATGGCAGGGAACGTGGGGTTCGCATTAATACCGTTTCACAGTCGCCAACTGAAACCACAGCTGGTGGCGGTGTCATGGGATTCGATGCACTACTTGATTTTTCGGATCGCATGTCGCCTTTAGGCAACGCCAGCGCCCTCGATTGCGCCGATTTTTGTATAACCCTATTTAGCGACTTAACCCGTAAAATTACCATGCAAAACATATACAACGATGGTGGCTTTTCGAGTATGGGTATGAGCAACAGGGCTATGGCAGTTTACAACCGTAACCTGGAAGAATGTAAAGACTGTAAGTAGATATTGTAATAAACAAAAAGCCCGCCGATTGGCGGGCTTTTTGTTTAATTATCCCAGATACGATTTTAGTAATTTGCTACGTGAAGTGTGACGGAGTCGACGGATTGCTTTTTCTTTGATTTGGCGAACGCGTTCACGCGTAAGTCCAAATTTTTCACCAATCTCCTCAAGGGTCATCTCCTGGCAGCCTATTCCAAAGAATAGTTTAATAATATCCCTTTCCCTCTCGGTTAATGTGGCTAATGCGCGCTCAATTTCTTTACTGAGCGATTCATTAATTAAACCCCGATCGGCACTGGGGGAATCGTTGTTCACCAGAACGTCTAACAAGCTGTTGTCCTCTCCATCAACAAAAGGAGCATCAACCGATACATGGCGGCCACTAACGCGAAGCGTGTCGTTAACTTTTTCCTTGGGGAGTTCAAGCAAATCAGCTAACTCCTCGGGCGAAGGGGTGCGCTCAAATTCTTGCTCAAACTTTGAGAACGCCTTGTTAATTTTGTTTAGTGAACCTACCTGGTTTAGAGGTAGGCGAACAATACGCGATTGTTCTGCTAATGCCTGAAGGATGGATTGACGAATCCACCATACGGCATAGGAAATGAATTTGAAACCACGGGTTTCATCAAATTTCTCAGCAGCTTTAATTAGACCAAGATTACCCTCGTTAATGAGGTCGGGTAAGCTTAAGCCCTGATTCTGGTACTGCTTGGCTACCGAAACAACAAAACGTAGATTAGCACGTGTTAATTTCTCCAGCGCTGCCTGGTCGCCTTTGCGAATACGCTGGGCAAGTTCTACTTCCTCCTCAACCGTGATAAGGTCTTCCTTACCAATCTCTTGTAAATACTTATCGAGCGAAGCGCTCTCCCTGTTAGTAATTGATTTTGTGATCTTTAACTGTCTCATCCGACCCGTATATTTAGTGCAAAATTACTACAAACGCCAGTTAATTTCAAGGTAAAAAATATGTTAAAGAAAATAAACCGGCTACGTTGTAACGTGTTAAGTTAAAACGTAGCCAGTTTTAAAATGTTTCATTTATTATTAAAAATCTAATAATTTTTAGTTAACGCCAATTGCATAGTACGCAACCACACCATTGGGATAAACCCCTTCAATTAGTACACCACCCGATGAAATGCTGAGAACACGCTTTAAATCGTCGATGTTTCGAATTGGGGTGCGATTCATTCGGGTGATAATGTAACCCTTTTTAATGCCACCTTCCTTGAGTTTACCATCGCGAAGCTCCACAATCTGCAAGCCATAATTTAGGCCAAGTTCTTGTTTCTGCTTATCGGTTATTTCCCTGAAATCGGCTCCAAGGCTACTAAGGGTGTCATCGGTTTTTACTACGCCTAAACCACCCTTTAGGTTACGTAAGGTAACGGAGAAACGTTTCTTTGAATTATCCCTGTTTACAACAATATCTACCTGCTGGTTGGGGCGGTACCGGCTAATTTGTTCCTGTAGCTGGGCAGTACTGTTAACATCAACCCCATTAACCGAGAGAATAACATCGCCAGGTTTAATGCCAGCAGCATCAGCTGCTCCACCCTTTTCTACATCGAATACAAAAACCCCTTTTATTTCTTTAATACCTTTTTCTTTAGCGAGTTCAGCAGTAAGTTCCTGAATTCTAACGCCAAGTATAGCACGTTGAACCTCACCGAATTCAATGATATCGGTTACAACCTTTTTAACGATGTTTGAGGGTACAGCAAAGGCATAGCCAGTAAATGAACCCGTCTTAGATGCTATAGCAGTGTTAATTCCAATAAGTTCACCCTTGAGGTTAATTAATGCACCTCCACTATTGCCGGGATTAACGGCAGCATCGGTTTGGATGAATGACTCTATGGCAAATTCACGTCCACTTAAAATATTGATATTGCGGGCTTTGGCACTCACAATGCCTGCGGTAACCGTTGAGGTAAGGTTAAAGGGGTTGCCAATTGCCAGTACCCATTCGCCAACCTTAATATTATCGGAGTTACCAAACGAAAGGAAAGGCAAATCAGTTGCATCTATTTTAAGTAAAGCTATGTCGGTGCTTGGATCGGTACCTACAAGTTTTGCCGTAAACTTGCGCTTATCGTTAAGCACAACAGTGATTTCGTCGGCATTTTCAATAACATGGTTGTTGGTTACAATAAAGCCGTCGTGGGTTAAAATAACCCCAGAACCTGAGCTTTGAACCTTTTGGCGAGGCATGTAGTCGCGAGGGCCAAAAAAGAAATCGAACAGTGGGTTGCCGAATGAGTAGTCAACGGAATGTGTAAACTCAGTGGTTACGTGAACTACTGCATCAACCGAATGTTCAGCAGCCCAAGTAAAATCAGTAGATGAAGAATCGGGGGTAAACGCTCTTGTTACTTGAACGGGAGTGTTTTGGGCAGCTAAATTCTCATTTACTTTCGATTTCAATACATGATTGCTAATAAAGATAGCCAGTAAGCCACCCAGGGTGGCATATATTACCGGTAGTATGAATTTTTGTACTCTCATAGTCTGATATTTTTTTATGGTTTCTGCTAATTTAAGTATCAAAAAAAATACCTTGTGTAGCTGATTAACAAATGTTAACCGGTAAGGTGTCAATTTTTCATGTTTTTAAAAGAAAACCCCGACAATATTTAATGTGAGTTAAACCACATCCTGAAATTTTGGCATATTGTCTTATGATTAGTACGGGAAAAAGTTGAACGGGATATGAATTATTTCGGAGAAGGTTTCGCCCGATTCAAGCATATCGTCATCAATACTTTTGTAATACCAGTTAACCTGAATAGTTTTCTGGTTCTTTTTGATATTTTGAAGTAACGAGAGTATTTCTATTAATTTTTTTCACTATTGTCCGACTAAAATGCAAATATTGAGTCCTGCGCCAATAAATGCATGATAATCAGATATTAAAATTCATTACTAAAAAGAGACCTCCCCCCTCAAAACAATAGTTGAAGTTGTCCCTGT
>JBFMGQ010000045.1:0-13910 GCA_040752515.1 Bacteroidota bacterium | reverse complement strand
AACACGTGGCAAAAAATATTGGGGCTAGACCTTGCAGATGCGGGGTTTTTATTAACTTTAACCTAGTTTCTAACGGCGGATAGATGTTCGGTTTTAACTCCCCAACATTTCTTGCCACGGAAACGTTGTGGGCAATGGTGCGACAACTCTATAGTGTTTCTAAATATATAATATTATGAAAAAAATAAAGATTTGTAAAATTGGTCATTTCAACCATTCCGTGGATATTGAGAAATTAAAAAAATGGAATTCAAAATTTTTTGAAATCGTAAGTATAGAAACTGTTGACTACATCAGCGTTGACCACTTTACGGATAATTATGTTTATCCAAATGAAAAGATTAATCAAAATATAGGGAATGATGAAAATGGCATTGATGTTAAAATTGCAGTAATTGACCAACCTTTAATAGGTGACTTTTATATGCATAGAATAGGTGAAAAAAAAGTTGTAATATCAATATATAGAATCAATGAAATTTTAAATCAAGAAAAAATTCCGATAGAAAATTTCTTAATGACAAACATTTATCGAATTGTAATTCTTTTATATGAAGGTTATAGTTTAATAAATGAAGATGTATATTCTCTGAATCATCACGAGACAAGACGTTGTGTCTTTGATATGAATGTATTTGTAGAACGTGTCAAATATTCATCTGTCAATCCAATTATTTGTAATGAATGCAAATCAAGATTGGAGAAAAAAACCCTTCCTGAGAACTTTATAAAAATTATTGAAAAAGAAATAGGTAAAATACGATTACCATTATATTATCGGATAGAAAACAGAATAAAGAAAAATCCAATCCGTTATTTGATAGCTACAATATTGTTTGCTCTATTTCTGAATATATTAGCAAACTATATATATGACTTTATTAAACCTCAATGCGAAAAGAAAAATCAAATAGAATTAAAGGAAAAACAAGAGAAACCACTGCCCACAACAGGTGGTTTAGCCTACTGGGGCTGATGATGCAGTTACGAAAGTTTTTAGTAACTTAGTGTAGTTTTTAACGTGGGTTGACGCCGCTGGCTATTAACTCCCCAGCAGCCCAAACCCCCAGCCGTTGTGTTCAATTAATGAATTAAAAACAATTGATATTTGAATAATAAAAACAAGAAACTACTTTACTAAAACCTTAAATCCAATGACATGAAACATCTAAGAATTTTAAGTACCGGAATACTAACTATTGTGATTGCCTTTTCAGCATGTACAAAAGACGAATACACTCCTGATTCTATAGCAAAGAAGGAAAATTCAAATGTAGAACATGGAATAAAAAATTCAAGCGCACAGCAAAGTTTAGGTATAGGTTCTCCGCTTGAAGACCCCTACGCTCTAAAAAATATGAAAAAAGCATACTCTAATTTGAAGACGGCCAATCCTTCTTTACCCGATATAGATATCCAACCGACTCACCTGTATATGAGATTTCTACCCAGCAGTGAAGAAGAGTGGAATTTACTAAAACAGGATGAAAGTTTAATTTTGTACGATTTCCCTCTGAATATTGAAACAGAGAGCATTGGCACTTATTACCATGATCCATCATTACCCGATTCGGCTATAACGTGGCAGTATTGCGTAGTTCCAATTAAGCACAACATTCCCAATATTCACCACGAATTATTGTATGAGGTATACATCCCTGATGAAGATACCAATATTTCAAAGGGGACGGCCGAAATCGATCAACTCATAAATGACTTGGAGTACGAGTCTGCAATCATTACAGGCAACGCTGAAAAGGGGATATTACCATCTAAATGGACTCCGAAAGGCACAATAAAAGTTTGGGATGACATCATAGGAAGTACCACTACATACTCTCAAGTGTTTGACCATTGGGAATACTATGATTGTGATGGCACTGTTCCTGCTCAACTTGCAGCACAACAACGGGTCATACCACAGCCTGAGGAGCAATGTGCAAGGGCTGTTTACCGCACTATAGCAACTACAACCCAAGGCCGATATATCCCGCTTGAGGGCGTTAGTGTACATGCGCGCTGGTTTACCCGTATAGAGACAGACTTGACGGATGCGAATGGGTATTTTGAGATGCCTAAATTTAGGTTTAAAGTCAACTATGCAATTAAATGGGAAAGATCCCATTATGATATCAGAAACGGAATGGTTTGGCAAGCATGGTATAATGGGCCAAAACAAAGAGGCGATTGGAATTTAAATATCAAAGGTGGAAAATCCATCATGTATGCAACAATTCATCGGGCAGCTTACAAACACTACTACGGTGATAACCTTGGCATAAATAGGCCAATCTCTAATTCCAAAACTAAAATATGCTATATCGACGAAACCGGAACTGGTATTTTTTGGGGAGACTGGGGCGGTGGTATTTTACCCGACATTAAAATTTGGGGTAAAAACCCCAATACTGGGAACTATAAGCCGACTGATGAAATTTTTGGCACTACTGCCCATGAACTTGGTCACCTGAGCCATTGGAATTTTATAGGTATTATTCGTTATGCACAAACTTCAAAAACTATTTACGAAAGTTGGGCGGAAGCGGTTGAATGGACTCTTACAAATGACGAATACCATAAAATGGGAGCAAAGTACGGTGGTGCTGGGGCAATATATTATGATTGTCCTTATACAAATCAACTAAAGTGGCCTTTTGTTAATGACAAAGACTACACTCCTCTTTTCATTGATTTAATAGATAATTCAAATCAAAGAAATAATGTATATATCAATGGAGCAATAGTACATTATGGCAGCATATCGTATCCAAACGACAGAATTTCAGGATATACACTCTCTTATATCCAAAACAATATTCTCAGAAATTCTTTTGGTCTAAGCAGTTTGCGGGATGAAATTAAAAAGAATAAGATTTCAGGGGTAACAGATGCGGATATTAATGAATTATTTGCGCTATATTGGTAATTTCTTTGGTATTGTTGAGTACTTAAATACATTAAATCTCTTTGAAAAATGAAAAAATTAATAACTTTAACAATAGTCATTGGTTTATTTATTTCATCTTGCGGTGATGGTGAACCTAAATATGATACATCAACAGAATATACAATAATAAATACTTCTAACCAGAATGTAAAATTAATTGTAGAAGATGCTTATTTCAATAATGTGTACAAAGACACCATATATGTATTGTTGCCAAACACTGAGATTCAGCATTTAAATAAACACATGACACCTATGGATGGCCCTTTTGGTCCTAGAGCAGATACTGTTATTGTCGTCTTTAATAACATTAAACAAATTACCTACTTTCGGAATGACGGAAAGCCCAAAAGTTTATTTAATATTAATAGTTTTGAAGGAGGATATACTAAATATGGTCTTTATAAATACCAATATTATATCACTGACGAGGATTATTCTAATGCAACCACAATAGAGTAATGCAGTCAAAATATTTAAAACAAAGTCCTTTGACACGTCTAGTCTTAAGTTTTTTCAATAAAAATTAACTGAACACAACAGCGTGTTTATTTTATTTGGGTGGAGATGTTTTTGGAAACATCTCTACTTTTTGATAGTTTTACTCTCGTGAGAAAGAAACGTTGTTTCAATCTCCCAAACAAAACAAACACGCAGCCGTTAAAACCCCAAGTAAAAATCCTCGGTTAACCGTTTATACTCATCGGAGTATGCGCCATCGGGGTTGTGGATGGTGAGGGTGCTGTCGGTTACAGGCTTTTTGGTAGCCTCCAGTTGTAGCAGAACCCTTAGCACCTTTCGGCCGGGGCGTGAGGTTATATTAACCTTTTGCGTGCAGTAAAGGCCATGAGCGCTAGCCATGGCAATAAATACATTCCCCTCGGAGTAAGGGAAAACTCCACAGAACCTTCCACCGGGAGCAAGTAGCCTTTTAACGCCCTCAATCAAATCGGGATAGGGAAGGCTCTCGGAATGGCGTGAGATATTTCGGCCTAAGTGTGGCGATTTTAGCGATTGGTTGAAGTACGGAGGGTTCGATACAATTAGATCGTATGAATGCTTCACCGATTGGGCAAAGCTTTGCAAGGAGCAATTGATAACATCTATTCGGTTTGCCCACGGCGATAGGGATACATTGTTTCGGGCATCGGAGGCCGATAAGGCATCAATCTCAATGGCATCGATATGTGCATTGGTGTTGCGCTGGGCAAGCATAAGCGCAATTACACCTGTTCCGGTTCCAATGTCCAGAACCCGTTTGGCTTCCGAAACATTTGCCCATGCACCCAAAAGCACACCATCGGTGTTTACACGCATGGCGGCGTTGGACTGATGCACAGTGAACTGTTTGAACTTAAAGTAACTATTCCCCACGGCAATGCAACTTAGAACTTTTCATGTAAACCCAGCCCAAACAGGGCGTAATCGTACTTAACCGGATCGGCAGGGTCGAACTGCCGGAGTGCTTCGGTTAGCTCATTAACAGCTTTAAAATCATCGTTCTTGCGTTGGAGTAAACCCAACTTACGGGCTACTCGACCCGTATGCAAATCGAGCGGGATTAGCAAGGCTGATGTTGGGATAGTGCTCCATAACCCAAAATCGACTCCCTCGGTTGCCGGGCGAACCATCCACCTCAGAAACATATTAATACGCTTTGCGGCAGCACCCGCAGCAACGTTGGGGACATGGCGTAGCGTGCGTGCAGGCACCTCGCACTCCATAAATACATCGCGGTAAGCCTGAATGGCACCGTAAACCGATTGGTGTTTCCTATAGCCCTGAGCAAACACCTGTTCAAGCCCGCCTAAATGGCGGTAGATGTGCCTGAGCACATACATAAACTGAACTGCATCGGCTGAGCTAAACGTGCGATGGACAAAGCCCTGCAGCCTATACTCATCGGTTTTGGAAAAGCTAACCACAAATTGGTAAGGCTCGTTGCCCATGATATCCATCAGCCTACGGGCACTGTTGACAATAGATTTTCGGCTTCCCCAGGCAAAGGTTGCTGCCAACAAAGCGCTTATCTCTATATCGTGCTTGCCCTTAAAACCATGGGGTACTTGAATGGGGTCGCCCTCGATAAAGGCAGGGCAGGCATACCGTTTATACCTATCGTTAAGCAAATCGGCAAGTTCAGCAAACGACCTTGGAGTGGGCATGGCTAAACTATTTGGCCATCGTTCATGGAAATTTGCAGATCGGCCATGCGGGCTAAATCCTTATCGTGGGTTACCACCACAAAGGTTTGTCCAAATGTATCGCGCAGGTGGAAAAAGAGTCTATGCAACTCCTCCTTGTTGTGGGAATCGAGGTTTCCTGAGGGTTCATCGGCCAGCACCACCACGGGGTTGTTGATGAGGGCACGAGCCACTGCCACCCTTTGCTGCTCCCCACCCGATAATTCCGATGGTTTATGGCTAACCCGGTGCGAAAGTCCCAGAAACTCGAGCAGTTCCTTTGCGCGCTTAGATGCATCGGACATACTTTTGCCAGCAATGAGCGCAGGCATGCAAACATTCTCAAGAGCAGTAAACTCAGGTAAAAGATGGTGGAACTGAAACACAAAACCAATATGGCTATTACGGAACCGTGCAAGCTGAGTATCGTTAAGTGAGGTAACATCAACACCGTTGTAAAGCACTTTGCCTTTTTCGGGTTGGCTAAGCGTACCCATTATTTGCAAAAGGGTAGTTTTGCCAGCTCCGCTAGGACCAACAATGGCAACTACCTTTTGCTCGGGTATCTCAACGGTAATGCCCTTAAGCACGGTAAGCGGCCCATACGATTTTACTACGTTTTCAACCTTAATCATCTAGGTAAACTAAAAAATGAAGTTCAACAAAGGTAAACATTTTAGGGAAAGGATAAAGGTTAAAGGATAAAGGTTAAAGGATAAAGGTTAAAAAAGGGGAAAGGGGAAGGTGTTTAGTGTTTAGTGTTTCG
Source organism: Bacteroidota bacterium (assembly GCA_040752515.1). Classification (GTDB taxonomy): domain Bacteria; phylum Bacteroidota; class Bacteroidia; order Bacteroidales; family Tenuifilaceae; genus Tenuifilum. The sequence continues at coordinate 8,014 of JBFMGQ010000045.1, read as the reverse complement.
TTGATTTCTTATCTGAGTAAATCCTTTCAATCAGCGTAATTGGTGTTCCATTGGATTTGTAGCCAACAGCTATCAACCTCTACTGTCTTTCTGAGCAGCCTGCGCTGAGCATGTCGAAGCGTTGAGAGGGAACTCCCTCTACCCAGCACGCTTATTGGTGGCGTTGTCATCGTTATCAGCGTCATTATTGTCCAGGTTGGTGAGGCTGATTTGGCTGCGAATCTCGGCGATACTTTTTTGCAGGTAATGGTAAGTTCTTCCCATTAGTCGGGCGACATTTAGCAGGGTTGCCGAGTCAAAGAGCAACAAAGCAACTATAACAATTACAACCAGTTCCCATAGGCCTACAAAAAGCAGAATCATGGCACTCAACGTTTACTACCCAAAGGTAGTCAGAAAAACAAAAAAAGTTTACAAAATCATAGTTTATCAGCCCAAAAAATTATAGTTTGGTGGCAATTTTAAACCATAAGCTATAAACCAAAACCTACCGTTGAGATATGAGTAAAATTCTTGTTTTAGGAGCAGGGCTATCGTCGTCGGATTTGATTAAGTACCTACTCGACCATTCAAAGGTGTTGGGCTGGACTGTGCGAGTTGGCGACCTATCGTTAGAGACCGCCCGGCAAAAGGTAAATAATCACCCCAATGGCCAAGCCATTCAATTCGATATCAACAATAACAAACAGCTGCAGGACGAGGTATCGTGGGCAACGGCAGTAATATCGTTATTGCCAGCATTTATGCATCCCGTGGTTGCCCAGGAGTGCGTTAGGCAACGAAAACATATGCTTACCGCCTCGTACGTTTCGGATACCATGAAATCGTTGCACGAGGAAGCACAACAAAAGGGTATAGCCCTGCTTAACGAGCTTGGCGTTGACCCAGGCATCGATCACATGTCGGCCATGCGCGTTATTGATGAAATTAGGGCAAAGGGTGGTAAACTAATTGGGTTTATTAGCAATACCGGCGGACTTATAGCCCCCGAAAGCGATAATAATCCATGGAACTATAAGTTTACATGGAATCCACGCAACGTGGTACTTGCCGGTCAGGGAGTGGCTCAATACCTTGAGAACGGGCAATACAAGTATACCCCATACCATCGGCTTTTTACGAGCGTAAGGGAATACAATATCATGGATTTGGGTAAGTTTGAGATGTATCCCAACCGCGACTCCTTAAAGTATAGGGAAATATACGGGATTGAGGATATACAAACCATTATAAGAGGCACTCTGCGTCGCGCTGGGTACAGCAAGGCTTGGAACGTTTTTGTTCAACTTGGCATGACCGACGATACCTACAAAATGTCAAATAGCGAAAAACTCACCAAACGCGAGTTCTTGAACAGTTTCCTACCCTACCATCCTACCCAAACCGTTGAGGAAAAACTGAAAAGGATTATTCCCGATACTCAGGACGAAGTGGTGTTTAATAAGCTTAAATGGCTTGGCATGTTTGAAAATGAGCCCATTGGGCTTCCTAACGCAAGCCCTGCCCAACTGCTGCAGCATATACTTGAACCCAAACTAGCACTCGGCCCTAACGACAAGGATATGATTGTTATGCAGCATATTTTCGACTATGAACTATCGGGGAAGAAGCATCGCAAAATATCGACCATGGTGATAATTGGAAAGGATACCATCCACACCGCCATGTCCATTACCGTGGGAACCCCTCTGGCTATTGCCACCAAACTTTTGCTTACCGGCCAAATTAAGGAACGCGGTGTAATTGTCCCCACTAAACCAAACCTTTACAACCCAATACTCAACGAGCTTGAAAATTACGGCGTTAAGTTTATTGAGGAGGATGTTGATGTAGAGTAAAAATTTTGAGAAAGCAAAATATAGTAAAAGCCAGACAAAAAGTCTGGCTTTTACTATTTCAAAAAATGTTGTAAAAATTAATATGTCAAACTTTGGTTATCCGTTTTAGCATCCCGCCAAAAATCAAAAAATGAAAGGGAAGTACTGAGTACCAGTATAACCTACCAAGCAGGCCCAGAGGCCTAAAGGTTGCCGTTTGGGTTAGAACATTGTTATTATCGATTCTAAACTCCAACCAGGCTTCACCCGGCAGTTTCATTTCGGCGTAAAGCAGCAACCGCCTCTCCTCCTTGTCGGCAATGAGTACCCTCCAGAAATCGAGGGCGTCGCCCGGATTTAATTCGGTGTCGCTCTTTCTTCCCCTCCGCATGCCAACTCCACCCATTAGCTGGTCGATTATACCTCTAATTTCCCAAAGCAGATTACCGTAATACCAACCGGTTTTTCCGCCTATTGCCCACAGCCGTTGCATAACGGTATCTACATTTTGAACCTTTCGCGAACGAATATCCTTATAGCACCCATGAACAGGAACCTCGATATACTTGCTTAAGCCCTGGCTAATAGCATTGCTTGTTTGCGCATCCTTCCAACTCGAGAGCACTTGATTTTGCTCAATAGTATCAAAAGCCAGCTTTATTGAAGTATCGTAATCGATTAGGGTAATTCCAAGCATGGTGGCCAGATTATTGGGTTTACAAATCACCTCAACCTTCATGCTATTCACCAAGTTCTTGGCCAACGCAAATGAGGTGGAAGTGATGAAATAGAGCCAGTACGAGGATATTTTTGGGGTCATTACCGGAACAATGAATATGTAGCGTTTTAATCCCCTAACCTTAGCAAAACGGAGAAGCATTTCCTTGTAAGTCAAGATATCGGGACCTCCAATATCGTAACTTTTATTATAGGTAGCCGATTTGCCTATTACTCCTACTAAAAATTCTACCACATTTCGAATGGCAATGGGTTGGCATTTGGTGTTAAGCCATTTTGGAGCTACCATAATGGGCAGCTTTTCAACTAAATCGCGAATGATTTCAAACGATGCACTGCCCGATCCCACAATAATTCCTGCCCTTAAAGTAGTTAATGCAAACTTCGATCCCGACAAAATGGTTTCGACATTCCTGCGCGAGGTTAGATGTTTTGAAAGGGCATCGGCATTACTAATGCCACTTAGGTATATCACCTGCTTAACAGTTGTGAGCTCTAGCCGTTCTTTGAAGTTATTGGCACTTACCTCCTCCAATTCCTGAAAGTCGCCCGATTGTGTTGACATGGAATGAATGAGGTAGTAAGCCACTTCTATATCATTGGGGATTTGATCCAAAGTTTCCCTTTTTAAAAAATCCACTTCAATCACAGTGATTTTTTGATATGGGTATCTTTTAGTGTTGAATCGGTTTTTATCCCTAACGCAGCAAACTACCTCATGCCCACTATCTATCAAAACGGGCAAAAGCCTTTGACCAATGTAGCCGGTTACGCCTGTAAGTAAAATTTTCATGGCTTGAATTTTCCAAATCTTTTTTCGAGAGCTTTGAAACGATAATCAAAAATGCGCTGTAACTGTTTCTTAATGAACAGCCCATTTGCAAGCGCTCCAAAAATTCCTAATGGAGGCTGGTAGGTAACAATATCGGTCATTAAAACACCCCCATCAATTGGTTCAATCCTGTGCTCGTGGTGCCACATGGAATATGGACCTACTCTTTGTTCATCAACAAAGTAAACACCCTCCTTCACGTGGGTGATTTCGGTTACCCAGTTTAGCTTTATTCCTGCCAAAGGGCTTACCTTATACGAAATTATCATGCCTGCATACATCTCGCCTTCACTGCTTATGCTAGTGATTTTAAATCCCATATGCGGAGGAGTTATCTCCTTTAAATTTACTGGAGATGAAACAAAGTTCCAAATTTCATTTACCGAAACCGGCAATTTTTGTATTCTGATTAACTGGTAGAAAGCCATAGCTTTTGATATTGATTTGTGTATGGAAATATTGTGCCTACAGGTTCAAATTTAAACGAAATATAATCATTCGGGAAAGTTCGGAATGAAAGGTTTTGATAAGTCAGGATTACCTCGATAAGCCAACAGAAACAGGCTGTTTAAATATTTTTTTGTGTTTCTATTAATCAATCTCGGTACAACATATTAATTTTCCTTAGTCGCTTCCTTTTTGTAGTATCTACCTCCAAGCACTAGTGCTGCCGAAATAATCATCACGTTCTTAATAATGTATTGCCCTTCCATTGTAGGGGTCAATATGTTGCCATTCTGGAAGGTTACCTCCGGTAAAAAGAAAAGCGGCATGAACGTTCCAACCATCTGCGTGAACAGCAGTAAAATTGCAATTTTGGTAGTTTTTGGGAAAAGGAAGGTAACACCTATAGCCACCTCCCACCATCCAATTACCACCAACCAAAACTCGGGAGTTCCAAAAGGCAACCAAGCCACTGTGGCCTTAAGTAGCGCCTCGGCCGACGAAACATCGAACGGTTTCAGTATTCCAAACCAAATAAAAATGATAGCAAAGGATACTCTTATGGCCGGAATACTCCACTTGTTCATGAGTTTTGCTACTTTTTGTTCCGCAATAACATATTTGTCAATTAATTTCATAGTATAATAATTATTTAGTGTGATTTACTTAAACCCTTAATGAAGAATAGCCTCCATCAACGTGAATTACCTGTCCGGTAATCCAACCCGATTTATCGGAAAGTAAGAACTCGGCCATTCCGGCTATGTCGTCAGGATTTCCTATTCGCTTCAATGGATGCCTCTGGTTTGCAGCATCGCGTTTTTGGTCAGTATTCAAGAATGGTAACCCTAACGGGGTATCGGTCAGCGACGGAGCAATGCAGTTCACCCTTACCTTGGGGGCATACTCAGCGGCAAGGGCTTTGGTTAACCCTTCTATTGCCCCCTTCGAAACCGAAACCACGGAGTGGTATGGCAATCCTACCTTTACGGCTACTGTGGAAAAAAGCACTACCGACGGGTTTTCGCCATTCCTGAGTTTTGGTAATACCGCTTGCAGCACCCTTACTGCTCCTATTACCTGCAACTGAAAATCGGACATAAAGTCGGCTGCCTTTATACGTTCAAAAGGCTTAAGGGTGATACTGCCCGGGCAGTATGCAATGCCATCGAGTTTTTCGGGTAAAAAATCGAGACTGAGGTTTTCATCCATCACATCGAGATGGAAAAACTTGACATTTCCCGTCTCAGACTGGGTCATTGACTTATTGTAAGTACCATAAACCATATTACCCGATTTGGCTAGCATTGCGCTAAGCGCCTTACCTATACCCGACGATGCTCCTACTATGAGATAGCTTTTCATTTTTGATTATTGTTTTATGTTATTAATATAACAATTGTTTTATGTTTTTGTTTATTCTATATTCAGAAACGATATAAAAAACACTTCTAGAAAAATAAAATCAATATAACAGGCTATCAAACCTAATTTCCCATAGTTGAAACCAATTGGGGTTAGAACAAAAAACCAAAAACTCTTGCCTTCGCCAATATTTTTAGGTAAATTGGTCTATGCTAAAAAGATTAAAACCATTCAGGTATATTATCTTTATTGCCCTAACCGCTCTGTTTAGCGGCAATGTTAGCATTTATGGTCAGTACAACACCATTCAGAAGTACAGTGCCGAAAGTGGCGTGAAAGCCTCAGGTGATGAGCAGTGGGCAAGTGCGGGCGAACGGCTACAGCATCCGTTTATTGTAGCGGTAACCGATACGGCAGGTAACCCCGCACCCGGAGTAAGGGTTACGTTTGAACTAACTCGAGTACCCTTTGGTTCAAAAGGTTACCAATTGGAAAGGTACGAAGTATTTACCAATAGTCAAGGCATTGCCCGTACTCATCTCCATCTGGGCGATAAGGAGGGAGAGTATCAGGTTTCGGCAAGCATCCAAACCAAGGGGCCGCAAAACTTTGTAATTTTTACAGCATACGCCAATGCTCGGAACTGGGCATTGATGCTATTTGTAGGATTGCTCGGTGGTTTGGCAATCTTTTTCATTGGAATTAACCAAATGAGCATTGGCCTCCGTCACGGCGTTGCCGACAAGCTGAGGTTAATTCTGCTGCGCATGTCAAGGAACAGGGTTGTGGCTACTTTTTTTGGCGCGCTGGTTACGGTTATAACCCAATCGAGCAGTGCAACCACAGTGATGCTGGTCGGGTTTGTGCAATCGGGATTGCTCCGCTTTGAGCAAACCATAGGCATGATACTTGGCGCTGCCATTGGTACTACCATCACAGTACAGCTAATCTCGTTCAAGTTAGCCGATTACTCTCTGCTGGTGGTAGCCCTTGGCTTTGGTATTATGGTGTTTGTGAAGAAGCATGTTGCAAGGAGCATAGGAGAGGCACTTGTAGGTTTTGGCTTGCTCTTTTATGGCATGCACCTGATGTCGGGGTCTATGACACCCCTAAAGCATTACGAACCATTCCTACGAGTGATTGAAAGCGTGCAGCAGCCAATTGTGGGGGTGCTGGTTGGAACATTACTTACTGCCATTGTTCAGAGCAGTGCTGCGTTTATTGGAATTGTACTAACCATGACCACACAGGGCTTGATATCGCTTGAGGGATCGATCCCCTTACTTATGGGCGCCAATTTGGGCACTGCGGTAACCGGAATAATTGCAGCTTTTGCGGCAGGCCGTGAGGCAAAAAAGGTAGCTATGGCCTACGCCGTGTTCAAGTTCATTGGGATACTTCTTTTATTCTGGCTTATTGAGCCCTTTGCCCAGTTTGTCCGATTCTTCACACCCGATGTGGTTGACACTTTTGCCGGAGGAACCGTTACAAACATATCACGTCAGGTGGCTAATGCGCACACCATCTACAATGTGCTTTTGGCATTACTGGTACTGCCCTTTACCAATCATTTTGCCCGCCTTGTCGACTGGGTTATGCCTATTTTCCCCGAGAAACGGCAGCGTTTCAAAACCCAGTTTATCGATGTCAACCTGTTAAGGTCACCATCCATAGCCATTGAGGTTTCACGCCGCGAACTGGTGGGAATGGCCCAACTGGTTAATTCGATGCTGGCCGACAGCATCAACCTCTTCATCCAAAAAGATCCGGGAATTATCGACACCCTGCACGAGAAGGAGGAGCATGTGAACTTCCTGCGCGACAAGCTAAACGAATACCTGCTCCGGATTAGCCACGCCGATATAAGCGATAAGGAGGTTGATAACGTATTCAGGGTAATGTTTGCCACCAAGGAACTGGAACAGATAGGCGATATTATCTCAAAAAATCTACTTGAGAAAGGGGAATGGTGGCTGGGTGCAGGCCTCGAATTTTCCGACGAGGGCAAAAATGAACTTATAGAGTTCCACAAGCTAACGCAAAAGCAGCTGAACAGGGCCATTGAGATACTGGACACATTAAACCTCGATGTGGCCCGCAAGCAGCTCCGCAAGTACGACCACTACAAGCAGGTGGGCATTGAACTTGAACGTAGCCACTTCGATAGACTCAAACAAGCCGTTGGTAAATCGATTGAAAGCTCCAAAACTCACCTGGAACTTGTAAGCCTATACCGCATTATTGGCAGCCATGCCAACAACATAGCCCGGATTATGATTGGGGAGGGATAAGATTTTTAGAGAAATGAGTCGGAATGAGTCGGAATAAATAGAATATGAGGAAGTTAGAGGAATTTAGAGGAATAAAGAAAAGCAAACTTTAGTCTCTAAATTAGATATATCTTTTTATAGGTGTGTCGCTTTATGTACTACCTCGGCTGTCCAAAATAACTTAAAACCAAATCGTGTCTATCTATTAATCAGGTGGTTACAGTTCAAAAGCAACCATTTTCAAAATTAAACCCTACCCAGCAAAAATGTCTTAGCCACCATGCACCACTTATTTTATTAAATTTGATATATGATAAAAATTAACAAGCACCCACTTAAATGCGCTAAATATCATTTAGTCCTTTCAACCAAAAGGATTTTAAGCAAGTCAGCATAAACCATTACTTAAACTCAAAGTTGATTATCAGTAGTGTCCGACTAAATTTTTGAATAAAAAGAGGGCTACTCCCATAAAGGTTTCGCCCGATGTTGTAGATTTGTTTTGCACACAAAATCACAACATGAGCAAAAATAAGGAAATAAAATTA
>JBFMGQ010000044.1:0-15612 GCA_040752515.1 Bacteroidota bacterium | reverse complement strand
AGGCCGTGAAAATTTACAACTCTAAAAGATTACACGTATCTTTGGGCTATAAAACCCCTGACGATGTTTTTACGAGTGTTGCATAAATCTATTTACTAACCTGTAGACTTATTTCAGGACTAGACAGAATGCTGATTACGCAGATTAGACTGTTTTACACAGTGAAACACTTTGATACATATAAGTTTGTGTAGACATTTTTCAGGACGGGTCAGGGACAGGTTCTTTATCCTTTAACCCTCTACTCCTCCTTAAGCAGGTTTGGTCGCAAGCGCTTGGTGCGCTGGTACGCCTGTTCCAATTGCCATTTTTCAATTTCCTTGAAATTCCCCGATAGCAACACATCGGGAACTTTCCAGCCGTTAAACTCGGCTGGACGGGTATACACCGGAGGGGCAAGCAGCCCATCCTGAAATGAGTCGGTAAGCGCCGAGGTTTCATCGGAAAGTACCCCAGGAACCAGTCGCACAACGCTATCCACAATAACAGCAGCAGCCAATTCGCCACCCGAGAGTACATAGTCGCCAATGGAAATCTCGCGGGTAATTAAATGTTCGCGCACCCTATGATCGACACCCTTGTAGTGACCACAAAGGATAAGGATGTTATCCTTGGTGCTAAGGTAATTTGCCAGTTTTTGCGTATAGGGCTCGCCATCGGGCGAAGTGTAAATTATTTCGTCGTACTGCCTTTCACATTTAAGTTTCTCAATGGCCTTGTAGATAGGTTCAATTTTTAGTACCATTCCGGCATCGGGGCCAAATGCGTAATCATCAACCGTACGGTGCTTATCGGTAGTATAATCGCGTAGGTGGTGCAGGTTGATACTCACCAAACCCTTTTTTTGTGCTCGTTTTATGATGGAATGGCTAAGCGGACTTTCAATCAGCTCAGGCAGAACGGTGATAATATCAATTCTCATACGCCTTGCTTTATTCCGCAAAGGTACGAAAAAGTTGTAGATTTTGGGATTGGCATTGGCCGATGGATTCGTTTTGGAAAAAATGTAAAAAGGGGTTTATGAGTTTAGTTTAGGGTTGTCCGTTGCCCATGAAAACCAACCGCACCCCTGCCCCTCTCCTGAAACCTTTAACTTCCTCATGTTCTATTTTTTTCGTTTAACGTTTAACGGCTCACGGTTCACGCTTGCTGTTTTAACTTCCTCTAACTCCATCACATTCCGCCTATTCCGAATCATTCCGAATCATTCCGATTCATTCCGATTCATTCCGACTCATTCCGATTCATTCCGATTCATTCCGATTCATTCCGACTCATTCCGAATCACTCTTTCGTTTAACGGCTCACGGTTAACGGTTCACGGCTAACGGTTCACGAATTTATTCCTTTCACTTGTAATCTTATTCAAATTTTTGTAATTTGCCCGTGTAAATCAAGTATCAGAAACCAAAGGAAAATGAAAAAGATTGCCTTTTACCTGTTATTGGTAATCGCATTTATTCTGCTTATCATTATTGGACTTCATTTGGCATGGTATTTCCAAAAGCCAAAAACTCTCAACCTATACATACTCGATAAAACAGTAACCCAAACCGATAGGGTTGAGCACAAATCGCTGGTATGGCTGCTAAACCATTTTCGAATTGTTGGGCCCGATGGCAGCTCATACAACCCCAAAACCGACTACTGGGGCTTCTTCCCTATTGATGTCAACAATAAGCTTTTTGATATTAAATCGATTCGCCTTAACGAGATAGATGCCTATGCTGCTGTTTACGACGCAGCCTACTATGCCGATTGCTACGGTGTTTACTCTTACGAATGGTATAAAAACGATTCGCATATTTCTAACTCATCAAAGGTTTACGGAGGATTAAACCAGAACGATTACCTGCTCCTAAAGCGGATGAAGGAGCTCGATAAGCTTATTATTGGAGAGTATAACATGTTCAGTTCCCCTACCAATGCCCTAATCCGCACCAAAACCGAAGAGCTCTTCAATATTAGCTGGACCGGATGGGCAGGCAAATACTGCCCAAACCTTAGCACTATCAATAACGGGAAAGGCCCAGCTGAATGGATGATTAAGCTTTACGAAAAACAACACCAAAAACCCTGGCCTAATCAAGGTTCTGGGATAATTCTCATTAGCAACGACGGACTTATCGAGGTGCTTGAAGAGGGGCCCGAGCTTACTAACGCTCGCGTAAAGCTGATTGCCGAAAAGGCAATGCAACAATGGGATAACGCCCCCAAGGATGTTGAGTTTTACGGATGGTTCGATATTGTTTTGGCCGGAAGCAGCTCCGAGCCCCTTGCCACTTTCAAACTCCAAACCACTGCTGTTGGCCAGGAAAAACTGAAAGCCATTGGATTGCCAAGCCAATTCCCGGCAGTAATCAAATGTGCTCCCGATAAATTTTGCTACTACTTTGCAGGCGATTTTGCCGAGAACAATGTTAGCATGGCAACATCAAAGCTGAAAGGCGGAAAAACCTTAAACAAACTTTTTCACCTTAATTCACCCAAAAATCCATTTTTTAACGATTTCTATCTCCCCCTAATCAACAACATCATAACCCATTACGCCCAAAAGCAGAAGTAGCGTTTTTTGTTTCTGGTCGTATTTGTTTCAGGAAAAGCCAAAAACAAAATAGCATGTGCTATTTTTGCCTGAAATATTACCGACATGAATTTTCCACCCGATACCGAACAACACTTTTTCTTTTACAACGGTAAAATTTTACCCATCGGAAATTTTTCGGCCAAGCTAACCGAAGGCGAAAATATTATTTACGAGGTTATCCGTGTAAAAAACTCCGCTCCAATATTTCTGGACGACCACCTAAATCGATTTAGCCACTCGGCTAAAATGATGAATTACAACATCAACTTGAATGAAATAAAGCAAGGCATTCACCAGCTGCTTAGGGCAAACCCCGTTGACCAAAAGAATTTCAGGTTGATGTATCACTCAAGCGCCGAGAATAATGACCATACCCTTTTGATATACTTTATACCCTCGCGATACCCAACGGCAGATGAGGTAACCAGTGGCGTTTACCTCGAAACACTTAATGCCGAAAGGCATAATCCTACTGTAAAGTTTGAGAACAAAGCCATTAGAGCCATTGCAAACGAAATCCTTTCAACACACCAATGCTACGAGGTTCTTCTGGTAGATCACGATGGATTTATTACCGAAGGTAGCCGCTCAAATGTGTTCTTTATCGACAAAAATCGGCTTATTACCGCACCCGATAGCAAAGTGCTTGGGGGTATAACCCGGCAAAAGGTAATTGAAATTTGCAGAAAGATGAATATCAACATCGATTTTAGATGTTTACACATCGACGAGCTCGCAAGCACCACGGGTTGCTTTATTACAGGCACATCGCCTGGCGTTTTGCCGGTTAGGCAGGTTGACCATCACAGCTACAACCTGATTCCTGAAATAGTAAGGGAATTATCGTTACAATACGAAGGCCTTGTTGAACAATGCATTCATAACTGGAACAGAGATGAAAGTAGCAGTAATTCAAAGTAAGCTTTACTGGGAACTGCCCGATAGGAACTTTGAGCAGTTTGAGCAAAAACTAACCGCAGTGGAGCCCGACACCCAACTGGTGCTGCTCCCTGAGATGTTCACCACCGGTTTCAGCATGAACCCGTCAGCGCTTGCAGAGAAGCAGCGAGGCAGAACCGTTGAATGGATGAAAGCTATGGCAACAAGGCATGGTTTTGCCATTGCAGGCAGCTACATTGCGGAAACAGATGGGAAATACTTTAACCGTATGGTTTTTGCCTACCCCCATGGTGAAGTTGCCACATACGATAAACGTCACCTGTTCCGCATGGCAAAAGAGGACGAGCATTACACGGCAGGAACCCAACGCGTGATTGTAAACCTTGAAGGCTGGCGGATACTTTTGGCGGTATGCTACGACCTACGTTTCCCGGTATGGCTCCGTAACCGCAACGATTACGACCTACTGGTGTTGGTGGCCAACTTCCCTGAGCGTCGCAGGTATGCGTGGAATGCCCTTTTGGTGGCACGCGCCATCGAAAATCAGGTTTATGTGGCTGCATGCAACCGCGTAGGAATGGACGGGAACCAAATAAACCACACCGGCGATTCGCAAATCATTGACCCCATGGGGCAAATCATAGCTATGGCTAAGCCTAATACGGAAGAAATAATTTATTCCACACTCGACATGAATTACCTAAACAGCATAAGAAAATCGTTTCCCGTTCACCTGGACGCCGACAGCTTTGAGCTAAAGCTTTAGCTATAAACTTTTTAGATAGATGCAAAGGTTACGAATGGAATCGAAAGTGGGATTACGGTCGCTGCGCCCTAAAATCCATTGCACCTTACCCTCATGCTCCTGAACTTGGATATACACCGAGGCATCAGCTAATTCGGCAAACTCAACCTCATACCCCATACGCCTCAGGGCGTGCGATGTCCACTTCTTGATATTGGCTGATCCACCCAAAATACAAGCCAACCGTTTGGTTTGGTGTTTATACACAAATTGGCCCGATTTCAGGTCGAAAAACACGGGCGTATCGTCCATCAAGCGATTAAGATTGCCCGAAAGCACAATATCTTCAGGAGCCCCAACCCTAATGCCATCGGGCAGCATAAGCCAAATGGTATCGACAAGTCCAAAGGCAGTTTGCAAATCGTGAGTGGAAATAATGATGGTTTTGCCCATTTGGGCTTGCTCCCTGAGCAATCGCATTACCTCAAACTTATTGGGCAGGTCAAGGAAAGCCGTTGGTTCATCCATCATAATGATTGGAGTGTTTTGGGCAATGGCAAAAGCTATCATTACACGCTGGCGTTCGCCATCGCTAAGATTATCGATAAATCGATGGTAAAAACTTTGCATGCCCACGGCATCAATAGCAGCCCGAACTATTCGATGATCATTCTCATTTAAGGCCTCAAACCAGCCATGGTATGGATAGCGCGCCATGCTTACAAATTCATAAACTGTTGTATGCGAAGCATGGGCAGGCTCCGACGGTATAAAGCTCACCAGCTGGGCGTATTCGGCAATGGGGATTTGATGCGTATCGACTCCCTTAATGAAGACTTTACCCGAAAGAGCCGGTTGCAAGCGAGCCAGTGTCCTGAGGAGCGTGCTCTTCCCCACCCCATTTCGCCCAACAAGGGCAATAAGTTCGCCACCCAGCGCCACAGCGTTAAAGGCCGGATACCTGTAAACCGATGCGCTACCGTTTCGGTAGCCCGACACTAACCCCTTTATATCAACCACTATACCCGACATCAGCTTACCACGCGTTTGTTTTTAAGAATGATATAGACAACCACAGGAATCCCCATGAGCGATGCCACTGAGTTTAAAGGAAGGACGGTTGCCGAACCCGGTAGTTGGGCTATAATATCGCAAAGTAGCAGGGTTGCTGCCCCAGCCAGGGCCGAGGCAGGAACCAGAATGGCATGGTTCGAGGTTCGGAAAACCATACGTGCCAGATGCGGAACAGCAATGCCAATAAATGCAATTGGCCCGTTAAATGCCGTTGCTGTACCAGCCAATAGGCTTGTGGAAAGGAATACAAGGAAACGGGTTCGTTTCACATTGAAACCAAGGCTACGGGCATAGGAATCGCCAATGGCAAGTACATTTAAAGGGCGAACATAGATCCAAGCAAGAATTAGTCCTACCATAACCAAGGCAGAATAAAGCCAAAGCTGCTGACGGCCAACGCCGCCAAGGCTTCCCATAGTCCAAATCACAAAGTTCTTTAACGATGTTTCGCTGCCAAAATACTGCAAAAGGCTGGTTATGGCCGAAACGGCAGTGCCAAACATCATACCTAAGATGAGCAAGGTCATAATGTCCCTTATACGAACAGCAACCGAAAGGATTAGCATTAAAACCAGCAACGAACCAATTAGCGCCGCCACAACTATACCAATCTGGCTGCCCCAAAACGAAAGGCCAAATGCCGAAGACCCCATCAACACAAGCGCTACCCCCAAACTAGCACCAGAGCTAATACCCAAAACGTAAGGGCCAGCCAACGGATTTCGGAAAACGGTTTGCATTTGTAAACCGCTCACCGCCAATGCCGAACCGGCAAGAATAGCCGATGCCACCTTTGGCATTCTAAAATTCCGGAGTATGGCCAAATTTGCCTCATCGGTAAAAGCACCACCCATAAAATAGGCCTTAATATCGGCCAGAGGGATTGATACCGAGCCCAAAAGAATGCTAAGCACCGATAATAGCAACAAAAGCGCTATGAGCGAAACAAAAAGAATAGTATTCCGGGTTTTTCCCTGCATTGTTTATAGCCTTTGGGTTAGAAAGTAATAACCCTATCGGCCCATTCCACCATCTCGATACAATCGGCCATGGTTGATATTGGGCAAAGATCAGTGCTATCCATTTGGCGCGATTTTAGGCAAGTTCCACAAGCCAGAATTGTTCCTCCTCCGGAAGCGAACTTCCGCATTTGAGCATCTACATCAAACCTATTATGTGACAGTCCCTGGCACTCGACTGCCTCGCCCATTAAAAACACTTTAACCTCATGGCCTTTGCCTAACGATGCTACTGCAAACCTGAAGGCATTCCATGCCTTTTCGGGTTCCTTGGTTTCAATTATAACGCCAAATTTCATCTGTGCAAAATATTTATACTATTAATTACTAACACGTTACTGTCTTGCTTTTAACAATCTTTTATCGAGCGGATGGAACACCCATAGTTTGTTCATCGGTGTTTACCTTCGGTGAACTCGCAAGCTCGTTTGTGCAAGCTGCCTTACATGGGTGTTTCATAACGCTTGGTATTTGTTTAACCCTAAAAACATCACTCCAAATGCTTGTAAAAGTAAAGGGTATCGTTGGGCAACAAAGTAGGATGGAAAATTTTAATCAAATCACGCAGAATAAAATCGGGATGGACAACCCCCGACTCCCAGAAATCATTACCACCGCCCGTCCCAATCCTTTTATTGTTGTTATAAACCCTGCCACTCTTAAACGCCTTAAAATCGGTAAAACGCTTATCGGTATCAGCAATATCTCCCATACTGTTGGCAATGCCAGTGTTTAGCCAAACGTCACAATCCAATCCTGCCTTGTAGGCAGTCTCGGTACTAACGGAATGGCTTTGTGATCCTTTGAGTTGAGAAAAAATATAATCGCCCCCTGCATCGCTAATAAACTGAACAAAGTAATTCTCGGTTCCCGGGAAGTACCAAATATCCCTGAAGGGCATATTCAGGAAAACCTTTGGTTTCGGTTCAATTGAATGCGTTACACTACAAAGGTTTTTATAGTTAACCTCTACGGCATTAAAGATAGAGTCTGCAAGTTTGAGCTTACCAAGAAAAACACCGAAAAACTTTATCCATTCGGCTCTCCCCAGGGGCGATGTTTCCAAATAATCGGGTACCATCACAACCCGCAAGCCCAACTCCTTCAGCTTATCAATATACGACAACGATTCAGAACCAATTCCGTAGGCAAACACCACATCGGGCCTCAAATGGCTTAACAGCTCATAGTTTAAGCTCTGGTCGTATCCCACCTCGGCAATTTTACCGCTAACCATGCGATTCCAAACCTTAGGATTATTCACATATTTAGTTCCGGAAATTCCAACTATTGTGGAATCGGCATTCAAAGCACCAATAAAACCAATGTGTGTGGACGACATGCAAACCACCCTTTTAACAGGTACCGAAATAACATCGGAACCTAAATTATCAGCTTTTGAACCTATACCAAGTAGGTAGGTTGCACCCTTTGAGCTGGATACATTTAAAGGATCACCCACGGTTACCGTTATTAGGGTATCGGAAAAATTAATATCGAAACCTTTGGCATACCGGGTATAACCGTGCTTGGCAATTGAATCGCTACCCGATTTTTTCCCCTCACCACAGGAAAATACTATTGAAGTAAAAGCGATTATATAGATGATATTTCGCATATCTACCAATATTTTAATGCAAAAATACCATTTACTCTTAAAATGTAATTAAAAAAAGCTACAAGGCGCTGCAATTTCAAACAAAGAATACATTTTGATATTCAACATTTTTAACACTAAAGTGATAGTTAGAGAATTGCTAATAGAAACACACAAAAATCAAAAACCTTTCATTCCGAAGTTTGGGAATGATTAGATTTTCTTAGTCGATTCGTCAATTGATTTTTTCAACTGACGGATTAGGGTTAAAGGAAAAGTCATAAATTAGTGAAGAAAAACAGCAACCTCAACTATTCTATCTATCTAAATAACAATGACAAGAAGCAAAAACCAAATTGCTATTGACGATATACCGGTAAGCATAATGCTTGTAAATAAACATGGTTTGGTGTTAAGCCATAGCCCATCGGTATTGCTACTGACCGATAAGCCTATACCTGAAGGGAGCAATATTGCCAACCTTTTCCCAACATTACCATTTAAGGCATCGGAAAAGGAACGGAATTACACTTTTGAACACAACCTCCACGGGAAAAAACAGACATACAGGGCTAATGTTAAACCTGTTGAGCCCAACTTTTTTTTGGTTTGGATTGAAAATATTACCTGGAGCAGCAAAGTTGAGCGAATAAACCATGTACTGGTTAAGCTATCAGCAATAGGGCTGGAGAGTACAACCCCCGAAAGTTTTTACCAGCTAATGCAAGCGGAGCTGAACACCCTTTTCGATGCACAAAATATCTACCTGGTACTGTTCGATAAAAGTCGTCAAAGATTAAGTTTGGCCTATGTTAGCGATACACACACCATAAGCTCGGACTATCCAAGCGGGAATACCTATGCGCTTTGGGTGGCTCAACGGGGGCAAGGCGTTATACTGAACCGACAACAGATGAACAGGCTTAAGAGCAAATACAACCTTGCCTATTACGGGCCACCGGCACTTTGCTGGATGGCTGTTCCCCTTAAAACCCAAAACGACATTGTTGGCGTTCTTGCTGTTCAAAACTACAAAAATCCAAACGCATACGACCATAACGATTTGGAAGTCCTTGAATTCGTTTCGGCTCAGCTTACCTACATGATAGTTCAAAAGGAACGCGAAAATGAACTAAAGATTGCCAAAGGCAAAGCCGAAGAAGCCGACAAGTTGAAATCGGCCTTTCTGGCCAATATGAGCCACGAGATACGCACTCCCATGAATGCCATACTTGGGTTCTCAGAACTGATAACCCGCGAAACCATTAGCCCTGAGAAAAAGAAAATTTATGCCGATTACATTACCAGCAATGGCCGATTGCTCCTTACGCTAATTGATGATATAATTGAACTTTCGAAAATAGAAGCCGGCATTTATACCATACGAAGACAGCCCGTTGACCTTGAAATTCTTTTTAACGAGTTGCACCAGTTTGCCATAAGCGAGAAAAAAAGGCAAAAGCAAAACATCTTAGTGGCCCGCGATATCAATGTTGAAAGTGGAATAACGCATATACTTGCCGATGGAGAGCGGTTAAAACAGGTTATGCTTAACCTGATAAGCAATGCCATAAAGTTTACATCGGCAGGAAGCGTTACCATTGGGTATCGTGTTCCTAATAATGCAACCATTGAGTTTTTTGTAAGCGATACGGGCATTGGAATACCCAAGCCGATGCAAGAGAAAATTTTTGAACGGTTCCGACAGGTTGACGAAACGGCTCACCGCCAATTTAGCGGTGCCGGATTGGGACTGGCGATTTCAAAACGACTGGTTGAGCTGATGGGCGGAAGAATATGGGTAGAATCGGAATCCGGCAGGGGTTCGCGATTCAGCTTTACCCTTCCCTTAATTATACCAAATATAGCTAAACCCACAAGGGGTGTCCAAAACCCAAAAGGTGAATTCAAAAATGTATTGGGGAAAAACATACTGGTGGTTGAAGACAATGAGGCTAACATTAATTACCTTAAAGATTTAGTGGTTGCGGCAGGTGCAAATTGTCATACAGCCAAATTGGGCGCCGAAGCTCTTAAATTGGTTGCCGAAAAAGAAATAGATGCCGTATTAGTTGATATCCAACTTCCCGATATGGACGGATTGGAACTAATTAAGAAAATGAAAACAATAAACCCAACCGTTCCTGTTATTATACAAACCGCTTACACATCATCGGAATACATGGATAAGGCTTACGCCATTGGCGCGTGGAGTTACCTTACAAAACCCATTAAAGCCGATGATATGCTCAACCTATTGAGCGAACTGTTTTCGTCAAATACCTAAATGCTAGTGTTGAAATATTTTTTTACTTTTATAGTTCAAATATCAAACCACAGTGCAAGTGTATAAACCGATATTCATAAAACCATTGCTACTGTTTACGGCTTTTACTTTATTTGGCCTATACATGCAAGCCAGACCGCAATCCAATGGAAAGATTGACTCGTTGAAATATTTTGATGGTCTTATCCAGCAATATGAAAAAAATGGCGACAGGGTAAAACTGGTGGAATCGATTATAGCTAAGGCTCAATACCTTTTCAATACTCAAAATTATGATAACGCGCTAATAGAAGCCAATCAAGCTCTGATGGTAGCTCTTGATTTAGGCAGAGAGCAGTACCTTGAAAGGGCATACTACCTGCTTTCGCAAATCCACATTGAAAAAGGGCTACTTTACGAATCGACCGATTACCTTTATCCTGGGTTTAGGTATAGTGTTGCCACTAAAGATTCAATAAAAATTGGGTGGTATTTACTATTGATAAGTTCAGTTGAGGAAGAACTTGGCAGGTTAAATAATGCCATTGAAAACAATTTGACGGCCATCAACTTTTTCAAAGCCCGAAACGACTCAATAAACTTGGCGATGATATATACATCGCAGGGGGTTATACACACCGAGTTCGGGAACTACATAACGGCTCAAAGTTACCTTGAAAATGCCATTGCCATTTTCAAGGAGTATGCCGATAGTATCAATTTGGGTAAAACATATAGAGCTTTAGCTACCAACTGCTTAAGGCAAACGAACTACCTAATGGCCGAGAAACATCTGAAAAAATCAGAGTCGTACCTTAAGAATTACCCTAAGGAATTGGCCAGAACCCAAACCATTGCTGCGGAATTACTGATTAACCAGCAAAAACCAGATCGTGCCATTCCACTGCTCCAATCAATACTTAACATTCAGAATCAATTGAACGATAGGCATGGTCAACTTTATACGTTGATGCTATTAGGTAAAGCATACGCTAAGCAAAGCAGATTCACCGAAGCAAAAAAGTATTTATCGGAATGCTTGAAGCAATCGCAAAGTTTGAGTATAATCAACATAAGCCGACTTGTTTACAAGGAGCTATCGCAACTCGAGGAGTTGCAGGGTAATAAATCGGAAGGGTATTTTTACCTGCGAAAGTACATCACCATAACCGACAGCCTGTTTAATATCCAAAAGATTAGCGAGGCCAACAGGCTTGAGAACATATCGGCCCTACATCAAAAGGAGAAAGAAATACAGCTGCAAAAGGAAAACCTGCTGCTAAGCCAAGCCAAGCTGAACAAATCGAAAATGAGACAGGTTTACCTGGTAGGCATAGTTGCATTTCTTCTGGTACTGGTTTATGTTTCGTACACTGCCTATAAGAATAAGCAGAAAGCTAACATACAACTTGCCGAGCAGAAGGAAAAAATTGAGAAGCAAAAGAACATGCTCGAGCAGCGTTCGCGCGATATAACTGACAGCCTAAACTACGCACGCCGAATTCAAAAAGCCATTCTACAGACCTCAGAACAGCCATCGGACTTTTTCGAAGATTCGTTTCTGATTTTTTTGCCCAAAGAACTTGTAAGCGGCGACTTTTACTGGTTTAAACGATTCGACAATCAGTTGCTTTTTGCGGTTGCCGATTGCACCGGGCATGGGGCACCAGGTGCATTTATGAGCATCATAGGCATGTTTGGGCTAAACCAAATTGTTACCGAGCTCAAGGAAACTAATCCGGGCGAAGTACTGCTCAACCTCAACGATTTGTTCCATAAATCGTTTGAGCAAAAGGAAGGCTCTGAAATTTTCGATGGCATGGACATAGCGTTCTGTAACTACAATCCTGAAACGAAGGAATTAAGGTTTTCAGGGGCAAATATTTACCTCCACATCATACGGAAATCAAATTCGCAACCAGTATCAAATATTATTTTGAACCAGAACGAAACGCACACATTGTATCAGGTGAAATGTGAACGGCAATCAATCGGATACATGACCGAAAAAGTGAATTTCACAACCCATAGCATTCTACTGGAGAAAGACGACATAATCTACCTTTACACCGATGGGTTTACCGATCAGTTTGGTGGACCAAATGGGAAAAAGTTTAGACTAACCGAGTTTAGGAATCTTCTCTGCTCCATAGCCAATCTTCCGATGACCAAACAAAGAGATCTGCTATTGGATATTTATTCCGATTGGAAAGGCGACAATGTTCAGGTTGATGATGTTACGGTTATGGGCATCAGGATTACTTAGAAATATAAGTATCGAGAACCCGATTTAGCCCTTTTCGACAGACCCTACAGAATTTGAGTGAGTTCGAAAACATTATGCAGTCTATTTCGGGTCGGTATAACCCCTTACTCAGGTAGCCAGCCCCTTCGAATGCTCCAACCTTGTTAGAATAAACCTCATCGGCGAGGTTTAACGTATCGTTTTGCTCATATTTTTCCTTTTGCCAGGGTGTAGGAATTGGAGTGGTAGGATCAACCATGCTTTTCCATTTCAGATTTTCGGGTTTTAGCAATGCAGTAATGTTAAACTCCCAGGGTTCATACTTAGGCGGGGTAACCTGAAATGCCACATCGCTGGTATAGTATTCATCGGCAAGGCCAGCAATATTATGCCCCATTTCATGCACCATTACATACCCTGAACTAAACGATTTAGCGGAGGCGGTAATGTAAAGGTTGTAAATTCCACCACCGCCATACTTATCGGAATTTAGCAGGATAACCAAAAAGTCGTATGGAACTGTCGATGCGTAATCGCGAACCGTCCACTCCCTTTCCGTTAAAACGTATCGCTCAGTTCCAAAGGTATAATACGAGCAACCCAGAATGTTTGCCGGGTAGTAGTTTGGTTTTTGTAACCTTATGCCGCTTACAGGCGATAAGGAGTAAACGGCAGCAAGATTAAAATCGGCTTTTCGGCCCTTAAACGGTTCCACCGAAAAGAAAGCATCAATAAACTGCTGAACATCTTTTGAAAAATCAGTAGAATCGGCAACAGTATAGCCATCGGCTAGCACAACAATATCAACCTTAGACTTAGGGTTTCCGTTTTTCATAAAATAACGCACCCTGGCCGATGGGCTAGTATGTTCCGCTTTTGCATACAGCGCCGGATTAACCGTTTCGGTCCAAACGGTTTGAAACGTATTGGTACTATCGCGCTTACGCATCACCAGTTTAAAAATGTTTTTGGGCCAAGGGAACCTGATGCTTTCCTCAAAGTCCTTATTAATCTTACCAGCCTCAAGGGTTGTTTGCCACTCACCAAAAACACTGCAAAATCCTTGAGTGTATAGAACCTTTCCGGAGGCAGCATCAACTATATCAAAGGCGTACAACCCAAGGTTGTAAGGGTCGTTCAATACTTTTACCCTTCCACCCCATAAACCATCGTTCTTAATTCCAAATATCCTGAAACTTTCCGTACTGGAGTTACCTCCATGAACATAATCGATTCGCATGGTTTTATTCTCGAAAAACATATTGAAATTACCATTGCTTACTTTGGTTTGAGCTATAGCAAAAACTGAAATGCCCATGAAGGCCAAAATATGGATAAACTCTTTCATCATCGAATGGTTTTGGGTAAAACATCGTAAACATTTCCTTGTGAATCGAACATTTGCCCCATGCAATCAACCGTCAAGCAGCTGTGAACCGGCAAAATGGCAAGTAGGTTCCCGGGTTTTACATCATCGAGCACATTCCCAGAATAGGTAATAATGCCATGCTCTTGGCTAATTGATGTTACCATGGCATTGGCTACGGGGTCGCTCCATGTTGAACCATCGAAGAGGCAAACTAAACCGTAGCAGCCAATACCGTCAATTTCCACACTTTCCTTTGAGAGGTGCACCGCACCGGCATGAACAATTACCTTTTGCTTACCAGCTAAAACATCAACCACTGGACAAATGATAGCCAGAGCTATCTGCGATAAATTGCATGAACCAATCTGGTTTTGCATCACATCGTAAAAAACAAAGTTGCCGGGGCGAATTTCGCTGACTCCCCAAAACTCCTCGGAAATGGAACAGGTTGGGGTATCACCATAGGAAATTACAAGGTTTGGGTACTGATCGATCCAGAAACTACGGAGCTTTGCAAGCTGACTTAGCGCTGTGGTGTGGAGTTTTTCAACCTCTCCCCTATCCCTTGCGCTATAGGAATGACCGGCATGTGTAAGAAATCCCTTAAAAACCAAGTTCGATTTTGAACTAATAAGATTGACCATCAGGGCAAGCTCACGGGTATTACCGGTAGGCACACCGGAACGGCCATGACCAACATCAACCTCAATAAAAACACCTACATGTTCATCAATGCTATGGATGGAAGCCATTAAATTTTGAAGCGAAGAGAAGGTTACATTTAGGGTAATGGTTTTGGCGAGAGCGTTTACACGTTGAGCCATTTGCGGAATCAATGGAAAAGCAATGGTTATATCGTTCCAGCCAGCATCGGCAAAGTACTCAGCCATGGGTACCGACGACACGGTTATTTGGGTAATGCCATGCTTACGGAATAGCTCTCCAATGGCTTTACTTTGATGTGTCTTAAAGTGAGGTCGCAATAAAACTTTTGCCTTCGAAGCCTTATGGGCCATGAAGGCAATGTTTTGTTCACACTTAGTTAAATCGATGAGTAAATAGGGTAAGTTTTTAATCATTCTTCTTGCTTTCGGGCTCCAGTAAAAACCTTTTACCGATGGTGAGCTGCGGTAGCAGCACTAGCGAGAGGCGTTTGAGCACATTAACAATCACCTCGTCGTTTTGGATTGTAATGGATGGCTTATCGAAGTTGAGGCTTAGGAAACGAGGGAGATTTTTCCTTCGGATAAATTGCATGTAGGTTTGATCCTTATCGACAATAATGTAGTCCTCACTAAACATAAAATCTTTTAGCTTATCGATATTTACCTTTGAAGCAGGTGAAATGTGAATATTAACCCTTTTATACGATACTGCTGTGGTAATGGCCACAATAATAGGCAGTATAACGGTTAAGGGAATAAAAGTGATGTAAAACTTCCAGAAGTTAGGCCATGTAAAGGAACCTCCAATAAGCATTATTAGGGCAAGGAACACAAACATGGCAACAAGCATAAGCACAAAATGGAGAAAGAAAATTTCGATCTGTCCCTTGCTTTCAGCCGATTTAACATGAACTTCGAGTGCCATACGTTTACCGGATTAGGTTTAACTTGATTGTTAAGGTTAGGTTCATCAAATTTAAATCAAATTGCAGCAATTTGTATATAAAAAAGGATAAAAAATCAGTAGTGTCCGACTAAATTTTTGAATAAAAAGAGGGCTACTCCCATAAAGGTTTCGCCCGATGTTGTAGATTTGTTTTGCACACAAAATCACAACATGAGCAAAAATAAGGAAATAAAATTAG
>JBFMGQ010000043.1:0-17140 GCA_040752515.1 Bacteroidota bacterium | reverse complement strand
AAGGGACAACTTCAACTATTGTTTTGAGGGGGGAGGTCTCTTTTTAGTAATGAATTTTAATATCTGATTATCATGCATTTATTGGCGTAAGACCCAATATTTGCATTTTAGTCGGACAATAGTGAAAGGTTATATCGAAACGGGTGTAGTCAGTATCTTTCCCCCCAAAGTAAATCCTGATTTCTTCGCGTTTCTTGTCTATCTCACGAACGTATAATTCGGCCTCCTTGGGTTCAAAATGGTACATCTCCTCAACCCTAAGAACGCGCCATTCAAAAGGTGCTTCAAGATGGATATGAAGCGAACGGGGGATATCACGCGTTATTGCAACACCGCCTCTACCCAAAATCACTACATGCCCCTTTGATGCTTCGGAACGAATAATGCTTTTTACGGTATTCTGAATATGCCTATCGCTTTTATAGTACTTGGTCGACATCGATTCAAGTATCTCCTGCATTATCCCCTTACGCTTGGCCTCAAAAACATAATCAATTTCCTCCTTTGGTAAGCCGAGTTTTGATGAGGCTATTCGCAAAATATCCTCCTTGGCTAGCCAGCGCCATGCTAATTCATTTTTCAATCGATACCTTTTATTCAGTTCTTCAATAAGGGTAGATGAAACCTGCTTGCCCGGACAGCCCATTTCGCGAGAAATGGTAACAACAGGGCCTGGTTCCTTATACTTATCGCTAGGGCGCTTATTCCATTCCGATAGATATTTGATAAGTGCTATGCTCATACCTATTTTCTATTTGTTCTAAAGTTATAAAAATTCAGGGGCAAAGTCAATAAAAAAGGAGTTAGAAAAACTAACTCCTTTTTCGTAGAGTTTAATAGGGTTTTAAACGCTGGCTGTTGGCAAGGTAAAGAAGAACTTACTACCCTTACCCGGCTGACTCTCAGCCCAAATTTCGCCTCCATTCATTTGAACAAACTCTTTGCAAAGTATAAGCCCTAATCCGGTACCCTTCTCATTTTTTGTACCGGGAGTGGAGGTTATCTGGGTTCCAAAAAGTTTCTGGAGTACATCGTCGGTCATTCCCATTCCGGTATCTTCCACGCAAACGGTAACCTTTCCTCCACTTACCGAATTCCAAATAGTAATTTTATCACCCGCATTGCAGAACTTAATGGCATTTGAAATTAAATTTCTGATAACGATGTCGGCCATATCGGTATCAGCAAAAACATAGGTCCCCTGTGAGATATTATTCTTTAGCTTAATCTCCTTGGACTCGGCAGCCTCATTCAAAAGTTGAATCCGGGAATTAACCAGCTGATTTAAATCGAAGTTTTGAGGGTTAACCTTTACGCCATGCATTTGGGTTTTGGCCCAGGTTAATAGGTTCTCAAGCAGTGCTGTGGTATGGTTAACATTAACCGATAATTCATCGAGAATTTCCTTAAAACTTTCGGGGGTAAAGTGCCCCTCTTTGGCTATATTGAGCATGGTTATCAGCGAGAAAAGGGGACTAC
Organism: Bacteroidota bacterium; assembly: GCA_040752515.1. GTDB lineage: Bacteria > Bacteroidota > Bacteroidia > Bacteroidales > Tenuifilaceae > Tenuifilum. Next base: position 15,661 of record JBFMGQ010000043.1, on the reverse strand, counting down.
GAAGGTCGTGGGCAATAATTGAAAAGAGTTTATCCTTAAGCGCATTCAATTCGCGCAATTCATCGGCCTGCCGGCTAATGGCATCATGTTGCCTTGATATTTCGGCATTCTTCTCCTTAAGAAGTTTGTTGGCCCTTCGCTTCTGAACATAGGCATAGTACAACGCTGCTGCAAATGCTAACGAAAAAAGGATTAAACCTATATATACCTTCTGAAGCAACTTCTGGTGCTGGATTACAGCATCGCGAAGCTTCATTTCAGCATTCAAAAGCTCTATCTGCATTTGCTGCTCACGGGTAAGTTTCTCTACCTCTTTAAGGTTCTGTTCCCGCTCCTCCAGTTCTCGACTGGTTTCAGCAAGTCTTTTTACAGTTTGCTCCTTTTCCTGAACCACCTGTTGCACAACCCTTCCGGCGCTATCGACTATGGCTTTTGCTTGCTGCTCCTTCTTTCTTATCTCTTCGGCCTGAATTTTCTTGGTAAGCATGGCATACAAACTGAAATACTCAGCAGCTTTTTCGGTATTCATTAACCCCTCGTAAGCCCTATTGTAGTTGTAGTAAACATTCCGAAGCAATTTCTGGTCGCCAATTTCCTGTGCTATGGATTCAGTTTTACTTAACGTTGCCAATGCTCCCTGATAATTACCCTGCTCAATCTGAACTGTCGAAATATTATGCAAGATTTGACCTATATCTTGCTTTTTACCGGATGAACTGGCAATGTTTAGTGCATTCTCAAAACTCTTTTGAGCGTGGGTATATTCACCAATCTCGGAGTAAAGTAATCCAAGATTGATGTATAAGAGCTTTTCTCCATTCCTGTTACCAACCTTTTTGATATTTTCAATGGCTTTCTCAAAGTATGCGATAGCACTTCGAAAGTCGTTAGCTCGCCAGTAAGCATTTGCCGCCTTATCGTAGTAATAAACTGCCTGGTTGGCATTACCAGCGCTTTCGTATTGCTTGGCCAAAGTAATAAGCTCCTCAACCCCTTGGGGATCTTGTAAAGGTGTATTGGAAAGCCCAATAAATGCTATAAATAACAGAGATATTATCAGTGCAGATTTATTTAAAGAAACCTTACCCATAATATACCTTTAGAAACGATTACAAATTTTACTAAATCATACGATTTGTTATATTTAATCGATACATTTAATTGCATTTTTTCTGTGAACGGACATTACTTGTTGGCTAATGGCATTTTTTCTGTTACGAAAATAACATGTCACGCCAGTGACAAAATTACAAAACAAGTAAACTTGTCATAAATCAAATTGACATATTTGCATATTTTAATTTTTGGTGTGACATTTGAGTTGATGTAAAAAAATAATGCTATGAAAGAGGTAAGGACATTAAATGAGTTTACTGAACAAATTAAAGCAACCGATAAGGCATACCTCCTGGTGTTTAAAAGGGGTACAGGCGTAAGCGATTGCGCTTTCAGCGCAGTAAATGAAGCTGCTACAGCGGTTAAAATGGACAATGTTTATTACGTTGATGCCCCAGTATATCCTGAAATACATAAATACTATGGGGTAACCAGTGCTCCCTCGCTTCTGGTTTTTGAAAAGGGGCAACTTAAAGATATGGTAAAGGGTTGCCACGATACTCAATTCTATAAGCAACTCTTTGAAAATGCTGTTTACCAGCAAAAAGCACAAAACTCTCCCCAACAAAAAAGCGTAACAGTTTACTCAACCCCAACATGCCCATGGTGCAACACGCTGAAGAGCTTTTTACGCAAAAACGGAATAGTTTTTACCGATATTGACGTCTCACGCGACCATGAAGCAGCCCGTCAAATGGTGGCAGCAACCGGGCAACAGGGTGTTCCTCAGGCTAACATTGGTGGCGAATGGGTGGTAGGATTCGACCAGCAAAAAATTAAACGTTTACTTAATATTCAAACCCAATAAATTTGTTCGATATGAAGGAATTAGTACCAGTTAACCAGCATGTTGTGCTCGACCTGAGCGATGATAACACTGAACAGGTTACATCATCGGGTATTATTATACCCGACACGGCCAAGGAAAAACCATCGTGGGCCAGAGTGGTTGCTGTAGGCAACATCGAGAATTCCGAAATCGCTGTTAACGACTTGGTGGTCTTTAAAAAGTACTCGGGAACCGAGGTAGAGTTCGAAGGTAAAACATACCTTTTAATACCCTACGCCGATTTACTGGCAAAGGTTGTGGAAACCGAATCGCTCTAAAGTTTTAACCATAGGTTTATCATTCCTTACGCACGCCTTTGAAAGGCGTGCGTTTTTTTTCCCATTTTGAAAATTGTTTAACCCAAATCCGTCAATTGAAAAAGCCAATTGACGGATCGACTAACAAAATCTATTCATTCCGAAAGTTCGGAATGAAAGATTTTGATAAGTCGGGGTTGCCTCGATAAGTCAATAGAAACATAAAGTGTATACATATTTCTTGTGTTTCTATTGACTAATCTCGGTTTAAGTAAACTATTGAAAAGGGATGTTGTTATATATCATATACTATTTGTCAAATCTTACGGTTAAGCCCGTGTAAATTTGTAAATTACTTTTTAAAATGGAAAATAAAATATTTCAGGTAACAGGAATGTCTTGTGCCGGATGTGCTATTAGTGTCGAAACCATAGTCAAAAGCCAACCGGGCGTAAGGGATGCCGGGGTAAACTTTGCCAGCAGTACGGTTTGGATTAGTTTTGACAACAACATTACCTCGCCAGAAAAACTCCGCAATGCTGTTCGCTCAATCGGTTACGATTTAGTAATTGATTCCGACAAACAAAATATTGATAATGAGAAAAAGCAACAGGTTATCATCCTTCGTAATCGTTTCATTTTTTCGCTTATGCTATCAATCCCCCTGATGATCTTTCAAATGTTTTTTATGCACTGGAAGTTCACCCCATTAGCTGCATTAATACTTTCGACTCCTGTAATTTTTTGGTTTGGCAGGCAGTTCCATATAACCGCTTTCAAACAGGCCCGACATTTCAAGGCCAATATGGATACACTAATTTCCATCAGCTCTACAATAGCCTATTTTTATAGTGTTCTTGCCATAATATTTCAGGATTATTTTATATCAAAGGGGGTTACTCCGCACTTTTACTTTGAATCGGCTGCAATGATAATCACCTTTGTACTTTTAGGTAAATGGCTCGAAGAAAAAGCGAAAGGTAAAACAGCATCGGCTATAAAAAAAATTATGGGGCTTCAGCCCCAAATGGCTTGGGTAAAGCAAAATGGAAATATTACTGAAGTCCCCCTATCTGAAGTTAAAAAGGGCATGGTTGTAATGGTTAAGCCGGGCGAACGAATACCAGTAGATGGGATGGTAACCGAAGGGCATAGCTGGGTGGATGAGAGCACCATTACGGGCGAACCCATTCCTGCCGAAAAAAGTAATAACCAAAAGGTTTGGGCCGGAACAATGAACCTAAACGGCATACTATACGTGGAAACCAAACAGGTAGGTTCGGAGTCGGTTTTGGGCAAAATCATTGAAACTGTCAACAATGCTCAAAACTCCAAGGCACCAGTTCAAAAACTTGCCGATAAAGTAGCAGGAATTTTTGTGCCTATCATCATTGTGGTGAGCATTCTAACGTTTACAATTTGGTTATTCATTGCTCCAAGTCTGGCTTTCAGCCATGGCATAATAGCCGCAATTTCGGTATTGGCCATAGCTTGCCCCTGTGCATTGGGATTGGCAACGCCAACAGCCATAATGGTCGGCATTGGGAAAGCTGCACAAAATAACATACTAATTCGCGATGCTCAAAGCCTTGAGCAGGCTTGCAAAATTGACACCATGGTGTTCGATAAAACCGGTACCCTTACCGAGGGGCGTCCTACCGTTGAGGCTATTGAATGGTTCGAAAATGATCAAAAATACCGCATTTTACTAAGCGCCATTGAACAGTACTCTAACCACCCCTTAGCCAAATCGATAACACAATATATTGGTTTAGTTGATAAGGATATTAAAATTGACACCATTACCGAAGAACCCGGGAAAGGACTCCAAGCAACAATTGACGGATCCCTCTTCCGCGTAGGCAGCTTAGAGTACCTAAATCAAGTTGGGGTAAACTATAATGGCTCTCACAAAGCAAAAGGGCATAACACTCTTATAGGTTTTGCCGAAGAAAATAAACTAGTGGCTTTAATTATAGTTTCCGATAAAGTTAAAAGTACCGCAAAAGCCACAATATCGAAATTAATTAGTTTAGGCATAGAGCCAATTATCCTTACAGGCGATAGCTCAAACAACGTAGAGAGGATTGCAAGCGATGCAGGTATAGCAAAGTTTGAAAAAGGATTACTACCTGCGGACAAGTCGAAATACATTGCTAACCTAAAAGCTCAGGGTAAAAGGGTAGCCATGGTAGGCGACGGAATAAACGATACCGAAGCCCTTAGCATAGCTGATGTGAGTATAGCCATGGGAAAGGGGTCTGATATTGCCATTGATGCTTCGCAGGTAACAATACTTAAAACCGATTTAAACGCAATTCCCGAACTTATTACCATTTCCAAACAAACGGTAAAAACCATAAAACAGAACCTTTTTTGGGCATCGATTTATAACCTGATAAGCATACCCATTGCTGCAGGGGTGCTATACCCTTTTACAGGTATTCTGCTCGATCCAATGATAGCTGCCCTTGCTATGGCTTTTAGTTCAGTATCGGTAGTAACCAATAGTTTGATTTTAAAGGCCAAACGGATTGGTTAAGCAGCCTTACACTCCTCAAATGCTGCCAGTACTTTGTGCTTATATTCCTGCATGATATGCCGGAACCAGTAAGTGTAGTTCTGCGGGTTGATTTCAATGTCTGCCAACAAAAAGTCAATGTCAATCCATTTCCAGCTGGCAACTTCGTCGGGGTTTGGATTTGGATTGCCATCGAAACGGCCTAGGTAAACCCAATCGATTTCATTCTCAGTTAACCCGTTGTCGAACTCTACCCGGTAATGAAAAGTAAAAAGATGTTTGAGTGGGCAGGAAAAGCCCATTTCGTGAATCAAACGATCTGTTATCACAGTTTCCATCTGCTCACCAATGGTAAGATGGCTACAACAGGCGTTTGTCCACAAACCCGGTGAATGGTACTTTTCATGCGCCCTTTGATGAATGAGCATCTGCCCCTTACCGTTACATATTAAAATGGAAAATGCTCTATGTAAAATGCCCTCAATATGAACTTGTTGCTTTTCGCTATATCCAATCACACTGTCGTTACTATCAACTATAGCAATTAACTGCTCAGCCATAAAATCTATTTCAAAAAGGTTCCCCTATTAAGTTCCTCAATTGCCTTTCGGATTTCAGCATCGGTATTCATTACAATAGGTCCATGCCATGCAATGGGCTCATTGTTGGGTTCAGCACCAAAAAACATGAAGTTAGACCCATTAGCCCCAGCTCTGATATGAATTATTGTACCCTGTGTAAGAGCAACACCGCATGGTGCCACTATGGGTTTATCAGAATTTCCCAAAGTTATCTCGCCTTCGTACACAAAAAGGAAGTAATGGTAATCACGGAAATCGGGAGTAATAACTTCATCGAATACGGAATCGGGCCAAAGCTTTACATCAAAAATATCAACGGGCTTGTAAAGTCCTTGTAATCCGCCATCGCGCTTGCGATACTTACCCGCAATTATCTTAACCTGCGACGCAGTTGTTTCAACAACTGGAATATCCTCCCTCTTTAGCTCTCGATATTTAGGCTTAACCATTTTATACTCCTGGGGTAAGTTTAGCCAAAGCTGAACGCCATACATAGCTCCACTCTCGCCGGTTGGCATCTCACTGTGTATTATACCGCTGCCGGCAGTCATCCATTGCACTTCCCCTGCCCCAATTGTACCGCTGACACCTGTACTGTCGGTATGCTTAACTTGACCTTTCAGCATATAGGTAATAGTCTCTATGCCTCTGTGTGGATGATTGGGAAAGCCAGCCCTAAACTCCGATTCATTATCGGAACCAAAGAAGTCGAGCAGTAAAAATGGATCGCACTCGTATCGGGTTGCAAAACCTAAAACCCTTTGAACCGTTACTCCTGCCCCTTCGGTCATTTTTTGGGGCTTGTATAGGGCTTTTACTGTTACCATTGCATGAAAAGGTTATTACACTTGTAAATATAACACATTTTCGCGTATAGATGTTTAAACCAAAGCTGACCTTTTAATAAATTATTTTAATTGTTGATTAAAAGTTGATACAACAATAAATGTTTAGGTTAATAGTTACTATTTTTAGGCCTGATAAATATAATTTAGAATGATGAAAAGGTTCAAATTCCTGATTTACCTCTTCGTATGCTATTTTCACCTCTCGCTGCCAGCGCAGGAGAGCAGTAAGTTCAGCTCGTTGAACTCCATTTACGGAAAAGGACTCGACCTATACCAAAAAGAAATGTATGCCGATGCTCAAAAAACTTTTGAGCAATACATTGCAGCCTTACCCAAAGGCTACTTTCAGCAAAGGGTTTCGGCAGAGTTTTACCGGGCTATGTGCGCCATAGCCCTAAACAACGACGATGCTGAGCACCTTATAGGTCAATTCATTCAGAGCTACCCTGAAAGTCAACTTATCGATCAGGCATACTTTGCCATGGGCAAAATGCAATACCAGCAAAAAAAATATTCGCCTGCTGTTTACTGGCTCTCAAAAATTGATAAGAACGGACTGGAAAAAGAATCAAGATATGAGTGGCAGTTCATGTTAGGGTACTGCTACTTTATGATTAACGATTACGAATCGGCCAATCGCTGGTTATACCAAATAAAGGATATCGACAACAAATTTGCTGCACCTGCAACCTATTACTACTCCCACATTGCATACCTTCAAAAAAAATACGCCACGGCGCTTAAAGGTTTCGAAAAAATTCAGAACGATGAACTTTTTGCACCATTAGTTCCCTACTATATATCGCACATATATTACCTCCAAGGCGATTACAAAAAGGTTGCCACCTACTCACCTCCTCTTGCCAAGGACAATACCAACAAACGCGCATCCGAAATTGCCAAAATTGTTGGCGATGCCTTTTTTAAGCTCAAGCAGTACGACAGTTCTTTAACCTATCTTAAAATATATGAGGAAAAGAACAAGCAGCAGCTATCGCGCGAAGATTTATACCTGCTGGGATTTGCTTACAATAAAAACACCAAATATACCGAAGCAGCCAAATACCTGGAACGTATTGCTACCGTTGACGATTCGCTTAGCCAGAATGCTAACTACCATTTAGCTGATTGCTACCTCAAACTAAACGATAAAAATAAGGCACGTCAAGCGTTTGGTCTTGCCTCTAAACTCGATTTTGATAAAATAATCAAGGAAGATGCGCTATTCAACTTTGCCAAGCTTACCTACGAACAGCTATACGCACCATTCAATGAGGCCATTGATGCCTTTAAGGCGTACATAAAAGAGTACCCCAATTCACCAAGGATTGATGAGGCTTACAATTATCTCACGCTTGCATACTTGAGTTCCCGTAACTATAAGGATGCCGTAGAATCGCTTGAAAAAATAAGTAAAAAAGATGCAACCATCAAAACGGCTTTGCAACGTGCAGCATATTTCCGCGGACTTGAACTATTTCAAAACCTGAACTATTCCGAAGCGATTGATATGTTCACCAAGTCGCTTGAGCATGCTGGATATAACCAACAAATTGCTGCACAAGCTCTATTCTGGCGAGCCGAAGCACATTACCGCTTATTGAATTTCGAAAACGCCGCTAACGACCTCGAAAAGTTTATTGTTACCCCTGGCGCATTTGAATTAGAGGAATACCTTATTGCCCATTATAACCTGGGTTATACTTACTTTAAAATGAAGCAGTACGATACAGCCATAACATGGTTTCGAAAATATAATAGCCTTTCAAACGATACTGCAATAAATACTGTAGCAGATGCCTATAATCGAATTGGTGATAGTTTCTTTATTCAGCGGCGTTACTGGGCTGCAATTGATTATTACGAAAAAGCAGCCAATATGGATGTGCTAGATGCTGACTATGCTTTATTCCAAAGGGGATTTTCGTTAGGTTTGGTTAGCCGACCCGAAAAAAAGATTGAAACGCTGAAAGCGCTACTCAGTAAATACCCATCATCGAGCTATTCCGATGATGCTATCTTTGAGATTGCTGAGGCCTACAATATCCTTGAAAACACAAACGTTGCAATAGATTACTATAAGAGGATTGAGACCGAATACCCAAATAGCAGTTACTACTCAAAAGCGCTGGTTCAAATTGGACTACTGTACTATAACGCCGGCGATTTAGACAACTCTCTGGCTTACTATAAGAGAGTTGTGGAAAACTTCCCGAACTCAACCGAAGCCAAAAATGCCCTCATTGGCATTCGAAACATATACATTGATAAGGGTGATGCCGCAACCTACTTTAGCTATGCATCAAAACTAGGCTCCATGGCAAACATTAGCGTTACAGAAAAGGACTCGTTAAGTTACATGGCTGCCGAGAAAGTTTACCTTTCAGGAAATTGTGAAAAATCTTTACTCGCCTTCGAGGAATACCTTGTTGAAAATCCACAGGGTAACTTTGCAGTTAATGCGATGTACTACATGGCCGACTGCAATATTCGGAATAATAATGTTGATAAAGCAACTGAGTTCTTCGAAAATATTGTTAAACGTCCCCGGAATAGCTTTACCGAACAAAGCCTGCTCAGGCTCAGTAACATTTATTTAAATCAAAAACAATACGAAAAAGCATACACTTACTTCGATAATTTAGAATCTATTGCCGAAGTTAAAAGCATGTTGCTCGACGCCCGAATGGGAAAACTGCGTTGTGCCTTTGAGCTACAGCGCGATGATATAATGCCTACAATTGCTGCAAGTATTTTGAGCACCGAAAAGCTTTCACCTGAGCTGGAACGTGAAACCCGTTTTAAACTTGCCAAAGCTAACTACCGCTCCAAAAAGTACGACGATGCCCTTATTGAATTCTCCAAGGTTGCACAAAACCTTAAAACCATTGAAGGAGCCGAATCGAAGTACATGAAAGCATTAATTTACTTTGAAAGAGGCGAATACAACAGGACAGAAAGTGAGGTCTTTTCGTTTGCCGAGACCAATACCCCTCACCAGTACTGGTTAGCTAAGAGTTTTATTTTGATTGCGCAATCGTACGCTGCCCAAAACGATTTCTTCCAAGCTAAAGCAACACTGCAAAGCGTTTTGGATGGTTACTCCAACACCACCGATGGAATAATTGACGAAGCAACCACTAAGCTAAACGAACTTGTAAAGTCGGAAAAGGAACGTCAAACTGTTAAACAAGATTAACTCTAAAGCAATGAGAAGCGGATTACACTACATCGCAATAATTGTAAGCATAGGATTAGTTACGTTGGCTAGTAACACTGTAACTGCTCAAACTGAGGAGTTGAAGAAAGAGGTTCATGTGGTTCGCCCCTACGAACCATCAATTTCCGATGCAAATAAAATAAACCTACAACCCAAAATAATCGATACCATAAAAGTAAACCCCAACTTTACCTATTCCATAGTTCAGCGCCCCGTGGAAACCTATTTCACCCCTACCCCACTTTCGGCTGCGCGAATGGTATCGGAACCCTTGCCCGATTTGCGAATGAGCTACATGCGGATTGGATTAGGAAATACCATACTTCCTTATGCAGAGGCCTACCTCTCAAGCAACCGTCATAAGGAATACCTTTACGGCGCATGGGTGAAATTCTTTAATACAAGTTCCAAGGTTGAACTCACCAATAACCTAAAGGTAAAAGCACCCGCATCAAATATCGATTTAATGGCTTTTGGGAAAAGAGTGCTCAACAAAAAAATATTACAGGGTGATATTGGTTTTAATCGAAATAACAGAACTTTTTATGGGTATTTCTTCGAAAACCCAACCCTTACTCCAACCGATGATAAACAAAGCATCAATAGGTTTGCTGCAAACCTGGAATTTAAAACCACCAATAAGGATTCGGCAAGCATAAACTACCATGCTCAAACAAGTTTTTACCATCTTTCCGACAAATACGACCTCCAAGAAACAATGATTGCCGGACTTTTTAACCTGAATAAATTCATTGGACAGGAACAATTTGGCGGCGAAATAGCTTTCACCCATTACGGTCGTTCTAATTCCTTGCAATCAAAAAATAACAGTTTGCTCCAAATTAAACCCTGGGCACATTTCTTTGGCGACCAGTGGCATGCCTATGCCGGATTAAACATTATTTACGATGCAAACGGAAACGTAAATAATACATACTTTTTCCCCCGTGCATACTTATCGTACGATATTGTTAGCCATTACATTATTCCCTATGTTGAAATTGATGGGTATGTTCAGGAAAATTCATACTCATACCTTCTTAAACAAAACCCATGGCTTTCATCGAGCTTTGATACATGGAATACAATTTACAAGTTGGTTGTAGGCGGCGGTATTAAAGGCAAGTTTAGCCCTACCATTTCGTACCATGTTAATGCAACCTATGCAATTATCGATAGTTTAGGTTTGATGATCAACACCAGTATCGATGCTGCTAATCCTCTGTTTAACCGGTTCGACATTGTTTACAATAATACCGAACGAACAGTCGTTAAAGGGGAGTTGGCCTTTGAACCCACAAAATCGTTCCATATCAAATTGAATGGGGCATTTTACCAGTATAAAACTCACAATGCTTTGCACCCATGGCATTTACCCGATTACGAAATTTCCGGTTACGTTCAGTACCTATTCAGAAATAAACTGAAATTGAATGCTGAAATTTTTGGTGTAGGCAGGCGCTGGGTTAAGGATCCTACCGATAGCCCAATTCGCCTTAAAGAGTATATCGATATCAACCTTGGGGCTGAATACGGCTATAATAAGCGAATGTCAGTATTTGTTAGCGTTAACAACCTAACCGGGACTAAATACCAACAATGGTATCTTTATCCAAATCAAACATTTAACATGTTAGCCGGCGTAAGTTACAAGTTCTAAATGCCTTAACATTTGAATTATCAGTATCGGCTAAGCTATTTACCCGCTAATAGAAATTTGATTTTTGGATGGTAATCCAAAAGATTTCAACATTAGTTTTAATATATTGATTATCTGGTTTTTAAATCGATAAAAAAGATACAAAATATGTAAGCTAAACCGAATATTTTGGTTATCTTTGAAGGTTAAATTATTGTGGTGTTTTAGTTAAATTTCACTATGGCCGAAAAGGAAAAAGAATTAAAAGGCGAAAATAGCTACTCAGCCAGTAGTATTCAGGTTCTTGAAGGATTAGAGGCTGTGCGAATGCGCCCAGCCATGTACATTGGCGATACCGGGAATAAAGGATTACATCACCTAGTTTACGAAGTGGTTGATAACTCCATTGACGAAGCCCTTGCAGGCTATTGCAATCGCATTGATGTAGTAATAAACGAAGATGGTTCAATAACCATTTCCGACAACGGACGAGGTATCCCTGTTGATTACCATGAAAAAGAAAAAAAATCGGCTCTTGAAGTGGTGCTCACCGTTCTTCATGCCGGTGGTAAGTTCGATAAGGATTCCTACAAGGTATCGGGCGGATTGCACGGTGTGGGGGTTTCATGCGTTAACGCCCTTTCGGTAAACCTCATCGCCGAGGTTAAACGCGATGGAAAAATATACCGACAAGAATACTCTCGGGGCAAGCCAATAACCGAACTCAAAGTTATTGGAAGCACAGAGGAAACGGGAACTACCATAACCTTTATGCCCGACAACCAGATTTTCACTCAAACCACTGTGTTTAATTTCGAAATACTGGAATCGAGGCTAAGGGAATTAGCGTTCCTGAATAAAGGGATTAAACTAACACTTACCGATAAACGCGAAATTATTGAAAACGGCACTCGGAACTACCGCTATGCCGAGTTCTATTCTCAGGATGGGTTAAAAGAATTCATCAAGTTCTTGGACTTAAACCGTGAACCCTTAACTGAAAATATTATTTACATTGAGAACGACAAAGGCGAAGTTCCTGTTGAAGTTGCCTTGCAATACAACACGTCGTTCTCTGAGAACGTTCACTCCTATGTAAACAATATCAACACCATTGAAGGGGGAACACACCTAACCGGATTTAGAAGTGCCCTAACACGCACCCTCAAGAAGTACGCCGACGATTCAGGAATGCTTAGCAAGCTTAAATTCGATATCAGTGGCGACGATTTTCGTGAGGGACTAACTGCGGTGATATCGGTAAAGGTTGCAGAACCTCAATTCGAAGGGCAAACTAAAACTAAATTAGGTAACCCTGAGGTTCGAGTTGCAGTTGATCAAGCAGTAAGCGAAGCCCTTGCTAACTACCTTGAGGAAAACCCCAAAGATGCAAGAAATATTGTTCAAAAGGTAATACTAGCAGCTCAGGCACGCCATGCTGCCCGCAAGGCACGTGAACTTGTTCAGCGTAAAACCGTACTATCGGGTTCCGGGCTACCCGGCAAACTTGCCGACTGTTCCGATAAAGACCCTGCAGTGTCCGAAATATTCCTGGTTGAGGGCGATTCGGCAGGCGGTACTGCAAAACAAGGTCGCGATAGGCGTTTCCAGGCAATTCTACCGCTTCGTGGTAAAATCCTGAACGTGGAAAAAGCCATGCAGCACAAAATCTTTGAGAACGAGGAAATAAAAAACATTTTTACTGCCCTAGGAGTTTCAATTGGCACTGAAGAAGACAGCAAAGCTATTAACCTATCGGGCTTACGCTATAACAAGGTGATTATCATGACCGATGCCGATGTTGATGGTAGCCATATTGCAACTCTCATTATGACTTTCTTCTTCCGCTACATGACCGACTTAATCAATAAAGGCCATCTCTACATTGCAACACCTCCACTTTACCTTGTGAAGAAAGGTAAAGAAGAGCGTTACTGCTGGAACGAAGAGGAAAGGCAAAAAGCGGTTGAAGAACTTGGTAAAGGGAAAGATGGCTCGGTTCATGTTCAGCGCTACAAAGGTTTGGGGGAAATGAACGCCGAGCAACTTTGGGCAACCACCATGAACCCTGAAACTCGAATTCTGCGTCAAGTAACCATAGAAAGCGCAGCTGAAGCTGATAGAATCTTCTCTATGCTCATGGGCGATGAAGTTCCCCCACGCAGAGAGTTTATTGAACATCATGCTAAGTATGCCAATATCGATGCATAGTAAAAAGGCCGGTTATTCCGGCTTTTTTACTTATTTTTCTAACCCTTCAAGATTTAATCGTTTCTGTAATTTACCCTGGCTATCGTAAAGCCATTTCACCGAAGTAGGCTTTCCGCTTACATTCCAAATCCTACCCGCTACCGAACCAAAGGGGTAGAACGTTGTCCAAATTGCATTCTCCTTATCATCAATGTAATAGCCGTCAATAATAAGAAACCCTAAATTGTTAAAGAACTTCCATCGGCCACAGGCTTTCCCTTGACAGTAAGAGCCCAACTGTTTTAAATTCCCATTAGGCCACCAAAACGACCATTTGCCATCTAAATTTCCATTGGAAAAATTCCCTTGGCCGTGTTTTTGCCCACCCTGGTAGTAACTTGTCCACCCTCCAACTTTTTGGTTTATATGGTAGTTCCCAGTTTCTTTTAGGCTCCCATCGGGGTAATACTCATAATAAGTTCCATCCTGAACACCATTACGATACTCCGCTTTAATCTGCATAACCCCATTCTCATAGTTCGATATCAAAATACCATCAATCTTGCCATTAGTATAGTAGGCCTTTCGCATTAAGTTGCCATTTTTATAGTATGTGTAGAGCGTATCGCAATAGTTGCCCATACACTTTTGGCCTTTATAGTTAAGCTCACCTGTATCGTAGTATGTTTCCCAAAGCCCATTCAAGGTATCATTCTTGTACCCACTTCGCAAGCGAAGCAGTCCGGCCTCATCATAAATCTCGCTTATACCATTGAGTTTACCACAACGATATTCCGATTTTGCGCTAATCTTTCCATTCGGGTAATAGGTTTCAAGCATACCATCTAAAAGGTCATTTTTGTAGGTTCCTTGCTGATACAATGTACCATCAGTATTCCAGAAAATGAATGATCCTTCTTTTTTGCCATTGCTGTAATGAAATAGGCTTAACCTTGCACCGCTGGGATAGTAGGTAATCCAAATACTATCGGGCTTCCCGTTTGTATAATACCCTTCCTGGTTTAAAACCCCATTATCGAAAAAGTATAGGTAGCGACCTTGCCGAATGGTATCGCCATTAACAACAACACCTTGGTATTTTTCTTTAATTAAACCATTTGGCGTTTGTTTTTCAACAAAAATAAATGTTGACTGAGCAAATAAATTGCTCGCCAGCACAAGTAAAAGCGATGTTTGAAATGTTTTATATCTCAAGTGAGAAGTTTTAGGGCATTACCTTTAAACTATCAGTTCTATTAGTACTATCGGGTTGAGTTACACCAGAACCCTGACCCACAACATCAATAACAAGCTGCGAACCCTCAAGCGGATACTTAGGCCCGTAATCAACAATAATTGCAAGGGCATACTTGCCTGAGGGCAAATCGTTTGGTAACTCCATTTCGACAGTTCTGGTAAGTTTTGGAAATATTTCAAAATCCTTGGGCGGAAACTGTTTTTCCTCAGCAGTCAACATATTCGATGCTAAAAGGAAAACCTTGCAGTGGGCAACCTTATCACCCAAATTCTCAATCACTGCCGAGAATTTCCTTTGTGATTCGCCAGGTTTGGTTATTTCCTGAAAGTTGCTAACCTTAATGGAATAGTTTTGGTTCGACTTTGGCGACTGGTAAACCAGTACGCCAATTCTTCCGCTGACGGTTATACCGGCAGCCAATTGCTTATCGGCACTCCAACTGGTTTGCTCCCTTGTTGGCTGAATGAAAAGCATACACCAAGCAGTTCCAAATTCCTCACCCGGAACTAACATATTAACCTGAATTTGGATATCCTCACCCGGGTTCAGCTCAAAAAACGCTGGGTTTACATTTATCCAGTTTGCGCAGGAGCGTTTGGTTGAGTTGGGGGGTAATATTTTTCGCTCTCCACCTGTTGTTGGAAGAAAATCGGCGAATGAAACCGTATACGACACTCTCCGGCTACTATGGTTCTTAACGGTTATGGTTTTCATTTGGCTTGTGGCAGGTTCTGCATCAAATTCTAATCGTACTGGTGCAACCTCAAAATCTTGAGCAATTGTAAGGTTCGATAAAAGTAGCCCACCAATAATGTAAAACAGATTTCGCCTAAGCATAGTATTTCATTTTAAAATATTTTTCAATTTTTCAAAAATAATTGATAAATGCAAAACTTTTTCCACTAAATCAACAAAAATATAGATAAATTAACTTTATTCATAAATTAAACGAGTTAGGTGTGACTAAACTTATTAACCATGCTTTAATGTCATCAATACATAAGTTCATTTATAAACTATCACAACCATTGTAGTAAGCTGCAATAACAAATGCTATTTATAAATAAATAAATACTTTCACTATTGTCCGACTAAAATGCAAATATTGAGTCCTGCGCCAATAAATGCATGATAATCAGATATTAAAATTCATTACTAAAAAGAGACCTCCCCCCTCAAAACAATAGTTGAAGTTGTCCCTG
>JBFMGQ010000042.1:0-19615 GCA_040752515.1 Bacteroidota bacterium | reverse complement strand
TGTAAAGAACGAAATTAAAATGCTACGTCAAAGTCTGCCGAAAAGTCCAACACGGGGACAGTCATTCAACGTCTTTTATGTTACTCCTTCAATGCACTCGCAGTCGTCCGATAGCCTTGCCACCAACTCGTTTATAGGCGCTACTTTGTTGCGCCTTATTTCCAGTTTTGGAGCTATTGGCACTATAAAGTAGCTTTCTATTTTTTAGAACAAGTATAAAAAAATTATTACACATCATCAAACGGACTTTTAATTTTTTTCAGTCCATACTACCTAATAAATGAAGTTGTTCGTTGGTAGCAAAAGCAACCTCACCCCAAGTCCATCACCTGAAAAGAGAGGGGAGCGTTATCGGTAAGTTTTATTGCGTAGCCAAAGTCTCCCCTCTCAGGGGAGATTTAGAGGGGTCGGGTTAGTTGATTGTTGTTCGTGAATTGAAATTGAACGCTGATGACGCAGATTATCATGATTTTCACTGTTTAACACCTTGTAAACCCTGTGCAACACTGTGATAGCTATTTAGTTGATAGTTGATGGTTGAAATTTTCGAAACACCAAACACTAAACACTACCCCCCTGGTACAGCTGCATCAGTACCTTTTCAGGTGTTAGGGGTGAGCTGAACTGAATGCGGTGGCTGGGGTTAAACGCCTTAATGGCGTTTTGAATGGCGAAGTAGGCCGCTATGCCGTACATGAATGGTGGTTCGCCAATGGCTTTCGACCGCAGTACAGCCAACTCGGGGCCGGTAGTGGGGAGCGGTATGCATTGGATGCTCTTGGGGGCAAAGTGTATGTCGGGTACCTTGTAGGTTGATAGGCTGTTCGATAGTAATCGGCCTTGGGGGTCATAGGCCAACTCCTCCAGTGTTACCCAGCCAATTCCCTGAACTACACCGCCTTCAATCTGCCCAAGGTCAATAAGGGGGTTTATGCTGTTACCAAAATCATGGACTATATATACGTCATCAACCGTATAGGTTCCCCTTATACAGTCGAGGGTTACGGTAACTATTCCTGTGCCGTAAACGTGGTAGGCAAATGGGTGGCCTTTCTCCTTGGTCTTGTCAAAGAAAAGAAGCGGTGTGGCGTAATGGCCATTTTCGGTAAGGGCAATCCTTTTCAGATGGGCTTTTTTCACCAGCTCGTTCCACTTTAATGGTGTGGGTTTGCCATTGCGGGTAACCATTTCATTATCAATGTTTAGCTCATCCTCGCTACATTCCAGTATTTCTGATGCTACCTTGAGTAATCGTTTTTTTAGGGGGGCTATGGCTATTCGGAGGGCATTGCCATTCAGGTCAGCACCACTGCTGGCGGCCGTTGGCGATGTGTTTGCCACCCTAGTGGTGTTGGTGGAATGAATCTTCACCCGGCTAATATCAACTCCCAAAAGCATTGATGCTACCTGTGCCATTTTGGTGTTCACCCCTTGTCCCATTTCTATGGCACCTGTGCTCACGGCAACGCTTCCATCCTGGTATATATGCACCAGTGCACGTGCCTGGTTCATCGATGTGTTGGTGAACGAAATGCCAAAACACAAGGGCATTACTGCCAGGCCTCGCTTGCTATACCTGTTGTTCAGGTTGTAGTTATCAATGGATTTAATAAGATTATCGAGGTTGAACTTTTCCGATGCCAGGGTAAAGCACTTGTGTGCGTTTACATTTTCGGCTTTTTGCCCATACTGAAACTCATCGTTCTCGTTGAGCAGATTTGCCCGTTGAATCTCGATAGCGTTAACGCCAATGGTCTCGGCAGCCTTGGCTATGGCGCTTTCAATAACAAACATGCCCTGCGGCCCACCAAAACCACGGAAGGCTGTGTTAGGTGGCAGGTTTGTTTTGCAGCTGTAAACGGTAACCCTGGTATTGGGAATAAAATAGGAGCCCGTGGAATGGAACAACGTTCGCTCCATAATGGCTGGCGAAAGGTCGGCTGCGGCACCGCCATTCTGGTAAAGGGTTGTTTCAAATGCCAATATCTTAAGGTCGGCCGTTAGGCCAATCCTAAAATCGCCGCTGTAGGGGTGGCGTTTGCCGGTCATCCGCATGTCATCGTGGCGGGGTAAAACAAGCTTTACCGGTTTACCGGTAATGTGCGCGGCAAGAGCAGCCATGGCTGCAAATCCCGATGCCTGATCTTCCTTGCCTCCAAAACCACCGCCAAGCCGAACCACATCAACCTCAATGAGGTTCATGGGTAACCCTAAAACACGTGCCACTGTTTTTTGAACTACCGTGGGGCCTTGGGTGGATGAGTGAACCTTAATATATCCCCCTTCAAGCGGGTAGGCGTATGCTCCCTGTGTCTCGATGTAAAGGTGCTCCTGTCCGCCAATCTCTACCCTATCCTCAACTATGTACTTACACTTACTCCAAGCATCATTGGGATTGCCCATGCTGAAAGTTCGGGGTGGTATCAGAAGCAAACCCTTTTCCTTTGCCACGCGCGGGTCGGTTACCGGTTCCAGTTCATGGTAATCAATCCGAACCAGTTGCGCTGCTTTTCGGGCAATACGTTCGGTTTGGGCAACAACCACCGCTATGGGTTGCCCCTGGTAGTGTACCTCATGCTCAGCAAGTAGGGTTTCGTCCTCAATTATCCCGCCAATCTGATTCTCGCCCGGAATATCGCTATACATGATGATTTTTTCCACACCATCAAGTTTCAGGGCTTCTTCTATATCAACCTTAACTATTATGCCATGCGCAAGGGCTGAGCTAACAATGGCAGCGTGCAGGGTACCCGATATGGTTGGGATATCATCGAGGTAAACCGATTTCCCTGTAACGTGTCCTATGGTGTCGATGTTTTTCATCGCTTAGTTTTTTTAAAAAATCTGCTCAAACTGACGGCCCATAAACTTTTGCAGATGCGCAAAAAATAGTTGCCTTAGCAGCAGTCGTTTATACTCCGCAGTTCCACGGATATCGCTAATGGGCGATATTTCTTCCTGCATTATTGCTATTGCTTGCGATACAGTATCAGTATTGAGATCATTACCTATAAGGAAATTTGATGTTTTATCCAGGTATAAAGGAATAGGGGCAACTCCACCTGCCGAAAGACGGCATTTTTTAACCTTACCGTTATCCAATTCAACCTGCATTGCAGTATTCACGCTGGCTATATCAAGGTATCGGCGCTTGCTTACCTTTTCAAAGCTGAATAGGGTAGTGGTTTTGGGTAGTTCAAAGGTGATATACTGGATTACCTCACCAGGTTTTAGGTTTAGCTGCTTGTAGCCAACAAATATTTCGTTTAGCGGTTGCTGACGGGTTTTGCCATCGATAACTGACGTTACCTGAGCATTTAAAGCCAAAAGTATCACGCTTAAATCGCCTATAGGCGAAGCATTTACAATGTTGCCGGCAACGGTTGCCATATTCCTTATGGGCTCCGACGAAACCAACATCAGGTATTCCTTTAGTTGCGGAAAGCGCGATGTGAGCTCAACCGATGCTAAAAGGTCGCTAACCTTGGTTGCACCACCTATGGTACAGGTACAATCGTTTATGGTGATTCCCCTGGGTAGTTCATTTAGGGTCGATTTCACTTTTTGCTCGTAAATGGCATCGGGACGCTGAACCATTAGGTCGGTTCCCCCAGCAATTAGCTGGGTGGGGTTACCATTATCTTCAAATACATCGATATTTTGAAGTTTCTGGGGAATTTCCAGAAAGTATTCGGGTAGATAGCCTTTACCTACAAGCCAACCAATGGGGTCGGCAACGTTTTTATCGCGCATCAGGCGGGCTATATCGCTGGCTGCTCGTTCAATGGATTTGTATCCGGTGCATCGGCAAATATTACCTGCTACTGCATCAATTGCTCTTTCGGTGGTAGGCTCTTCGCGGTTCATACAGAATGCGGTAAACGACATCACAAAACCAGGAGTACAGAATCCGCACTGGGTAGCAGCATGGTCGGCCATGGCCTGCTGAACGGGGGTTAACGTATTGCTGAGGTTTATGCCCTCAATGGTGACCACATGCTTGCCGTGGGCGTTGATTAGTGGGTAAAGACACGAGGTGGCGCTTTGGTAGTGAACCTTTCCGTTGACTAATTCGCCAATTAGCACGGTACATGCTCCGCAATCGCCCTCGCGACAGCCTATCTTTGTTCCAGGTAGGTTAGCCTCGTATCGAATAAAATCCAACAGGCTCATTCCCGGATTACAGTCGGTATTTACCAGTTTTTGGTTAAGAATAAAACTTACCATTTTAAATCACTATATGCATCACAATATACAAACGAACCTAATAAAAAATCAAGTTATTACGTAAAAATGGAATAAAATCGATGTATTTTTATCGAAATAAATTGAAAAATTCTAACCAACATGAGAAATAAACTACTATTCAGGTTAATCGTTGCTACCCTTTTTGTTGGTTTGTTTTTTTTGGTTAGCTGCAAGCCCAATGAAAATGATAGCATTAGGTTGATATCCTATAACATTAGGTTCGATAATCCTGACGATGGCCTGAATGCTTGGCCTAACCGAAAGGAGTACGTAGCGCAGATGGTTAAGTTTTACGGAGTTGACCTGCTAGGCGTGCAGGAGGCGCTACATCATCAGCTACGCGATATAATGAGCATGATCGATGGTTACGAATACGTGGGCGTTGGCCGCGACGATGGCGATACACTGGGCGAGTACTCAGCCATAATCTATCGGGCTCAACGTTTCCAGTTACAGTTCACTGGAACCTTTTGGTTGTCAGAAACTCCAGACGACCCATCGCTTGGTTGGGACGCAGCCTGTAAACGGGTTTGCTCGTGGGCAATATTTAAGGATAGGAACAGTGGTAAAACCTTTGCAATGTTCAACACCCATTTCGACCATGTGGGCAAGGTTGCCCGACAAAACTCAGCCAAACTGCTGTTAAATCGGATTGCAACCATTGCCAATAGCATACCGGTATTGGTAACCGGCGATTTCAACATGATCCCTACCGATAGTACCATTGCCATAATTGCTTCGGTATATGCCGATACCTACAACTTATCGCCCATTGGGCACTATGGCCCGGTAGGCACTTGGAACGGATTCGACTATAACAGCCCGCTTACCGATAGAATTGATTACTGCTTTGTGGATAGTAACGGTTTTGAAACGTTAAGGCATGCCCATATTGATGATGCCTTTAGGCAAAGGTTTCCATCGGATCACTTGCCGGTTTTGGTGGAATTACGATTAAAGTGAATTACTTTCCGATACAAAACTTTGAGAAGATAAAGCCCAGAACCTCGTCGTTCGATATCTCGCCGGTAATCTCGCTCAAATAATCGATGGCCTGGTGAATATCAATGGCAAGCAAATCGCCACTAAGGTTTGCATGTAAACCGTTTAGTACCTGCTGTAAGCTTGCCCGTGCCGATTGCAAGGCATTGTAATGCCTGATATTGGTTACCACCACGTCTTCGTTTTCAGGCATATCGGCTTTGCCAATGGCAATTAGTTGCTGCTGCAAGAGCTCAACATTATGACCCGCTTTTGCCGAAATGGCAAGCGCATTAAATCCATTGCCGGCTAATGTCGATAAAATCTCATCAACATGACTTTGGCTCGATTTATCCTCCTTGTTCACCAGCACAATCAAGCTTTGTGAGGGTGTAATTTTTACTGCAAATCTGTTAACCTCGTCAACTATTTCTCGGGTATCATTTTGGGCATCAGCAATGTAAAGCACTATGCGTGCTTTTTCAATTTTGGCAAAAGCCCGTTCAATGCCTATGCTCTCAATGGTATCGGTGGTTTGGCGCAACCCGGCGGTATCGATAAATCGGAAGTTTATACCGCCCAAATGGATTGTATCCTCAATGGCATCGCGGGTAGTGCCTGCTATTTCCGATACAATTGCCTTTTCCTCGTTCAGTAAACGGTTTAGCAGTGTCGATTTGCCCACATTGGGTTTACCTGCAATAGTAACCGGAATACCTGTTTTAATGGCATTGCCCTGGCTAAACGATGCCGATAGCTTATCGATTTCCGAAATGATATTATTAATGAGCATTTCCAGCTCATGGCGATTGGCAAACTCCACGTCCTCCTCGCTGAAATCGAGCTCCAGCTCAACAAGGGCAGTGAATTTGAGCAGCTCGTTACGTAGCTCAGTAAGCTTGTTCGATATACCGCCCCGCATCTGGTTTAGTGCTACACGGCGAGCTGTCTCGCTGGTCGAGGCGATTAGGTCGGCAATGGCCTCGGCCTGCGACAGGTCAATCTTTCCATTCATAAATGCCCGTAGGGTAAACTCTCCGGGCTGTGCAAGCCGTGCGCCATGGCGCACAAGCAACTCAAGCAATTGCTGTTGGATAACAGTGGAACCGTGGCACGAAAGTTCAATCACATCCTCGCCCGTGTAGCTGTGTGGCGACCTGAACAGGCTTACCAGCACCTGGTCCACCTCGCGGGCACCATCCATTATTGAGCCGTAGTGTATGGTGTAGGCTTTTTGGTTACGCAGTCTTTTACCCTGCCTGGCAGGGCGGAAAACCTTATCGGTAATTTCAATGGCACGCTCTCCGCTCAATCGGATAACCGCTATGGCACCCATACCGGGCGGTGTGGCAATGGCCACTATGGTTTGTGTTTTATCGAATGTCATGATCCCAGTTGCATTAGTTTAAGCCCATTCATCGTGCAACACAGCTTTTGGTAACCGCTCTGCCTTATTAAAATCAATCGCTGCACACAAAGGTAATCGCTTTATGCGATTAAGGCAAATGGTTTATTGGTTTAACAACAAACGAATGTGCAAGAAAATGATGTTGAAGATATTTTAAACAACTTTTTTACTATTAGTTAGAATGATTTGAATATATTTGAAATTATAAAAAGTTCGATAATCATCAGAATTTTCACCTAATTTACCAGATCAGGATGATTTTTTAAAAGTTTTAAGCAAGTTACATGCAAACCTAAGAAATGACAGCAATGCAGATATGCGATTAGATAAAGACATTTTAAACAATTATAATCTTACGGACGAGGAATTAAAACTAACCATGAGTAGTTTTATTCCTATGAGAATAAAAGCAAATGATTTTTTTTTAAAAGAGGGTAAGATTTGCAAATACATTGGTTTTGTAAAAAAAGGAATATTAAGAGCTTATATCTTTGACGACTTTGCAAATGAGATTACTACCGAATTTTATCCTGAAGAGTCCCTCATCATATCATTTGATAGCTTTAACAATCAGATACCTTCAAAAGAAAACATCAGAGCAATTGAGGATGCCGAGTTAATGGTAATAAGCTTTGAAAAACAAAAGGAGTTATACCAATTAGTACCTGCATGGAATCAGATTTGCAAAGATTTAGCCGACTCAATTAGTAAGGAAATGTTAGAGCGCACAAGGCAATTTCAAACAATGACTGCAACTGAAAGGTATAATGATTTCTGTAAGAAACACCCTGATATCCTACAAAGAGTCACATTGGGCTTTATCGCATCTTATATAGGTGTTGATATTGCCACGCTTAGCCGCATTAGAAAAAAAGCATAACGCGATTTTGACTTTTGTCAAATAATCATCCTTTTTATCCACTATAGTTTTGTTGCAAAATTTTAAATGTAGCAAAATATGGATAACAGAAAACAAATTACTGTAATTGGGGCAACTGGGAATATTGGCGCTCCTGTAGTAAAAAACCTTGTTAATGAGGGGTTTCAGGTAAAAGCAATTACACGCAACACCGATAAAGCAAGGAAACTTTTCGATTTTTCTGAAAGCGTTGAGATAGTAAAAGCAGATTTACGAGATGTACAATCGCTGCAAAGAGCTTTGAAAAACACCGACTATTTGTACCTCAACCTTTCGACACACACAACGGATGTTAATATTCCCTTTGCCGAAGAACGTGAAGGCATCGAAAATATACTGAAAGCAATAGACAAAACCACAATCAAACAAATTATTCAAATTTCTGGTTTAGGTGCTTTGGATAACCATGATTCAACAAATACTTTCAGGTTTGTACCTAATATTATCCGCAAACAAGGACAGAAACTAATAAAAGAAACGGGTATCCCTTACACCATTTTACATTGTAGCTGGTTTTTGGATAGTTTTATTTTCTATCAGAGAAATAACCTGTATTCTGTAATTGGCAACGATATAAATCCGATATACTTTACTAATTGCTACGATTTTACCCAACACTTGATACATGCTATTGGAAACGAGAAAGCATTCTTCAAAGAGTTTCCTGTGCAAGGGAAAATGGGTTACGCACACTCAAATGCTGCAAGAAAATTTCTTAGTATTTTTTCCGAAAAATCAAAAGTTAAAACATTGCCGATTCCCATGATTATAATTTTGGCAACCTTCATTAAGAAGTTGAAAATCGTAAAACACATGTCGGATTACTTTAATAACTTTTCGGAATCTCATATAGCTGATGAATACGGAACATATTCAGTATTGGATGAGCCTAAATTTGATATAGAAACTTATGCCAAATGGCTTAAGGCAAATAATTTTTATGGTTATTTAAATAATCAAAACCAATAAATTATGAATATGAAACTGCTATTTATAATCTCAATTTTAAACATTTTTGTGAATTATTCTTTTTCACAGAACCCTTTGCTTTTCGGTAAGCAAAGTGACATTAAGTTTTCAATTATTAAAAATCAAAATTTCACACCAAAAACAAAAGCAAATCACAATCTCCTTATAAAATCAATGACATCAATTTCTCCAATTGTAATTTCAATAGCAATTAATAATAGTGCAAGTACCCTAACCACGCCTTACAATATTCGCAACAGAACTCTAATTTCAGGTGCATTGTTTGCAACAACTTTAGCGACAGGTTTTTGGCTCTCTACAACAGAAAAGCCATACAATACAATACTTTTAACGGGGCATAAATTATCTTCTCTTTCTAATATTGCGTTAATTGATGTAACTCTTTTACAAAAAAGAAAACATTTTTCGCATTCTAAAATAGAAAAAAATTTCGGCACTAATTATAAACATTTGTTTTGTTTCAACTATTGCGACAGGTGGAATGATATGCACAGACAAAAGTATGCCCAAATATGTTCACACCTTGCACAAAACAACACCATGGATTACTTTAGCATCAAGTGGACTAATGTTATACTTACTAAACAAATAGAAATTTATGAATAACTTATATTTTAAAATCGGACTAGTTTATATTTTGTTTTTATTGATTATTATATCAGGAATTTTCCTCGCAAAAATAGGAAGATCATTGAATACGAAAATTTTTGCTTTACATAAAATTATTTCAATTTTGACAATTGTTGCGAGTAGTATTTTTATTAGTCAGTTTTATAAATCTTTTGGGACAAGCCCAATAGTTTTAATTTTTATTGTTTTATCAATTTTATTTACATTATTAGAAATTATTACAGGTGCAATTTTAAGCTTCGAAAAGCCGAATAACTTAATTATTTTATACTTACATAAATATATTCCTGTTATAATATTGATATTTACAAGTTTAACTGTTTATTTTTTGGTTTTTAAAAAGTAAAATTATGCGTGATTATAAAATAGTACCTCTTAGTTTTGGCAGACAAATGGTTGCTGCTTCTGCTTCGGTTACAAAAGAAAAAAATACAATTCACTGTATGACCGAAGTAGATATAACTATTCCCCGATTATTAATCAGGAACTATTATGAATCGACAGGGATAAAGCTTTCATTTACTGCCTATATCATTACCTGCCTTGCAAAATCAATTTCAAAGTATCCGCAATTCAATTCCTTTATTAAAGGCAGAAAGCATATTATACTCAAAGATATTACAATAAGCGTATTGATTGAACGTGAAATAGATGGAGAAAAAGTCCCAGAGCCAGTTGGGATTCAAAAAGCGCAGCATAAGACTTATTTACAAATACACAAAGAAATAAGAGAAGCCAAAAATAAACAAACCGACAAACTTGCTAGTCTTTCGGGTAAAAAATGGATTACTTTATTACCGGGTTTCTTTCTAAGATTGATGATTCGGATAGCAGACAAGAATATTTACATGGCAAAGAACTATGGAAAGATTGCCGTTACTGCTGTTGGAATGTATTGCAAAGAACCAATTTGGTTTATTCCGCATAGCTCAACTACCGTTTTAGTTACGATTGGGAGTATAAACAAGAAAGTAGTAGAATTAGACCATCAATTCGTTTTAAGAGAGCATCTTTGTTTAACAGTTTCTTTTGACCATGATATAGTTGACGGAGCACCAGCTGCAAGATTTATGAACGATTTAATTAATGAAATTAAAAGCGGTGAGATTATAGAAAAATGCATCTAACTTTAACAATTAAATAGCCATGAACGGTACAGCACTTACCAAAAGTAGTTGTAACTTGAAAGGTAATCGCTTCGAAATACCAAACGTTTCAAATGAGTAAATATTATGCCTCATTTTATGATTACTTAAAAAATATCAATAGCATAATTATAGTTAAAAGTCAAGGATAAACTGAAAAAAAAACTTTATATTACCATTATTTACAGTATGATACTTAAATTTTTTATAATTCATTCTACTTTGGCATAGAATATCCGTTGATGATTGTTTTACTCCATAAGTTTAAATAGATATTATAGTACTATATTTGTAGTAAACTTTGGCTAGCCCGTTAAATTCTTAAAGTAAAGGCCTAATGGGCTTGTTTCTTATGCCAAGCATCAACTATCTAAGGATTTCAATCCTGTGTTTAATAAATCTAAAATTCAGACAAAGCAAAATATTAATTAAAAGGGGTAAAAATATCTCTTAAACTTTTTAACAATAAACCTGACTTTTCTTGGTCAGGTTAATGATTTTTCTATTTTTGCACGATAACCTAAACCAAACCAAAACCATGAACTCTTTTCTGGAAAGTTTCGATTACGTTATTCAGCTATACAACGAATATGTTGGTGGTTATTTGATTTTAGCCCTACTCGTTCCTACCGGAATTTACTACTCAATTCGTTTAAAATTCTTACAGATTAGCCATTTTAAACATGCAATCGACCTGGTTCGGGGTAAGTATAGTAAGCACGATGATGTGGGCGATGTTAGCCATTTCAAGGCATTAACCACAGCCCTCTCTGCTACCGTAGGAACGGGTAATATTGTTGGGGTTACATTAGCTATCTACTTTGGTGGTCCCGGTGCGGTTTTTTGGCTTTGGGTTACCGGATTCTTTGGCATGATGCTGAAAATGGTTGAGTGCACGCTAGCACAAAAGTATCGTAAAATCAATGCCGATGGCACTGTTTCAGGTGGCCCAATGTATTACATTGAGCAGGGGCTTAAGGATAAGCTCGGGGTGTGGGCAAAACGTTTAGCCATTTTCTTTGCTTTTGCCGGTATTCTTTGTTCCTTAGGAACAGGCAACATGGCTCAAGCTAACTCTATTTCCGATGTTTTAAAAACAAGTTACAATATTCCAGTCCTTTACACTGGCATAGCTATATCGGCTTTGGTTTTTTTGATTGTAGTTGGAGGTTTACGCCGAATAGCCAACGTAACCTCTAAGCTTGTGCCCTTGATGGCCATTATCTATTTTGGTTCAGCAATTCTGGTAATTGGCGTTCACTATGCCGATATACCATCGGCTTTATGGTTAATAGTAAAGAGTGCATTTACCGGTCAGGCAGCCGTTGGTGGTTTTGTGGGGTCAACCTTTTTTATGACCATGATTTGGGGTGTCCGTCGGGGGTTATTTTCCAATGAGGCTGGCCAAGGCTCAGCGCCCATGGCGCACGCTGCCGCTAAAACACCCTATCCCATGCGCGAGGGTTTTGTGGCATCGCTTGAGCCGTTTATCGATACCATAGTTATTTGTACCCTGACAGCAATGGTTATTGTTCTAACTGGTGTTTGGAAGACTGATGGTGCTATTAAGGGTGTGGGTATGACTGTTGCAGCTTTTCAGGAGGGCCTTGGGAAGATTGGCATTGGTTATATGGCTCGTCACATGGTAGCTATTAGCTTACTACTCTTTGCATTTTCTACCATTATTAGCTGGTCGTACTACGGAACTCGAACTGCCCAGTATATTTTTGGCGACAAAGCCATCAAGCCTTATTACTATGTATTTACACTTTTTGTTTTCTTTGGTTCCGTATGGGGCATCGATTTGGTTTGGCACTTTGTGGACATGGTCATTACCTTTATGAGCATTCCAAACCTTATTGCGCTACTATTGCTATTCCCAGTAATGAAAGCCGAAGCCGAAGGCTATTTAAAGCGTCTGAAAGCAGGTGAATTCAACTTGAACAGAGAATAGCTCGAAGAACCGAACTGAATTAACCTTAAACCTTGAACCTTTATCTTTTATCCTTTATCCTTTATCCTTCCCTTCCGCCACCTATTCAGCCAACGGGCACGATTCTGGTTTGGTGTATCGCTTACAGCGAGGCTGACAGTCAATGCAGAGGTTTATGGGCTCTTGGCTTTTGGCCTTTGTTGCCCAGTCCGGGTCGGTGAGCATGTCACGCCCAATTGCTACCATATCGGCTAAACCATTGCTTACAAGCATATTTGCCCTTTCGGGCGATTTTATTTGGTTAACTACCATCACGGGAACGGTTACATGTTTTTTTACCTCGGTACCCATGTAAACAACATGGTTGAATGCAAAGCCATTGGGAACCGATGGGTTTATTCCCTTTTCGCCACCATGCGATACATGTAAGTAATGAACATCGTATGCCTGAAGTAGTTTGGCAATCTCAATGCCATCGTAAAGGGTAGGAGAGCAACCGGCCATGCGGTATCCTATAATAAATGAGGGTGGCGTAACTTGGCGTATGCCCTTAATGATTTGATGAGCAAATCGAAGCCTATTCTCGTGGCTACCTCCATACTCATCGGTACGGCGATTAATTGCCGATGAGGCAAACTGGTTAAGCAGATAGCCATGGGCACCATGCAGTTCAACACCATCGAAACCGGCTAGGTGGGCTCTGCGGGCTGCACTCATAAAGCTATTAACCAGGCCATCTATTTGTTCATGCGTAAGCTCTGCCGAACGGTCGTTTTCAGGGTCAACGGACGGACCAAAAGCTTTTTCGGCAACCGCTTTCCTTGTGGTAAGACCGGCGTGGTGTAGCTGTATGAGTATTGTTGCACCATGCTTATGAACGGCTTCGGCAATCTTTGACAGACCCTCGACGTGTCTATCGTTCCAAATCCCAAGCTGGTAGCTGAAAATTCTACCAATGGGGTCAACACAGGTGGCTTCTACAATAATTAATCCTGCACCGCCCTTAGCAATCCGTTCGTAATGCGATATATGTTTACTGCTTACCATTCCATCGGAATCGGACCATCCAAAATTAACTATAGGAGGCAGGGCTATCCTGTTTTTAATGGTAATCCCATTAACTGTGATTGGTGAATGAATATCCATTTAATTGCGCTTTAGTCAACACAAATATAGGCAAATAGGTGAATACAAAAAATGTTTAACCAAATGGTTAAAAATCTTCTAAAAAAAATTGGAACATAAAAAAATATGTTCAATATTTGCCACATGGTTTAACCAAATGGTTAATATGATATGATGTAAAAAAATATTGAGAAAGATACTGAAAGTAAGATACTTGCGGCGGCAAGGCGGGTATTCGTCCAAAAAGGATTAGATGGAGCACGGATGCAGGAAATTGCCGATGAGGCTGGAATAAACAAGGCTTTGTTGCATTACTATTTCCGCTCAAAGGAAAAGCTTTTCATGACTATTTTTAAGGTTGAACTGAATAGTTTTTTTCCTCGACTTATCCCTGTACTGTTATCCTCTGAAATGTCGCATGAGCAGAAGATTAGGCATTTTGTTGAGGAGTATATTGACTTATTTCTCAAAAATCCATTTCTGCCAGCTTTTGTATTGCGTGAAGTCAATCGGAATCCACAGATAATAGCACAATTCATTGGCGAATCGGGCATTGATAGACGAAAACTGAAGGAGGTGATGAAAGTTTTGTCAAACGAAATTGGTTTAACTGAAAACGAGATTCTTCATCTAATGGTAACAACCATAAGCGCATGCATTTTCCCTTTTGCAGGTAAACCAATCATTGAACAGGTACTTTTTGAAGGCAATAGCAACGAATACAGCCAATTTTTGCGTGAACGCAAAAAGTTTGTTGCCGATTTTATGATTTTCTCTATAAAAGGTAGAACAATATGATTAAAGCAATGACAAAATTTCAAGCTCTTGGGCTTACATTGATGCTATTGGCATCAACACTGATTTTAAAGGGTCAGGAAACGGTTACGCTTTCGGGTTTGTTAAAAGGTATGGAGCAGTGGAATCGGCTTTACAGGGTAACCTCTGCAACCGATTCGGTTTATGGGCTTCGGAAAGCCAATATCAAGGTAAATTATTTACCAAAGGTTGACTTTAATGCCGAAGCTACCTGGCAATCGGATGTTACTAAGGTTAATATTTCCGTTCCAGGTATATCAATTCCGATGCCCGATAAGGATAACTACAAGCTAACGGTTGACCTAAGCCAGCTGATATGGGATGGGGGTGCAACAAAGACGATGCAGCAAATGGAGGAGGAAAACCGAAAGATTGAGCAAAACAGGGTTGAAAGTGAGATTTACACTCAAAAGGAAAGGGTGGCATTGCTTTTTTTCGGAATGCTTTCCATTGATATGGCCAACAGGCAACTTCGGCTAATGGCAGGTGAACTCGACAAGCGAATAGAGGAGCTTGAGGCAGGAGTTAAAGCTGGTGTAGTTCTGGAGTCGTCGTTAAACTCCCTTAAAGCCGAAAGGCTAAGGTTAGAGCAAAGCTTAGATGCTAACCTTGCCCAACGGTCTGGCTTGGTTAAATCGATTTATTCACTAACCGGTGTTAATATGGATGAGAGCGCCCAAGCGGTTATACCAACCTTGGCCATTCCAAATCAGAGTATTTGTGTGCGACCCGATTATAAACTGTTCGACATCCAAGAGGGTTATCTGATAACTGCCTCGGGGGGCTTGACAAGCAAGCGGATGCCAAAATTAACTGCTTTTGCCCGTGTTGGCTATGGTAAACCAGGACTTAATATGCTTACAAACGAATTCGATGCCTTTGCTTTGGTCGGCGCACGCTTGTCGTGGAATATATGGGATTGGAATAGTGCCTCGCGCGAAAGGCAGATGCTGAAAATTCAACAAAACATTTTGCAGTATCGGCGCGAAGTTTACAATCAGGGTTGTAGCGCTCAGGTTTCATCATCGTTACAACAAATTCAATCGTTGCAAAGGCAAATACAAACCGATGAAAAGATTGTCGAATTACTGGACAAGTCGGTTAAGGCATCGGCATCGCAGCTAAAAAACGGAACCATTACATCATCGGTTTACCTATCGGACTTCAACAGTTTGCTTCGGGCAAAAATCGAGATGGATTTGCATAAGGTAAAACTCTCGCAAGAGGTTGTAAAGCTTTACTTCACTTTAGGTTTAAGTATTAACGAATAAATCATATAACTATGAAATGGTTTAATTATTTTACTGTTATTTTATCTATAGCCTTTGTATCGGCATGTAACAGCGATACCCAAAGATCCGATGCTTATGGAAATATTGAATCGGATGATGTTACTGTTTCGGCTGAGGTTAATGGTAGATTGTTGGAACTAAAAATTGATGAGGGGTATAAAGTAATTGTAGATCAGCTTATAGGCATTGTTGATACCATTCCTCAAATTCTTAAGCTCAATCAGCTAAATGCTCAGCTAAACGCCGCAAAGGCAAAACTAAAAGGAATAGATGCTCAAATGGCTGTTCAGGACGAACAGATTAGCGTTCTGAAAAAAGAACTCGACCGGGTTAAAAGGTTAGTGGTCGATAGCGCAGCAACTCAGCGCCAACTCGATGATATTGAGGGTAAGTACAACATTGCAGTTCGACAAAGGGCAACTTTTGATGCCCAACGCTCAGGGGTTTTGGCCGAAATTGATGCGGTTACAGCCCAAATTGCTCAGGCCGATGACCTTCTAAAGCGATGCAAGATAGTATCGCCCATTTCAGGCACTGTAATAGCACGATATGCAAATGCAGGAGAATTGGTTACAGCTGGTAAGCCCATTTGTAGGATCGCCAATCTGGAAATGGTTTATGCAAGGGTTTATATAGATGAAACACAGCTGCCCGAATTCACAATTGGCCGTAAGGTTAAAGTTTTAACCGATACCCCAAGTGGCAAGCTCAATGAGGGCACAGGTGAAATTGCTTGGGTAGCATCGGAAGCTGAGTTTACTCCAAAAATCATTCAAACTAGGAATGAGAGAGTAAACCTTGTTTACGCTGTTAAGGTTCGAATTCCCAATCCTAATGGGTATTATAAAATAGGAATGCCCGTGGAGGTTCGGTTGGGGGATTAGCTGAAAGAGTGACGTTTTCAATGTTCAGCGTAAAGATGAGATGAAAGAATGAAGGTTGAAAGTACAAACCCATGCTCCGCTGGGCAGAGTTCAAAGTGCAGGGTTTAGAATTCAATGCGGTTCTGGGTGTTTTATTTAGTTTCTGACTTTAGACTTCCGAATTTTTAATTCGTAATCAACATACATTCCATGCCAGCAATACAAGTAACAAACATATCAAAATCATACGGTGAAGTTAAGGCGCTCAGTGAAATCAATCTGAGCGTGGAGAATGGTGAAATGTTTGGTTTAATTGGTCCCGATGGGGCTGGTAAAACTACGCTAATCCGAATTATTACTACGCTTTTACTGCCCGATAGGGGAAATGCACAAGTTTTAGGTTTGGATACTGTAAGCCAATACAAAGAGCTGAGGGGTGAAATTGGATACATGCCAGCAGTGTTTTCGCTTTATTCCGATTTAACCGTTCAGGAGAACCTGAATTTCTTTGCTGGTGTTTTTGGAACAACCGTCAAGGAGAATTACGACTTAATAAAAGGGGTTTACCACATGCTGGAACCTTTTAGGGATAGACCTGCCGGAAAGCTATCGGGTGGAATGAAGCAAAAGCTTGCACTTTCGTGTGCATTAATACATCGCCCTAAAATTCTTATCCTGGATGAGCCAACAACAGGTGTTGATGCCGTTTCCAGAATGGAACTGTGGAATTTGCTCCATGAGATTAAAAATCAAGGCATAACAATTTTTGTATCCACAGCCTATATGGACGAGGCTAAACAGTGCGATAGAGTAGCGTTAATCCAAAAAGGTACGATTTTAGGGATAAACACCCCTGAGGGATTTGCGCATAGCTTTCCCTATAAACTTTTTGCGGTATATGCAAGTGATATATGGAAGAACTTGGATGCCATAAGACGTTTAAATAACTGCGAAACCGCATACATGTTTGGTGAAAGTTTGCACTTCGCAACTAACAGCAATAATGAAAATGTTGACTCCATAGATCAAAACTTGAAGTCAATTGGGATTGATGCTGTGGTAAAAGAAATTGATGCAGGTATTGAGGATTACTTTATTTATCAACTTTCGGGAAAATAGTGCTGTGAAATGAAAAATGTAATTGAGGTAGAAAACCTTGTAAAGCAATTTGGCAGTTTTTTCGCTGTAAATAACCTGACCTTTTCCGTTGGGGAAGGCGAAATATTTGGTCTTTTAGGTGCCAATGGCGCAGGGAAAACCACCACCATCAGGATGCTTTGTGGCTTGCTATCGCCTACTACTGGAAAAATCAGTGTTGCCGGTTACGATGCTTACACTCAGCCTGAACAAATCAGGGCAAGCATTGGCTACATGAGCCAAAAGTTTTCGCTTTACAACGATTTAACGGTATGGGAAAATATTCGATTTTTTGGTGGTATTTACGGATTATGGGGAAATGTATTAAAGTCCCGTGCTCTGGAATTAGTTGAAGAGTTCAGAATGCAAGAATTTAGGGATATTTTGGTGGAATCGCTGCCAATTGGATGGAGGCAAAGGATATCGCTCGCGGTATCGTTGGTTCATAGGCCGCCAATCATTTTCCTTGATGAGCCCACTAGCGGGGTCGATCCGGTAGCCCGCCGAATGTTTTGGGAAACTATTCACCATATTTCATCAATGGGAACAACTGTAATCGTAACCACTCACTACATGGACGAGGCTGAGTATTGTCACACCGCATTAGTTATGGTTGATGGTAAAATTAGCGCACTTGGTAAACCCACTGAATTAAAGCAAAAATATGGTGTAAAAACGATGAATGAGCTTTTCCTTTCATTAGCCCGAAACGATAATTCAAAAAGTTAATAGCCATGGCACAGGGTAGTTTCATAAACTTTATTACTAAGGAGTTCAAGCACATTTTCCGTGATACACGTACGCTACTTATTGTACTGGTAATGCCTGTTATACAGCTGCTAATCTTTGGATTTGTAATCTCGAGCGAAATCAAAAATGCCAACTACGCCGTGTTCGATTACTCCAACGATTACCTTACTAAAAGATTAGTTCAGCGCATATCGTCGTCGGGGTATTTTAACTTCAAAGGGTATTTGAACAGTTACGGTGAAATTGAAAAGGTATTTAAAAATGGCGACGCCAAGCTGGTGCTAATCATAGGCAATAATTTTTCCCAAAAACTTCAAAACGAACGCTATGCTAATTACCAAGTAGTAACTGATGCGTCGGACCCCAATACTGCAAGTATTCTTGCATCGTATGCGCAGGGTATTGTGAACTCGTTTACAGCTGAGTATTTTGGCTTAGCCAGGCAGAAGCAAAGGGTGAATGTTCAAAGTCGAATGTTATATAACGAAGAAATGAACTCGGCTTTTATGTTTGTGCCCGGAACCATGGTGCTTATACTCATGTTGGTTACAGCAATGATGACATCCATATCGATTACTCGCGAAAAAGAATTGGGAACGATGGAAATCCTACTGGTGTCACCATTAAAACCATGGCAAATAGTGCTCGGTAAGGTTATTCCATATATTGGCATTGCTTTTACTAATGTATTAGTAATTATAATATTGGGTTATACTGTATTTCACTTGCCTTTGAGGGGAAATATGCTTTTGCTATTAGGTGTAAGTTCACTATTCATTATGCTGGCACTATCATTAGGAATATTGATATCAACGTTGAGCAATAGTCAAGCCGTTGCTATGTTTATGTCGATGTTCGCTCTGATGCTACCAACCATTCTGCTATCGGGTTTTATTTTTCCCATTGAGAATATGCCTAAACTGCTTCAATGGCTTAGTTTAATTATGCCACCCCGTTGGTTCCTATCGGCGCTGAAAACAATAATGATTAAGGGGCAAGGCTTTCAATTCGTGTTCAAAGAGGTAATGGTAATGTTAGCAATGACTATTGTCTTTATCGCCATAAGCATTAAAAAGTTTAAAATTCGATTGGAGTAAATTGTGCCCTATGAAACACCCATGTAAGGTAGCTTGCACAACCGAGCTTGCGAGTTCACCGAAGGTAAACACAGATGAACAAACTATGGGTGTTCCATCCGCTCGATAAAGATTATTAAAAGCAAGAAAGTAGCGTATTCGTAATTAATAATATAAATCACTATTGTCCGACTAAAATGCAAATATTGGGTCTTGCGCCAATAAATGCATGATAATCAGATATTAAAATTCATTACTAAAAAGAGACCTCCCCCCTCAAAACAATAGTTGAAGTTGTCCCT
>JBFMGQ010000041.1:0-24434 GCA_040752515.1 Bacteroidota bacterium | reverse complement strand
CACACCCAAAAACTTGATGCGCCAAGCGGAACTGCCATAACCCTTGCCAATACCCTTTGCAGCCAAATGAAAGCATACCAGGGTTGGACGTTATTCCCCGAAACTGCTGAGAAAAAAATCCCAATTGAAGCCATTCGCCAAGGACAAGTTCCAGGAACGCACGTGGTTACCTTTACTTCCGAGCAAGATATAATCACACTAAAGCACGAGGCTAAAAGCCGAAGAGGCTTTGCACTGGGTGCAGTTATGGCTGCTGAGTTCATTCATAACCGTAAAGGTTTCTTTAGTATGGACGATTTACTTAAACTTGACTAAACCATTATACCATGCTTCAAAAAGTTAAAGATTTCCTTAAAAACAAGTATTTCCGATTTGCAGTGGCTTCAATAATTTTCATACTCTGGGTGGTATGGATTGGTAATTACTGGTTACTGCTCGGGTTACCCATTATATTCGATTTTTATATTACCCAAAGGGTAAACTGGACATTCTGGAAAAAGCGGGGGCAAAAGAAAACGGCTCTGATAGAGTGGATTGATGCCATTATCTTTGCAGTGGTTGCAGCAACTTTAATCCGAATGTTTTTTATTGAGGCTTATACCATTCCAACATCGTCCATGGAAAAATCGCTGCTGGTGGGCGATTATCTTTTCGTGAGCAAGGTTGCTTATGGCCCCAAATTGCCAAATACCCCAATATCTTTCCCCTTTGTTCATCACACCATGCCTTTTACCAAAAATACTAAATCGTTTATTGAATGGCCTCGTTGGCCCTATAAACGCATTGCCGGTTTTGGGCATATTAAACGCAACGATGTGGTGGTTTTCAATTTCCCTGAGGGCGATACGGTTTGCCTACAAGACCAAAATTCCAGCTACTATACGCTAGCTCGAATATACGGTCGTGAATATATCCGTCAAAACTACGATATCATTTACCGTCCTGTTGATAAACGCGAGAACTACATAAAACGCTGCGTTGGCATTCCGGGCGATACCATTAGAGTTATCCATGGCCATTTGTTCGTTAATGGCAAGGAACAGGAGAAAATAGGAAAACGTCAGTATAACTATCAAGTTAAAACCAATGGCTCAACCATAAACCCAATTCGTTTCGAAGAGATGGGCATTGCCCGCTCCGATATCAACTATAACGCCCAGGAATCGGTTTACTACCTGCCGCTAACCGAAGAAATGGTTGAACGGTTCAAGACCTTTAGCAATGTGATTCAGATTGTGAGAAACGAAAACACCGATTACACAACCATGTGGAAGATGATTTTCCCACACGACCCGCGATATGCTTGGAACGAGGATAACTTTGGGCCACTATGGATACCCAAAAAAGGCACAACCGTAACACTTACTCTCGAAAACCTTCCGCTATACCAGCGTATAATTGATGTATATGAGAATAACGACTTAAAGGTTGATAACGGAATAATCTACATTAATGGTAATCCCGCAAACACATACACCTTTAAAATGGATTACTACTTTATGATGGGTGATAATCGACACAACTCGGCCGATAGCCGGTTCTGGGGTTTTGTTCCTGAAGACCATGTGGTAGGTAAGGCATCGTTTATTTGGCTCTCGCTCGATAAGGAAAAACGATTCCCTGCCAATATCCGATTTAGCCGCATGTTCACATCCATTAAATAGATGCGACTGTTATGCGGGAAACCTGTTGGAGGAACATACTATACCTGCAACAGGTTTTTTCATTAGTAAAAGGTATAAAAAATGCATAGCAAAACAGTTATTCTCAGCACTGCATACTTACCTCCTGTTCAATACATCTCAGCACTTGTAAATGCTAATCGTATTTACATTGAGGCACATGAAACATACCAAAAGCAAACCTACCGCAACCGTTGCGTAATACTCAGCGCAAATGGACCGTTACCCCTCGTTATTCCAGTGATAAAACCTGGCGGAAACCATACGCCCATAACTGAAGTAAAAATTGATTACTCAACCGGCTGGAACCGAAACCACTGGCGTGCCATTGAATCGGCATACCGCACCTCGGCTTACTTCGATTTTATAGCCGATATACTGATGCCTTTCTACCAAAATCGGTTCGATACACTTTGGGAGTTCAATAACCAGCTTCTAAAAGCACTGCTCAATTTCATGGAGCTGCATGTAAAAATACATTTTACATCAGAGTTCCAGAAAATAGCACCCGAAGGAGCAATAGACCTGCGCTACACGATAACTCCTAAAGTGAAAACACCGGTTCAAGAGATCCAAGCTATTACCCCATACTTTCAGATTTTTGAGAATCGCTTTGGCTTTACACCCGACCTTAGTGTGATAGATTTGCTCTTTAATGAAGGACTAATGGCGAGAGAGATATTAAGGATAAAGGGTAAAGGGTAAAGGGTAAAAAGCAAAATATCGATTTTTTTTTAGGGCATGCTAAGTTTATGGGGTAAGGGTTGGTAGAAATTTTACATTATATTGAGGCTTAAGGGAAAAACTATTCTTTCAAAGAATTTGAACAAGCATAGCTTAAAATGGTTTTGGAGTAATACCTTTGTAGGTTACATTTTTTGATTTATCAATGCAAAAGCACGAAAAGGTTATATCGGTAAAAGGCGCAAGGGTTCATAATCTCAAGAATATCAATATAGATATACCCCGCAACAAGTTGGTGGTTATTACAGGCGTGTCGGGGTCAGGAAAATCGTCGTTGGCTTTCGATACCATATATGCCGAAGGGCAAAGGCGATACGTTGAAAGTCTATCGGCTTACGCCCGTCAGTTTTTAGGTCGAATGAGCAAGCCAGAGGTTGACCTAATTAGTGGCATTCCCCCCGCCATTGCCATTGAGCAGAAGGTAAATACCCGAAACCCACGCTCAACTGTCGGTACTTCAACAGAAATTTACGATTACCTGAAACTACTATTTGCCCGCATAGGAAAAACCTATTCTCCCATATCGGGGCGTGAGGTTAAACGCCATTCCGTTACCGATGTTGTAAACTTTATCAGTGCACACCCACTGGGCACACGGATGACGCTTCTATCGCCTATTGCCGTAAACGGCAACATTACCCCCAAACTGGAAGAATTAAGCCGCGAGGGGTTTACCCGTATCGATATCAACGGACAGGTTGTTAGAATTGATGATGCCAAAAACCGCGAACTCATTGAGTTATCCGCAGCGAATGTAAGATTAATCATCGATCGATTTGCCGTATCGCCGGACGATGATTTTATTAGTCGCATAGCCGATTCCGTTCAAACCGCATTTGCCGAAGGCAATGGATTTTGCATACTTGCTATCGAAACCGATGAGGGTGTAAAGGAGGAGCAATTCTCGAATCTATATGAACTCGATGGCATTAAGTTTGAACAGCCCACGGAGTATCTTTTCAACTTTAATAATCCACTGGGTGCATGCCCCAAATGTGAAGGCTATGGGAAAGTGATTGGGATTGACGAAGACCTGGTTATCCCCAACAAAAGTCTGTCAATATATGAGGACGCCATAGCATGCTGGCGTGGTGAATCGATGAGTTGGTATAAGGATAGGATCATTGAAAATGCTGCAACGTACAATCTCCCCATTCATAAGCCCTACCATAAACTCACCGAGGAACAAAAGAATATCCTATGGAAGGGGACAAAGCACTTTAGGGGTATAAACGATTTCTTCAAGGAACTTGAAGAAAAGCGATATAAAATCCAATACCGCGTGCTGCTTTCGCGCTATATGGGTAAAACTACATGTCCCGTTTGTAAGGGTGGACGCCTTCGGCCCGAAGCCTCATATGTTAAGGTTGCAGGTTATACCATTCAGGAAATGGTAAACATGCAGGTGGAGGAACTTTACGAGTTCTTCCTGAATATTGAATTGGACGAACATGATGCCATAGTGGCAAAACGCTTGCTCACCGAAATCAGAAATCGGCTGGGCTATATGGTTAAGGTGGGATTGGGCTATCTAACCTTAAACCGTTTATCATCAACCCTGTCGGGAGGCGAATCGCAGCGCATAAACCTTGCCACCTCCCTGGGTAGCAGTTTGGTAGGCTCGCTATACATTCTCGACGAACCCAGCATTGGGCTTCATCCCCGCGATACGCATTTATTGATTGATGTGCTAAAAAGTTTACGTGACTTAGGAAACACCCTAATGGTAGTAGAACACGACGAGGATATAATGCGAAGTTCCGACTATATCATCGATATTGGGCCACAAGCAGGCCGATTGGGAGGCGAAGTGGTTTATGTAGGCGAACCAAGCCATATTCATTTGGCTACCAATAGCCTTACGGCTAAATACTTATTCGGAACCGAGAGTATCGAGGTGCCATTTAAACGCCGCAAATGGAATAGCTGTATTGAGGTGAAGGGAGCCCGCGAGAATAACCTGAAAAATATCGACGTAAAATTCCCTTTAAATACTCTTACAGTAGTTACAGGGGTAAGTGGTTCAGGAAAATCGAGTTTGGTGAGGGGAATACTATACCCAGCCCTGTTAAAGGAAATTACCGGTAGCGGCGAACGAGCAGGACAACACGATGGCATTGAAGGCGATATTCGCATGATTTCAGGTGTTGAAATGGTTGACCAAAATCCCATTGGAAAATCATCGCGTAGTAACCCGGTAACCTACCTCAAAGCGTGGGACGAAATCCGAAAGTTACTCTCAGAGCAACCCTACGCCAAAAGCAATGGCTATGGCCCATCGCACTTCTCGTTCAACATAGATGGCGGCCGATGCGAGGAATGTCAAGGCGAAGGAGTAATTTACGTTGAAATGCAGTTTATGGCCGACTTAACCCTAACCTGTGAGAGTTGCCATGGCAAACGCTTTAAGGACGACATTCTTGAGGTTAAGTATAGAAATGCCAATGTTTATGACATCTTAGAAATGACCGTTAACCAGGCCATTGAGTTTTTTGAAGGCGGAAAAGGCAATCTGGAAAAGAAAATTGTCGAAAAGTTGAAACCGCTTCAAGATGTTGGACTTGGGTACATCAAACTGGGACAAGCGTCAAGCACCCTTAGCGGTGGCGAAAGCCAAAGAGTAAAATTGGCCTCGTTCCTTTTAAAGGAGAATTCCGATAAGCCTATCCTATTCATTTTTGACGAACCAACCACCGGACTTCACTTTAACGATATTAAAAAGCTTCTGAAAGCCTTTGATGCCTTAATTGCAAAGGGGCACAGCATAGTGCTGGTAGAGCATAACCTGGAGGTGATAAAGTGTGCCGATTGGGTAATCGATTTAGGCCCTGAGGGAGGTGATAACGGCGGACATTTAGTTTTTGCGGGAACACCCGAACAACTTGTTACAGCCGAAAATTCATACACCGGAAAATTCCTATCGGCTAAACTCAACAGGGTGTAAAAAGAATTAAAAAAAGCCGCGATTTGCGGCTTTATATTTTAATTGAGGGCTTAGCTTAATCGGTTTTAAGACCAAACATGATTGCTACGCACCCACTCTTTAATTCCTCGTTTTTACCGGAGGTTACCGGAACCTTAACAAGTATAATGAGTTGTTGTGTGTTTTCAACCTTAAAATCCCACGAGGTTGCGTAATTATTCTTTGCATTGGTATAAAGAACTTTACGGTCAACATCCATCACCAAAAACTCGATCTTGTTGAGCGTTTCAGAACCGCATACCGAAATGCGGTATTGCTGACCTGCATAAAATGTTTTGAAAAGTTCAGCATCCTCGCCCTCGGTTAGTATTGCTGCATTGTAATTACCATCGTGGATATATGGCGATAGCTCAAGGCGACAAATCTTTTTGGCAAAATTCTTACACTGGGCATTGGCGGAGGAAGGAAGTGCAAGAAAAAGTATTATTGCCGAAATAAGTATATAAACCGATGATTTCATACGAACCATATTATGCTGTGTATTTTTTACGCAATTCAAGAACTTTTGTTTTAAGCTTTTTGAAAGCTTCGGGGCTAACCGTGGTTACATTCTTTGATTTCAGTGTAGCCACTTTTGCTTTCCCGTCCTGAACAACCTTTACATCCGATACGATAATTTTTACCTCGTTATAAACCTTTTCGAGTTCAACCATGTCGGCATACAGCTCTTTAACATCGGCGTTGCTATTACTTTGCTCTAAAAGTTTAAGAACGGTTTGCAGCGATAGTTTCTGATCGACAATTCGATCGACCATCTCGTTATCAACCTTGTTGATATCATCAACTAATGAAGTGGCTATGTAAAGTCCTTCAATCCATCCGCCAACAAGTATAATGGAGCCCACGGCAACCCTATCGTCCTCTTCAAGTATGGAATTGGTATTAAGGAATGTTTCCGATATGGTTTCAAGGATAACATCGCGGTTGTTTATATTTTCCTCCAGTTTTTGGATCACCGAATTATCGATGGCATTCAGAATGCCCAACCCCTCGGCCATCTTTTTGGAGACCGTCATGTACTTAATGGTGGCCTGCGTTTGGTCAAAAAGACTTGCATAGCTTAAATCGGTGCTGTATATGCCTAAGTTAAGAGCCATGCTCTTAGTGGTGTTGTATTTGGAAGCGTTTTCAATTGGATTTAGCAGTTCCTCATTGTACGTTGCCCCTGAACGTTTAAGTATCATGGCAGTTTCCAGAGGCGAAGGTAAGGAGTAGAAAATCTGTTTAACCGATTCAATACTGCTAACCAAAGCGCTATCGGCGGCTCGTTGCTCATTGGACACCTGTAACATCTCATCGGTTTCCCTGTTGCATTTACACGAAATGGCAAGTACTGCCACTGAGGCCATAGCCGATATGAGAAGTATTTTTTTCGATCCTTTATACATCATGGAACGTTTGGATTAAAATGTCAACAATCGACAAGTAAATATACTATAATTTTATCAAAATCAACATTGATTTGGATATTTTTAGGCTAATATTTGCTTTTGTCCTAATAAGTTCATGTACTCCAACAAAAATTATTTCCTAATGATTAAATTGAGCTAAATTTGCAAAAACATCGATTCGTATGCAAACCAACAAGGTTGAGCTATTCCAAAAAAGTATTGAAAGCAGTTCCGATGAAGCAATCATAGGATTACTGGCAGATCTTCGTGAGAGCGGTGAAGATTACATGCTATCCACAATAATCAATTTACTATTCAGTTCCCGTTCCGAGAATCTCAAGAATGAGGTGGTAAATTTTTTGGTTGACCTGAAAAACAAATCGAGCATAGTACCTATTATTGAAGCCATCAAACAGAATAAAAGATCAAATGATATTCATCGTTTGGTATCGGTTTGCTGGCAAAGCAGGTTGGACTTTACGCCCTATATCGATATTTTTGTCGATATCATGGAGCACGGAGATTATGAGGCTTGCCTCGAGGCCTTTACGGTAATTGAAAACATGGTTGAAAACCTTAACCCCGAACAATTAAGTGATTTGAAAAAGAAAATCGGAACGGCAAAATCGGAGAATCCGGAGGCACAACCCTTAATAATGGAGCTTGAAAAGGTACTGAATGGGCATTAATACCAATAAACCCAAGTACCATAAATTAACAAATTCATGGCACTTCGAATAAAAAAACCGCCTTTCGGCGGTTATTTTTTTACTCGTAGTTTGAAAAGTATTTCATGAACTGACTTCGCTCATACTGGGTTGGGTCAGGTATAGAACCAACGTTAAGCTTACCCCTGAAATCGGATATCGATTTAAACCCTTTCTGGTTCATCCATTCGGAAAGCGTATTAAGCATGACTTCAATATGCTTAGGGCCATTACGGTAAATGGCTGAGCATACCTGAACCGATTTTGCTCCTGCAAGTAACATCTTTACTAAAGCTTCACCATCGTGAACTCCGGTTGAGGCTGAAATATCAACCTCTGGTATTAGATGGCTGGCTATGGCTACCCACCTCAAGGTATAACGTAAATCGGAGGGGTTGCTGAAAATATCGGCCGGCACTACTTTCATGGCATGAATATCGATATCGGGCTCAAAAAAACGGTTGAATAGCACTACTCCCCTGGCACCACGGTAACGTAAATTTTCCACCACATTGAGTGGGTTAGTGAAGTGTGAACCTAATTTGTAGGCCACAGGAATGGTAATAATACTATGTAGCTTTTCGGCTATGTTATTATAAACACGCTCATACTCCTCGGCTTTTCGTTTGGGATCGAGCGGCAAGTAAAAGATATTCACCTCAAGGGCATCGGCCCCGGCTTCCTGAATACGCGATGCAAAGGAGAGCCATTGGCTATCGCTAACACAGTTAATGCTTGCAATTACAGGGATATCAACGCTTTGCTTAGCGCTCTTAATCATGTTGATATACTCCTGAACATTATTGGCCGAAACGTAATGCTTAAGGTAATCGGCTGCCTCGGTATAATCGGTATACTTTTCCAGGTGGTTTACCTCATGCAGGATTTGCTCCTCGAACAGCGATTTCAGAACAATTGCCCCTGCACCAAATTCTTGGTATTTTTTAATACGATCGACCGATGAATTTAAACCGGAACTACTGACAATCAAGGGTGACCGCAGCGATAGTCCCAGGTAGGTTGTTTCAATTTTAGCCATGGTTAAAGGTTTTTAATACGATTGAAAATTACAAAATTTTAGTTTAGGTATAGCTTCGATGACCAAAAATATTGCTTCCGATTCGCACCATGGTGCTACCCTCCTCAACAGCAATGTGGTAATCGCTCG
Organism: Bacteroidota bacterium; assembly: GCA_040752515.1. Taxonomy (GTDB): domain Bacteria; phylum Bacteroidota; class Bacteroidia; order Bacteroidales; family Tenuifilaceae; genus Tenuifilum. The sequence continues at coordinate 15,759 of JBFMGQ010000041.1, read as the reverse complement.
ACATGCCCATGGAAAGATCTTTAAACCATGGCTGTTCTCTGAAATACCTTTGCTTCACATCGTAGAATAGGTTTTTGAGAAACCTAAACTCCATGCGAACCTGTTCCATATTATCGGTAAAAGTTGCCATTCCCATCAATCCACATATCCTAATATTTTTCATCAGCCCTAATTCAGGGCTTTGAAGTAGTTCATGGAGTTCATCGGCCGAAAGGCCAAACTTTGTTTCTTCGGAAGCAATGTAAACCTGCAACAAGCAATCAATTACCCGATTGCATTTTTGGGCTTCCTTATCAATAACCGAGAGCAACTTTAAACTATCAACGGAATGAATGAGCGATACAAACGGGGCAATATACTTTACCTTATTGGTTTGCAAGTGGCCAATTAAATGCCACTCAATATCCTTGGGCATTTCATTGTATTTTGAGACTAACTCCTGCACCCTATTCTCGCCAAACACCTTATGCCCAGCATTGTATGCCTCCATAATTACACTCACAGGATGGGTTTTGCTAACGGCAATTAGCTTCACATGCTGAGGTAATTCGCTTTTAATCCTTTTGAGTTGCTCTGGAATATTCATGGTTACATTGTGTTTAATGCAAAAATAAACACTTTTACCATTGTATAGGTATTGTTTACTACAATTTGAAAACGATTGCTAAACAAAGTCTATATATATTAAGACCCAGCATGTATGCTGGGTCTTTCTGCAAATTCACATATTCTTTTTTACTCTAACGAGTGAATTACCAACCCGCTCCGGAGTTTTGGCTCGAACCAGGTTGTTTTAGGAGGCATGATATTGCCGGTATCGGCGATATCGATAAGCTGCTTCATGGAAACAGGATAAAGGGCAAAAGCAACCTTCATTTCGCCGCTATCTACCCTCTTCTTTAGTTCACCCAGGCCACGAATACCGCCAACAAAATCGATGCGCTTTGATGTTCTCAGATCCCTGATGTCAAGGATTGGATCGAGCACAAGGTTCGAAAGGATTGTAACATCGAGAACGCCAATAGGATCGTTATCGTTGTAGGTTCCAGGTTTGGCCGTTAATGAATACCATTTACCATCGAGATACATGCTGAAGTTGTGAAGGTGTTGCGGCTTGTAAATTTCTGTGCCTTTTTCTTCAACCACAAACCCTTCGTGGAGTTTTTGCAGGAACTGTTCCGAGGTAAGGCCGTTCAAATCCTTTACAACCCGGTTGTAATCAATGATCTTTAACTGATTATCGGGGAAGATAACGGCAAGGAAATAGTTATATTCCTCGTCGCCGCGGTGGTTAGGATTGGCATTTTTCTTTTCAAGCCCAACACGAGCTGCGGCTGCTGTTCGATGGTGACCATCGGCAACGTAAAGGGCAGGTATTGATGCAAAAATTTCGGTAATGCGCTTTATGGTTACCTCATCGTCAATTACCCAGAAATGGTGTCCAAATCCATCGTCGGCAACAAAGTCGTACTCGGGTTTTTTAGCTTTCACAACGTTCGAAATAATTTCGTCCATCTCCTTGTGGGCGGGGTAAGCAAAGAAAACGGGTTCGATGTTGGCATTTTGGATACGAATGTGAATCATGCGATCCTCCTCCTTATCGGGACGGGTAAGCTCGTGCTTTTTGATGCGGCCTTCCATGTAGTCCTCAAAATGGCAAGCAGCCACTAAGCCATACTGTGTTCGTCCCTCCATGGTTTGAGCATACACGTAGTACATCTCCTTGGGGTCTTGCACTAACCAACCGCGCTCCTTCCACTTACGGAAATTTTCAACTGCCTTATCGTAAGCCTGCTGGGTGTGCTCATCGATAATGGGATCGAAATCGATCTCGGGTTTGGTAATGTGAAGCAACGATTTTTCACCAGCCTCAGCCTTTGCTTCCTGCGAATTTAGCACGTCGTACGGACGGGCAGCCACCTCCTTAGCGATCTCCCTTGGAGGACGAATACCCTTAAATGCTTTAATTTTTACCATAATAAAAGTTAAAGGTTAATAGTTAAAAGTTAAAAGATTATACACTTTTGAGATACTTGATCATCCCTATTGTTAACTGCTTTACAAGAGTAATCTTATTAAAAATATCGTTAGGCTTTTCTATATATCCCAGTTTCATAGCTATAATCAGCTGAGTTTCGAGTTCAGCCAATGAACCTAAAGCGATATACAGAAAATGAATGGACTCTCCATTGGTATTTCTCGCACAACCTTCGGCAATATTAGAAGGAATTGAAACGGCTGCTCTTCTCAATTGAGATGTTAATGCGTAAAGTTCTTCCTTAGGAAAACCCTTGGTTAACCCATAAACATTAACCGATAGTTCAACCGCTTCCTTCCAAGCCTCTAGTTTTGTGTGATCCATCCCAACATCCTCAAGTATTATCTTTTAACTTTTCACTGTTCACTATTCACTATAACACTACTTATTTACCTGAAAAGTTTTATCGCCATTTTTAATGAAGGCCACTATTTGGCGAGCGGCTGCTAAACCGGCGTTGATATTAGCCTCGGCCGTTTCGGCACCCATCTTTTTGGGTGTGGCAAATACTCTTCCGGGAAACTTTTCAACCAGTTCAGCATGGCAATCGGCCATAATATCGGTGGCATACTTCAAATCGGTGCGTTCGGCAAGAACCTTTTTCAGGCCATCCTCATCAATTACCTCCTTGCGAGCAGTATTTATAAGGGTTGCACCCTTAGGCATTTTGCTCAGCAAATCGTACCCAATCGATTTTTTGGTTTTTTCGTTTGCCGGAATGTGTAGCGAAACATAATCGCAGGTGGAGTATAGCTGTTCAATGCTATCAGCTACCTTAATGCCATCCTTTTCCATTACAGCCTTATCGACAAAGGGATCGAAAGCATAAACATCCATTCCAAATCCTTTGCCATACTTGGCAACTAGCTTACCTACGTTGCCATAGGCATGAATACCTAACTTTTTGCCCGCAATCTCGGTTCCAGTACCAGGCTGGAATAGATTTCGAGCCATGTAAATCATCATACCTATTGCCAGTTCGGCTACGGCATTTGAGTTTTGACCCGGAGTGTTCATGGCTACAACACCCTTGGCAGTGCAAGCAGCCAAATCGAGGTTATCGTAACCGGCTCCAGCACGAACTACTATTTTCAAATTTTTGCCAGCTTCAACAACATCCTTGGTAACCTTATCGCTACGAACGATAAGTGCGTCAACTTCAGCTACGGCCTTAATCAGGTCGTTTGGATCGGTATACTTTTCGAGCAGAACCAGCTCAAAACCGGCTTCCTCAACAATTTTACGTATTCCTTCCACTGCAACCTTAGCAAAAGGTTTCTCGGTGGCCACTAGTACTTTTGTCATAGCATTTGTGTTTTATGAGTTATTTTGGTGGACTAATTTTATCACAGAATTTAGAATCTGGAATTTGGAAATTGATGCTGCAAGTTAGCTTAAGAATACTAATAAGTGGTTCTTGCGCATTGTGTATCAGAATGGCAATAGGATGCTTTGTTAAAAAGCGCAGTAACAATACTTATAAACTCAACACGAGAAAAGCGTTTTAAAAATAAATCCAAATTCCAAATTCTCTTATTATAAAAAATGGGCTGGATAAGCTACCCTACCCAACCCATTTGTGATTTAATTAAGCATTCTGCTTTTCGAATTCCTTCATGCAATCGACCAGAGCCTGAACGCTTTCGATTGGCAAAGCATTGTAGGTAGAGGCGCGGAAACCACCTACCGAGCGGTGTCCCTTGATGCCTACCATACCAGCTTTCTTAGCAAAATCCATGAAAGCCTCTTCTTTATCCTTATACTCAGGCTTCATCACAAAGCAAATGTTCATGATAGAACGCGAATCCTTTTCAGCTGTTCCTACAAACATCTTGCTATTATCAATAGCATCGTAAAGCAATTGGGCTTTCTTTTTATTTATTTCGTTAATCTTTTCAACGCCACCAATGCTCTTGAGCCACTTTAAGGTTTCGCGCATGGTATAAATAGCGCCACAAGGAGGTGTGTTGAACATGGAACCCTCCTTGATATGAGTCCGGTAATCGAGCATTGTAGGAATCTTGCGCTCAACCTTGCCTAAGATATCCTCGCGGATAATTACAAAGGTAACACCAGCAGGGCCAACATTCTTTTGAGCGCCACCGTAAATCAAACCGTACTTTTTGACATCAACAGGACGGCTCATGATATCAGAACTCATATCGGCAACCAGGGTTACTGGCGAGTCCATATCATATTTAATCTCGGTTCCGTAAATGGTATTGTTAGTGGTAATGTGGAAGTAATCTACATCAGTAGGAATGGTAAATCCCTTGGGGATATAGGTATAGTTCTTATCGGACGAGGAGGCAACGGTTACAACCTCACCAAAGAGTTTAGCCTCTTTCAGAGCTTTGCTTGCCCATACACCCGTGTCGAGGTAAGCGGCTTTGGTTTGGAGCAAGTTGTAGGGAACCATGCAGAACTGTAAGCTTGCACCACCACCCAGAAATAGGATGTGGTAGTTTTCAGGGATTTGTAGGAGCTCACGCCAAAGGGCTTTGGTTTCCTCCATAATGGCCTCAAACTCCTTGGAGCGATGCGAAATGGTTAAAATTGACATGCCTATACCATCGAGGTCAAGAACTGCCTTGGCAGTATTTTCCAGAGCTACATCGGGCAGGATACATGGACCTGCATTGAAATTATGTTTTTTCATGGCGGTAAATGGTTTAAGTTTTCAACTCTATTTGCAAGAATACCTCAAATTTCTAAGTTTTTTTTCAAACTTCCTAAATAAATGTTATCAAACAGTTTGGTTGAACTACTTTTTAACAATCGTTTGCAATCATAAATCTACACATGTTAATAGGAGTAATGGAATTACCAGATATTGGTACTCCATTAATTCCAATTATTTTCTATTTGGTAACACCAAAAAAAACTATACCAGCGCTACCAATTTATCGTCCTTTAAAACCGGAATAGTATCGGTTACATCGGGGGTAAAGCAGTAACCAATTACATCGTCCAAACCAAGTTTTTTAAGCCGATGGCGTTGGGCAACTTTTTCCACGTAACTGGGTAAATCAGTTTTTGCCATATTCCAGAGATCGATGGCAGCATTGGTTGAATCGCAAATTGTCTCGAACCTGCCATTTGCCAAAAGCCTTTGTGCCAAAGCCCCGGCAAATATGGCATCCTCAAGGCAAAATTTCCCTTTCCAGCCAGCGCACATAATAAGTATATCGCTCGATCGGGCATTAAGGTAGCTTTCCACTGCGGAAATATTGAGAAAAGCCCCTATTATCACCTCCTGCGCATCGCGACCTAATGTAATGGCATTGGTTCCGTTAGTGGTACTGTAAACAATTGTTTTCCCGCCAACCGTTTCGGTAGTGAAGTAAAAAGGCGAGTTGCCAAAATCGGCAAAGTCGAGCTTTTGGCCATTACGTTCAGCAACTACAAGGAATCCCTTACGTTTATACTCTTTAGCCTCCTCAATGCTTCGAACAGGAATGATTTCCTTGACACCGTTATGAAACATGGTACAAATTACCGAGGTAGCCCTAAGGATATCAACTACCACAACTATTTTACCATCTTTATCAAAGTGCTGAAAAATGGTAGGCGAAAAAGCAACTTCAATTCTTGGCATGGTTAAGTTTGATTTAAAAAAAGGGGGCTTTGCCCCCTTTATGGTTTACACATTGGCTAGGAGAAAGGGCGGTTTAACAATCTTAGCCTTCAACTTCTTATCACGAATTCCAATGTAGATTTCGGAGCCATCGTTCCAGTGACCTTTTTTTATGTACCCCATTCCAATGCCACGCTTACTCATGGGTGACATAGTGCCTGAGGTAACTTCACCAATCTCGTTACCCTGTGCATCGTAAATTAGGTAATGCTGGCGAGGGATACCGCGATCGATCATAACAAAGCCTTTAAGCCTACGCTCGGTTCCTTCGTTTTTATGTTTTTCCCAAATATCGCGGCTGAAGAAATTTTTACCCGGAACAAATTTGGTTATCCACCCCAAACCAGCTTCGATAGCCGAGGTGGTATCGTTAATATCGTTACCATAGAGGCAAAAACCAGCTTCAAGGCGAAGTGTATCGCGGGCGCCTAAGCCTATTGGCTTGATGCCAAACTCGGCTCCAGCCTCAAATACGGCTTTCCACAGTTTATCGGCATCTTCATTGGCACAATAAATTTCGCATCCACCTGCTCCGGTGTAACCGGTAGTAGAAAAGATTACCTCCTTAATCCCGGCAAATGGAATCTTTTTAAAGGTGTAGTATTCCATATCAACCACGTTCTCAGTGGTTAACTTCTGCATGGCTTTCAAAGCCAAAGGCCCTTGAACAGCAAGCTGGGCAAACTCATCGGAAGCATTGTAAAGTTCTTTACCGGGGGTTAACCCAAACTTTTTGCCTTGCTCGCAAAGCCAGTTCCAATCCTTCTCAATGTTCGCAGCGTTTACCACCAGCAGGTAGGTTTCTGCATTAACCCGGTAAACCAAAAGGTCGTCAACTATACCACCCTTATCGTTAGGGAAACAGCTGTACTGAACCTTACCATCAAACAATGCCGAAACATCGTTACTGGTAACAGTTTGAAGAAAATCCAGGGCTTTAGGGCCTTTAACCCAAATTTCGCCCATGTGTGAAACATCAAAAACGCCAACTTTTTCACGAACTGTAATGTGTTCGTCGTTAATACCGGTATACTCAATAGGCATATTATACCCGGCAAATGGAGCCATACGGGCTCCAAGCTCTATATGGTACTTTGTAAATGCTGTATTTTTCATTGGTTTTAAGTAATTTTTTACGGTACTGCAAATCTATGATTTTTATTTGTTTTTTGTTATTTAAACCGATTTCGATGTAAACTTTTATGCTTATGTTTTTCAACATATCATAATTTTTACTAAATTTGAAAGAAACAGCATTTTTAACTTTTTTCGAATGGCAACCGACCAGGCAACACATCACGTAAATCTGGAGTTTCTGAAAGAAATTTCGGAAGGCAATCTCAATTTGATGCGCGATTTAATCAACTTGTTTATTACTCAGGTGCCAACTTTTTCGGAGCAAATGGATACCTATCTGAATAACGAAGATTACTGCACCATTGCAAAACTTGCTCACAAAATAAAAAACTCCGTTGCCATGATGGGAATCGATGAGCTAACATCGGATATGAAAAAACTTGAAAACCTTTGCGCAGAAAATCCCAATAAAAATGCTGTAAAAGCATACGTTGAAAGGTTTAAAAAGATTTCATCCGAAGCATCAGCTGAACTTAGGCAAATCCTTGAATCATTATAAGTATAACCCTAAAAAATTACATATATGATTGATGTTGAAAAAATTAACGATGTAATGGTAATTTCGTTTAGCGAAAACAGCAAGCTGAATGTAACCGTTACACAAAAAATCAAGACCGAAATAATCAAAGTGATTACACCCAATGCAAAAGTAGCATTGAACCTTAGCGGCATAAGCTATATCGATAGTACAGGTTTTGGCATGTTGCTATCAATACTCCGTCATTGCAAGAACTCCAATGCCACGTTAAAACTTTGCAACATTAGTCCCGAAGTCATGGAACTGGTCAAATTGCTTCAACTTCAAACCGTATTCGATATCAAGGAAAGCGTCGACGACTGCATTAAAAGTTTTTAAACATACTAAATCGTTCACAATAAAAGCCGCGGCCAAACCCGTGGCTTTTTTTGTAAACCTTTTGATAGTCAAATAGTCTAAAGCATATAACCAACCTAAATCAACATAATATGAAACGTGTTATTACGGTTCTGGCTTCATTTGCTATAGGACTAATTTCAGTATTTGCACAGAGTATTACATCACCTGAAGGGCATTTCGGTTTTACGCCCGGAACCGATCGTATGCTTTTCAAGTACGACGAACTGGTTGAATACCTAAAGAAGATTGAAGCCCAAAGTCCAATGGTCAAAGTAGTACCTATTGGGCAATCGGCTATGGGAAAAACTCTTTACACTGTTTTTGTAAGTAATAGCGAGAATATATCAAATCTTAACAGGCTAAAGGAGATAAACCAACAGTTAGCCCTCAACTACAACCTAAGCGATACCGATAAGGAACAACTGGTGAACGAGGGCAAAGTATTTGTAATGGCTACCCTCTCCATGCACTCCAGCGAGGTTGGGCCAACCCAGGCTCTTCCACTAATCATTCAAAGGTTGATAACCGACAAGTCGGTAAGCAATGCTCTTAACAACGTTGTTTACATGGCTGTAGTCTGCCATAATCCCGATGGCATGGATATGATAGTTGATTACTACAATCAGTACAAAGGCACCAAATACGAAGGTGCACCCATGCCTTTCCTATACCAGAAATATGTTGGACACGACAACAATAGAGATTTTATTACCCTTACCCAGCCTGAGACCAAAGCTATCTCCAGCTTAACAAGCAAGGAATGGTTTCCACAGGTTATGGTTGAGAAACACCAAATGGGCCTTACAGGCCCACGGTACTTTGTACCACCCTATCACGATCCAATAGCCCAGAATGTTGATGCTGAACTTTATGCATGGTCAAATCTGTTTGGCCAAAACATGCTAAACGACCTTACCGCTAAGGGATTAAAAGGTGTAAGCCAACAAAATCTATTCGACAATTACTGGCCAGGTTCAACTGAAACATGCCTTTGGAAGAACGTAATAAGCATGCTAACCGAAGCAGCCAGCGTAAAAATTGCGACACCCGTTTACATAGAGCCAACCGAACTAACTGGCACATCAAAAGGTTTAGCTGAGTATAAAAAGGGGGTAAATATGCTCATGCCATGGTCTGGTGGCTGGTGGAAATTATCCGATATCATCAGCCTTGAAGTGGAGTCAACCCTCTCGATGCTTCAAACTGCAAGCAAGTATAAGGAACGCATTCTTAGGTTCCGTAACGATATGTGCAAAAAACAGGTAACTCTTGGTAAAACTACTGCGCCCTACCATTTTATTTTGCCGTTAAACCAAAAGGATCCAAGCGAACTGGTTTCGCTGGTCAACCTGCTCAATGAGCATGGTGTAAATGTTTACAGGCTAATGCAGAACATCACCATACATAACCAAAATTTCCATGTAGGCGACATAGTGGTTCCGCTTGCACAACCATTCCGTATGTTTATTAAAGAAGTAATGGAAGCCCAGGAATTTCCGGAACGAAGATTAGAGGAAGATGGGAAAGTTCTGGAACCCTACGATATCACAAGTTGGTCGCTTCCCCTGCATAAAGGCTTAGCCTGTTTTACTATAAACACCAACACCATAGATGCAAGTATAATTGAACCTATCGCTTCAAACTTCACGCTAAACACAGCACCACTTCCTGAGAAACGTTTTGCAATACTGCCTTCAACAATTAATCAATCTTACAAATTGGCTATCAAGTGCTTGAAGAATGGCATTCCGGTGGAAAGGACAAATGAACAAGCGGTTATTGAAGGAACTGAGTTTCCGGCAGGTAGTTTCTGCATACCCCTGAACGATAAATCGAAGCAAATCCTTAGCGGTGCAAATTTTAACATACCTACTGTAGATGTTAAGCCCAATAGTGTTTTTGCCAGTAAAATCAGTCGGATAGGTTTACTTGAATCGCAGGTTCAAAGCATGGATGCTGGCTGGACCAGGTATATACTGGACACATACGAAATCCCCTACACCCTAATAAATCCAGGTCAGGTTGCCGAAGGTAACCTAACCTCAAAATTCGACTTGATATTAATTCCTAACACTAGTGCCACCCTGCTCAAAGAGGGCAAATACAAGCGAGAGGGACAAATGGTTCCATTGGTTTACCCTGATATTTATACTAAAGGAATGGGTCAAAAAGGAATCGAAGCCATAATTGAATTCATTCAGACCGGAGGAACCGTTATAGCCTGGGAACAAGCAACCGAGCTATTTGAGGGAACGCTTACCCTAAAGCAAGGCAATATTTCCGAAGAGTTTCAATTCCCTTTTAAGAACAGTGCTAAAGACATTCAAAAGCGAGGTTTTGCCTGTCCGGGTTCGCTAATTAGCATAAAGCTAAATCCCTTACCCCCGTATACATTTGGGCTGGATAGTGAACTGGGAATTTTCATGCGCGACAGCTATGTTTACGAAACCCAAGTACCCTCGCTTGACATGGATCGTAGAGTAATTGGATATTTTGAAGGGAAAAATAAGCTGCTAAGTGGATACCTAAAAGGCGAGGAACTTCTTAACGGAAAATCGGTAGCAATTTGGCTTAAAAAAGGGAAAGGGCAAGTTATTCTGCTTGGATTTAGCCCAATATTCAGGGCCTCTGTTCCATCGAACTATAAAATTCTTTTCAATGCAATTTTGTAATACCATTAGGGGTTGCCGGTAAGGGCAACCCCTAATATTTTAAGTCAACTTCTTCTGAAATATCCTATACCGTTTGTAAACAACACCTCCCATCTTTTCCATCTCGGCACGCATTTTCCTGTTATTCTCAAGTTCCAAATGGCTATCGATAGTGGTCATTCCAGCTTTCTGAGCTTCTTTGAGCATTTCGGCTCCCATCCAAGTATCAAATCCTAAATTCCTATACTGTGGATGAATGGCACCAAGCAAAAGGCTAAGCATTTTTGATTTGGACATGGCCTTTAGGATATGAATAAAGCCGAAAGGGAATAGATAACCCCTGCTCTTTTGAATACCGGGGCAAATATCAGGAATACCTAAAATGAAAGCTAAAGGTTGATTATCGGCATTAACAATAACTTTCAAAAAGCGGGGGTCAATAACAGACAGATACTTTGCAGCAAGTTCCTCCATTTCATCGGGATCCATGGGATTGAATCCATAAATATCAGTAAAGGTTTCATTCACCAGTGAAAGAACAGGTTTTATGTACGGTTTGATTTCGCTTCTTTTTGAAAAGTTAACCATTCTAAAGCCGCTGGCACGAGTTTTAACTCTCTGAAGAATGCGAAGGTAAAAATCGGGCAATTTATCGGGAACGGGAACCCTGTATACCACCAAATCAACCTCTTTATCAAAACCATACCGGTTCACATATTCAACCAGGTATGGATAATTACAATTCGAGGCAAGAACAATGGGTTCATCGTACCCTTCAATTAGCAAACCCTGCGGATCCTTATCGGAAAATCCCATGGGGCCTATTAAACGTTCCATTCCCTGAGCTCGTGCCCACTTTTCAATCTCATTCATGAGCGCTTGCGCAACATCATAATCCTTAAAGGATTCCAGATTAAAAAAACGAGCAGTTTTTTCGTTATGAATTTGGTTATACCTTTTATTGATAATCCCCATGATACGCCCAACGGGTTTACCATTGCGTAATGCAAGAAACAAAACAGTATCGGAGTACGACATGGCTCTATTTTTTTTGGGATTGTAAAAATCCCACTCATCGGAGTAAATTGGGGGTACCCAATTTTTATGCCCCTCATGTATTTTGGCAGGTAGATGAATGAACTTGTAAAGATCCGATTTGTTTTGAACCTTAATAATGTCGATGCTCATTTGAGTATACTTTGAAATACATTCTTGCAACTTTATAAATTATTTAAGTGATAGACAAAAAAAATCCGGGGCAAAATTTATGCCCACGGATTTACCCATATGATTCATTAGTACTACCCAAACATTATGAAATAGGTAAGAATACCAGCAAAATACCCAAGTAGTGCTAGTAAACTTATGTGTTTCAAGTACCACATAAAGTCAATTTTTTCAAGTCCCATTACGGCAACCCCGGCAGCTGAACCTATGATTAGTATACTACCACCTGTTCCGGCACAATATGCCAGAAGATTCCAAAAATTACCATCGACCACATAGGTTGAACTAATGCCACTAGCAGCAGATACCAAATCGGGTGATACCGCAGGATGCATTCCCATTGCAGCGGCCACAAGCGGAACGTTGTCAACTACCGACGAGAGTAAACCTATCAGAATGTTTGGGGGGTAAGGACTTGTAAATGACTTATCGAGCCACTGCGACAGCAAAGTTAGGTGCCCAGCAGTTTGTAGGGCATCAACAGCCATGAGTATTCCTAAAAAGAATAGTATAGTGGGAACGTCCACATTCTTTATAACACGGGCTACTGTGCGCTTCTCTTTTTCATCGAGTTCGCTCTTGCGATGGTACATTATTTCCGTAAATATCCAAAGTACCGATAATCCAAACAGCATTCCCAGGAAGGGGGGTAAATGGGTAAGAACCTTAAAAACTGGGGTAAAGAGTAAGGCGCCCACCCCCAAAATAAATATTATGTGGCGCTCCCTTCGGGTGGCAGGTGTTGCTGAATGCTCCTTTTCATGGCGTGATAGCTGGGTATCCTCTAAGTCGCCTTTTAGCATAAACGATAAAACCATAAGGGGAACTAGTAAACTTACCATACTGGCTAAAAAAAGCTTAGGTACTATACCTGCGGTTGTTACATTCCCTTTAATCCACAACATAATTGTTGTAACATCGCCAATGGGTGACCATGCCCCACCGGCGTTTGCTGCTATTATAACCATTCCGGCATATAGCCACCTGTCGTGACGGTGGTCAATAAGCTTGCGAAGTAAAGCAACCATAACAATTGCTGTGGTAAGGTTATCGAGAACCGATGAGAGAAAAAAGGTAACAAATGAAATTATCCACAACAGCTTAATCTTGTTTCGGGTTTTAATTCTATTGGTAATTATTTTAAAACCACCGTGCTGGTCAACAATCTCAACAATAGTCATTGCTCCCATCAGGAAGAACAGAATCTCGGCTATCTCGCCTAAAAATTCGAGAATTTGATTATCTACAATATAATTAACGTATTGCTCCCACCGGGGAAGTGATGCCAAATCGGGATGACTATTAAGAAACTCGCTGAATCGCCCGCCAATATCTCTACTTAAAATTCCACCGGCATCGAGCATTAGCAAAACCCACATCGCAACACCAAGGAATAAGGCCGATGCAGTTTTGTTTACCTTTATATTGTGCTCAAGAGCTATGGCCGTATAGCCCAAAATAAAAACAACAACCATTAAAGTGAACATAGCTTTAATTTTTTTTAATTTGGCTGCAAAAAAATAAAAGAAATATCATATTGAGAAATTTAGATAAGTATATTTAATTGTTAATTGTTTAACACAATGTTTTAATGCATAAATATTATTGATTATGTGCACATTAGCAAGCCTTAAAAAATTCATACCGCTTTTAACCATTTTGGTATTGGTTAATATTTGCCACGCACAGGTTAACGATGAGCGTATGCAGTGGTTTGCCGATGCCAAGTATGGTATTTTCATTCATTGGGGCATCTACTCACTTGGAAACACATCGGAATCGTGGGCATTTTACAATAAACAGCTTTCACATGCCGACTATATGGCGCAAATAAACCAGTTCAGAGCCGAGAATTACAATCCAACACAGTGGGCAAAGCTAATTAAGCAGTCTGGCGCTAGATATGCTGTTATCACGGCCAAACACCACGATGGGGTTGCACTATGGGACACAAAGTTCAGTAAACTATCCGTTGCAAGGCAATCGCCAGCTTCACGCGATGTACTATCGCCATTTATTAAAGCGTTGCGCGAGCAGGGTATTAAAGTTGGCATATACTACTCCCTAATCGACTGGTCTCATCCCGATTACCCCGGTTTCACAAGCGATTCAAATCGCTACAGTATCCCCGACGATACGTTACGGTGGCAAAGGTTCTTAAAATTTTGTCATGGGCAAATTGAAGAACTCATGCAGCTATACAATCCCGATTTAATGTGGTTCGATGGCGATTGGGAACATTCAGCCAATGAATGGCAAGCTGAAAAAATAAGAGAGCTCATCCACCGGTACAACCCAAACACCATAATTAACGGTCGATTGCAAGGTTATGGCGATTACGATACACCTGAACAAAACTTTCCGGTTACTCGGCCAAACCTGAAATACTGGGAACTTTGCATGACCATGAACACATCATGGGGCTATAGAGTGAACGATACCATCTATAAAACTCCTTTTGAAATTATAAGTATTTTAACCGATGCTATTAGCATGGGTGGAAACCTCCTACTCGACATTACACCTAAAGCAAACGGGTTAATTCCGCAAGAACAAATTATGGTTTTATGCTCCATTGGAGAATGGATTGGCAAGCATTCCGAAGCTATATACGGTACACTCCCGGGTTTACCACAGGGGCATTTCTATGGCCCTACATCGCTATCAAACGACTCAACATCGCTTTTTCTTTTTTTACCTGCCAAAACTTTTGGCCAAATCATGCTGAAAGGTATCTCAAGCACCATTAAAAAGATAACCGTACTAGGAACAAACCATCAGCTACAGTATAAGATAGTTGGAAAAATCTCGTGGAGCCCAGTACCCGGGTTAATTTTTATTGATGTACCCAAGGAGCATACTGACAGCACGATGACTGTGATTAAAGTTGAATTCAATGAACCAATAAAATTGTATAGGGGTAAAGGGGGCCTAAACTAAAAGAAAAGCCGCTCAAGCTGAGCGGCCATTCACCAACCTAAACCAAAAGCTATTCAGTTATATCGAAAGAATCATCAGTATCAACTCTTTTCTCTGGTCGCATCTTATAGTTGTTGATTCGGTATGAGAATCCAACAAAAACTACCCTACTATCGCGCCAGCTCTCGTTGTACGAGTAAAAGTTTGTATCCCATGAGCTGTACTTCATCTTTTGTGTATTAAAAATATCGCTCACCCTAACCGTAACGGTTCCCTTCTTATTTAAAACATTGATACGTGCACCTAAATCAACCCAGTACATCTCCTTTGATTTTCCTTGAGCTCCACCTTCCATATGGAACCCACGTCCTGATCCGCCAACTGTAATGGAAGGAGCACGGTAATTACCAGTTAGCTGTATGTCGACATTCTTTCCAATTGTAAAAAACGAAGCCAACTTTGCATTCCATGAGCGTCCCTCATTTGCACCGCTAACCACATCGCCAAAAAGTTTTGAGTAGTAGTAGCTGTAACTGGCGTTTAACCTCCACCATTTAGCAATATTCTGAGTTACAACTGCCTCTGCACCAATGTTTTCATAGTGCGATAGATTGATGAAGGTAGTAAGTGTTGGTTGGCTTGCTACGGTATCAATAACCGTCATTTTTCTTGAAAAGCCATTACGAGTATCGCGGTAGTATACCGAGGTAGTAATTTTAGTTTTGGAAAAATTAAGGTTATGGCTTAGGTCAATTGAACTGGTAAATTCAGGCTCAAGGTATGGGTTACCCTGTGACCAGTTGAACTTATCGGACGTATTAAGGAATGGATTTAACACCATTACGCTTGGCCTATTCACCCTGCGGCTATAGGATAGCTGAAGGCTATTGATGGGATTTGGCTCCCAGCGAATATGAGCACTTGGAAATAGGTTCAGCCTGTTAACATCGGCCACCTGGTTGGTAGTTCTCTGATCCGATTTAGAGTGCTGATCCTCAACGCGTAAACCTATCTGGTAGCTAAATTTGCCATTAGCAAATGAATTTGAGTAAATACCATAGGCTGAGTAAATCTCCTCGCTGTAAACAAAGTGGTTCGATCGGTTTGCATCAAAATCCCAAGTGCTAGTTAAGGTATTATAAATAGTCACTACTGTCCGACAAAAAAAAGTAGAATAAGGGGGTTTCACCCGAAGGATTCGCCCCCGATGTTGTAGATTTGTTTTGCATACAAAATCACAACATGAGCAAAAATAAGGAAATAAAATTAGTCG
>JBFMGQ010000040.1:0-24985 GCA_040752515.1 Bacteroidota bacterium | reverse complement strand
ACAGGGACAACTTCAACTATTGTTTTGAGGGGGGAGGTCTCTTTTTAGTAATGAATTTTAATATCTGATTATCATGCATTTATTGGCGCAGGACTCAATATTTGCATTTTAGTCGGACAATAGTGTAATGCAATGAATAAGCAAAAAAAAGCAAACAGGTTTCTTGAGTGGTACAAGAGGGTTCAGCGATTCTTGCTCCACGATATTTGGAGTATGAACCTTGAGGAGTTACCGCCTAAGCTGAAATGGCCTTTCAAATATTTACGGGTGCTACTGCTTGCCCTCAAGGGTTTTTTTGAGGACAAGGTGATTGTTAAGGCATCGGCACTCACATACTACACGCTCATGTCCATTGTGCCAATTTTTGCCATGGCATTTGGAATTGCCAAGGGATTTGGTTTTGAAAAATACCTTGAACAACAAATCACTACTCAGTTTAAGGGACAGGAGGAGGTTATTAATAGGGTTATTGTGTTTGCCAACTCGCTCCTAGCCCGAACTGGCGGTGGATTAATTGCTGGGATAGGTGTTGTTCTGCTTTTTTGGTCGGTAATTAACGTGCTTTCGAGCATTGAACATGCCTTTAACGATATATGGCAGGTGGAAAAGCCTCGTAGCTGGGTTCGAAAGTTTACCGATTACCTCTCAATAATGCTAATATCTCCTATACTGCTAATCGCTTCAGGAAGTATTCATATTTATCTGGCTACCAAAGTTACTACAATTGCTGAAAAGCATGAACTGGTAAGCTATATAAGCCCTTACCTGATTGATATGCTTCAGTTTTTGCCTTACCTGTTAATATGGATTCTTTTCAGTTTTATTTTCATTGCCATACCCAACACAAAGGTCTCATACAAATCAGGTATTATTTCTGGTATTATTGCCGGTACGGGTTTTGTTATTCTCCAGTGGTTGTATATTACCCTTCAAATTGGTGTTTCCCGATATAACGCTATTTACGGAAGTTTTGCTGCCTTACCCTTATTCCTTTTTTGGGTGCAAATAAGTTGGCAAATCGTGCTATTTGGTGCCGAAATTTCATTTGCCTATCAAAATGTTGATATGTATGAATTTGAAAGGGAAACCACCCATATAAGTCATAAGAATAGGAAACTATTGGCTTTGCTGGTGTTAAGCACCATTGTAAAACGATTTATACAAGGCGAGAAACCGGCAACAAGCCTTGAACTATCGGTTAGCCTCAAGATTCCTCAACGCCTGATGCGAAACCTCCTCGATTTAATGGTAAACTGTGAGTTGCTAAATGAGGTGCTCATTAACGATACTAAGGATGTTGGCTACCAACCTGCCCGGCATATTGAACACCTATCAATTGCATTTGTTGAGGAAAAACTCGATAGCTACGGGTTTGAGATTGAACCCGATATTCCGGAACTGAAGCAGGTAAAACAGGTATGCACTAGCTTTAACGAGCGCTACAGGGAACTAACAGCCTCTACCTTGATAGGCAATATTTAGCCTACCATTGTTGCCAGTGAATGTTTTCGACCTTAAATTTATCTTTAGGTCGGTGTTCACCTTTGGGATATCCAATAGGAATAACATTAAGTGGTATTACATTGTCGGGTAGTTTCAGTACATCCTTTACAATGGTTACCCTGTCGGCTCGTGGGTGAACTCCTGTCCATACCGCACCCAATCCTAACGCTTCAGCAGCAAGCAGAATATTCTGTGTTGCTGCAGAGCAATCCTGTACCCAGTATCCTTCGGGACTGTCGCCTGCTTTTGAAAGGTCGCCGCAAACAACAATGGCGGCGGGGGCCTCAAACAGCATCTTGGCGTAGGGTAAACGCTCGGCAAGCATATCCATGGTATTTCTGTTGGTAACAATTACAAAAGCCCAAGGCTGTAAGTTCCTTGCCGAGGGTGCTGCCATGCCAGTTCGTACAAGTTCTGTCAGTAAATCATTGCTCACCACTTGGCTGGTGAAACTACGCACGCTTTTGCGATTATAAATAACATTCAAAAAATTGTTCATGGCATTGGATGTTTGGTTAAGCAAAAATATTGTAAAAAAATCATTAATAAGTGAATAACGAGTTTGGGTTTAATCTACTTTTGCATTCATTTTTAATTTAAAATTTACCATAATGGAAAGAGTTTTTAAACCAAAGCTATTCTCGGTAATAGATAAAGACTACTTTAAAACGCAGTTTTCCAAAGATTTATTTGCGGGTATTATAGTAGGCATAGTTGCATTGCCCCTTGCAATAGCATTTGCTGTGGCCTCAGGGGTTTCGCCCGATAAAGGACTTGTAACTGCAGTAATAGCTGGTTTTATTATTTCGCTTCTTGGAGGTAGCCGTGTACAGATTGGAGGCCCAACAGGGGCATTCATCGTTATTGTTTATGGAATTATTGAACAGTATGGTTTAGATGGACTAATAATTGCAACTGTGTTTGCCGGTTTAATACTGATTGGTTTTGGGCTACTCCGGTTGGGAACGCTTTTGAAATTTATTCCATACCCATTAGTGGTAGGTTTTACGAGTGGTATCGCCCTTGTCATTTTTTCTACCCAAATAAAGGATGCATTAGGACTTAGTATCGATAAAGTGCCATCGGCGTTTATTGATAAGTGGAGCGTTTATTTTAGTTCTATCGATACCATAAATCCTGCAGCTCTTATAATTACTGTGATTACAATTTTGATCGCGATTTATTTTAAAAAGATTACCACTAAAGTTCCAGGTTCATTTGTAGCCATTATATTGGTAACCACAGTAGTAAATGTTTTTAACATACCAGTTACTACAATCGAGAGTTTTTTTGGTGAAATACCAAATAATTTTTCTATCTCAGTTCCTCACATAAATATAGATCAAATTGGGGATTATATTGCACCAGCATTGACAATAGCCCTTTTAGGGGGAATTGAGTCGTTGCTTTCAGCTGTAGTTGCCGATGGTATGATTAGCGGTAATCATCGCTCCAATACTGAGCTTATTGCTCAGGGTATAGCCAATGTTATAACCCCGTTTTTTGGTGGAATACCGGCTACCGGGGCAATTGCACGTACCGCAACAAATGTAAAAAATGGTGGGCGAACACCCGTGGCTGGCATGGTACACGCCATTACGCTTCTACTTATCATGCTTTTCTTTGGGAAATGGGCTAAGTTGATTCCCATGTCGTGCCTTGCAGGAATACTGATAGTTGTTTCGTACAACATGAGTGAGTGGCGTAACTTTGTATCGATATTAAAAGCTCCGCTTTTTGATAGAGTGATCCTTATAACCACGTTTTTACTAACAGTTCTTGTCGATCTGACCGTAGCCATTGAGGTTGGTGTGGTTATGGCTTCGTTTTTGTTCATGAAACGTATGTCCGATGCTGCTCAAAAAGTTGAATTTGAGGTTGATTCCGATTTAGTGGAGCAATATCCCGATATCCCCAAAGGAATTTCGATTTATGAGATTAGCGGTCCTTTCTTCTTTGCCTCGGCTAAGGAGTATAGTTCGGTAATAAAGCAATTGGGCTTAAAATCAAAAGTGATGATTATCAGAATGCGTCATGTGCCCTTTATTGATTCTACTGGGTTGAATAACCTGAAGGATACCATCAAAACTCTTCATAAATTTAATGTAAAAGTTGTTCTTTCCGGGGTTAGAAAAGAAGTACGTACCGAGTTGGAACGAGGTGGAGTTGATAAGTTGATCGGAAAGGAAAACATTTTACCATCGTTTGACCTTGCGCTTGAACGTGCTAAAAGTTTATTAGCGTAAGGTATTTCTATAATTACTAAAATCTATTTGGGGTTTGCCTGCCGGCCATTTGCCCACAGGCAGCCCCAACTTCATTTCCCTTCGATTGGCGTATTGTCCAAAGCACCCCGTATTGATTTAACCAGCGGGTAAAGCTTTCCTGCTCTTCAATAGTTGGGCTTTTAAAATCGGCTGCCGGATGCTCGTTCCAGGGTATGATGTTGATGTGATACTTTAATCCATTCAACAAATCCGATATGGCTTTTGCATGCTGTTTGCTCAGGTTGATGCCCCCAAGGGCTACATACTCAAACGAGAGCCGTAAGGGTTTTGCCATAGGGTATTTAAGCAGCAACCTTACAACCTCGTTTATCGGATTTCCTATTTCCGAGGGCATTAGCATCGCCCTTTCGTCATGATAGGGCGAATGAAGGCTTATGGCAAGGTTGCATCTTGGGCTCAGTAAGAATTCCTCTAAACCATTAATAATACCTACGGTTGATAGAGTGATGTTTGACTTTCCAAAGGCAATTCCAGAGCCGGAAGTTAGGATATCCAGAGCCCGGCTCACCTCAATCCAGTTATCGAGTGGCTCACCCATGCCCATTATTACCAATCGATTTACAACTTTATTTTCGGGTATTGAAAGCAACTGAGCAATTATACTCTCGGCATCCAAATTGCCTTTGTAACCAATACTCCCTGTCATACAGAACTTACAGCCCATTCGGCAGCCAGCTTGTGTCGACAAGCAAAGCGTTTTTCGCTTCCCATTGTCCATGTATATCGATTCGAAGCGTTGCCCTTGGGCGTTTGTAAACAGGTATTTTACTGAACCATCGGTGCTAGGATAGCGTTCAAAGCTATTTCCACCATGTATATCGCCAAATTCATTTTGCAGGGTATTTAGTACATGCTTTGGGATGTCATTTATATCAGCGTAATGTTGAATCCGCTTGCGGTAAATCCATACTGCCAGTTTTAATGCATATTGAGGAGGTAACCCCAGATTGGAAAGCGTTGCTTCTATTTCTTCGACTTTTTTTCCAATTATTTTTTCCCTTCTTGGCATGATAGGTATGGTTGAGGTTGCAAATTTAGCTTTTGTTAGCCTTTTTTTTAACGGGTATCCCAAAGCTATCTCAAACGGTTTAGGTCTTGAATTCCCAATCCGATCAGAAAAATAGATAGCAAAACAAACTTACATTTGGTTGTAAATTCTTTGTACCTTCGCGATGAAATGAGAAAGTTGATAAAAATAGTGTTTCTTTTTGCAATAGCAACAACGCTGCTACTTACTTATGGTTGCAACCGTAAAGTAGCACCTAAAAGTGCTAAGGTTGATAAAACCCGAAAGTTCAAGTGCCGGTGCAGCAAAAATAAATTCCCCAACAGCCATTACCAGGCAACTGGCGTTGATTTTGAATTGAAACGTTAAGGTTTTTAATAAAATCGATTTTGGAAGTGTTAAAACAATAAATATAAATTACTTACTAAAATGAGTAAACTTCAAGTTAAGCTTAACAACATTTACCATTTTGCCGATGGCAATGAGGTAGTCTCTTTGAAAGAAAGGATTGACTTATGCCAAAGGCAGATTGAAACCAAAAGTGGTAAGGGCAATGATTTTTTAGGTTGGGTAACCTTACCTGCCGAAATCACCGAGGAACAGCTGAAGAGCATTGAAAAGGCTGCCAATGAGCTTCGCAACAAAAGTGAATTTGTAGTGGTGGTTGGTATTGGAGGTTCATATCTTGGGGCAAAAGCAGTTATTGAAGCCCTGGGCAACAGTTTTTCGATGCTCGAAAATGGAGGTACAAAGGTGCTTTTTGCCGGCAACAGCATTTGCGAGGATTACCATGCCGAGCTTCTAAAATTGCTCGATAAGCATTCCTACTCCATTGTGGTGATTTCCAAATCGGGAACAACCACTGAGCCTGCTATTGCATTCCGTTTGCTTAAGCAACACCTTGAGGGTAAGGTGGGCAAAACCGAGGCAGCCTCACGCATTGTTGCCATTACTGACCAGTCGAAGGGTGCCCTACGCAAGCTGGCCGATACCGAAGGATATCGCACCTTTGTAATTCCCGATGATGTGGGTGGACGTTACTCGGTGTTAACACCTGTTGGCCTTTTGCCCATAGCCATTGCAGGCTTCGATATTCGGCAACTGGTAGAGGGAGCTCGCCAGGCGATGAACGACACCTCGGCCAATGTGCCATT
This sequence comes from Bacteroidota bacterium, assembly GCA_040752515.1. Taxonomy (GTDB): domain Bacteria; phylum Bacteroidota; class Bacteroidia; order Bacteroidales; family Tenuifilaceae; genus Tenuifilum. Next base: position 19,034 of record JBFMGQ010000040.1, on the reverse strand, counting down.
TGATCAAAATCCTGCTTGCCAGTATGCGGCAGCCCGGAATGTGCTTTATGCCAAGGGCAAAAAGGTAGAAATCATGGTAAACTACACCCCAAAGCTCCACTTTGTAACCGAGTGGTGGAAACAGCTCTACGGCGAAAGCGAGGGAAAGGAAAACAAGGGAATTTTCCCTGCTGGTGTGGATTTTACTACCGATTTGCACTCCATGGGTCAGTACATACAGGAAGGTGAGCGTTTTATTTTCGAAACGGTTCTATCGGTTGAGAAGCCATGGCATAAGTTAACCATTCCAAACGATCCCGATAACCTTGACCAGTTAAACTTCCTTACTGGTAAACGCCTCACTGAGGTAAATCATATGGCCGAACTGGGTACTATAGTCGCCCACAACGACGGGGGAGTACCCTGCATTCAGATTACCATTCCTGAGCTAAGCGCATACTGGATTGGATACTTGCTTTACTTCTTTGAGCGTGCATGCGCCATTAGCGGCTACACCTTAGATGTAAATCCATTCGACCAACCCGGAGTTGAGGCTTACAAGAAGAACATGTTTGCCTTGTTAGGTAAACCGGGTTTTGAGGATGAGGGGAAAGCTTTGCGGAAACGTTTAGGGATATAGTTAAAAGTAGATTTGAAGATAAAAAAAAGAGGTGCCACAAGCACCTCTTTTTTTTAATTTGAAAGGGTTAGAAAGCAAAACCAATAGAGAATCCTATACGAATACGGAAACCTTCAAATTTTGCCACATCAAAATTATCGCCTGTAGCCCCTTCTTCGGTTTCGATACTTCCTTTGCTGTAATGGCCACCAAAGAAAAGATCCATAGTAAATCCAGAGTCAGTAATCCACTGACGTCCAATAGCTAAACCACCTCCGTAGTTTGCATAGGTCCCTTTATCGTTGGTTTCAGTATTCTCAAGCTTAAAGTTTTGATACCTGAAATATGGCGCAAGGTAGAAGCCGTCAATAGCATTGCTTTTAGGGTAAAAGCGCACCTCAGGGGTTAGGATAAGTCCAGAGAATTTGGAATCCTCAATTTTGTAGCTAAGGTAGCCAACGCCCATCTGTCCCGAAAGGTTATCGGATAATTTGCGTTCGTAAAACAATGAACCGGTTCCTACAAGTAAACTTAAGGTGTTTACCTTAACAACATTGGGCTCCTCCGAAACGGCAGGTTTGTCTTGAGCAAACATGGGTAATGCTAACACTACCAGGGTTGCAAGCGTAATTAGTTTTTTCATTTTAAAATTTGGATTAGTTTACACGATCAAATTTACAAACATTATACCAAATTACTATATCTTGCTAAACTTAATTGTTTTTGATTTGAGAATTTGCGAGTTGGCAGAATTAATCAGGTTTACCCTAACAATGTAAACCCCTTTAGATAACCTCGACAGGTTAAGGGGTACTGTGTTTTCTGCTTCATTCAAATTATTGCTTCTTTGCGATAGCACTACCTGCCCGAGAGTATTAACTACCTCGATATCTGCTGAGGTTGCATTTAGGTTTTGCTCAATCCTAATAAAACCTTCGCTTTCCAATGGGTTGGGGTATAGAGTTATGGTTGGCTCTTTTAATGGATTTAAGTCAACATCGGTTGTTTTATCTGCAATTATTGCACGTATCAGGAAGTTATAGTTTAAGTTGTATTCCGATAATTGCTTCCACTGGCTGCCAACATAAATCCATCCTCCCTTACCTTCAACCATAGGCCCACCATCGGTTGCAAAGGGATACCCCTTGGTTGCAGTGGCAGTATAGCCCACCCAGTACTCCTTGTCGGCTTTAATTTCAACGGGGGTTTTAACGTTGTGGGTTGTCCACTGGTCAACAACCACCTCGGCAGAGGCGTTTTGGGAGTAAACCAGTGTTCCAGGATTACCAAAACTTCCACCCTCCCAAATACTTATGGTTTCGGCCGATGTTACCCTGTTGCCATTATCGCTTTTGATGTAAAAATCTACTTTTTTGATGTATTTACCAACATGGTTTGCCAAATCGCTTGCAGTAAAACGCGTGGCTACGGTTAAGGTAGTTGCTCCATTTCCTATGGCAGAACCATAGCCTTTGTCGTTTTTAAGTACAATCCAGGGCGAAAAATCGATGGTTGCATTAAATGAAATAGTAGCATCGGCAGCAGTAACATTTGATATGTTGATACCTCCATTTGAACCATCGGATAGGAAACTGTGAGGGTTGGTTTGATCGTTCATAGTAGAGCGGCCATACGATGCATTAAAGGTAGCGTTTGATATAGTGCCGTTGAGGGTTAAGCTGCCATTGGGGCGGTAAACATAAACCTCATCGGGTGGGCCTCCGGCATTGCCATAGCCCTCGAGTTTTGAATTGATACGGTAAACCAACATACCATCGTTTGGCAGGCTGGCGTCGTAAGCCTCGCGCTTGCGGTACTCAACCAAAAAGTACTCGGTGTGAGTGGCAGGTGAGGGTATAATAAAGCAGTTGTTGGTAGCTGAGGTTGAGAGAGGGTTAAGTGTATATGTTCCGGTTTGGGTTATCACAGGGATATTATCAATCCAGCCTCCATATAGGTATTTCATGTAAGCACCCATGTTCTGTGGTTCATCCCTGGTTCCTTCCATAATATCCCAAACCCCAACCGGCGACCTGTTCAAATTGTCGTCGTAGTGGTAAAGATCGGGAGAGCCTACCGCGTGGAACATCTCATGGCATAGGGTGCCAAGGTCGATACGTGAATTACCAAAAAATTGAAGCTGAAGGGTGTAGTCGCCTACCTGTTTGCCATTTATACTGGCAGTTTTGCTCCATAAACTCCACTGGTGAGGCCATAAAAGGTCATTCCATGAGTCGTTAGTGCCTGCAATAATAAACGAAACCACATCTACATATCCATCGTTGTTAATGTCGAGGTTGATGTTACTTGGAATTTGTGAGGCAACAGCCTCAATGGCATTTTTTAGCAAGGTGTGCTCACGGTATGTCTGGCTTTTAGGGTTGGCATAGCTATCTTCATCGGGGTCGTAACCAATGGTGTTTGATTGTGCATTATAGGGACGGTAATAGTTACGGTTTTGGGAGTCCTGGTACCAAACCACATAGCTGTTTGTGGTTGTTGGGTAAAAGGTGGTACTGATAGTGAATTTTCCGTAGGAAACACTGTTGTAGTAGTCGGTAACTGACATTGATGCACCATTATAGATGTTCTGGTAGTAATCAATGGGTTCATCGCCAGGATTATCGTCGGCAAAGCGAATGAATATAACGATGTTATTCATAACGGTTGCTTCCTTGGTATCCTTTGCCCTTAATGGGGCAATGCCACTTGCCCCTTTGGTTGGGGTTAGCGATAAATAGTGATTATCGACCCGTTTGCTTTTGCGCTTTGCAATGTACTCCTCGCGTGTGATATTAGTAAACGGCTCTAACCCTTTTGTTGCAGTAGGTTTAGCCTTACCCACAATCATGTCGCTGGCTACAAGTTTGCCATTTTCCTTTATGGCGTAAACAAAGTAGCCTGTTTTAGGGTGTTGAACAATTGTGTATCCATCGGCATCGTGCAGCCAGTTGTGAAACTCATCGCCACTGGCATAACATTCAATTTTTGTCCCATCGGGCTGGAAAACTACCATGGGCACGTACCTTTTAGGAACCCCAAAAAGTAATGCAGACAATGAGAATAGTAGCAGAGTGGCCACAATTCTAAAAGATATACTTCTTTTAAGCATAAGTTTGTTTTTTCGTGTTACTAATACCTGTTTAATTTATTGATTTTGATTTACAAATCCGGTAAATGTTACTTTCCATGTGGTGGTGGTTTGAACTACTGAGGAGTTTGGAAGGGAGTCGGTTTTGCTTTCAGTGATTAAGTATTCTTGACCTGGCCTTAGCTCAAACCTTTTTCCTTTGAGTAAACAATATACTATAGTGTTGGTTGCTTTTGAAATGGTAAGATTGTTGACAGTATAGGGGAAATTGCTAACGCCAATTACAGTACTCGATACACCCTGTCCGGCGGTACCTTTAAGAACCTTGCCAACGCCAAGGTAAAGTTTAATATTTAGGCTATCGGAGAGATTATTCCTGTAGATATCCAGTTTCTGCGTTTCGGGATTATATGAGTATCCTGGTCCATCGATTCTTCTGCCCTGAACTGGTGCGCCGCTTAACGCTTTCCCCTCGGTAATTGTATAGAACTCGATAAATGGAACATGATCGTCCTTAACACCAGCTTTTTCCGCATTCCTATTCGATGCGCAGGAAAAAAGTAGAGCAAATGCGACAAATGATAATACTTTACGGGGCATACTATAGCTATAATTGTTGCAAAGAAAATACTATTAGTTAATTTGAATATCAGTAAAAAATAGAAAAAGGACGAACAACAGGTTTTGTTCGTCCAAATGCAGGGAAATGACGATATATTACATCTACGATTTTTTCTCTTGAACTATTCCAAGCTTTGAGGCTGTGCGTTCGGGCACATAAATAATCAGCCTTTGTCCCACTCTAATCAGGTTTCGGTAAAGATTATTCCATTCCTTGAGCTGTCGTACCGATACATTGTAGCGTTCGGCAATTGATCCTAAAACATCGCCCTCTTTTACCTTGTAAACAAATCGGATCGATCCGGGGGGCACCTCGTGTTGGTACGATGCTGTATATCGCGATGGGTTTGCCAATATCTTCTGGTTAAAGAAAACGCTATCCTTGTATGCGTAAATCTCTTTTTCCTTATCGAGGAAAGGGCCAACCATTTCTTTGGGTAACCTTAACACATACGATTTGCCTTTAGCCGGAATGATATCGATTTTATACTGTGGGTTTAAATCTCGCAGGAGTTCAATGGGATAGTCCAGCACCTCTGCAATTTGCTGTAAGTGCAGCATGTTATTAACAATGATGGTATCGGTTACAGGAGGTAGGGTGATTGGTTTGGGTTGTAGGTTATGTTCTTTGTAGAAGTAGTATGTGTAGCTGGCGGCAATGAAAGCCGGAACATATCCTCGGGTTTCACGAGGCAAATGGTAATAGATATCCCAGTAATTCCGTTTACCACCAGAGCGTCGGATTGCCTTGTTCACGTTGGCAGGACCACAGTTGTAAGCGGCAATTACAAGTGTCCAGTCGCCATAAATAGAGTAGAGGTCTTTTAGGAATCGACATGCTGCATGGGTAGCAGCAATCGGGTCGCGGCGCTCATCGATAAAGGAGTTTATGGTTAGGTTATACATCCTGCCTGTGCCGTACATGAATTGCCATAAACCCGTAGCGCCGGCTCTGGAAATGGCACGTGGGTTTAATGCCGATTCTATTACTGGTAAAAACCGAAGTTCCTGAGGTAGCTGATACATGTCGAGTATTTCCTCAATCATGGGGAAGTAATAATCGGTTAGCCCAAGCATTACCTCTACCTTGTCGCGTTTTTTCTCGGTGTATGCCTTTATAAAACTTCGAACAATATTGTTATAGGGCAAATCGATTAGCGAATTTATGCTTTGTAAACGTTTAATGTAGAATGAGTCGGGCAGTTCAGGCCCTTCAATGGTATCGTCCTCAATATCGGCAACCAGATTATTATCCTCGTTGGGTTGTTGAACGTACCACTGGTAAAGCAAACTATCCATCTGATTTATTTGCTTTTGCTCATATATTGAGTCAGGATTTAAACCCTGGTTCTCAACCTGGGCAAAGGCTGCGCTATTAATAATTAGGCCTAAACATAAACCTTCTAAAATGTATATTCCCTTCATTCTATTTCAATTTAGGAGCAAACATAAGTAAATTAATGAAAAAACCAAGAAACAAAAGCAATAAAAGTTATATAATACTAATTCTAAATGCTTTTCAAAATGCTAAAATGCCTATGGCTACTCAAGCATCGACAAAATCATTTTGGCTAAATCGGTTGGATTAAAATTGTCGGCATCGACAATGATTTGGGCTTTCTCGTAAAATTTTTTTCGTTCGTCAAGCACGCGGATAATATAATCGTTTAACTCCTCGCGGGTTTTTCCCCACAGCAATGGCCTGTCGATTTTTGACTCCACCAAACGGGCTACCAAGGTCGAAACCTCAAGCCTAAGGTAAACCGTAATGCCATTGCGATTCATGTAATCGATATTGTTGTAGAAGCATGATGTTCCTCCACCCGATGAGATCACAAAATCGCCGTTAAACGAACAGACCTCTTTAAGGGCTTCATTCTCAATGAGCCGAAAATGCTCTTCGCCCTTGGTTTCAAAAATCTGCTTAATAGTCCTGTGATGCCTGGTTTCGATATACTCATCCAAGTCGAGGAATTGATAGCCCAGGGCTTGGGCTAACTCTTTACCAACTGTGGTTTTTCCACTGGACATGAACCCTATAAGGAAGATCTTCATCGCTTACTACATGATTACTTAATCAAATCAATTATTAAAATACAAATTCCCAAAACTTTAAACTAATTGCAAAGGGATATCAAAGGTATAAAAAAAGAGCAGTAAAAAAACTGCTCTTTGTAGCTAAAGTTCCAAGCTCATTTGTTCAGCCGATGAACCAGTATCATTATCGTCAGGCTGGGGAATAGGGGTGATATCCGATTCGTCTTCAAAAGCCGATTTTTCTTTTTCTAGGGGCTCAGTAAACTCAACCCGTTTAACATCGAAAGTGGTAAGGCGCTTCCCTTTTGCCTTGTAGCCCTTTACGGCTATAAAGGCATCAACATCGATATTTTCGGGTTCACGGCTTGAGTGCTTACCTCCAAACACAAGTTTTAGTGCCGGGAAAACATCGGCGTTCAAAGCTATAAGCTTTGAGTTATCCTCGTCGGGGATAAACGATTGCGTTTTTTCGGTTGGTTCAAAGCGGAACCGTTTAAGGTAGTAATGTTTTTGCTCACCGTCGTAGTAAACGGCCGAGAAAACCTTATGAGGATTGAACTTTTCCACAATCAGGGGTTGAACGTCGAACCTAAGGGAGTAATTTGTGTTAGCCAGGAAGTAGGTTCCGTCGGGGTTTACCACCAAAACGCGTTCATCGGGCATAAACTCGCCTAAGAATTCGCCTTGCCCCTCATGGTTCAGGCGCATGACCTCGGAATCGTACCAGACCTTAGCTCCTTCAACAGTTCCAGCAATTCGCTCCTTTAGCGTGATTTTATGAATGGCGTATCGGGTAAAAATATTTCCCTGCGAGCTACGTCCTTTTACTGCCAGTTGGCTAAAGTCGAGTTCAAGGATTAGGTTCCGTAGGCGAGGTCGTGGTTTTAGGTAAACCTTTAGCACTTCGGTCTCGCCATTGGGGTTGGCGCTAATCCAAAGTATTTGCGACCCCGGTGTTCCTTTGGTTATATCATACTCCTTGTCGCGTGTAGTACCGTTAATGGCACAGCGCTTCATCATGATATCGCCGTTAAGACCATCGCGGTAAACCACGTTGTATATGGTTTTGGTGTCGTTCTTTTTGTAAACGCCAACATGAACAATATCCTTGCCAAAGAAATCCTTTTCCTGTACTTTACGGATGTAGTACTTTCCGTTACGGAGTATTACTATTACATCGTCGATATCGGAGCAATCGCAAACGTATTCATCCTTTTTCAATCCTATGCCGACAAAGCCTTCGGCGCGGTTAACGTAGAGTTTTTCGTTGGCTACAACCACCTTAGTGGCCACAATGGTATCGAAGCTGCGAAGCTCGGTTTTGCGATCCCTCCCTTTCCCGTACTTCTTCTTGATTTGCTGGTAGTAGTCAATGGTGTAGGCAACAATGTTAGCCAGGTGATGTTTAACCTGCTCCATTTCAGCTTCTACGGCCTTGATGTGCTCATCGGCCTTTTTGATATCGAACTTCGATATTTTTCGGACAGGTTTCTCGGTAAGCTTTAGTATGTCGTCGCGGGTAATTTCGCGCCTTAATAGTTTACGGTATGGATCGAAACCGCGCTCAATGGCCTCAATCACCAAATCCCAAGTTTCGGTATCCTTTTCCAGTTCCCGGTAGATTCGTTCCTCAAAGAAAATCTTCTCCAACGACGAGAAATGCCAATCATCCTCAAGCTCCGACAACCTGATGTTGAGCTCCATGGTAAGGAGCGCTTTTGTTCGATCGACCGATGCTTTTAGGATATCCTTAACGCCCATGAAACGCGGCTTATCGTCGTAGATAACGCACGAGTTGGTGGAAATGGACATCTCGCAATCGGTAAAGGCGTAAAGCGCATCGATTGTCATGTCGGGGTTGGCATCGGGATGCAGGTGGATAAGAATCTCAACGTTTTCAGCTGTGTTATCGTCAATCTTCTTAATCTTGATTTTACCCTTGTCGTTGGCCTTAAGGATTGACTCAATGAGGGATGTAGTAGTTTTCCCGAAGGGAATTTCTGTGATGGCAAGAGTTTTCCTATCAACTTTCTGGATTCGGGCTCGTACCTTTACTGCTCCACCACGCAAACCATCGTTGTAGCGACTGCAATCGGCAAGGCCGCCGGTTGGGAAATCGGGATAAAGCTCAAAATCTTTGCCTTTCAGGTAGCTAATGGCTGCGTCGATTAGCTCGTTGAAGTTATGGGGTAGGATTTTTGAGGCCAGGCCCACAGCAATCCCCTCAACACCTTGTGCCAAGAGTAGCGGGAATTTAACCGGAAGTGTTACAGGCTCCTGGTTACGGCCATCGTAGCTGAGCATCCACTCGGTGGTTTTGGGGTTGAAAACCACCTCAAGGGCAAACTTTGAGAGACGGGCCTCAATGTATCGAGGTGCAGCTGCACCGTCGCCGGTTAGTATGTTGCCCCAGTTACCCTGGGTGTCAATCAGCAGGTCTTTTTGACCAAGCTGAACGAGGGCTTCACCAATAGAGGCATCACCGTGTGGGTGATACTGCATGGTGTAACCAATGATGTTGGCCACCTTATTGTAGCGTCCATCGTCGAGCCGCTTCATGGCATGCAGGATGCGGCGTTGTACGGGTTTCAATCCATCGTCGAGGTGGGGTACGGCACGTTCCAGTATAACGTATGAGGCGTAGTCCAAGAACCAATCCTTGTACATCCCAGAAATGTGGGTCTTTTTGGCTGCTTCGCCGGTAATCCTTTCAATTTTGGCATGAAGCTCAGGCGAAACGGGTTTTTCCTCGCCTTCGCTTAACAGCTCATCCGCTTCAAAATCGTCCAATCGCATGTTCTTGAGCTATTGTATGTTGATGTTTATGCTACCAGGTTTTTATTCTCGACTTCAGGGTTACCTTCCACGTTGATGTTGTTTTCATCAACTTTAGGGGCAGGCTCCTCGTCAATAATATCTTCCTCAATCCTGAGGTTGTTGATGATGAAGTCCTGACGGTCGGGGGTATTCTTGCCCATGTAGAATTCAAGCAGGTCTTGTATCTGGTCTTCCTTGGTTAAGCGAACCGGGTCGAGCCTCATATCGGGGCCAATAAAGTTCTTGAACTCATCGGGCGAAATCTCACCCAACCCTTTAAACCTTGTTATTTCAGGGTTTGGCCCTAGTTCGGCAATAGCCTTTTCCTTTTCTTCGGGGGAGTAGCAGTATATGGTTTTCTTCTTATTACGAACACGGAAAAGCGGGGTTTGAAGGATGAAAAGGTGTTCCTGACGGATTAGTTCAGGGAAAAACTGCAGGAAAAAGGTAATGAGCAAAAGCCTGATGTGCATTCCGTCCACATCGGCATCGGTTGCTATTACAATCCGGTTGTAGCGGAGGTTTTCCATATCTTCCTCAATGTCGAGGGCAGCCTGTAGCAGGTTAAACTCCTCGTTCTCGTAAACAATCTTTTTGGTTAATCCATAGGTATTAAGCGGTTTACCACGAAGTGAGAATACTGCCTGGGTGTTTACATCGCGCGATTTGGTAATGGAACCGCTAGCCGAGTCGCCCTCGGTAATGAAAAGGGTACTTTCGTGGGCGCGCTCATCCTTGCTATTGTAATGAATACGGCAATCGCGTAACTTTCGGTTGTGCAAGCTTGCCTTTTTAGCGCGTTCGCGGGCAATCTTCTTGATACCCGAGATGGCCTTACGCTCCTTTTCGGATTCAATAATCTTTTGCAGTAGAATTTGAGCGGTTTCGCTGTTCCTGTGCAGGTAGTTATCAAGTTTTTCCTTGATGAAATCGGTAATGAACTGCTTTACCGAAGGGCCATTGGGGCCCATATCCTTGCTACCCAACTTAGTTTTGGTTTGCGATTCAAATACGGGATCTTCAACCTTAATGCTAATGGCAGCAATTATGGATGTTCGGATATCGGAAGGGTCAAAATCTTTCTTGTAGAACTCCCTAATGGTTTTCACGTAAGCTTCGCGGAATGCCGTTAGATGTGTTCCGCCCTGGGTAGTGTGCTGACCGTTGACAAAAGTATAGTAGTCCTCGCCATAGCCAACACCATGGGTTATGGCCACTTCAATATCTTCGCCCTTCAGATGAATGATAGGGTAGAGGGGCTCTGTGGTTATGTTTTCGTTCAGCAGGTCGAGCAAACCGTTTTTTGAGATAAACTCTTTGCCGTTATAGCTGATGGTAAGGTTGGTGTTGAGGTAGGTGTAGTTACGGATCATGGTTTCGATATACTCATCCTGAAATGAGTATTGGCCGAACACCATTACATCGGGGGTGAACTGAACATATGTACCATTAGCCTCGCCATTGGCTTGGTATTGCTTGTCGTTAACAAGTATGCCACCTGCAAACTCGGCCTCGCGAACCAAACCCTCGCGAATACTTTTGATGATAAACTGTGATGATAGGGCATTTACTGCCTTGATACCAACACCATTCAGGCCAACCGATTTCTTGAAAACCTTGGAATCGTACTTGGCACCTGTATTCATTTTGGAAGCAACATCTATAAGTTTCCCTTGCGGGATACCTCGGCCGTAGTCGCGTATGGAAACTGTTTTCTCGTTAAGTTGAATGTCGATACGCTTTCCGTTCCCCATCATGAACTCATCGATGGAGTTATCTACAACCTCCTTAAGCAGAATATAAATACCATCGTCGGGCTGAGAGCCATCGCCAAGCTTGCCAATGTACATACCCGGGCGCTTGCGAATGTGCTCCTGCCATTCCAACGTTTTAATACTATCCTCAGAATATCCAACACTCATGACTATATCTCCAGTTTGCTGCAAAAATAACCAAATTGAATTGGCTTAAATCCATTTTACCCAAATAAATATCAACAGGTTGGGAGGACTTGTAAACCGATTGGAATATAATGAGTTATTGGAATGCCTTGGCTTACGGTTTTTAATGGTTATGCCAAATCCGGTATTTTCAAAATATGAGAGAAATGATTTGCCTTTTATGGCAATAGTTGAGTAAATATCGGCTTGGAAATGTGAAAAAAGAGGAAGGACTACAACAGTAGTCGGAGTAGCCCTTCCCTATAATCAACTACATTTTCTTCCCAATATAGAAAGCATAGCCATAGTACTCCTTGTACTTAGCGTAAAGCTGAGCTTCGTGTCGTTCATTTTCAACCAGTCGCATTGCAATCGGCTTACCTGCATACTTTTCCATGAAAAGTTTCTGTGCCAAAACCTGTGGAGCATAAAAATGCTCAGTCCAACAGTTCTCAGGCAAGATGAACGATGCAACCGGAATATACCCAGCCTTTTGCATAATGGCCATCTTATTTGGAATGGTGTCGATTTCTGGGTAAGCATTTAACCAGAACTGCTCGATTTCTGCAGGTCGCTGTGGTGTAAACCACGATGCTTCAGTTACTGCCACGTAACCCCCTTTCTTGAGGAATCGCCGCCATTCGGTTAGTCCGCGCTCAAAACCAATGTTATAGATGGCTCCCTCTGACCATATAAGGTCTAACTCTTCATCCTGAAAAGGCAGGTTGTCCATTGATCCAACTATTGCTTTGGCTTTATCCGAAAGGCCTAGCTTGGTTGCATTCTGGTTGAAAATATCAACAAATTGTGGGAACAGGTCAATACCTAATATTGTTCCCGGGGCGTTCTGAGCCAGCACCATGGTTTGACCACCTGTCCCGCAACCTAAATCGGCAATTTTTGAGTTTTGGGTAAGATTGTCGATAAAACTCAATGCCTTGAGGGTTACCTCAGGACTACCTGGCCCTTGACGTTCGACATACGAAAAGTATTCGCATATTAATGCTATATCGAAATCGTGAATGGAGTTGTTTTCTTGTTCCATGATGTAGTAGTTATGTTTTAACAGGCAATAGATTAGCTTTGCCGCTATTAAATTGTTTGAGAATATTTAAAATGATAATACTTGGCAAGTTACTGCCAAACAGAAATGGTTGTGTAACCTTGTGATTTACCCAAGATTACCTAACCTACCAGCTCCGAATTCGAAATATACATCCAAAGGTTTTAGACCATTCAAAGGTAAGCATATTTTTTTGAGTTTCAATTTAAGTTATTTATTGGTTGAATTCAGCGTCATTCGTACAGATTATTTTATTGATAAATTAGATTTTTCGCTGTGTATATCACTTCAGGAACCTTGCGCATAATTTTTTGCCAAAAAATTTGCATTGTAAAAAACAATCTTTTATATTTGACCGACCGTTCAACCAAAAATAAATATGCCACGCACAAAGCAGCAAGTTGAAGCAATCCGCCAGCAACGAGTTATGCAGATTTTAGACGCTGCACTTGATGTTTTTGCCCACAAGGGTTTTCATTCGGCAACCATTGCCGACATCGCCCAAAAGGCAGGAATTGCAAAAGGGTTGCTTTACCATTACTATAGCTCCAAGGAGGAGCTGCTCTCTCACATCGTGATTACCGGCATGAACAACCTGGTTGAGAAATTTGACGAGAATCATGACGGGGTTCTTACCGATACAGAGATGGAACTGTTTATTAACGACATGTTCCGTAAGATTGTTGAAAACCGCAACTACTGGAAGTTGTACTTCTCCGTTATGCTACAACCCAACGTTTTCAGCAAGGAGTTGATGCAAAAGCTTGAGAGTATTTATGAACCAATGGTATCTATATTAGTTCAATACTTTAGGCGCAGGGGCTATCAAAATCCCGAGATGGAATTTATGATGTTGCATGCCCTTTCCGATGGAATAATTATTAACTACATAGCCAACGAAAAGTTTCCGCTCGATGCAATTAAGAATGAGCTGATTAAACGGTATGTTAAGTCATAAAACTGTAATCATTAAATCGGAAATCATGAAAATACGACTTTTAGCATTGATTCTCCTGACATCGCTTACTGCTTTTACGGTTGCGCAGAATGCTACTGAGATTGTTCGGAAGGCCGATGAGATGATGCGTGGCGAAAAATCGAGCTATAGCGAGATGACCATGCGAATAGTTCGCCCAAAGTGGGAGCGTTCGCTTTCGTTCAAGAGCTGGAGTAAGGGTACAGAACTCTCGCTGGTTTACATCACAGCGCCTGCAAGGGAAAAAGGACAGGCTTTCCTGAAAATTAATCGTGAAATGTGGAGCTGGAACCCAACCATCAACCGCACGGTTAAGCTGCCACCATCCATGCTCTCGCAGGGTTGGATGGGCTCCGACTTTACCAACGACGACCTGCTCAACCAGCGGTCAATTGTGGTTGATTACAACCACACCATTGACGGTGACGAACAAGTTGACGGGTGGGATTGCTGGCGAATTACCCTTTCTCCCAAGCCCGATGCTCCGGTTGTTTGGGGTAAAATGATTCTTTGGATTACCAAGAAGCATTACCTTATCCTGAAATCGGAATACTACGACGAGGAGCAAAACCTGGTGAAGACCGAACTGGCTCACCAAATCAAGGAGGTTGATGGCCGTACCATACCCACTCTCTACGAATTGCTTCCGGCTGAGGAACCCGGCAACAAAACCACTGTTGAGTTGAACACCATCAAGTTCAATATCGATATCAGTGATAACTTCTTCTCCTTGCGTAACCTTACCCAGGTAAAGTAATCTAATAAACAATCAACCCAATTTTAGGTATGAGTTACTTGAAAATGGCACAACGGAACCTTTGGCGGAACAGGCGACGCACGGCCATAACCGTATCGAGCATCTTCTTTGCCGTTCTACTGGCCATTGTGATGCGTTCATTCCAGCTGGGTTCCTACTCGCTCATGATTCGCAATGCCATTGAGCAATACTACGGCTACATTCGGGTTCAGCATCCCGATTTTGCCGATGATCCTTCGCTCGAAAACACTTTTGAATACGACGAGAATCTAACTAAATCTATTTCCAAAATCCCTAATGTGAAAGCGGTAACCGGTAGGTTAGAGACCTTTGCCCTTGCATCGTCGGGCAATATAACCAAGGGTGTACTCGTGCTGGGAATTGACCCCGAAGCGGAGAGGCTATTCTCAAATCCCAATAAGTTTCTTGTAAACTACACCATAACCAAAGCCGTGGCCGATGGTATTGGCTTACGCCCCGATTTTTCCGATGAGGTTAAAAAGATAGTTGCTGCTCACATTGGTGAATCATTTACCGATTCGGCAAAGCTGGCAAGAATATTCGATGACCGACCAATTGGCACCAAACAGCTAAATCATATACTCGATGCAGCAAAGGTGCAAGGCCGATTTATCAATAAAACCGATAAAGGCATCGCGATTTCATCGAGGTTGGCGCATTTCCTGAATGTAACTATTGGCGACTCGCTTGTATTGCTCAGTCAAGGCTACCAAGGCGCCTCGGCCGCTGGCGTTTACCCCATAGTTGGCATTGTTCGAATCCCTAACCCTGACCTCGATAATCGTATGGTTTACATGCCCTTGACTGAAGTTCAGGGGTTTACTAATGCCCAAAATCGAATAGCATACATTGCTGTTAACCTATACAGTACCGATGACGAAAGTCTTGAAACCACTACCCGCAGCATTAGAAATCTCATACCAGATACCGAACTCGATGTAAAAACATGGCAAGATTTGAACCGTGTAATTGTGCAGCAAATTGAAAGCGATAACCAAAGCGGTAAGGCTTTCCTGTTCTTGCTCTACTTTGTAGTGTTTTTCGGAATTTTCGGAACGGTCATCATGATGGTGCACGAACGAATGCACGAGTTTGGTGTGCTGGTGGCTGTTGGTATGCAAAAAATGAAGTTGGTATTCACATTGATAGTCGAATTGCTAATCATGGCCTTAATAGGTATAGCGCTCGGGTATTTGGTTGGGCTACCAATAATCCATTACTACTACATACACCCAATCAGGCTAACCGGCGAAATGGCTAAAATAATGATGGACATGGGCTTTGAACCCCTAATGCCAATGGCACCTTTTGGCGCTTACATATTTTGGCAGGGTGTATCGGTGATATTTATGGTGGTAATAGCATGTTTTTATCCTATGCGAAAGATACTTAAACTTAACGAGGTAGTGGCCATTAAGCGATAACCATGTTATGTTGATAATTTAAAACAATTGAAGAGATGTTAGTTTCACTAAGCTGGCGAAATGTTTGGCGTAACCACACCCGAAGTATGGTTGTGGTGGTGGCTGTTGCCCTCGGTTTATGGGGTGGTGTTACTGCCATGGCGCTTATTAACGGCTGGGTAAAGCAACGCATTGCCGATAGCATTAGGAACGAGATTTCGCACATTCAATTCCATAATCCCGATTTTTTGCTTAATGAGGAGGTTGATAAGACCTTTGCTTTCGATTCGGTTTCGGCTGTTCTCGATACCATTCCTCAGGTTGTAGGGTACAGTGGTAGGTTAAAGGTATTCTCGATGGCTCAAACCGATAGGGCAAACTCAGGGCTAATGGTGATGGGTGTTAATCCTAAGCAGGAAAAGCGTGTAAGCGGTATCCCCAACAAAATCGTTTTGGGTAATTTTTTGGAGGGACAATATAAGGTGCCATCCATTGTAATTGGCAAAAAGGCAGCCGAGGAATTAAAGCTGGTTAACTATGAGCTTACCGATTCCGTCATTGGCAAGCTATCGGCACTGGATGCAAAACTTATCGACCAGTTGAAAAGCCTTAACGGTAAACGCTTTCGTAGTCGACCCGCTTTTATTAAAGAACTAAAGGTTGCCCTTGAACCATCGCTATTTTCCCGTTGGGCTGATGCCATAGCCGATTCGTGTGCTACTTACAGGCTGAATGGCCCAGTTGTGCTTACCTTTCAAACACCAACAGGGGAATTGCATAGTTCAATGTTCAGGGTACGCGGCATTTACCGAACATCAAATACGACTTTTGATGCCCGTGTGGCTTACGTGAGCGTTGATGAACTTGCAGCCGCAGCCGGTATGGCTTCTAACCACGTTCATGAGGTTGCCATGCTCTGCAATGGTAGCACCGATGCTAAAAAATTGGCAGGCAAACTCTCCAACACTTTCCATAGGTTAAAGGTGCGAAGCTGGGATGAAATTTCGCCCGAGGTAGCACTTTATGCAGCTTTTGGCGATTTCATGGGGATGATCTACGTGGTAATAATCCTTTTTGCCCTTGCCTTTGGTATTATTAATACTATGATGATGAGCGTTCTGGAACGTTACCATGAGTTTGGTATGCTCATGGCCATTGGCATGAACCGCTTACGCGTTTTTAGCATGATTATGATGGAATCGGTTTTTCTTACCCTTACCGGAGGGGTTGTGGGGATAGCATTCAGCACTGTATTTATCAAGATATTTGCCCGAACGGGCATCGATTTCAGCATGTGGGCCGAAGGTTTCGAGGCTCTTGGCTACTCCTCGGTGGTTTACCCTCAAATTACCTTGGCTAACTACCTTCTTATAATTATTTTGGTCATTGCAACAGGTATTTTGGCTTCGCTTTGGCCTGCCCGCAGGGCGCTTAAGCTAAACCCCATGCAGGCTTTGAGAGTTGAGTAAATTGCGATAACCCTTTAAATATCAATCTTTATGGCAATAATCGAAGTTGTTAATGTTGACAAGATATACAACGACTCGGAAGTGAAGGTTACTGCTCTGAGCAATATCAACCTAACTATCGAAAAAGGTGAGTTTACTGCTATTGTTGGCCCTTCGGGTTCTGGGAAAACAACCCTGCTCAACCTACTGGGTGGGCTCGATTCACCAACCAACGGTAAAATTCGTGTTGGCGATGTTTGGCTTAATGAGTTAAAGGGCTCAAAGCTCATCGATTTTAGGCTTCGGAACATTGGGTTTGTTTTCCAATCATATAATTTGATACCTGTGCTTACTGCCGGCGAGAATGTTGAGCTTATTATGCAGCTGCAGGGAGTGCCTGCAAGGTTGCGCAAGCAGGTGGCAGCCGATATGCTTGGGAAGGTTGGCCTGGCCGATAGGTTTGCCAGCCGTCCGGCTAAGCTATCGGGTGGGCAACAGCAGAGGGTTGCCGTTGCTCGCGCTTTGGCTTCAAAGCCTCAGTTCATCCTGGCCGATGAACCCACTGCCAACCTCGATGGTAAATCGGCCGAGAACCTACTACAAATCATGGAGCAGCTTAACCGAACCGATGGTGTAACCTTTGTCTTTTCAACCCACGATCAGCGCGTTGTTAGTCGTGCCCGCCGGGTAATTTTACTTGAGGATGGTCGAATTAAATCCGATACACTCCAGTAAAACCATTGCCCCATGAAAAAAGCACTTAGTTCTACTTTGCTTTTAGCTTTGCTGCTTTATGCTAATGCATATGCACAGGAGTTTAAAGGGCATTTGAAGCTGCTCAACAACCTGTTTATCCCATACCCCGATACCTTGATTTGGTTCACTGATCAAACCCTTGAGAATAGGCTCGAGCTCAACTGGGATGCCTCCCATTGGCTTAGGTTTGATGTTCAGGCGCGTAACCGATTTATTTACGGCGATTTTGTTGAGACCATTCCCAACTACTCATCGCTTATTGGCAATGAACAGGGGTTGGTCAATTTATCGTTCATTTGGGCCGATGGTCACTCGTTTGTTGGTCATACCGAGTTCGATAGGCTATTTGCCAGATTTAACCTCAACAGCATTGAGCTAACCGTTGGCCGCCAGCGCATCAATTGGGGTATCGATTTGGTCTGGAACCCCAACGATATCTTTAACACCTTTTCGTATCTAAACCTCGAGTACCCTGAGCGTCCGGGTACCGATGCCGTAAACCTAAAGGTTTACACCGGAACGCTATCGTATTTCGATTTGGTTTACCAGCCCCACAAAACAGCCGATAGCAGTGCTTACGGGGTTAGGTACAGGGCAAATGTTGCCCGCACCGATTTTCAGGTCTTAGTGGCCCGAATGGCTGGCTACTACGTGTTGGGCGGAGGCCTATCGAGTGAGTTGGGTCAATTTGCCATCAGGAGCGAGGTTTCATACTTCAGTGCCCAAAAATCGGACGGGGAAAGTGGTCTTGTAGCCACCCTTTCGGCCGACCGCTCGTTTGGGAGCAGTAGCTTTTTGCAGCTTGGTGCGCTCTACAACTCATTTGGCAGTAAGGGCAGCCACAATCCGCTAAGCCTCATTGAGCCAAGGGCTCAAAGCCCCATGATGTTGAGCCGAGGGAAAATGAACCTTTTTGTGGGAGTAAATAGCACCGTAGCAACGCTCTTTGCCCCATCGCTGGCCATACTGGCCAACCCAGCCGATTGGTCGGCTGCGGTGATACCCAGCGTAAGCTACTCAGCCTCCAACAACCTATCCCTTGCCCTAACCGGCATGCTGTTTACTGGCCACCACACCGATGAATACCCAAATATTGGCCAACTCGCATACTTTAAGGTGCAGTGGAATTTTTAATTCGGTATTTTCTGCTTGGCTACTGTTGCTGAGTCAAACAATTTAGTTAACCTAAAGGTTCGGTGTTATCTTCTCACCTCAGTTTTTGCTGCATTCCAACCTTCAATGAAGCCATTTTTACAGCTTTGCCAGTTGAATATCATCTCAATAATTATTACAGCAATTACTCCGAGAAAGAAGAATAATACATCGCGTTTTGTAATTTTAAACTTTGTCATTTTTATCAGTTTAGATTTATATAATCAACCACTATTGTCCGACTAAAATGCAAATATTGAGTCCTGCGCCAATAAATGCATGATAATCAGATATTAAAATTCATTACTAAAAAGAGACCTCCCCCCTCAAAACAATAGTTGAAGTTGTCCCTGT
>JBFMGQ010000004.1:4176-150517 GCA_040752515.1 Bacteroidota bacterium | reverse complement strand
TTTATTTCCTTATTTTTGCTCATGTTGTGATTTTGTATGCAAAACAAATCTACAACATCGGGGGCGAATCCTTCGGGTGAAACCCCCTTATTCTACTTTTTTTTGTCGGACAGTAGTGATATTTAATTAAAATATAGTAAATTTAACTACCCAATTTTAGGACCAAAATTGAAAAAGTTATGGCAGAAAATACTAATAAATATTTAATTCCATGGGATTTTACGCCGGTAGCTGAGAATGCACTTAAGCATGCCGTGAAACTCATGAAGCTTGCCAAGGAGCCCATCCAAATTGACCTGTTACATGTAATTCAGACTGGTGGTTTGTTTAGCAAGAGTAAACTTTCCGAGGACGAAGCCAGCCAAAGAATGAAAGAGGATCAACAGAGAATATTAAAAGATTATGGAGTTGAGGTAAAAACGCACATCTTAGAGGGAAACATTTTTGATACCATTAGCGAATATGCCAGCGAGATTAATGCCGAAATGGTAATAATGGGTACGCATGGAATTAAAGGTGTACAAAAACTTACTGGCAGCTGGGCATTAAAGGTAATCGCTGGCTCTGAAGTACCATTTTTAGTTGTTCAGGACGAACCCGACATGGGTAAGAATTTTTCCCACATAGTAATGCCTGTTGAGTTCAGGGATGAGGACAAGGAGAAGATTCAATGGGGCATTCGATTTGCAAAACAGTTTGGGTCGAAAATTCATGTTATTGTTCCCAATGCTTTCGATTCGGGTGTGCAGAAAAAAATTAACAACAACCTGTCGTTTGCAAAAATGCATATCGAATCGAATGGCTTAGATTGGGAAATTCACAATGCTGCAAAGGGGAAAAGTTTCCAGGAGGAAATTGTAAATCTGGCTACCGATATTGAAGCAGAACTTATAATTGTAATGACCACGCCTAATATCGATTTAACTGACTTTGTTTTTGGTGCTCAGGAACAGTACGTTATTGCTAACAAGGCAAAAATACCTGTACTCTGTATTAATCCGGGAACTCTTAGTATTTAAAGTTTTTACGGTACGATATTAGCTCTTCAACAATATTGCTAATACCATCAAAGGCGAAGTTCTTTGGTGGTATTTTTTTTTGATCTAATCCGTATTTGTAGGTTTTATCGTAATATTCTAAGGTTATGGTAATGGCCTCAGCCAGCCTATCCGATTGAATTAAGTCGATACAACGTTGAGCTTTTTCAAGCCCTAATCGTTTTTGAATTCGTTTAACGGAATCAATTAAATATTGCTTTTCGCATGAGGTATATTCCTGGGCTAACCTGTTTATTCTGGATTGTAAATCGGATTCAATTACCACAGTAGGACTATTAACCATTTGATTGAAAATTGATTGAGGAATAAAAACGGAACCAATACTTTTACTTTCGTCTTCAATCCAAATGGGAACTAATGGATTAAACTTTCTTAGTTCATTGAATAGCAAGTTTTCAAAATGCTCCGTTGACGGCTGGGGTAGTTGATTTATCCATCCAAATGCAGAGCCTTTATGATTAGCTAAACCCTCCAAATCGATAGCCTGCTCCCCGGCTTCCTTTAGTTTTTTAAGTATTTCGGTTTTACCGCATCCAGTCATACCCCCTAAAACCAGAAAGTGGTAGTTTTTTTCGAAAGAGGCTTGAGCGTATCGCCTAAACGATTTGTACCCCCCCTCAAGGGTTAAAGGCTTGAACCCGGCCAATCCAAAAAGCCAACTCATGCTAGCGCTACGCATACCCCCTCGCCAACAGTAAACAAGAATGGTCTTTTGGGTAACCTTTGAGCTTAGGGTATCAATAAAATGGTTGAGCTTGGGAGCAACCAGCTCAAGGCCAACTCTCACCGCCTGCTGACGTCCTTCGGAAATGTATCTTGTTCCAACAATGGCTCTTTCTTCGTCGTTAAAAAGGGGAATATTAAGGGCATTCGGAATATGCCCGCGAGCATATTCCGAGGGCGAACGTACATCAATAACTGGATAAATATCAATTAGTTCAATAAAACGATCAATACTAATGGTTGAAACCATTGCCTATTCCTCTAAAAGATTGCCAAGTATGGAGTTGTTTTCCTTACCGCGATTTTTTCCGTAAGGCGCAAGGGCCTGAATTAATTTCTTAATAGGCATGGATTGCAGCCAAACCTTGCCTGTACCTGAGAGGGTAGCAAGGAAAAGGCCCTCGCCGCCAAAGAGCATGCTCTTCAGATTACCACTGGTTTGAACATCGAAGTCAATGGAGGGTTCAAAGGCTACAATACACCCTGTATCGATGCGTAGGGTTTCATTATTAAGTTGTTTTTCGATAACAGTACCACCGGCATGGACAAAGGCCAAGCCATCGCCGGAAAGTCGTTGAAGGATGAATCCTTCGCCTCCTACTAAACCTGCACCAAGTTTCCTGTTAAGGTGAAGGGAGATGCTTGTACCCAAAGCAGCGCAAAGAAAGCCATCCTTTTGGACAATAAGGCTACCTCCAACTTTTGATAGGTCGATAGGAACAACTGTCCCCGGGTAAGGGGCTGAAAAGGCCACCTTCCTTTTGCCTATGCCCCTGTTGGTGAAGTGAGTCATAAATATCGATTCGCCTGTTATGGCCCGTGCACCTGCAGAAAGTAGTTTGCCCAGAAATCCCGATCCGGGGTTTGAACCATCGCCAAGCTTTGTTTCAAACTCAATACCATTTTCCATATAAACCATAGCCCCAGCTTCGGCTATAACGGTTTCGTGCGGATCAAGCTCAACCTCAACCAGCTGAATAGATTCGCCAAAAATCCTGTAGTCAATTTCATGTGATTCCATAACCATTTAATTTATAATTTATATGTAATTAAAATATAATGTATCACTTTAACTTTGGTCGATATTTTTCATTTTCGTCATCGTAAATGCTAAGGTAGCTAAGGTAGCGCGAAGGAGCGATTTCTCCACTGTTAACAGCCTCTATAACGGCGCAGCCTGGTTCATGGATATGGGTACAATTGTAGTATTTGCACTTGTCGGATAGTTTGAATATTTCTGGAAAGAAATGGTAAAGCTCATCCTTTTCAATATCAACTAAGCCAAAGCTTTTTATTCCGGGAGTATCAATTATAAATCCGCCAAAGCTTAATTCAAATATTTCACTGAACGTAGTGGTATGACGGCCTTTGAGATGGGCACTTGAGATTTCAGCGGTTTTCAGGTTTAAACCAGGCTCTAAGTAATTAATTAGAGTTGATTTGCCCACGCCTGAATTACCAGAAAGTAAGCTAACCTTACCTTGAAGTGTTTGTTTAAGTAAATCGAGATTAAGACCTGTTTTTGCTGAAACTTTTATGCATTTATAACCAATGGACTCGTATATAGAAATATAGCTATCGAGAACGGGCTGGTAGGTTGAATCGACTAAATCGATTTTGTTGAAAACAAGTATTGTTGGGATTCTGTAGGCCTCTGCTGTAACAAGATAGCGGTCGATAAAAGCCAGTTGGGTTTCGGGTTGAACAATTGTAACTACCAGTAGTGCCTGATCGATGTTAGCTGCAATGATATGGGCCTCACGTGAAAGATTGGTAGCCTTACGGATGATGTAGTTTTTTCGTTCCTGAATGGCTGTTATAAGGCCAATACCATTGGGGTTTAGCTCAACGGTCACCCAATCGCCTACGGTTATGGGATTTGTGGTTTTAAATTCGTTTAGGCGGAGCTTTCCGCGTGGAATACATTCAACCACTTGGCCGTTCTCCAAACGAACCCTGTAATGGCTACCAGTGCTTTTTAACACTAATCCCTTTTCCATTGGCGGTAAATTATAGGCTCTCGCTTAACGGTTTAAATCCGTTTCCAAGAATTTCGTTGGCATCAATTACGGTGATAAATGCGTTTGGATCAATTTTATGAATGTAGTCCTTAAGCATATGAACCTCACGGCGCGAGACATTGGTAAATATCATTTTTTTATCATGGCCGGTGTACATGCCCTGCACATTGATGATGGTTCCTCCGCGTTCAATATCGTGGATAATCTTATTTTTCACATCCTCGTACTTATCGGTGATAATGAAAAGGGCTTTATCGTAGCTAACGCCTTGAATGGTCATGTCGATCACTTTTCCGGTAACATAAATAACAACCCAAGAGTATAGGGGTATTTTCCAGTCCTGAAAAGCTACCAATGCCAAAAGAACAATAGTTGAATCAACATAAATCATAAGTTGACCCAGCGGTAAGCGGGTGTACTTTGCAATAATCATTGCAATGATATCGGAACCGCCCGAAGTAGCCTTTGATTTAAAAATTAGGCCTAAACCAAATCCAATTAGTACGCCGCCGAAAATTGACGAGAGTAGCATATCGTCAACCAATGGATTATAGCCAAGTTGGAGGTGTAAAACATCAATAAAAACAGATGAAAGGACAAAACCCACTACGGTCTTTATCCCAAACATAGGCCCTAGTACTCTAATACCAATAATGGTAAGTGGAATATTAAGGAGCAAGCCAACGGTTCCTATTGGAAAACCATCGGGAGCCCATGAAAACATTCCCTTTGTGAGATAATGAACTATGATACCAATACCATAAACGCCCCCGGGTGCAATTCGGTGTGGGTCGATAAACAGAACAAAACCGGCTGCAAGAATAAACGATCCTACCAGTATTAAGACATATGCCTTAAACCATTCCCTGCTGAATAGTTTTTCTTTTGTTACGTAGGTCATAGGCTTATCTATTTGAATTTAAATTCTATTAAAGCGATCAATTACAGTGTTGATTTTATTTACAATGGTTTCGGGTTCAATTCGATTTAAACAAGCGTAATCTTTTCGGAAGCAGGGTTTGTTACCGTATATAGAGCATGGCCTGCAGTAAAGTTCGATTTGAACTGCATTTAATGGATTTTGTTTCCAACCGTAAAAGCCAGCATAGGGATGGGTAGCCCCCCAGATACTAACAACCGGTGTATTTACCAGCGATGCAAAATGCATATTGGCCGAATCCATGCAAACCATTACATCGAGGTTAGAAATTATTTTTAGCTCATTAACTATACTATACTTGCGGGCAATAGAAACAGTATTGGGATATTTTTTCTCCCAGGCCTCAAGTATTTGTTGCTCCTGTCCGCCACCACCAATAAGAATGATTTTGTTAGTTTTTGAACCCGCAAGAATTTCAACAACCCGCTCCATCTTTTCAATAGGGTAAATTTTCCCTTTATGCTTGGCAAAAGGAGCTATACCAATCCAGCGTTTATCTTTGTACCCTAAATGAATTGTAATATTTTCAGGTAAGCGAGCCTCCCGAAAAAGGTAATCAAATTCATCGTCGATGGTATATCCAAGACCCCGGAGAGCCTCCATATAACGCTCGGGTGTGGTTTTAAGCTGAACGAGTTGCTTCTTATTCAATCGAACCAACTTTCGTTTTTCAATGCGCCCCTTATCGATTACCGCTATTTTTTTTAAACCTGAAAGGTAAAACAGATTGCGAAGAACCTTGCTGCGGATTACATCATGTAAATCGGCCAGAGCATCGAAATGATCAATTTTTCGAAGATCGGAAAACAGGCGCCAAATGCCAATTAGCCCCTTATGCCGGCCTTTAGTGCTTGCCTCAACAAAAAGTACTCCTGGAAGTTGATTAACAATATCGCGGGCAAAGCCCTGCGATACGAATGTAACCTGAACCTCAGGGTGGTTCTTAACAAGCGACCAAATGGCAGGAATAGTCATGGCCACATCGCCAATGGCGCTTAGCCTAACCACCAGTAGTTTTTTGGGGTAGCTGTTAACTTTTTTGTTTTGCTCCATAAAGAACAGGATTAAGCGATGGGTCGTTGTACATTTTCATCTGTTTGTAAACCTTCATGTACTTGCGCCCCTGCTCAATATCGTCGAGTAACTGATCAATTGCGGTTGATAAATCGACCCTTTGCTCAAGCAGAATGTTAAGTTTCTTCTGGCAACTATCGATATGCTCCTTTGAAACATCGGTTCGCTTTACCTCTTGTTCCATGTGATAAATTTTGAGAGCTAGTATCGAAAGACGGTCAATTGCCCATGCTGGGCTTTCGGTGTTTATTGTAGCATTGGGTTGAGGTTTGATATCCTTATATTTTTCTAAAAAGTAACTATCAATCATTTCAACCAAATCGGTACGATCTTGATTTGACTTATCGATACGGCGCTTTATTTTTAGTGCTTCTACGGGGTCAATTTTGGGATCGCGGATAATATCTTCAAGATGCCACTGCACGGCATCAATCCAGTTCTTAGTAAATAGGGAGAATTCAATGGTTCCCGGCTGATAGGGAATGATTGGTTGGGTATCAACATTATCCATGGTATGGTAGTGCAATGTGCAATCCCAAAAAATTTTGTTGCAAAGTTGGCTGAAACTCATATCAATCTGCTTTAAAATTAAACATCTAATTTACAATTATTTTACGGTTCGGAATGCATTTTTACAATGCGATAAAGTTTGTCGGCTCTTCGAACCTTTTCGGGAACAGGAATAGAGCATTTAACTCCTTTGGGCGAAAACTCGGCAGGCTTTTCATCAACCTGGAGTTCTTTTACCTCGTATTCGATTACGCCAGTAGTGGGTCCGATAATTAATATTTTGTCGTTAAGGTAAAGCTCCGACGCCTCCACGGTAATTTCGGCAACACCGAGCTTTGAAAAATAGTTGGTGATTTTTCCGACATACTGCTTGCGTTCGGTGGCAATATTGCCGTAAGCTTTGCTCCATTCCCCCAGTCGGCGACCGAGGTAGTAACCATCCCAAAAGCCACGATTGAAAACTGTGGAAAGGCGCTGCATCCAGTTATCAACCTTATCGGGTGTGTAGGTTCCTTGGCAAACAGCTGTAGCGGCCTCGTTGTAACACTTGGTAACTGTTTTTACGTACTCCGGGCCACGTGCACGCCCTTCAATTTTAAGCACTCGGACACCGGCATCGATAATTTTATCCAGAAAGTTGATTGTGCATAAATCTTTGGGCGACATGATATACTCGTTATCAATTTCGAGCTGTGCGCCCGTTTCGTTATCGGTAACCGTGTATGAGCGGCGACATATTTGAAGGCAAGCGCCCCGGTTGGCCGATGAGTTAGCCTCGTGTAGGCTTAGGTAACATTTGCCCGATATGGCCATGCAGAGCGCTCCATGTGCAAAAAGTTCAATTTTTATGGGATTACCGCTTGGTCCGGTGATGTTCTGGGAATTAATGTTCTGATAAATGGTTTTAACCTGGTCGAGATTAAGTTCGCGGGCAAGCACAACAACATCGGCCCATTGCGAGTAGAAACGAAGAGCCTCGGTATTGCTTATGTTTAGTTGGGTTGATATATGAACCTCCATTCCCATCTGACGAGCGTAAAGCATGGCTGCCTGGTCGGAAACAATAAGTGCACTTACGCCAACGTTTGCCGCAGTATCAATAATTTGACGCATGTAGGGAATATCAGTATCGTAAATTACAGTATTTACGGTAAGATAGGTTTTTACATCATGCTTTTTGCAAATGCGAACCACCTCCGGCAAATCGTCAACCGTAAAATTGATTGACGATTTAGCGCGCATGTTAAGGTTCCCTACGCCAAAGTAAACTGAATTTGCCCCTCCCTGTATGGCTGCCATGAGCGATTCAAAATTACCCGCCGGAGCCATTACCTCAATTTCCTCGCGTTTTAGCATTTGCAATTTTTTTGCAAAAATAGGAAAATAAGTTAGTGTTTGATGAATAGATTATTGATGTTTAAGAGCTGACCATTATACCGTATTACTTCACTTCTATCAGATATCCCTTGGGATCGACCGGTATTCCCTTTATGCGGACTTCGTAGTGGAGGTGTGGTCCGGAGCTTCGACCTGTGCTGCCGGTATATCCAATTACCTCGCCCTTTTTTACAGGGTTACCCCTGGTAACTGTAATTCTCTCCAAATGAGCATAAACCGAACTGGTTCCATTGTTGTGTTCAATGATGATGTAGTTCCCGTAGGTTCCGTTATACTGAGCCAAAACCACTTTCCCGCTCGATGCTGCAAAAACCTCTGCACCACGCCCCGAACCAAAATCAATACCGTTATGTTTAATAGGACGTCCTAAGGTAGGATGAATTCTTACCCCAAAAGGCGAGGTTATTTTAGCCAATGTTTTGTGCACAGGTGTAAGTACTGGAATGCCATCGCGGGTGTCAGCATCTGCTTTTAGGGTTTCAGTAGGCGTTTCGGATTCTTTTACTTCTTCAATACTTTCTTTTGCATCTTCGTTTGTTTGCTTTGGGTTTTCGGCTGTTGTTTCACCCTTTGGTTTCTCCTTAATTCTTTCGGGTATTTTATAACCTAATGTTTTGGCTATGGTGTTTTCGTAGTCAATAATATCCTGAACAGTTTGAGCTTTTTCGGGTTCTTTCGCCGCCACATAGTGTTTTTTAAGACCAGTCATCTCGTTGTAGTAGTCCAGGTAGTCCTGTTCCATCTTTTTGAGTTCGGCCTCACGTTTTTGTTTAAAGTTTTGGAAATCCTGTTCACGTTCCCTTTTGAATTTTTCAAAATCGGCTTCCTGTTGGCTTTTTCTTTTCTCCTGGGCAAATGTGTTTATAACCAGAATATTAAGAAGTACGAATAAAAAGATAAACCTATTCATTGCTCGTATAATTTTAATTTCTAAATCCATTCAATAACTTTGCCATAACTGCAATTAAACATGTTAAAGTTGACCTAGATAAAAAGGAAAGATTATTTATGAACAAGTTAAGCAATATGTTTCACAAAAGTCAACCTTATGCATATTTTTTACTTATTGATCAATTACAAACCCGAATAAATAAAACCTTGCTGTAAGCAAAAAACAGGAGTAATTTGTTCACCAGTAAAAATGTTAAGTCAAAACTAATAACTTACAGTAGTCTAACAACATAAAAATTAAATTCAGATGAAACCTACACTTGTTGTTTTAGCGGCTGGAATGGGAAGTCGGTATGGAGGTTTGAAGCAGGTTGATGCTTTGGGACCCAATGGCGAAACCATTATCGACTACTCGGTTTACGATGCCATTCGGGCCGGTTTTGGGAAAGTGGTTTTTGTTATCCGCAAGAGCATTGAAAAAGATTTTTTGGAGGTTTTTGGAAATCGTTTCGATTCCAATATCAAGGTTGAAATTGCTTTTCAGGAACTCGACATGCTTCCACAAGGCTTCAAGGTGCCCGAAGGTCGTGAGAAGCCATGGGGAACTGCCCATGCGGTATGGGTAACACGGCATTTAATAAACGAGCCTTTTGCGGTTATTAATGCCGACGATTTTTACGGTTTCGATACTTTTAGGGTGCTTGCGCAGGAGCTATCGAACCCCAGACTGGATAAGGGTAGCTATTTCATGGTTGGTTACAAGCTAGGCAATACTCTTTCCGAGCAAGGAGCAGTTTCGCGTGGTATTTGCTCAACCGATACTAACGGTTACCTGCTCGATGTGGTTGAACGCACCCATATAGAGCGTGTTGATGGCGAGGTAAAGTATAAGGACGAGAATGGCAATCTAGTAAAAGTTGATGAGGGAGTTCCTGTATCGATGAACTTTTGGGGTTTTACACCAGACTTTTTTGGCTACACCGAAAAGTTGATGACTGACTTTTTCAGCAACCAAATTGGAAACGTTAAGGCTGAGTTTTATATTCCAACGGTTGTTAACCGTGCCATTAAGGAAGGTGTTGCCCGCTGTAAGGTGTTAGAAACAAAGGCCGAATGGTTTGGTGTAACCTATCCGGGCGATAGACCTATGGTGGTTAACCGACTTAAAGAATTGACTGAAAAAGGGGCTTATCCATCGCCTTTATGGAGTAGGTAAAAATATGGTTTGTGATACTATTGATGTAGCTCTTTTAAGTTATATATATTGCTGTTAGTTTTACTTTTGCCTTTAACCTTAAACCAAATCCTAATAGATATGTCATTTGCAACAATCGATTACATTGTGTTTGCAGCCTATGCATTACTGATTGTAAGTTTAGGCTTATGGGTTTCGTTTCGTAAACGCGACTCGGAAACAAACTCGGGCGATTACTTTTTAGCCGGCAGGGCTTTGCCCTGGTGGGCTATCGGGGCATCGCTCATTGCATCTAATATTTCTGCTGAGCAATTTATTGGTATGTCGGGCTCTGGCTATGCCATTGGACTGGGAATTGCCTCATATGAGTGGATGGCAGCATTAACGCTTATTCTTGTAGCCCTATTCTTTCTACCAATTTTTCTGGAAAAGAAAATTTTTACCATGCCCCAGTTCCTTGAGGTTCGATACGATAAACGCGTAAAAACCGTTATGGCAGGATTCTGGCTGTTGGTCTTTGTTTTCGTAAATCTTACCTCAATTATTTATCTTGGTGCATTGGCCATGCAGCGCATCATGGGAATAAACATGACCTATGCCATAATTGGTTTAGCTTTTTTTGCCGCTTTATACTCAATTTATGGTGGATTAAAAGCTGTGGCATGGACCGATGTGGTTCAGGTGGTTTTTCTGGTAGGTGGTGGTTTGGTTACAACCTACTATGCGCTTGACTATCTGAGCGATGGACATGGCTTTATTGCAGGCTTTAAAGCCCTACTTCAAAAAGCACCCGAGAAATTCGATATGATTTTGGAAAAAGGCAAGCTGATGATACCCGATGGAAAAGGAGGCCAAAAGGATGCTTATATTGATTTACCGGGTATTAGTGTTTTAATTGGAGGTATGTGGGTTGCAAACCTTTACTACTGGGGCTGTAACCAGTATATTATTCAACGGGCATTGGCAGCTAAAAGCGTTAAGGAGGCTCAGAACGGTTTAGTTTTTGCAGCTTATCTAAAACTCTTACTTCCTCTTATTGTGGTCATTCCCGGAATCGTTGCTTTTGCTTTACATGCCGATATAGCCAAATCGGACGAGGCTTATCCCTGGTTACTTCACAACTTTGTACCAACCGGCGTTAAGGGTTTGGCTTTTGCTGCCCTGGTTGCTGCAATTGTAAGTTCGTTGGCATCGATGATGAACAGTGTAGCCACCATTTTTACC
Source organism: Bacteroidota bacterium (assembly GCA_040752515.1). Classification (GTDB taxonomy): domain Bacteria; phylum Bacteroidota; class Bacteroidia; order Bacteroidales; family Tenuifilaceae; genus Tenuifilum. The sequence goes on along the minus strand of JBFMGQ010000004.1, from coordinate 139,483 downwards.
ATGGATATCTACAAGGAATTCATCAACAAATCGGCATCGGAGCATCGCTTGGTAAGCGTTGGGCGCTTAGCAAGTTTCATTGCTTTGCTTATAGCAGTATTTATTGCACCACAACTCTCAAACCTTGACCAGGCATTCCAGTATATTCAGGAATTTACAGGGTTTGTTAGCCCAGGGGCACTCGCTATTTTCCTTGCAGGTTTCTTTTACAAGAAGGCTACTGCCAATGGTGCATTAGCAGCTGCGATAGGAACATTTGTTTTCTCACTTCTGTTTAAAGTGTTTATGCCCATGTTACCATTCATGGATCGTATGGGTATAGTATTCCTACTCAGTTTATTCTTAATTTGGATTTTTGCCCGCATCGAAGGGAATAAGGACCATGAGAAGGCCATCACCATTTCATTTGAAATGTTTAAAACGAGTAAGGCTTTTGTTATTGGATCAATTGGCGTAATAGCCATTCTAATTCTTTTTTACAGTCTTTGGTGGTAAAACACAATGTCATAAATAGTTAAGGGTGCCAATTGTGGCACCCTTAATTTTATTGTAATTTCAATTACTTAATATTTAGCGGCTGCCGATGAGCTGAAATACTTTATGTCTTTTCCTAAAATGTCACTTAGTAAAACATCGGCAAGGCGGCTTGTTCCAAAGCGGAAAAGTCCAGGGTAAAGCCAATCCTGACCCAATATCTGCTCGGCTATAGTGAAGAAAAGGGCGGCATCGTAGGAGTTTGAAACGCCTCCAGCGGGTTTCATGCCCACCTTACGCCCAGTTTTTTCGAAAAACTCCTTAATGGCAAGACACATAACGTAAACCGCCTCCGGTGTTGCTGCGGGATCAAGTTTTCCGGTTGAGGTTTTAATGAAGTCGGCACCAGCTTCCATAGCTAGGAACGATGCGAGTTTAATATCTTCCAGGCTTGGTAATGCGCCAGTTTCGAGAATGACTTTAACCTTGGCATTTTCGGCAACCTCCTTAATCTGTTGCAGTTCGCTAAATACGGTAAAGTAATCGCCTTCAAGGAACGAACCTACCGAAATAACCACATCGAGTTCATCGGCACCTTGCTCAAGAGCCATTTCACACTCCGAAAGTTTAATTTCAAGAAATGTTTGTGAGGCAGGAAAACCTGCAGCTACCGAAGCGATTTTAACATTTGGTGCTGTTAGATTTTCTTTTACAGCAGCAATAAGCGATGGGTAAACACAAATAGCGGTAACGTTGGGCATTCCAGGGAAATGTTCAGGGAACTGGCTCACCTTATCGGCAAATAGTTTACCGCGTTCATAGCCATCGGTGGTATTTAAGGTGGTTAGGTCAATCATGCTGAAGCACCGCTTTAGAATATCTATATCACCTTTACGCGAATGAGCAATATCCTTGAACTTGTTTATTGCTTTTTCAACCTCGGCAGTATCAACCTCGATGTTAAACTTGTCTTCGAACGATAAGTCCATAGCTTTCAATATTTGATAGTGATTGTGTTTACAAAGTTACAACAATTTAGAATTGCGATGGTGTCGTTCGCTATCGCGTTGAGTTTTTTTGTCGATACTTTGTAGCAGCGCTTCCGTTAAATTGACGCCAGTTTGATTGGCTAGGCAAATCAACACAAAAAGAATATCGGCCATTTCGGAGGCTGGATCATGGTCGGTTTCGCCTTCCTTGAACGATTGTTCGCCGTATTTACGGGCAATTATTCGTGCCAGTTCGCCAACCTCTTCAACCAGGAGTGTCATATTGGTAAGTTCGTTAAAGTATCGAACCCCTTTGGTTTTAATCCAGTCGTCAACAAGCTTTTGGGCTTCGTCGAGGGTAAGCTGTGTCATAAGTCCCTATTTTTTGAGTCCATAATAATGGTGACCGGTCCGCAGTTGATTAGCTTTACATCCATCATTGCGCCAAAAATGCCTCGTTCAACCTTTTTCCCGGTCATATCTTCCAACATCTTAATAAACTTTTCGTAAAGCGGAATAGCAATTTCGGGCGGCGCAGCCTGAACATACGAAGGCCTGTTGCCCTTTTTTGTCTTTGCGTTTAATGTAAACTGGCTCACAACTAGAATTTGTCCGTCAATATCCATCACGCTTAGGTTCATTACACCCTCGGTATCGTTAAAAATACGTAGGCGGGAGATTTTTCCAACCATCCATTCAAGATCTTCAGTGGAATCGGTATGTTCAAAACCAGCCAGTATTAAAAGGCCATTGCCAATTGATCCGGTTATGCTTCCGTTTACCGACACACTGGCTTGGCTTACACGCTGAATAACTACTCTCATCGGATAATAAGCTAATGAACGAGGCTAAGTTACTAAAAACAAATTCATCTTTAGATTGTTAATTGTGGGTAACTTTAAATTTTAAGAACATGAAGTATTTATCATTACTAATTGCACTCCTTATAAGCGCAAATGTATGGTCGCAGGAGTTTATTGCCGATGCGAGTAGTTCCACCTTGAAATGGAACGCCAAAAAGGTAACTGGTGAACATTACGGACAGGTAAAACTAAAGGAAGGCAAACTGGTTGTTCGCGATAACCAGATAGCCGGCGGCAATTTTGTTATTAACATGGAAACCATTACCTGTGAGGACTTACAAAGTCCCGAATGGAACAAAAAGTTAATCGATCACCTTAAATCCGACGACTTTTTTAGCGTAGGAAACTATAAGGTTGCATTGCTGAGTAATATTCGCTCCGATAAGTTTGCTGGCGACAAGGCCAACGTAACAGCCGATTTAACAATCAAGGGTATAACTAATCCAATAACCTTTGAGGTTACCCGAAAAGGCAATGTCTATACTTCAATAATAACGGTTGACCGAACGCTTTACAACGTTCGTTACGGATCGGGTAAATTCTTTCAAGGTTTAGGCGATAATATGATTTACGACGACTTTACCCTCGATGTTACTCTAGTTGTAAAATAGATTTATCCCAGCAGTTGATTAAGGTAAAAGAAAATAGCAGGTAGTGTAGCAATGCTCATAATGGTGGAAACAAATAAATTACCAGCTGCTAGTTGGTAGTTTCCGCCATACCGCCTGCTCATTACCACTATAATTGTTTGGCAAGGCATGGCCATTTGCATTACCAGTACTACAAAGGCTTCGCGTGAAACTTGAAGGTTAAGAGCTTTAAATATCCACAGGTAACCAAACCCTAATAGTATTGGCAGTAATATCAGCTTATTGAAACTAAGTATGTAAATGCTTTTGTGTTTTACCGATTGACGAATACCAATACCCATGAGTAAGGCACCTATATAAACCATGGAAAGGGGGCTGGTTGCTTTCCCTAAGCCACTTAGGGCATCGATAAGAAATGTTGGGATTTTAATCCCAAAGGCGGTAATGGTAAAGCCAATTAAAAGAGCAAACGTGTTGATGTTTAGCAGGCTTTTAATTCCCGATTTTTTTTGGCCTGAGCTTAATCGATAAATGCCATAGGTAAATGTAACCGAATTGGATGCTAACTGATATGCAGCAGCATAGAAAATTCCAACACCCCCAGGGAAAAGGGCATCAAATAGCGGATAACCCAAAAACACAATATTGCCAAACATGGTGTGGAGGGAGTAAATGGTTGCATTTGCCGGGTTTAAACCCTGTAATTTGGACGAAATGGTACCTGCTGCCAATGCAATAGCCAGATTAATGAAGGTAAATCCAAATACAATAGCACCATTGATGAGTAACGAGGAGTTCCCTTCAATCCTGGCAAATGTGGAGAAAATTAAACAGGGGAGCGTGATATCGATAATGAAACGCGATAGGAAATCCTTGGCCTCATCCTTAATGATTTCAAAGTACGAACCCAAAGCGCCTACTACCATTAAAACGCCAAAAATCAATAGCTGATGTATTATTATTTCCGAACCCATAAGTTGGTTTAAAACAGCACAAATTTAACCAAATATGCTTCTGTTAAAAAAAATGATTTTGGTGTTAAATCTATTGACTTTTACTTATCCATTCAGTAATTTGGTAAAATAAAACGGTTTGCCAGCAAAAATTTTAACCATACAGTAAGCCAACACCTTGCAGCAACAAAAAAAATACTTAAAATTGCAGTTGTTAATATAATGTTAAACCCCTAAAAGTTTAAAAAACAAAGGAAACATCTTAATTTGTCTTGTGATGAAGTCAAAGAAAGATTTTCGGAAACCCGTAAAGAACGATTCTTTCGATTCCGACGAGTTGAAGAGAGCCAAAAAGTTGAAACCCGTAAAAAAGGAGAAGAATTTGAAGCGCTCTTTTTATGAAGAGATTGACGAGTTTGAAGATCTGGATGATTACGATTTGAAAGACTCTTTGGAAGATTACTATGATGATGATGCCTATGACGAAGAAGACGAAGACTACTAAATAGTAAGCAATAAAATTAAGGCTGAACCTAGGGTTCAGCCTTTTTTATTGAAGTATACTAATAACTAGCCCTTAACAACGCTTTTATCCTTAACGTAAACCGGACGCTCAATGGCCTGGTCAAGTGAAATGAAGGTTTCAGTTCTCGAAATGCCTGGAATGTTCTGAATGGTATTAACCAATACATCCATCAGATGCTCGTTATCGCGGCAAAATATTTTTAGTAAAAGGGCATACTCACCAGTTATAAAGTGGCACTCAACCACCTCGGGCATCATTTTAAGTGCCTCAATTACTCCGGCATATAAATTGGTTGAAACAAGTTGAACCCCAACAAATGCGCAAACATCAAAACCCAGTGCTTTTGGCTTTACAACCATCCGCGAACCGGCGATAATACCGGCCTCTTCCATTTTTTTTACCCTTTGATGAATAGCAGCACCCGATATTCCGCATTCGCGGGCAATTTCCAAAAATGGCATTCGTGCATTCTTAACCAGATACGATAGTATCTTTTGATCAATCGCATCAACTTTATATGATTCAGCCATACAAGTTACAATATGTAATTAAATTTGGTATAAAAATAATGCAATGATATAAAAAATACAAGAAATGTTACAAACATTTACAAGATTTCCTTACATGGTATGGTGATAAAACAAAAAAGGGGGAATCTCTCCCCCTTTGTGGCCTTACCAGGACTCGAACCTGGATTTAAAGTTTAGGAAACTTCCGTTCTATCCCTTGAACTATAAGGCCAAATTGCACGGCAAAGATATTACTTAATTTACTTTTTTGCAACAGGTTTGAGATAGTTGGTTCATAAACGCTACTCTGAGATAACTAATGTTTCTTCGTTATTGTCTAAATTAACAAGGCGATAATTCATTTCGCCCATTCCTAAAGTTTTAGCGTATTGAATTTGCCTGTAGCCACTTACACGATTAACTTCAAGAAAGGGATCAGAACACCCATGGGTTTTAGCCACGAGGTCGTGGCTGGCTTTTTCAATGGCCACAATATCGGTTGAGGCCAAAATACCAATATTTGGGACAAAGGGTTTTCCAGGGTTTCGGGAGCAATCGCATGAGGTTGATATATCGACCAAGACATTTATAAAAACCATTTTTTTGTGACGGTCGTAAATTGCCTTAGCGTATTCAGCAAGACGCTCACAGAATACGGTTTGAACATCCACATCGCCTTTGGGATAACGTAAAGCCTTATTTGGGCAAACATCAATGCACTTGCCACAGCCTGTACACTTATCTACATCAATCCAAAAGGGGTTGGTGGTAATGGCATTTGCAGGACATTGCAAAGCGCAACTATCGCAGTTTGTGCATCGGTCTCTATCGCATACGGGGTAATTATTCCTATGCATGGCCAGTTTTCCTCGAGGGGTTGCAAATCCCATCGAAATGTTTTTTATGGCTCCACCAAAGCCAGCTGAACCATGACCTTTAAAATGTGAAATTATTAGGAATGAATTGTACTCATCAATATTTTTCCCGTAATAAAACTTATTGAAGTGTTTACATCCGGGTACATTTTCAATTACGAGTTCCCCCTTATCGTCTAAAATATCGATAGGTGCATAGGTAAATCCATGTTGTTTGGCCAGCGCAATATGGGTTTCGGTTTTTTGTCGTGGACTTTTATACAGCACATTGGTTTCAATGAATATTCCCTGGCAGTCGAGAACAATATCCTTAAATAGTTCTGGTTTAACGTAATAGGTATTGCCTTCTTCACCAAAGTGTACCTTAACGCCTACCTTGCCTTCAAGGTTTTTGGAAATCTGTTTGTAAACCTTCATGAACCCCTCAGGTGAAATTTCTTTAGTAAAGTAAACGGTTGGTTCATGGTTTGACTTTGCACAAGAAAATAGAGTAAGGGCAGGAATTAACAGGCTGAATATGCTTCTCATGGTATTTTAATTTTTGGATTAAAATTAATGTGATGTAAAATCGACACATTCAAAATTAGCAATTTAATACAAGTTATTAGTAAACAAATGGATATTAATTTTATTGTCAGGTGTTTTCTAAATAAAAAAGGGCGATTTTTCGCCCTTTTTTGAAACTTTTATGGCTCTTACTTAAAGCCCTTTAAAACCGATCGGCGTGCACTGTCCAGCTGTGCGGGTTGCATGCCACGATGCGGGTAAATATTCTTTTCCCAATCGCCATACATTGGGTTAGGTAAAATGATGTATCTATATCCAAACTCCTTCTTGAATTGCTCCACGGTGGGGTTTCCCCAGCTATTGCTTCGGTCTTCAAAGATCTCGGAAAAATCGTTGAGGTTATCACCAATTAGAAGGACTATTTCATACCGTTCCATAATCTTTTCACGGCGTGCTTTTTTGCTGCTTTCATTGTCCCTGAGAATTAAGAACTCTGGTTTTGCAAAGGCAAAACCCAGCGAATCGAGGTTTCGGAGGGTTGCTTCAAACTCGTTAACCTTTCGATTGCTGATGTAAAACAGTGCCACTCCCAGCGAATCGCAAAGCTTGCTGAACTCTACAGCACCTGGCGTTGCTTCGGCCTTGGCAAGTTGGCTCCACTCATTCCAGAAATCTCCTGAGAACTCTTTATTGTCAATTATCTCCTGAGCTTGAAATGGAGAATTATTTAGCATGGTTTCGTCTATATCAACCACCACGGCTTTGGGTTTTGTGGTTTTGACTTTAGAAAATTGTTTTAGCCGTTCCCCTGCAATGTTGAAACCCTGATAGTATAGGGCTTTCATTTCGGGTGAGTTTTGATACCAAATGGTTGCGTAAATAAGGTAATCCTGGTAATACTGCTCTTTTTTGGTTTTCCCTGTGCAGGAGATAATCAGCGGTAATGTCATTGCTGCAAGCAATAAATTTCTAATGTTCATAGTTTATGTTTTAGAGTGATAAAATAAGCGTTACAATAAATGGAACCAAAATGGTTAGAATTATCCCGTGAATTAGCGATGGTATGGCATACTCTTTACCCGAAGACCTTGAAATGATAGGTAATGTAGTATCCATACTGGTAGCACCACCCGAGCAAATCGGTGCTATTTTACCGAAATAAATTGCCATAACTGGTGCCAGCAGCAGGGTAATAATTTCGCGAATAACATTTGAGAGTAAAGCTACAACACCAAGTGCATCGCTATGATTGTTCTTGATAATTATGCTCGAAAGGCTGTAATATCCATAACCAGCTCCTACAGCCATTAGTTCTTTAAGGGAATATTTTGTAACAAAAATCGACACTAGCCATACACCTATTGATGTTCCTACGATTGTAGCAATTGGAATTAACAGAATTTTCAGGTTCATGCTTTTAAGCGCTTGAAGCGATCGAGTATCGGAACCGATGCTTATTCCAACCAGAAACATCAACAGGTAAAGTGAAAGTGTGCTGTAATCGATGCCGCTTAGCCACACGTTTATGGCTGTATAGCGACCAGCTAAAAGCCCTATAGTAAAAAACGAAAGTATGATTACACTCCCTTTCAACCTCAATCGTTTTTAAAGAATATCTTAAAAATTACAAAACCGGTTAGGATGCTCCCGGCTACTGCACCTATCGATAGGATTAAAGCCAACACCCCTAATGAACTTAATGAATTCATTATTTGATCGTTCGATCCAATACTAACACCCATCATAAAAAGCAGTAGGTAAATAGCGTATGTTATTAGTTTTTCGTTAACCGAAACTATTCGTTGCTTTGCTTTCAGCAGAAAACCCAGCAACATACCGCCAATCATTATGCTAACAACTGCAATCAATTCGAAAAAATTTTAGCAATAATAGCAATAAAAGTGATAAATTTGATATGAACCCAATGAGGACGAATTTTGTTTAGTCAATAAAATCCATATAAGATGTTTCCCGACTACCACATGCACACCCACTTTTCCGATGGACATCATACTCACGATGAAATGGTTTACTCTGCCGAAGCATCGGGAATTCCCGAGATTGGATTTAGCGATCATATTTCCCTTAAACCTGTGGGTTGGGCAATGGACCTAAAAAAATTACCCGAACTAATTGATTTGGTTGGCCATATACAGCATAAGTCGAGTTTGGTTACCGTTCGGTTTGGTGCCGAGGTCGATTATATCCCCGGTTTGGTTGACCAAACCCGTAGTCTAATCAAATCGCTGCCCCTAGATTATATTATAGGTTCGGTTCATTTTATCGACGACTGGAATTTTGATACCGATATCAACGGGTATAATGGCATTGATATTGATGTGTTTTACCGTGCCTATTTTAGGCTAGTTGGCGAGGCTGCTCAAACCGGAATGTTCGATATTATTGGTCATGCCGATTTGGCAAAGAAGTTTGCGGTTTACCCAACCTTTAAGCTACAAAAAACCTACGAGCAGTGTGCGCGAATTTTTAGCGAAAGCGGGGTGGTGGTTGAACTTAACACCAGTGGGAAAAATAAACCCTGCGCGGAGTTTTACCCATCGGTCGATTTTCTTGAAATTCTTCATCACTACCGTGTTCCCATAACTTTGGGTAGCGACGCTCACGTAGAGCAAAACATTGGGCAGTATTTCGACGAGGCAGTAAATCTACTTAAATCACTAGGCTATAAGGAGATTATTGGTTTTAACCAGCGAAAACGGATTCCAATCAGCATTTAGTTTTGATAACATTATACTAATTCATAGTTTTGCTCAAACATTTCACGGCACTATTTGCTGTTTACCTTTAAGCCAATGAGCAAGATTGAAACCGATTATCTAGTAATTGGGTCTGGTATTGGGGGGCTAAGTTTTGCCCTAAAAGTAGCCGATTACGCTAAAGTTATAATAGTAACCAAGGATAGGCTTGACGAAACAAACACGGCTTATGCCCAAGGAGGAATAGCAGCCGTTACCTACGATCCCGACACGCCCGAAAAGCACATACACGATACCCTTGTTTGTGGCGATGGTCTTTGCAACGAGGAGGTGGTTCGAATGGTGGTTAACGAAGCCCCCGCTCAAATAAAACAACTTATAGGTTGGGGCGTAAAATTCGACCGTAAACCCAATGGCCAATACGATTTAGCTCGTGAGGGTGGACATTCTGAACATCGCATTCTTCACCATAAGGATAACACTGGTGCCGAAATTCAGAGGGTTTTGAGTAACCGTGTTAGGCAACACCCCAATATTACCGTTTACGAAAACTATTTTGCTGTTGAAATAATTACCCAGCACCACCTTGGACAAGAGGTAAAACGCGGTAATCCCAATATTACTTGTTTTGGTGCGTATGTGCTTAACCTCAAAACGCAGGAGGTTCATACCTTTTTGAGCCGAGTAACCGTTTTGGCAACCGGTGGTACTGGAAACATCTATAACACCACCACCAACCCGCCTGTTGCTACAGGCGATGGCATTGCAATGGTTTACCGGGCAAAGGGACAAGTTGAGAACATGGCTTTTGTGCAGTTTCACCCCACATCGCTTTACAATCCTGGCGAGCGCCCTTCGTTTTTAATAACTGAGGCCATGCGAGGTTTTGGAGGTGTGCTTAAAACCATCGACGGGAAGGAATTCATGCATAAGTACGATGCACGAGGATCGCTTGCCCCGCGTGATATTGTTGCTCGTGCCATAGATAACGAAATGAAGGTGAGGGGCGATGATTTTGTTTACCTCGATGTTACGTTTAAGGAACCCAAGGAGATAATTGATCATTTCCCAAATATCTACCAGAAATGTTTATCGCTGGGAATTGACATTACTAAAGATATGATACCGGTTGTTCCGGCCGCTCATTACATGTGTGGGGGTATTAAGGTCGATATTAATGCCCAATCAACCATTAATAGACTTTATGCCGTAGGCGAATGCTCTTCAACCGGTTTGCATGGAGCCAATAGGCTTGCATCTAACTCACTAATTGAGGCAATTGTTTACGCACATCGTGGAGCTAAACATTCATTGGACTGCTATAAGAATTTTGAAATTAACTGGTCGGTTCCAGAGTGGGATTACGAGGGAACCTTTCACAATGAAGAGATGGTGCTTATAACCCAAAGTTACCGCGAGATGCAGCAAATAATGACAAGCTACGTCGGAATTGTACGGTCAAATCTACGCTTGCAGCGTGCATTAACGCGACTGGAAATTTTATACCGCGAAACCGAAGAACTCTACAAGAAATCAATTCTTACCCAAAAGCTTTGCGAGCTTCGCAATATGATAAATGTTGGTTACCTGATAATTAAATCGGCACAGGAAATGCACGAAAGTAGGGGGCTACATTACTCCATCGATTACCCAAAGCAAAGGGGGCAGGAGTTTTAGATTTTATAGATATATTTAAGAGATCAGATATCAGCTTTAAACTTACCGGAGTATCCTGCATTTTTTTTAATGCTTGTAAATTAATACTTTTTAATTAGTTAACGGAACAGTGGACCATTGGGTTTATTCCATTTATTACATCGTTCAGTTTTTATGGTGTAAAGGAAGCATACTATGCTAAAACTTAAACCAAGTTTCATCAATTGATTTTTTCAATTAACGAATTTGGGTTACATAGAGTTTTCATTGGTATTTTTGAACCAACCTCTCTGCTAAGCTGTTTAAACTAAAAATCGTTTGCCATGAAGAGAATCATTGTAATACTTTTAGTTACTGCGACATCGTCATTTTCGCAGGCACAGCAGAACCTTTTATCACAAAGGGTGTCTAGTTTGAGTTTTTATCAATTGCCATATGAATATACCGCTTTAGAGCCGGTTATTGATGCCCTTACGGTTGAAATTCATTACAGCCGTCACCATAAAGCGTATTTTGATAATTTTATGAAGTTGGCTGCCGATCTGAAATTATCGGAGATGACTGTGGGCGAAATTTTTTCCAAAACCAGCGCTTACCCAGCAGGGGTTCGCAATAATGGCGGAGGATATTACAACCATATACTTTACTGGGAGATTCTTAAATCCGGAAACCGAAAGGAAATAAGTCCTGCACTTAACAGCGCCATTACTCGTGATTTTGGGACTATTGATAGTATGATAGCCCAACTCAACGATGCTGCCCTTAAGCGTTTTGGTAGCGGTTGGGCTTGGCTTGTTGTTGATAGCAACGGAAAACTTGTTATAGGTTCCACGCCAAATCAGGATAATCCCTTAATGGATGTTTCCGATTTTAAAGGAATACCCATCATTGCCATTGATGTTTGGGAGCATGCATACTACCTCAAGTACCAGAACAAAAGGGGAGAGTATGTAAAGAACTTTTGGGAGTTGATTAATTGGAGTGCGGTATCGCAGCTATACGATCAAGCTGTTAAAAACTAATGGCAAAATCGATATGAAATAAAAAAGGCAACCCGTTGAGGTTGCCTTTTTCTATTTCCTTTTAATAGGTATTTCTAACCATCTTTCAAGGGTTTTATAAATACTATCGCGTAAAGGTTTAGGAAAATCCTTTATTCGGGTTGTATGGCTTCCGGCTGGGCAAACCATTTTAACAGCATTGGTCTTATTGCCGGGATCAACGGCCGTTGAACTCCATGCATCGGTTTCGCCGTAAAGGTATAACATGTAGTTACCCGAATCCCTAACCCACCGGTAAACGTCGAGCATGGCAGTTGAGTCGAAGCGAACGGTGTGACCCTTTGGCAGGGTAAATTCAAAGGTGATATTCTTTTTATCGGGCAGGAAATTCTTAAATGGCTCAATTCTATAGCCATACATGCCAATTTGTGTCATGGCCTGATAGAAGAATGGCCTTACCTTTTCTATTTCTTTTTCCTCGAAAAAGGTAAATGGGTTTACCTGGTACCAGTGTTCAAACAGAACCGATTGCTGTGAGTTGCCTGCGGGGATATCGGAGCAGCCATAACCCCATTGCCAAAAGGCAAATTCGTACTCAAGTACGCTTAAGTCGTAAGCACGACTAATTCCCATGGAAAACTGCCAGTTGTTTCTTTTGGCTAAGCTATCGAGTTTTGGAAGCAAAAATTTTTTGTTCCTGAACAGGGCATACTGAAAATCCTTTATCTTTTTCCTGCATTCGACCGTTCCTACTTTGCTCAGGAATTCATATACACGTTTATCATCATTTGAAAGGTTAAGTGGTGCCACGTAAGGAACGCTAACATCAACATCGTTGGGGTAGAACCTGCGGTGGAAAATGGTGGCCTGCCCGCTCTTACTAATTCCAGTCGAAATCCATTTATTCTGGTAATGGGGCTTAAATGCCGATATTACGGCGTGAGCATCGGCTGCGGCTTGCTTGATGTTCAAATAGCTCCATGGTATTGAATCCTTTGGTCGGCTTTTAGAAAAAAAACGATGCTCAATGGTTATCTGGTTAGCCTCCAAAATGCGTGTAAGCTCATTGGGGCTCGATGTGTACATGGTGTAACCATCAATAACCACAACCATTGGCCGGGTAAAACTCCTATGCGAATAGTATACTCTTAATGGAAATTTAACCCCGTTCGGATTGTTATGGTCAAGTGGAACGCTAAACCAAACCTCATAGGTTGACTGAAATAATGGGTCGTTTTTTATAGCCTTGAAGCTATCAACAGCGGGTATCGATTTCAAAATTTGCTCTGCTATGGGACTTTGGGGCTGAAAAGCCGGCAGCGATAAGTAAAAAAGCAAAGCAACAAAGGGAATAATAACAAAACGTTTCATAGCGTTCAAAATATTTCATCTAATTTAAAAATATTTACATTGATTCGTGCTCGGTTCTGCGAATAATTTCGTTTTGTAGGGCTTCGCCCAAATCGTTAAAGTAATCGGAATATCCGGCCACACGCACAATCAGGTCGCGGTACTTTTCGAGATGAAGTTGCGCGTCGCGCAGAGTTTTTGCGCTAACCACATTGAACTGAATGTGATGGCCATCGAGTTTGAAGTAGCTACGGATAAGTGAGACCAGCTTATCTAAACTCTCATCGGTGTTGAAGAACGATGGTGAAAATTTTTGGTTTAACAAAGTACCTCCCGTTTTAATATGGTCAATTTTGGCGCACGATAGGATTACACCGGTTGGCCCTTTACGGTCGGCACCCTGAACTGGGCTAATTCCTTCGCTTAGCGGTTCAAATGCTTTACGTCCATCGGGCATGGCTCCAATTTTACTGCCAAAGTAAACGTGGCTGGTGGTGGGTAACATGTTTATACGGAATACGCCACCCCTGTATGTAGGACGGCCGTTAACAGCCTTGTAAAAGCTATTGAAAACCATAACGGCATGCCTATCGGCGTAGTCGTCGTTATTACCCCACTTGGGGGTATCATATACCAACCTATAACGTAAGTTATCGTATCCATCAAAATTTGATGATAGTGCAAACATCAGTTCCTTTATGGATATAGTGCGTTCTTCGTAAACCTGTTTTCGGATTGCGGTTAGGTTATCGGTGATGCTACCTAAACCAACGCCCTGAACGTAGCTGGTGTTATAGCGTGCCCCGCCGGCATTATAGTCGGTTGCATTTGCAATGCAATCGTCAATTAAAAGCGATAGGAACGGAACGGGCATGTTTTGCGCCCAAATCTTTTCAACTATTACATTGCCCTCAATTTTGATATCGATAAAGTAGTTGAGCTGGCGCTCAAATGCTTCGTAAAGTTCCTGAAAGGTTTTGAAATTTTCAGGGTTACCGGTCTCCAAACCAATTTTATTATTGGTTAATGGATCAATACCATTATTCAGGGTGATTTCGAGCACTTTGTTTAGGTTGAAGTAGCCGGTTAGGAAGTATGCCTCGGTTCCAAAGGCCCCGGTTTCAACGCAACCGCTTGCCCCGCCATTGCGCGCATCGGTAAGCGATTTGCCTTGGCTGAGAAGTTGCTGAACAATGGCATCGGCATTGAAGAACGAGGGCTGGCCAAACCCAGTCTTGGCAATTCGAACAGCTCGCTTAACAAACCTGTCGGGATTCTTTTTACTTACCTGAACCATGCTGCTGGGTTGAAGTAAACGCATCTCCTCAATCACATCGAGTATGATGTATGTAAGTTCGTTCACTGCATCGGAACCATCCTCTTTAACCCCACCAAGGTTTATAAGCGCAAAGTCGGTGTAGGTATTACTTTCCTGTGCGGTAATACCCATTTTAGGTGGCGAAGGGTGATTGTTAAACTTTACCCAAAATGCCTGTAGCAGCTCAATGGCCTCGTCCAGTGTAATAATCCCTTTATCTATGTCATTCCTGAAAAATGGGTAAAGATGTTGGTCGAGTCTGCCCGGATTGAACGAATCCCATGGGTTTAGTTCAGTAATAACCCCAACATGAATAAACCAGTAATGCTGAAGGGCTTCGTGAAAGCTTTTGGGCGCATGTGCAGGAACGCTGCGGCAAATGGATTCCATTTTAAGCAATTCGTTTTTGCGTTTGATGTCTGCCTCGTTTTCGGCTAGTGTGTGTAGGGCATCGGCATAGCGGTTAGCAATGCCAATTATGGCATTGGCCACAATGCGCATGGCTTCCAACTCGTCTATTTTTTCCTGTACTCTGTAATCGGCATTTTGCTTGACGCGTTTTAGCGATAAATCGATATCGTTTATGAGATCGAGCATACCTTTTTGGAAAACCTTTTTACCCGACACGGTATGACCGGGTGCCCTTTGCTCCTGGAACTCGGTAAAAACGCCAGCAGTATAGGCTTGATGCCATTCGTTACTAAGCGATTCAAAAATCTTTTCGCGCAAAGTTTTTCCTGTCCAAAAAGGTATTATAATATCGCGGTATGCTCTGCGTGTATCGTCATCAACCTTAAACGAAACCTTTGGGCGGGAATTGATAATCTCCAAATCATTTAGGCTATGTAGGCAAACCTCAGGGTAGGTTGGTGCAGCCTTGGGTGCGGGTCCACGCTCGCCAACTATCAGTTCGCCGGGGTTAATGCAAATTTTCTTGTTTAGCATTACATGCTCAAAGGCTCTTGCCCTTTGAATGGGTACGGGAAGTGTATTGTTGGCATTTTTGTAGTATTCGGTAACCAGTAAGGCCCGTTCTGCCGAGAGTGTATTAATGGCATCGAGGCTTTGCTTACGTAATAGTTGAATTCGTTCGGTCATCATGGCTTTATCTCTTTAAATTATCCTCCAATTGTTACTGGTATTAACAAATCATTAAAAATCAATTTGATTTCAGCAAGCCTTTCGTCGGTATAGGGTGCAATATGCTCTAAACCATAGGGTATGTTCATCCGTCGGTATTTATCCTTTGCCTGGTGATGGTATGGCAACAAATCCAAGCGTTTTACACTCCTTAGAGGCTTTAAAATAGCCTTTATGGCCGTCAGGTTGGCTTCATCGTCGGTTATTCCCGGGATAAGAGGAATCCTAACCAATACATTGGCATTGTTTTGTTCTAGGTAGAAAAGGTTTTTAAGTATTACATGGTTGGGTTGTCCGGTGTACATTTCATGTTTGGCAGGCGAAACCACTTTAAGGTCAAAAAGGAATAGGTTTGTGTAGGGTAAAATTTGAATAATAGTTTCTTGCGAGGCAAAGCCACATGTATCAACAGCAGTATGAATATCGTTTGAGTAGCAACGCTTCAGAAGCTGTAAAAGGAAATGAGGTTGCATTAGCGGTTCGCCTCCAGAAAAGGTTACTCCGCCTGTCGACTCGTCGAAAATTGATATATGAGTTTTTATTTCGTCAAAAACCTCATCGGCAGTCATGTAGCGACCAATGGTTTCGGCGGTAGTGTATTCCTTACCATCCAATTTATTAGTTCGCTGAACTGTTTCTGGTTCGGTTTTTTGACTCTCGGGGTTATGGCACCAGGCACAGCGCAAGGGACATCCCTTCAGAAAAACCGTGGTTCTTATGCCAGGGCCGTCGTGCACTGAAAAATGTCGTATGTCAAAAACCAATCCCTTTTCCATAAATAAATACAAGTTTGAGCCAAATGAATGAATATTCCCCGAGAAGAAAATGGAATAATACCCGGAAGCTATAATTGGAAAAGGGAGTAATCAGCAAATCCAACAGGCAAAGAGGCCTTTGCCATTATTGTGGTAAAGCGTGGATAGCGGTTTGCCGATCATTTTGAACTATATTTTACTTATACAAAGATAGAGTGTTAGTTAACCAAAAGCAATGAGAAAAATCAATAACTAATCTAACATTTAAAGAGCCTATGATTTAACAGGTTAGGTCAATGAATTTCAGAAGAATTTATTTGATAGTCTAAAAAATGAAAGTTTCGAGTACAAAAAAATTGTATTTAACTGATTTTTTTTTGGTTAACATTGTTAAATAAATTAACAACGTTAACTATATTTGTATAAGATTCTAAAAATCGATGCGAAACAAGCTCCTCAAAGAAAAACGTATGCGAGGCTACTTCATTCAAGCAGCCAAAGAGATACTTAAGGGTGAGGGCATCGATAGTATGAGCGTTCGCAACATTGCCGATCAAGCAGGCTATTCGTATGCCACCCTTTACAACTATTTTAAGGACGTTACCGATGTAATAAACGAATGCATTACCGATTTTGCCGAAGAATGTCAGGAGTATGTTGATGATAAAACGCGTAACTTACCCGATGGCCCCGAGAAGCTTAAAGCCGTAGTTAAAAGTTACGTGGGCTACTTTTTGGAATACCCAAGTATTTTTGATGTATTCTTCCTTGAAAAAATCAACAAGATTGAAAAGAAAAGGGAAACCTCAGAGCTAATTGTTACCCTGCTTGAAAAGCTTTGCCAACCCCAATGGCGATACCTTGTTGATCATGATTACATTTCGGAGCACAATGCCGAAAAAGCAATATCGGTTCTACGCTACCAAATACCAGGATTACTACTCTTTTACCTTAACCGGAGCAACCCCGATAATCCTAAGGAGTTCTACTCCCTAATTGATAATCAGCTCGACAAACTGATACGTTTTGAGGCTCCTGCTCGTGTAGCACAAACCTTTGAGGAGGGTGTGCTGAAATTTATTTTCGATGGCACTTACCCTGGCGATCGGTATTACTACTTTATTCACTACACTCGCGAGAAACAGGTTGTTGACTCAATACTCAAAACCGGATTTAAGTATATAGAATCGTTTCATAACTCAGCCGAGCAGGTAATAGATGACAAGCTCGATTTTCTATATAAGCATAATATATACAAACCCTACGGGAATTATATAGTGGTCATTGGAATCTCGAGAAATGTATTCGATAAGTATGCGGAGCTAATCCGTAGCAAAGGTGTTAACATTTATATTGAAAACGTTTTATGTGATACCCCGCCTGAGTTTGACGACGAAGCCGAGGAATACCGCTATACTCTGCCCATTCAGTTTGTTAAGGGTTATGTGAACTATGTTACTGGAGAAACCGGAAGGAACCCAAGTTTCAACCCCGATTACGACTCGCCTCAGTTTGAGAAAAATATCGACTCTTACTAAGCCTATTTTAGCTTGCTAAAAAACATAGTGATGGCCAGCCAATAATCGCTGCTGGATTGATTCGATTTCCACAGCGCACTTGAACCATGTTTCCCCTTATCGGTAGGACAAAACTGGGTAACCAAATTTTGCCGTTTTATTGAACCAATCAACTCCTTAACAGAAGCACACTCTGCTTTTGATGAAAGCACCATAACCGGAACGGCGATATCTTTGATTTTGGAAGATACAAAGTTAGGATTATCGAAATACTCACCAGGCGAAAAAGCAACAACCGCTTTGGTGCGTAAATCCTTAGCTGTTTGAACAAGAGCAAGCGAGGCCGAGTAGGAACTACCCCAAAGCACGAAGGGCTTATCGGTTTGTGTTTTAACGTAAGCAATGGCAGCCTCAATATCGGGAATGGCATCGGTGTAGTTTTGGGGTAAGCCCTTTTCCTTAGCTCTTTTTGCAGTTTCGTTAATCACACCGTTTACCTCACTACCCGAACGTAAATCGACGGCTATGCAGTTATAGCCGAGGTTAACAATTTTGGGAGCTATTTCCAGATATTCACCCCGGCTATAACGAGCCTGATGTAGTAGTATTACATAGGGCTTATCGGACGACAGGAAGTATAAATCGGCCGTTACCTCCAATCCGTCCTTTGCCGGGAAAGATATTTTTTGTTGCGACACGGCTACCTCATTAATTATCAAAATTAGAAATATGGCTAACCATGCAGGCTTTTTCATGGCCTAAAAGGTTTGGTTAATCTCTTCCGAAACTATAGAAATCACATCGTTTTCAACACCAACAAATCCGCCAGCAGGAATGGCAAAGAAAAGTTCAGCGCCATCGCTGCGAACAATCTTAACCACTCCCGGTTCCAACGATGAAATAATTGGTGCATGCTTTTTCAGTATTCCAAACGAACCCTTTGTACCAGGCACCTGAACGTAGTAAACATCTTCAATCTGGAAGAACTTATCAACGGAGTAGAGTTCGCAAATCATAGTTTACTATTTTTTTGCCTCAGCTAACATGCGTTCGCCCTTTTCAATGGCCTCTTCAATGGTTCCTACAAGGTTGAATGCGGCTTCGGGGTATTGGTCAACCTCCCCATCCATTATCATGTTAAACCCTTTAATGGTATCCTTGATATCAACCATAACCCCTTTAATGCCAGTGAAAGCCTCAGCAACGTGGAATGGTTGCGAAAGGAATCGTTGAACACGACGGGCACGGTGAACCACCAGCTTGTCGTCCTCCGATAGTTCGTCCATACCCAGAATTGCAATAATATCCTGCAGCTCCTTGTAACGTTGGAGCAAGTTTTTAACCCGTTGAGCAGTGTTGTAGTGCTCTTCACCCACCACTTCGGGTGTTAGAATGCGCGATGTGGAGTCGAGTGGGTTAACGGCGGGGTAAATACCTAACTCAGCAATTTTACGGTCGAGAACCGTAGTGGCATCAAGGTGACTGAAGGTAGTGGCGGGTGCGGGGTCGGTAAGGTCGTCGGCGGGAACGTAAATAGCCTGAACCGAAGTAATAGACCCTTTTTTGGTTGAGGTGATACGTTCCTGCATTAAGCCCATCTCGGTAGCCAGGGTAGGTTGGTAACCTACAGCCGAAGGCATACGGCCAAGCAATGCCGAAACCTCAGAACCTGCCTGTGTGAATCGGAAAATATTATCGATAAAGAAAAGAATATCGCGTCCCTGACCATCCTCGCCACCATCGCGGAACGATTCGGCAACCGTTAAACCCGAAAGGGCAACTGTAGCACGTGCCCCAGGGGGCTCATTCATTTGTCCAAATATTAATGTGGCTTGCGATTTCTCAAGTTCTTCAAGGTCAACCAGGCTTAAATCCCAGCCGCCTTTTAGCATCGATTCCTTAAACTCTTTTCCGTATTTAATTACATCGGATTCAATCATTTCTCTGAGCAGGTCGTTCCCTTCGCGGGTTCGCTCACCAACTCCGGCAAAAACGGACATACCGCTGTAACCCTTAGCAATGTTGTTGATGAGCTCCATAATGATAACCGTTTTGCCAACGCCAGCCCCTCCAAACAAGCCAATTTTACCACCCTTCGAGTAGGGTTCAAGCAGGTCAATAACTTTGATACCGGTAAATAAAATCTCCTTTTGGGTGCTAAGCTGGTCGAACTTTGGTGGCTTACTGTGAACCTGATAGTTACTTTGACGGTCAACCTGTGCTAATCCATCAATGGCTTCGCCAATAACGTTGAGTAGCCGGCCTTTTATTTTGTTACCCACAGGCATGGTTATTGACTTTCCGGTGGCGCGCACTTTCATGCCGCGCGATAAACCATCGGTTGAGTCCATGGCTATGGCTCGTACGGTACTTTCGCCAATATGCTGCTGACATTCAAGAACCAACAGGGTATTGTCGGGCCGAGTTAATTCAAGAGCCTCGTAAATTGATGGTAAACTTTCTTTACTGGGGAAAGCCACATCAACTACGGGGCCGATAATTTGAACTACTTCACCAAAATTGTCTGACATAATTTTGTTTTTTGCTAACCTCAAATTTACGAAAATCCTATTGCAAATGCTAAATTATTCAATTACAAAATTACTTTATAGCTAAGGCCGTTTGTAGTCGTTTGTTAATATCAACTGCAACCTCATTTTGACCGTAGGTTTCAGCAATTGATGCTAACTCCTGGAGGGTTTGGGCGGTTAAACCAATATCGTCCTGATAGTATTGCTTCATCCTATCGTCGAGCGACACGTAGTAGCGAAGTTTTTGTTCGCTAACCTTGGCGTAATCTAAGGCCAGCTTATTGGCTTTTTGAACCTCGTTTAATTTGTAATAGTTTTCAATTATGCCAAACATGAAAAAATCGTATGGGAACTTGGGATGAGGAAGAAGTTCCACTACCGTGTCAAGAACCTTTAGCGCAGAATCCTTTTTGCCTTCTTCAATCAATGCCTTGGCTAAACGGGAGAAACTATTACGGAGCTTTAAAACTAATGCGGTGCGTTGAACGTTATGGTCGATGAATACATCGGGTTCGTTTATTCTACCCCAGCGGAAACGCTTCATAAGCCTATCGTAAAGGATGTCGCTATCAATTCTTGAAACGTTAAGGTAGTCCGATGAGTTGGATTTGATGGGAACAAGCCTGTAGGCAAAACCCTCATGTTGTAAGTAATCGGCAATGCCAATATCACCATCGCCATAGGGCGAAACAAAGTAGATGGGCCGTTCCCAGTTGTTTTGTGCAATGATATCAAGTATAGCCAATGAGCTTTTTGTAATGTATTGCCCTTTGAGCGTCCATACCATAGTATCGACAACCAAACTGGCATCCTTTTGTTTCACGGTTCCGTTCGAAAGCACTTTTGCCTTATCAACAGTAAGTTTAATCTTGTTTGTGGGTAAGTAGTCGATAGGCTTCTCACCGGGAACTCTGAGTTTCTTGGCTGGGTCGTCGCTTAAAACGAAATCCATGAGTTGTTTAAGCTCAATAGGTTCGTTTAACCTATTAACAATGTAAACCACATCGCGAGTTCCCATTACGTACTGATCGTGGTTCATTGAAATGGGAACCGGCGCCGATTGGTTGCATCGCATTTTCATCTGGTCGATATACCAATCGGTTCCTAAAAGGCTTAGGTTAACAATTCTCACATCGGGTCGAACACCCTCTACCTCCTGAGCATACCATAGGGGGAACGTGTCGTTATCGCCATTGGTGAAAAGTATAGCGTTTGGTTCACAAGAGTTCAGGTAGTTATAGGCAAAGTCGCGAGCAATGTAACGCCCTGAGCGGTCGTGGTCATCCCAGTTCTCTGAGCCCATAATTACTGGAACAACCATGCAAAGTGCTGTAGCTGCAACTGCCGATGGGGTTTCGGAAAGTTTTTTACGGAGCCACTCGTAAACGGCAAGCACTCCAAGCCCTATCCAAATGGTAAATGCATAAAACGAGCCGGCGTAAGCGTAATCGCGTTCACGGGGTTGAAGGGGGTACTGGTTCAAATACATTACAATGGCAATACCGGTCAGGAAAAATAGCATGAAAACTACCCAAAAGTTTTTCTTATCCTTTTTTACCTGCAACTGGAAATAAATACCCAGCAATCCAAGAATAAGGGGAAGGAAGTAGTATTTGTTCCGCGATGGATGATTTTTCATGTCGTCGGTTAGGTTGTCCTGATTACCGAGGAAAATGGCATCGATGGTTTTAATGCCGCTTATCCAGTTTCCGTTCTCAACACCTCCGTGACTTTGAACATCATCTTGACGGCCCACGAAATTCCACATGAAATAACGGATATACATGTGCCCAATCTGGTAACGGAAAAAGAAAAGCAGATTTTCACCAAAGGTTGGTACATACCGGGTTTCGGTTCCCCCATCTCTGGTATTTATCTTCACAGGTTTTCCCTGAATGTTTGCCCATTTCTTGTATTCAGCTACGTGATCGGGCTGGTTGCTGTACATTCGTGGGAAAATGGTTTTAAACCGGTCGTCAAACTCATACTTGGTTTTAAGGTACCCTCTAACATACTTACCATTTTTGGGTATCCATGTTTCCAAATCCTTACTATCGGTAACCGGGGCATTGTAGTATTGGCCGTAGAACAATGGTCTATCGCCATACTGCTCGCGGTTTAAATAGCTGATAAGAGAAAAGGCGTTCGACGGATTATTTTCATTAATTGGCGTATTGGCATAAGCCCTAATAACTATCATCATGTATGATGAGTAACCAATAAGAATAACGGTTACGCCAACCAGCACAGTGTTAAGAATAACCTTCCCTTTCTTGTGGCTACTATAAATGCCATAAGCAAGGGCCCCGAAAAGCAAAACGAAGTAGAATAGCAACCCTGAGTTGTAAGGTAGTCCGAATGAGTTAACAAAGAGAAGGTCAAACCATGAGCCTACCTTAAATGTTCCAGGAATAATGATGTATAAAATGCTACCCAAGATTAGAGTCGATACACCCAGTGTTGCTAAAATGCCATTTCGGGTAGTCTTAAATTTCTTGAAGTAATATATAAATGCAATGGCAGGTATGGTAAGCAAGTTCAAAAGGTGAACGCCTATTGACAAACCCATGATGTAGGCTATGAAAATTAGCCAACGGGTTGAGTGTGCCTCGTCGGCTTGCTCCTCCCACTTTAATATTGCCCAGAACACAAAGGCTGTAAATAATGATGACATGGCATAAACCTCCGCCTCAACGGCCGAGAACCAAAAAGTATCAGAAAAAGCGTAGGCAAGTGCACCAACAGCTCCGCTTCCAAGAATTACAATGAGTTGACCGGTGGTTATTTCATAACCATTACCAATTATTAGCTTACGGGAAAGATGTGTTATAGTCCAGAACAGGAAAAGTATGGTAAAAGCGCTTGCCAAAGCCGACATTGCGTTAATCATGGCGGCAACCTTGGTTACATCGGGAGCAAAAAGTGCAAAAAAGCGGGCTATCATCATAAAAAGCGGTGCCCCGGGGGGATGTCCCACTTCAAGTTTAAATGCCGTTGCTATAAACTCACCGCAATCCCAAAAACTTGCTGTGGGTTCGATGGTTAGTAGGTAAACTATTGCCGATATTGCAAACACAATCCATCCGGCAATATTGTTAGCTTTACGGAAATTGCTCATGGTTAATTTTATTATTAGATAATCGTTTTACCGAGTAACAAGTTAGCAAATGTAGAATATTTTGTTTTATCCCGATTACCAATTTGCAGTTTTTAAGCCTGAAGCATAAATTTCTCCCTAAATATCAACTTTACAGATTTATGTTTGTGCTTATTCAACCGAGATTAGTCAATTGGTTTTTTCAATTGACGGATTTGGGTTCAGCTAAATACCAATTGAACTACAATTAGGTTTATTGGCAACTTCATAGTTTAAATAATCGTAAAAGGGACTAAGTTTGCATATTGAAAATTTTAATAAGCATGGACTGGAAAGATAAACTAAATTTTGCCTATTCAACCAATCCCGATTTTAAGCCCAGCGATGAAGATGAAAACCAGAAACAGGAAGTTGTCCCTCCCTCAAAACAAAGGCTTATAGTTGGAATTGAGCGGAAAAATAGGGGTGGAAAGTGCGTTACCATTGTGAAAGGCTTTGTTGGTTCCGATGATGACATCGAAAAATTAGGTAAAACCCTTAAAACCCGTTGTGGCGTTGGTGGAACGGTTAAAGATGGTGAGATAATTATTCAAGGCGAAATAAAACAGAAAGTGGCCTCAATTTTGCAAGAAATGGGCTATAAGGTAACCATTTCCGGGTAAAGAGTTATGCGAAAAAGGCTTGATCTACTAGCATTTTTAGTTTTTAGCTATCGGGTTTTATTTGCCGATACGATTACGGTTATGCAGTATAACCTGATGTATTACGATAAGGTTTACAGCGACTGCAACACCACAAACAATAATGTAGATGCCAAGGATGGGTATTTGCGGACGATTCTAAACTATGTAAAGCCAGACATTCTTACCGTTAACGAGGTTAACGATGCCATTTCCAGCGTGGAGCGAATTAAAACCAATACCCTTAACTACGGTGGCGAAACCCGTTACAAGCGCGCTAACTTTAGTGGTAGTTTTTTGGTAAACATGATTTACTATAACTCCGAGAAAATTGAGCTAAAATCGCAGGAAGCCATTCCCACTTCGCCGCGCGAAACTAACGTTTATAAGCTTTACCTTAAAACACCAGGGCTCGTAAATGGCGATACCGTTTTTCTTTACCATTTTGTTACCCATCTCAAAGCCGGAAGTTATGATTCCGATGCCCAGCAGCGGGCTGCTGCTGCCAGTGCTATAATGAGTTACATTGCATCAAAGGACATTAAAGGGAACATCATTCTTTCGGGCGATATGAATTTATATAACGCCTCCGAGGGAGCATTTGTTGCTTTTACCACTCCAACTGGCTCAAGCAATTTCCGTTTTTACGACCCGCTAAATGCCATAGGGAACTGGCATGCCGATTACAGCTACCGATACTTCCACACCCAATCGACTCGAACTGTTGCAAACGAGGGCTGTTTCTCAACAGGAGGGCTAGACGATAGGTTCGATTTTATACTTGCCTCCAGCGACATCCTCAGCGGCAGCCGGGGTATCAAGTTTTACAGCTATAAAACACTCGGTCAGGATGGGAATCGCTTTAACGAATCAATTACTTCACCCACCAATACTAGCGTTCCGCCCGATCTAGCCAATGCCCTTTACAGTATGTCCGACCATCTTCCAGTAATCATGAAGGTTACATATAGCCCAGGTTCCACTTTGGTTAAAACCGAAAAAAACCCAATCAACATTTTGTTTAACAATCCTGTTTACAATACTCTCACCCTTCAAGTTTTTGAAAACGAAAACGTTACTATTGTTTCAGTAAACATTTTCAATATTCTTGGGAATTTTATTTTATCAGTAAAACCCCAAAGTCTAGATCAAAAAGTTGATATCGACCTTTCTGGAATTCCATCGGGTGTGTTACTGGTTGAAGTTAAGCTAAACGATGGACGTCAAAGGACTTTAAAAATTATTAAGAAGTAAAAGTAATGATAATGAATAGATTTAGGTATTATACATCAATTACTACATTAATTTTAATATTCTCAACAATTAATTTAAATGCACAGTATTATTACACAGGAGTTGAGTCATATAAAACAAAATGGAAAAAGAAAGAGTATCGTAATATTAGGTTGATTTTTCCCTCCCAAGCCGATAGTTTGGCCAATTTTTTCCTTTGGTCGTTGGTAAAATCGGATAGTTTAAATGACAATGATTATCGTCTTGGCCAGAAACGAATTGACGTTGTATTACATCCCAATAGCGTTCTATCAAACGGTTTTGTTGCCTGGGCGCCAAGGCGAATGGAGCTCGTTACCCAACCCGACGTCGATGGCGATGCATTGCTATGGCATAAAAACCTATCAATACATGAGATGCGCCATACCAAACAGATGTATGCCCTGAACAGTGGGACAATAAAGGTGTTTTCATGGTTGTTCGGACAGCAAGCAGTAGGGCTTGCCACATCGTTTATTCACCCTTGGGTTTTTGAGGGCGATGCGGTTTGGGCCGAAACAAACTATACTTATGCCGGAAGGGGTCGCTCGGCTCCCTTTTTTAACCATTACTACACCTATTCCGTAACCGGTCAAAAGAGCTATGGCTACGATAAATGGCTATTAGGCTCGTATAAGGATTATATTCCTAACCACTACCAGTTTGGCTATCAGTTGGTAAGTTACATAAACAGCCAATGGGGAACCCAAACCATACCCTCAACTTACCGATATGTAGGAAGATATCCGTTTACTTTTTTCCCAACCTACTTTGGCCTAAAAAAGGCCACCGGGTTATCGAGGAAGAATATCTACCTTAAAGCCTTTGCTCACAACGATTCGCTCTGGCGTGCAGATTTTAAAATGCAAGGCGTTACGCAACTGGAATCGAACAGTAACGAAGACTTTAAGAATTTGGTTTACCCCTATCAGCTAAACGATTCCACTTCAATAGCTTACATTTCATCGCTAGCCCATACCCCATTTTTTGGGTTTGTGAACAAGAAAGGTAAAGTAAAAAAGATAGTTAGCCCTGGTTTATTGATTGGCCCACCCTCGTATAATGATAGCCTGATACTCTGGGCGGAATACAATCCACATCCCCGATGGGAATGGATGGGCAACGCCACAATCAAAGTGTATAACTTTAAAACACAAACATTAAAGCATATTGCAAGTGGCCGATACCATTCGCCAATTTTTGACACTAATCGGATTATTTGCATAGAATACAGCCCCGACGGGGCATACTCCTTGGTTGACCTGACCATGAATGGCGAAAAAAATACACTGTTAATCTTTGATAGCGGATATGAGGTTCAGCAAATTTGTAAGGGAAATGGAACCAACATAATATATGGCATAGCAGTTAGCGAGAGTGGGAAAAAAATTTTTATGGTCGATTCAGCTTTCAATTTTAGTGTTGTTTATAACGCAGCTTATCGTGATATTCGGATGCTTGCAAGTGCTGGTTCAAATCTTTTTTTTAGTTTTACCGATGGTTTAACTGAAAATATATATTATTTTGACATAAAACAAAATATACTTTACAAAGTAGCAAGTATTGCCCCAAATTCATCTTACCCTAACATCAAGAATGATGATTTAATTTTTTCATATTACACACCTAAAGGCTACAGGATTAATACTATAAAAAATGTTTTAAGTAACAGTAATATAGTAGATAACATGCTTCCATATAATAAAGTAGTTGAGGTAAAGCATAGAACCATTCACGATACCGCCCCGCCTATTCATGCCGAATCAACTGACTATAAAGGGCTAAAAACTATGGTAAATATCCATAGCTGGTTCCCTTACTACATGAAACCTTTAACCGACCCTGCCGACATTCAAGGTGAGAGCAGCGTTTATCCAGGATTAACCTTACTCTCACAGAACCTAACGGGAACAACCCTCTTTAATGCAGGTTATGGATATACAGGCATAGCACATCTGTTTTTTGCTTCGTTTACATACAGGGGCTTTTGGCCAATTTTCAATTTCAACATTGAGCAAACTAACGCAAACGCAAGCCTTTACCGTGTCACACAGTTCTACCCTGAAAATCGTGACTACTTCAAAAAGGCTGAATTAACAACAGCATTACCCTTTACTTTAAGTGGTGGATTATACAGTTCATCGGTTCAGATGTATAGTAAATTTTCATTTAGCAATACTTACCTCTACAATGAGAGTATCGATGCTTACCGTTCGGGTTTGTATTTGAATGAGTTTGGCTTTACTTATTACTCGTTGAGGCGAATGGCACACAGGGATTTACAACCAAAGTATGGCATAATTTTCAATACAGGGCTTCTTACAACTCCTTGGGATTATAGTAATCTCGGAAATTTGTGGTATGCCAAGGCAAAACTCTATATGCCTGGTCTGCAGGAGAATCAAGGAGTAGGCATAACGTTAACAGTTCAAAATCAAAATATCAAATACATTTACTTAAACAATAAAATTGATTTTCCAACTGCTTATGTTTCTCATCCTTCTACCAAATTTTCCGGCATTTACCTCGATTACATTATGCCACTAACATATCCCGATTTTTCGGTTGGTTCGTTGGTTTACATTAAGCGCATTGCAATAAACCTTTTTGCCGATTTTGCCAAAAACAGCTATAAAACCAATCAGAATTATAGTATAGTCACTTTAACCGATGACCTACAGTCAATAGGCTTTGAAGCTATTGTCGATTTACATTTTCTCAGGACTTGGTATCCCATTAGGTTTAGGTTTACTCAGGCATTCATTGGTAGGGATTATAGAGCATACTCAAATATGGGTTTATCAATCAATTTATATTCTACCTTTGCCGGACAAAATTTATAGTTTATGGTTATTTGTTGATGGCTGAAAGAGGGATAATAAATTTTAATGTGAAAATAATAATATGCCACTCATAGAGTTGGCTTTGTCTAAACCTTTGAATTAAATTTTCGTAACAAGCCTTATGGATACAAACGAATTAAAACGGAAAATCAGAAAAGCCATAAAGGCACATAAACTAACCCTTAACCCTGAATTGGCAAGGCAGAAGGCAGATTACGTTTTTTCTGAAATTGAGAGTATGGCTTTATTTAGGCAGGCTAAAACAGTGCTTGCGTTTTGGTCGTTGTCCGATGAGATTGACACACATGAATTTGTTATTAAATGGGCTTCAGATAAACGAATGGTACTTCCTGTTGTTGTTGGTGATGAGTTGGAATTAAGGTTGTTTACCGGCGTTGAACAAATGGAGCAAAGCAGCAGTTTTGGAATAATGGAGCCCCAAACCGGGCAACTAATAAAACCCGAAGAAATAGACTTTGCCATAATCCCTGGTGTAGCCTTTGACCCTAAGGGAAATAGGCTTGGAAGAGGTAAGGGCTACTACGATAGAACAATGCCCCTGCTCAGAAATGCCGTAAAAGTAGGTATTGCATACGAGTTCCAATTGATTGACTCAGTTCCTGTGTCGGAGCACGATGTGCCTGTTGATTTAGTTATTTCCAATTAAAATAGTTCAAGATGAGAGGTTTTAGGAGGGCGATTACTCTTGGGTTACTGCTTATAACCCTATCGATTCAGCTTTTTGCACAAATTCCCAATGGTTACTATAACAATGCCAATGGTAAATCGGGTGCGGAACTTAAAACGGCTTTGTACAATATCATTAAAAACCATACGGTTATATCGTACGATGGTTTATGGACAGCCTTTCAGTACACCGACAAAAAGAGTAACGGAAAGGTTTGGGACATGTACTCCGATAAACCCGGACAAACACCACCCTATGAGTATACTTTTGTTACAAACCAATGCGGAAACTATAACTCCGAAGGCGATTGTTACAACCGCGAGCATTCATTTCCAAAAAGCTGGTTCAACGATGCCAGTCCAATGTATTCCGACCTATTCCATTTGTACCCAACAGATGGCTATGTTAATAGCAGAAGGAGCAATTACATTTACGGAGAGGTTTCATCGGTTACGTGGACATCGCAGAACGGAAGTAAGCTTGGTACATCAACCGCATCGGGATCAAGCTTAACGGTATTTGAGCCGATAGATGAGTATAAGGGCGATTTTGCCCGAACCTACTTTTACATGGCAACCCGATACGAAAACCTCATTGCCTCATGGGCAAGTTACGACACCGAAGCCAAGGCAATACTTGATGGAACCACTTACCCTGCCTATAAGCAATGGTATGTAAGCTTGCTGCTCAAGTGGCACCAGCAGGATCCGGTAAGCCAAAAGGAGATTGATAGGAACAATGTGGTTTATACCAGTTACCAGCACAACCGTAATCCGTTTATCGACCATCCTGAATACGCTCAGCTGATATGGGGTAATTCAACCCCGATAACTTTTACGAGTACCTCTGTTACCTCAGCAACAGTTGGAATAACCTACACTTACAATGTAACCGCAACTGGGGGTAATGGAACGGCATTAACCATATCGGCTACAGAAAAGCCTACATGGTTAACTCTAACGACAACGGGAAATGGAACTGCAACACTTAGTGGTACACCTGAGCAGGCAAATGTTGGCAATATCCAGGTAACTCTAAAAGCCAGCGATGGAGTTAGTGAGGCAATGCAAGCATTCACCATAACGGTAAGTCCTGCAGTCGCACCAATTCAGTTTACATCATCACCCATAACCTCGGCTGTAGAAAATCAACTTTACGTTTACAATGTATCTGCAACTGGAGGGAATGGGTCGACGCTGGCTATATCGGCTACAGAAAAGCCATCATGGTTAACTTTAACTCCAACAGGTAATGGAACGGCAACACTCAGTGGTACACCCGGACATTCCAGTATTGGAAGCGGTCAGGTAAATTTGGTAGCAAGCGATGGAAGCACGCAAGCCACACAAAACTTTATAATCAATGTTAGCTCTGCTACAAATTCAAAGCCACTAATAACAAATGTTACCGTATTGCCAAGTTCACCCGTAACGCGCCAAACCATTACAGTATCCTCAACCATAACCGATAGTGATGGTTCGGTAGCTAAGGCGCTTTTATGCTGGGGATATTCAACTGATAACTTTAGCCCATCTTACGAAATGCAATCAGATGGTAGTGTGTATAGTGCCCCGATTGTCGCGCAAGTAAACCCAACTACTATCTACTTCCAAATATCAGCAATTGATAACTTGCAGGATACTTCCTATTACAATGGCTCTTTTCCGATAGAGCAGAACCAATTACCAACCATTTCAAATGTAACTCAAACCCCTTTAAATCCCACATCGGTTGATGCAGTTACAATAAATGCAAGCATAAGCGACCCTGAAGGTCGTTTAGGAAATGTTTTTCTTTTGTGGGGTATAGCTGAAAACAATATTAATAATCAATTGCAAATGGCTAATGCAAGTGGTGTTTTTAGCTCAATTATTCCAGCAAATCCCTCGCAAACAAATGTTTACTATCGGGTTAAAGCATACGATGCCGAAGGGCAACAAACCCTTAGTAATATTAACTCCTACACCGTTAGCCCTGCTACTGTAATCCCAACCGAAATGGCTAAACAAATTTCGGCGTTCCCCAATCCGTTTAATGCATTTATTCAGATTGAGAATCCTGTTGACGAAAGCTACACAGTAACCATAGGAAATCTAATAGGTCAGGTGGTTTACACCAAAAACAATGCTATCGGAAACCTACGGATCGATTGCTCTGAATTCCAAAACGGCATATACATCTTAACCATCAAAAGTGATAGTGGAAAAGTGATTAAAAAGATGATAAAGCGTTAGGGTGATGTTTTTGAAAGCAGCCCTTTCAAAAATCGTAAATATCATTTTTTGATATTCCCTTAATTTCCTCTAACTTCTTTACTCTTTTTTATATTTACTTTTTATCATTTTTTCCGTATCTTGCTATAAATTGATTTAAGTGAAAAGGTATAGAACCATAGCTATAGGTTTAGCATTAGTCATGCTCTTTGACCTAAGCATGGCTCAAACCAGCACTATCGATAGCCTTAATAGAGCTCTGCAAAGGAATAAAACCGATTTAGAGAGGTACCAAACCCTTTCGGAGCTGGCAATAGCATATTCCGACAGTAATTACGTAAAAAGTCTTGAGTACTGGCAGAAAGCTTTGGGACTTGCTGAAAGTTCAGGTAATCGACATTTAGTGGCAAATGCCCTGCACCAAATAGGTTTTACCTACATGAAAATGGGAGAATTTAAACTCTCACTTGAGAACCTTGAAAATGCGGGGGAAATCTATCAGCATTTAGATAGCACAAAGCTTTATGCAGGAGTTCAGAACGATATAGGATTAATTTACCGCAATTGGGGTAAATACGATAAGGCTATTGAATACTACCTAAATGCTTTAGAGCTATACAGAAAAATTAATGATATTGAAGGAATTGGCATTGCCTCAAACAGCATTGGTCAAATACACTATTACCGTGAAAACTATCCCAAAGCCATTGAATTCTTTAAGGAATACCTTGATATCAATGAAGCGCAAGGGAATAAGCGTTCAGTGGCTGGTGCATCGAATAATATTGCCAGCGCATACATGGAGTTGGGTAGGTACGATGATGCCCTTGAATACTACCTAAAAGCATTACACATTTACGATTCGTTAGGGATATTAATTGGTGTAGCCATAATCCAGGATAATATTGGTTCGCTTTACTATAAGCAAAACCTCCTGGACAACGCTTTGCTTTACCATCAAAATGCTCTGGAAATATTTGAATCGCTTAAAAGTGTATCGCGAGTATGCTATACTCAAAAAAATTTAGGACAGGTTCTGCTTGCTCAAGGCAATGTTGAACGAGCTATCGAAATGTTTGAAGCATCGCGAAAAAAGGCTAAGGAAATTGGATTAAAGGATGTTGAAAGCGAATGTAACAAATTGCTATCGGATTGCTATGTGAAGATGAACAATTACCAAAAAGCTTATGGACATCTACTAGAACATATTGCAATTAAGGACTCTATTCTCAATTCAGAATCGATTCAAAAAATTGAAGAGCTGCAGGCTCAGTATGAGAAAGATAAAAAGGAGCAGGAGTTAAACAATATCAATGCTAAGCTTAAAATCCAACGCATAATCTTCATATTGTCGATAAGTTTTATTGCTACTCTTATTCTTGTGCTATTTCTAGTGATTATAGAAAACCGAAAGAGGAAGAATACACTGGAAAAACTTGAGCAACTAAGAAATCATATCTTTCAAAACATATCAAAGAGCTTATGTAATCTTGAAATGGTAAAAAACGACTATAAGCTTGAAGGATATTTTTCGGCATGGTGGGAAGCAAGCCTTAACGGTGAGCAAAATTCAAACTTTTTCCATTTCACCTATAAAAATTACACATTCTGCTATATGGTTGCAGCTGCTCAGCCAAATGCATGCTGCGACTTTTTTAACTTCAACATTTACAATATTGCCATTGAGTATTATAAGAATCATGGGGAATTAAACGAAGGGTTGCAGATGGCTATTAATGAGTACCTAACCACTGATCCAGTTATTCAATCGTTAGGGAAAAACGCCATTGTGCTCTATTCATTCATTTTGCATAAAAACAAGCTTCTTAGCCTTTGCCCTGAAAACATGGCATACCGACAATTCGGTTCGTTTATAGTGAGCAATACCATGCAATGGACGAATCTTCGGCCCGATGATATAGTGTATATGTTTGGCAATGCAAACGGAAATGCCTCGTTAAACGAGTTACGAAAAATGGTAAAAAGCATCGATTTGATGGAGTTTACGGAGCAAAAAGATGTTGCCTTGAATTTTTTAAATACCCTTGAACTGCATGAAGATTCATTTATAT
Source organism: Bacteroidota bacterium (assembly GCA_040752515.1). GTDB lineage: Bacteria > Bacteroidota > Bacteroidia > Bacteroidales > Tenuifilaceae > Tenuifilum. The sequence continues at coordinate 106,347 of JBFMGQ010000004.1, read as the reverse complement.
TAGCCTTTAGGGTTTGATGGTATAAGTTTTTTTGTATTTTTACCCAAAACAAAACGATTTAAAACATGGTTCGACTTTTACTAATAAGCAACTCAACCAACGCGGGCGAGGCTTACCTTGAACATCCCAAAAAGGAGATTGAAAAATTTTTGCGAGATATCAAAAAGGTTCTATTCATACCATGGGCAGCCGTTACTTTTAGTTACGATGAGTATGAGCAAAAGGTTCAGGAGCGTTTCAGTGAGTTTGGCGTTGAGGTTGACTCAATACACCATCACCGTAATGCTAAGTTAGCCGTACAGGAGGCCGAAGCCATAGTAGTTGGAGGGGGTAATACCTTTAAGCTTTTAAAAACCATTCAGCAAACCGATATAATTGAGGCAGTAAGGAATAAAGTTCTTAGCGGAACGCCTTATATTGGCTGGAGTGCAGGGGCTAATGTTGCCTGTCCGACTATTTGTACCACTAACGACATGCCCATTACCGAACCAGATAGCTTCAGTGCTTTCAGCTTAGTTCGTTTCCAAATAAACCCTCACTACCTGGATGCTAACCCTGAGGGTCATGCTGGCGAAACACGTGAGCAACGAATCATGGAATTCATTGAAATGGATCCGCATGTTTACGTGGTGGGACTCCGTGAAGGTACCATGATAAAACTCGAGGATGTGCAGTTTCATCTTATTGGGCCAAAACCTGCAAGAATTTTCAAGAAAGGACATCCACCGCGGGAGGTTTACCCTGGCGACGATTTAGATTTTCTGTTTGAATAGTATTAAATAAAACAGGGCTTATGCCCTGTTTTTTTATTGAAATATTATGGCTATTCATGTCACTCCAGTAATATTTAGATGTGTAACAGAATAACCCACTAAATCAATTTACTCGGGTAAAATTATAGCCCGAATATTACCTGGGCTTACTTTTTCACAACCACGTACTCTTTGGGTAGTGTTACAAGCAGTGAGTGGCTAATATGGTCGATACGAATTACAACCTTCTTTTTACCTGCATGCTCAACCATTTCGCCCTCAATGCCCTGTAAGGAACCAAACCTTACCTCAACCCTGGCGCCAGGTTCTATGGTACCTTCCACTGCCTCAAGTTCAATATCCTGAACAAGCAACTGCTTAATCTGGTCTATCTGTTTGTCGGGTATAGGTACAGCTTTACCTTCGAAAGTAACATACCTAACTACGCCCATTGTGTTGAGCACATCGTAGTATTGTTTTTGGCCAATGCGAACAAAAATATACGAACGGAAAAGGGGCTCATCAACCATTTTTTTACGATCGCTCCACTGTTTTAGCTTTTTCTGTAAAGGCAAGAAAGTTTCAATGCCCTTTTCCACCAAACGGGAGTAAACCTTTTTCTCGTTTCGTGGCTTGGTGTATACAGCGTACCAGCGGGCTAAATCCATACCTTCCCTCATCGCTTTAAAATTAACATGCAAAGGTAAATATTTTGTAAGGCAATTAGCGCTGGTGATTTGAATAGTAATTTTTTGTCCATAAAATAATCCTATATTTGTTAGATACTTAATTAAAAAATTATGAAGCGATATCTTTCTAAAATGGTGCTAATAGCCTTTGTGGTATATGTATTAAGCATGCTTTTGATAAAATTCATTTTAAAAGGCAGCAATGAATTTAGTGAACAATTCTTCAATTTTCTGGTTGAATCAGTAGTAGCAGCTATATTTTTTATTTCTTTATATTTTGGTTTTTTGTGGTATAGTTTAAAAAGCACTTTAGGTTACCTTGTTTCCGATTCGTTCGATGAGCCTACCTATGGGCATAAACTGTCGGAAGAGTTTGATACACGATTTACTGATTTTAATAGTTTTAAGGATGTTTTATTAGGTACTTACCCACACGTTAATTATTCCGAAGAGAAATCGGCAATTAAATTCTTTAAGGCCTTAAATTTTATGAGTTGGGAAGTTGGTGGTATAGCATACTTTGAATCAAAAACCGGTAGAGTTAAGGTTATTCTAATCCCATTTTCGGGGTACTCGAATTCATCCGATAAACTTATGAATGAAGAAATGAAAAGACTTAAAGAGTTACTAAAGCAATAATTTTAATTCTTAAATTAGCTTAAAAATTTTTTATCGGTGATCTTACTTGTTATATCCGATTTACATATCGATACGGGCGGTAAACTAGGAACGTTTGGTTGGAAAGCCAAAAAGTTCATGGCTACACTGGATGCAGTAATTGATCATTACGGTGTTGAGCAAGTTGTTTTAAATGGCGATGTGTTTGACCTTTACAAGTACTCGTTTAAAGAGATTGCCAATGCTAATGTTAAGATAATTGATTACTTTAACCGTAGAGGATTTATTCAGATACGCGGGAATCACGACATTTCAGCCCCACACACCCATAACCATTTCCATATCACAAACTCTTCGGGGAAAACCATTCATATTGAGCATGGGCATAAAGCCGATTTTTTAAATGGTACGCGTTTGGGACGATTTATCAGCATAACCATGTATGCGTTTCTGAAATTACTCATTCGCATTCGTTGGGTGGAACGAACTTTTTATAGAGCTGTGGATTACTTCGACGATGTTAATCGTGTTCCCCGGAAGTACAATACCATTAAGTATCTAATGTATGCTCTTAAGCTGCTTAAAAAGTACGATATGGTAATTCTTGGACACACCCATAAGCTCGAATCACATAAGATATACTACTTGAATAGTAAAAAAATTTATTTAAACTGTGGCACCTGTTCGCTGGGGCGTTTCCAGGCAATTGTTGTTGATACCGAAACCTTTGAGTACGAAACCATCAAGATTCCCAAAAAATCGGAACTTGAACTTTCACAATTGCCTATCCTTAAAAGAAAGAAATAAACCTTGGAACAATTTGCTTCCAACCTTTTTTAACAATCCAATTTGCTTAGGTTCTAAGAGTTTTCCATAAATTCGAAAAGTTTTGATTGGCAACAATCAAGAATTTTAAACTTATTGGTTCAAAAAGCATCATATCATAGGTTTTACAAATATCACCAGTAATATGAAAAAATCTATCTTTCCCATTTTGGTTATATTGACAATCACTTCATCAGTTTTCTCGCAAGAGCCATGGACGCTTGAGCGCTGTATTGAATATGCTCTGGCTAATAACATCCAGGTTAAGCAGCAGGAGCTGAATGTAAAAGTTAACGAGGTTAACCTTTTGCAATCGAAAATGGAAGCCCTTCCCACACTGAATATCAACGGAAATCACTCCTATAGCTTTGGTTTAGTAACAAACTACATAACCAATACAAAGGAATCGCTCAACACACAGGCAACCAGTTTTTCGATTAGCACGGGAATACCAATTTACAATGGTTTTCAGCTGACCAATACCCGTAAGCAAAACCAGTTTGACCTTAAAGCATCGGTTGCCGATGTGGAAAAAGTTAAAAATAATATAGCGCTAACAATAGCATCGCTTTACCTGCAAATCTTATATCAACAGGAATTGGTTGAAATTGCCAAGCGGCAGGTTGAGCTATCGAAAATGCAGCTGGAAAGAACAAAAGTTTTGGTTTCGGCCGGGAGTTTGCCCGAAGGCAACCTTTACGAAGTTGAAGCCCTGGTAGCTTCCGATGAACTACAACTTGTAAACACCCAAAACCAGCTTAACCTTTCGTACCTTAACCTTACGCAGCTGCTCGAACTGAAATCGACAGAAGGGTTTCAAATAGCAAAACCCGTTATACCTGCAGTTGACAGCGTTAAGCTGATGAATGAAAATCCTGCTCAGATATTCAGCACAGCCGAAGGTATAATGCCTCAAATCCAAAGCGCAAGGTATAAGCTACAAAGCTCAGAAATTGGGCTTAAGATTGCAAAGGGAGGGCTTCAACCCCGATTATCGCTTGGAGCAAACTATAACTCGGGTGCACAATTCCGTATTCAGGATAATTACGATTTTACAGGCGATCCATTTTTTACTCAAATAAAGAATAATGCCAGTAAATCGATAGGCTTAAGCCTAAGCATTCCCATATTCAATGGTTTAAGTGCACGCAGCCGGGTTTCAACTGCACGAATTGGCCTTATGAACGCTCAGCTTGCGTTAGAAAGCGAGCGCAATGCGCTATATAAGGATATACAGCAAGCCTACGCCGATGCAATTGCTGCCGAAAAGAAACTGCAGGCTTCACTCAAAAGCAAGACAGCTTCGGAGGAGTCGTTCAGGTACACCCAGAATAAGTTTAACATAGGGCTGGTTACAGCGCTCGATTTTACAACCGCAAAAAATAAGCTGGCTCAAGCCGAGACCGATTTGTTGCAGGCTAAGTACGAGTTGATTTTTAAAACTAAAATACTCGAATTTTACAAAGGATTGCCACTTAAGCTGTAATAGCTAATGGTTAAACAAAGTAAACGCTAAATTGAAGTAAATAACCTATAAATACTTAACCGATGAAAAAGGGACTTCTTAAATACTTACTTGGTGTAGTTGTTATTCTAATAATTTTTGCCGTTGTAGCCAAGAAAAAGGGCTGGATTGGTAAGCCCTTAACCACTCCTGTGTATGTTGAAAAACCTGAATACAGGACAATTACCGAGGCGATTACCGCTAACGGAAAAATACAACCCGAAGTTGAGGTAAAAATCAGCTCCGAGGTATCGGGCGAAATAATTGATTTACCGGTAAAGGAAGGCGATTGGGTTGAAAAGGGAAGCTTGCTTTGCAGAATAAAACCCGATACGTACATATCGCTAAAGGAAAGAGCAATTGCTGCCGTTAACTCGTCCAATGCCAGGTTAATACAAGCAAAAGCCCAACTTGCCCAATCGGAACTTTCGTTCAAAAGGAGCAAGCAGCTATACGAGCAAAAGGCAATTTCCGAGGCAGAGTTTGAAACAGCCCGAACCAACTACGAGGTTGCTCAAGCCGAGCTAAAAGCAGCAAATTACAGCGTTGAAAGCGCTCAGGCATCGTTACGCGAAGCCGAGGAAAATCTTCGCAAAACGACCATCTACGCACCTATATCGGGAACCGTATCAAAGCTTAATGTTGAGCTTGGCGAACGCGTGGTTGGAACCATCCAGATGGCAGGTACGGAAATTATGCGAATAGCCAATCTTAACCGCATGGAAGCCCGTGTAAACGTAAATGAAAACGATATTGTTAAGGTAAAGATTGCCGACACTGCCCTTATAGAGGTAGATGCATACATAGATAGAAAGTTTAAGGGAGTTGTTACGCAAATTGCCAATACAGCCAATGTTCAGGGCCTTACAGCCGACCAGGTTACCAATTTTGAGGTGCGAATATTTATTCTTGAGAGCTCATACAAGGATCTTCTCACCAACACCAAAACCAGTCCATTCCGCCCAGGAATGTCAACTACCGTTGAAATACTTACCAATACCAAGCAGAATGTGCTTTCTATTCCAATCCTTGCCGTTACAACCCGAATAGATACCTTAAAGAAAACTGGCGAGTGGGAAAAGGTTGATGAGAATACCAAACCCGATGAAACCAAATCAACCAAAATAGAAAAGCCGAAGGAAATTGTTTTTATAGCCAAAGGCGATACCGCTCGAATTGTTGAGGTTAAAACGGGTATTCAGGATAATCAGTACATTGAAGTTATTGAAGGATTAAAGGGCGACGAAGAGGTAATCACAGCACCCTATAGCGCAATATCGCGTAAGCTGAAAGATAAAGCCCTAATCCGAAAGGTAAAGAACAAGGAAGAGCTTTTTAAAACCGAATAGGTAGTATAAAAGAATGGCTAAAATATTGTGTATTGAAACCGGAACCACTGTTTGTTCGGTAGCCGTAGGCGATGAGAATGATTTACTTGGGGTCAGAGAGGTTTCTGACCCCAAGGCACATTCAACCCAACTGCCATTGCTTATTAACGAGGTTCTAAGTGTAGCTAAATTTACAGCAAAGCAGATAGATGCAGTTGCTGTTAGTAAAGGGCCTGGTTCATATACAGGACTTAGAATAGGTGTTTCCATGGCAAAGGGAATTTGTTACACTGCCGGAGTGCCGCTTATCGGCGTGGGTAGCTTACAGGCTATGGCTACGGGTTTAATACTATCAAACCCCGATTTACCTGCCGATGCCTTGCTTTGTCCCATGATTGATGCGCGAAGAATGGAGGTTTACACCGCACTTTTCAATAGCAAAGGTGAACCCCTAACCGAGGTAAACGCAGCCATAATCGACGACAATTCGTTTTCTGGGTACCTTAAAAACCAGCAAGTTATATTTTTTGGCGATGGCTCCGCCAAGTGCAAGCAGGTGATTAATGATAGAAATGCTATATTTATCGATAGTTTTCAGCCTTCGGCACGCTTTATGCTGCCTTTGGCATTAAAAGCATACACCAATGAAGAATTTGAAGATACAGCCTATTTTGAGCCCTTCTACCTTAAGGATTTTGTGGCAACCACGCCAAGAAATAAGATTATTCCTGGGAATTAACAAAATATTGATAGTACTGCTCATCGTTTTAAATTACAACCTTTACGCTCAGAATGGAAGTAAAGCCTTTGTGGGTGGCGAAAAGTTGAAGTATCAAATTTATTATGGTTTCATAAATGGCGGTGAGGCTGTACTACAGGTAAATGAACAAATTTTTAATAATAAGCCAGCCTATCACCTATACCTTAATGGCCGAACGGTAGGCATAGCCAATACCCTTTACAACGTGAACGATACCTACGAGAGCTATACCGATCCGGCTACACATTGGCCCTACTTTTCCATACGAAACATACAGGAAGGGCGCTATAGGCATTACAGCACGCAAACCTGGAACCATTGGAGCCGTTCCGACTCGTCGATTGTTATTAGCTCCAAAACCGGCAAGGTGGTGGTGGTTAAGGGATGCCAGGACATCCTTTCATCGTTCTATTACCTGAGGAACAAAATGGTTACCATGCCTCCGTTAAAGCCAGAACAGACAATTACTGTTGATACTTACTTTACTGACGAGAAGTATCCGCTTACGGTAAGGTTTAAAGGCTACGAAACCATTAAAACCAAATTTGGCATGGTTAAATGCATGAAGTTCATGCCTGTGGTATTAACCGGTAGGGTTTTTAAAACTAAGGACGATATGACCATTTGGTTCTCCAGCGACTCAAACTTTATTCCCATCCGTATTAAGTTCGATATTTTTGTTGGCTCTGTTTACTGCGATTTAATTGAGTATAAAGGGTTAGCTAATGCGTTTACAGCGTTGGAAAAGAAGGAATAAGAAGATATTAAGGTAAACCTACACAATTACATTTTGATAGGACAAATTTTCTTTTTTTATACAAGTTGGTATTAGATAAACGGTTTACAAAAGTCCCCAAAAACTGAAATGGAGTAGGTGATAATATATGCCCTCGCCTTCGCTCAGCATTAAACGGAAATGTTTAATGGCCATTTTTGCAGTGATTATTCCAACAAGTCAATAAAAGGCAATATAATCAGGACGATAATCCTTTCCTGTTGATAATTTTTTTGTTGATACTTTTTTGCTATATTTGCAACCCATTGTAAAATAGAAATATATGGCAACTACAGCGGATTTCAAGAACGGACTGTTTATTTTATTCAACGGAAAAATTTACACCATTGTTCAATTTCAACATGTAAAACCCGGGAAAGGTGGTGCTTTTGTTCGTACCAAGCTTAAGAGCATTGAAAACGGAAAAGTTATTGAGAACACCTTTAACGCTGGGGTTAAGATAGATGTTGTTAGGGTTGAACGAAGGCCATACCAATTCCTATACAAGGACGAGTTGGGATATCACTTCATGCATCAGGAAACCTTTGAGCAGGTATCGATAGATGAGTACATGATTGAAAACCCCGATTTGCTCAAGGAAGGCCAGTACGTTGAAATGATGGTTGAGGCTGAAAAGGAGAATATACTAACCTGCGAGCTTCCACCTTTTGTCGAAATGGAGGTAACCTATACCGAACCCGGTCTTAAGGGCGATACCGCTTCGTCCACTGCCCTTAAACCCGCTACCGTTGAAACCGGTGCTGTTATTAATGTCCCCCTTTTCGTAAATATTGGCGATAAAATTAAAATTGATACCCGTACCAGGGAATACGTTGAAAGGGTTAAGTAATTTTAGAAAATATTAAGCCTGATATTGTTTTATTGTTATTTTTGTAGTAACTTATTCCTCTTTAGGAATAAGTTATTTTTTTGGGGCTAACGCTACATTATGTCGATAACCGCGTCGCAGAATAGGTTGAAGCTGAGTACTTTTAAGCTCAATACGCTTCTTGGAATGGCCCAGGCTATAAGCGCTGAGCTGAAAACCGAGGAGCTAATTGACCGTTTTCGGCGGATACTGAACGACGATTTAGGTATCGATAGAATATTGCTTTATAAGATTGAGGAAGGGAAATGGGAGCTACTGCTCAATAGCAATTGCCCTGACCGTGTAGTTGAAAATATCAGTGTGGAGCGCGATTTGCTGCCCTTTAACGAGATTACCTTTGTTGGGGTTTCGGACAACCCCATTCTGCTGGAACTCGATGTAATAATTCCTGTTATCCAAAACAATCAGCCTGTAGGCTATGTGCTAATAGGCGATACCAATGAGTATGAGAAGGGTGTTAGCGCTACTATCCGTCATCTGAATTTTGTTCAAACGCTTTCCATAATCATCTTTGTTGCCATAGAGAACCTACGACTGTTTCACAAGAGCTTGGAGCAGGAGGCCATGCGAAAAGAGCTTGAGCTTGCCTCGCGCATGCAGTCGATGCTTATCCCATCGCATGCCAATATGCCAAACTTTCCGGGGGTAAGCATTGCATCGTACTATAGCCCTCACTTTGAGGTAGGTGGCGACTACTACGATGTAATTGCCCTTAGCCCAAACGATTTGGGTTTCTGTATAGCCGATGTCTCCGGTAAGGGTATCTCGGCAGCGCTGCTAATGTCCAATTTTCAAGCGAACCTTCGGGCACTTTTTACAAAGGATATAAGCCTATCCACTCTAATCGAAAGTCTTAACGAAAGGGTTTTGGCAACCGCCAAAGGCGAAAAATTTATAACCCTTTTTGTGGGACGTTACAACAACCAAACCCGAAAGTTGGAGTACATTAATGCTGGACATAACCCACCGTTCCTGTTTGTTCGCAGCTCCGGTAAGATAATCCAGCTTTCATCGGGGTGCGTTGGCCTGGGAATGATTGATGATATTCCGGTTATCAACCAGGGTGTGTTAAATATCGATGAGCCAAGCACTTTGCTTTGCTACACCGATGGATTAGTTGAAACCATTGATGGCGATAGGGTTGTTTACAACACCAAAATTTTAGAAAAACACTTCACGCGCAATCAAAACGTGCAGCAAATAATTAACACCATTGCTCAGGAGCGAGAATCGGATGCCGATGTTTTCGATGATATCTCAATACTGGGCTTCGATTTTGAGTAGCAATATTCAGAGGCTAAAATAAAGGCAGCATATCCCCAGAAAAGAACCGCTACCTTATCCATATCCAAAAAGTTGTTCATGAAGCCATGAACGAGGTAGGTGATTAGCCCCAGCAGAACCCCAATAATGGTATTTCTTTGTGTGCTTTTGGGCTTAAGCTTTAGGGCCAGATGAAAGCCTTTGTAGAGTAGAAGTGTTACTATTAGAATGAAGGCTATTGCACCGGGGAACCCGGTTTCGGAAAGTAATCCTAAGTATTCGCTATGAGCGTTACCCTTTAACCCAAGATTTGAGCTTTCGCGTGTTTTAAGGTACGAAGCCTGGTACGGAGCGTACTGAAACATGTATGTACCTGGCCCCCATCCAAAAATTGGCCTTTCCTCAAACATTCTGACAGCTGAAGTCCATCGGTTAAGGCGTTCCACATTCGATTCATCGGTGCGGATGTTGGCTATGGAACTGATATGCTGGCTGATATCAGCACTCGATGCCGTTTTATGTTGGTTCAGCCATATTAGGATATCGTCCTCAAAAAGGTACACTGAGCCAAACAGAATGGCAGACATTAAAACAATGTATCGGAACCGAACTTTCAGCAGCCAAACAACCCAAATAGCCCCAGCTACCATTAAGCTAAGCCATGCAGCCCTGGTATACGATAGTATTAAGGCAATGAACAAAACAGCTGAAAGCAAAAGGTAAAAGATTTTTGCTTTTGGCAATTTAGCTGATAGATAAAAAGCTATGGATACGGGAATAAGCAAAGCTAGAGTGGCTGCATAGGAGGTATGGTCGATGAAAAAAGGATTACATGAACCGTGAGCAACAAACTTATCGAAAAGGCCATTTTGCCACTGTTTGGAAAGGGTGATAAGTATTACAGTAAGTAAACCCAAGGAATACAAGATGATTACTTTTTTAAAGGGTGTGGTTTTATTAACAAAGAGTATAAAGGGCAAATAGAATAAAACCACGAAGTATAAGATTTTTAACACCAAATATTTAATGGAAACAAGTGGCATTGTGCTTGTAACGGTAGTAACTGTGAGCCACCCCACGAAAAAGTAAATGATAAGTAAAACAGGGTGCCAGGTAAACCATCGGTTTACAGAATTTTCCGATACCAACATTAGCAGGGCTATTGGGGTTAGGGCTACCAGCATTAGCTCCGAGGGTAACCACATATCGAACTGAAAAAGGGGAAAAAATTCGGATAGCTGAATGGATAATGGACTTAGAACAAGGTAAGCCATATAGAATTTTACGGGAAACAGAATGTAAATCAGCAAAAAAACTAAAAGAGCCGGAAAGAGGACAAAAAAATCGCGTTCGGTACCTATCAGAAATGCATTTACCAGAATGAATACCATGCTGGTAAACAGAATCCATTTTTCCTTTGTATGGCTTAATATCGATTTTAAGGTATCCATTTACCGGATAATGGTAAACTAATGATTTAAACTGCTTTTTAGTCGCTTAAAATATTCCTGAAGCATAAGTAAGAAAATGGCAAAAATTATTGCCGAGAGCGTTGCAGAAAAAACAATTATGCTACGCTTAGGATAAGCCTTTTTATCGGGGACATCAGCCCTGTCGATGATGAACTGAGTGGGAATTTCTTGGTCAGCTTCAATTCGGGCTACCACAATGCTTTTTCGTAATTCGTTAAGCTGAGTTGAGAGATCGGAAATTTCAAAAGTATAACGGGCATGCCTTGCTCCAAAGCCACCAAGCTTAGCAATCTCTTTATCGAGAATTGAAAGTTGCGATTTATTACCCTTTAAGAGGGCGTCCAGGTATTCCTTGTAAAACCGCCCTGCTTGACGTTTTGGATCGATAACCCCATTTGTCATAATAGCAGCAAGCGAATCCTGTAAAATGTTTAATTCTTGTTCAACTAAAATGAACTGTTTTTCCAATGCCTTTAGGGCATTAACGGCCACTTGTGCTTTAATGGAACGCATAAGGCTATCGGAAAAATCGACAACAGTGTTGGCAATTAGTGCAGCCCAATTGGGATCACGATCCATAACCTCAATGTTGATGCTTTGGTAACGGGTAGCCTTTACCTTTACGTACTCATCAAATTTTTTATAGGTTTTAAATTTGCTACCTGGTGCAACGGAATCGATATCCCAGTGCTGTTGAAGTTTCAGCTTGGAAATCACTTTATCCTTTAGTGTTCTCGAATTTAAAACCTGAAGGAACTGTTCCATCTCCTCGGTTTCACCAAAAGTGGTTAACCCTTCCTGCTTGTTTTCGGTTAGCAGTTCTTTAGAAACCTGGTTGGCTACAGGAGGGAAAATGGTTGCGGTGGCTTTAAATTGATTTTTAATAAATAGCGATGCTATTGATGAAGTGGCAAGGGCAATTAGGCCAACAACCACTAAAATTTTTCGGTTGTTCCATATGGTACGAGCGATTGAGAGCATCGATTTGTCCATGCTGATTTCGTTATTATCCATAGCTAATGTTTTAGGATGCCTGAGGTTCAAATTTCATGGTTTGCCTAAAGAAAACCAAAGGCTTGCCATAAAACAATGTTGCAAGCCTTCAAAGATTTTCCGAAATATATAACGGAATTAATCAACAGCAAGTATGATACTGTAATTCTTTTTCCCTTTTTGAACAAGAATGTATTTACCGTTCAGGAGGGAATCGGTATTAATGGTGATATCGGCATTATCGACCTTTTGCTTATTGATGCTTAGCCCTCCACCCTGAACCAAACGGCGCAGTTCGCCCTTTGAGGGGAAAACGTTGGTGAGTTCTGCAGCAAGAACCGAAAAGGGAATGCCCTTGGCAAGCTCCGATTTCTTAACCTCGAAAGTAGGAACACCCTCGAAAACGGAAAGGAAAGTATCCTCATCCATACGGTTGAGCATGTCGGTAGTGGCGTTGCCAAAAAGCATTTCCGATGCCTCAACGGCTTTGCGGTAATCGTCCTCGGAGTGAACCATAACCGTTACCTCGCGGGCAAGGGTTTTTTGGAGTTTGCGCAGGTGTGGTTCCTTTTTATGCTCAACAATCAGGCTATCGATTGTATTTTTATCGAGCAAGGTGAATATTTTGATATACCTTTCGGCATCTTCATCGGAGGTGTTGAGCCAGAATTGGTAAAACTTGTAGGGGGAGGTAAGTCGGGCATCGAGCCAAACGTTTCCGCTCTCGGTTTTACCAAACTTCGTTCCATCGGCCTTGGTGATAAGGGGAATGGTAAGGGCATAAGCCTCGCCGCCAAGCTTGCGGCGAATGAGTTCGGTTCCGGTTGTGATGTTCCCCCACTGGTCGGATCCGCCCATTTGTAGCTTACAGTTCATGTTTTGGTATAACCACAGGAAATCGTACCCCTGAACGAGCTGGTAGGAGAATTCGGTAAACGACATACCCTCTTTCGATTCCTCACCCAGGCGTTTTTTAACCGAATCCTTTGACATCATGTAGTTAACGGTTATATGCTTACCAACATCGCGAATAAAGCTAAGGAAATCGTAACCTTTCATCCAGTCGTAATTATTAACCAGGACTGCCGAAGTGGGTTTTCCACTATCAAAATCGAGGAATTTTGATAGTTGACGTTTAATCCCCTCCAAATTGCGTTGGAGTGTTTCCTCGTCGAGCAGGTTTCGTTCCTGCGATTTTCCGCTAGGGTCACCAATCATGCCGGTTGCTCCTCCAACAAGGGCAATGGGTTTATGGCCGGCAAGTTGAAAACGCTTAAGAAGCAGGATTTGAGCAAAGCTACCAACATGAAGCGATTCGGCTGTTGGGTCAAAACCAATGTATCCGGCTGTCATTTCCTTAGAAAGCTGCTCTTCGGTTCCGGGCATCATATCGTGTATCATGCCCCGCCATTTTAGTTCCTCTACAAAATTCACGGCTAACCTGTTTAATGATTAAACAAAAAAAGGCCAAACAAATTGGCCTTCAAATATAGTTCATTTAGAGTAAATAGCCGAAAGCTATCAATCTAAAACCATGTGTTATTTTGATTTTAACCGTTCAGTAATCGATTCAAAATGCAGGTATGGATAAATACTTGGGGCAAGCTTTGACAGGGGCTTGTAAAGTATCGTTTTATTTTTGCTCTCCTCGGTGTAAAAATGTAAGCGTTGATTGGCTTTCTCAACGAAAACAATGATTACACTAATTATGAGTGCATATTTAAGCACCCCAAAAACCAACCCAAGAATTTTATTGGCCACACCCAGTGGTGTAAGGTTAAAAACCTTATCGATTAGCTTACCTATAAAATGAACTGCTACAACCACCACCACAAATGTAAGTGCAAATGCCACTATGGGTATGAATTGCCCGTTTAGCCCTGCTTTTTCCATGAGAAGCGTTGCAGTAAAATCGGAAAAACGGATAGCAACCCAAATGCCTAACAAAAGTGCAGCCAGCGAGGTGAGTTGCATGATAAATCCATTAATAAACCCGCGCACTGCGCCAATCACAAGGAGTATTGCAATAATGATATCGAAAGTGGTCATGGTTAAGGGCTAAACAGTACACCTACCTACGCAGTCGAGTATCTTGCCAAGATTCTCGTTACGTAGGAAATAAACTGTATTTTTTCCATCACGCTTGCACGAAAGAACACCTCTATCCTTTAGGATACCCAAGTGGTGCGATGCTGTAGATTGCTCAATGCCAAGCGTTTCGTATATCTGGGTAACTGTCAGTTGGCCTGACTTTTCCAGTAGGCTAATAATCCCTATTCGGAGAGGATGTGCAATAGCCTTCAACATGCTTGCAGCCTGCTCAAGCTGCTCAATTTTCAACTCTTCTACCTGTACCATTACCGTTCTGTGTTTCAATCATATTAAATACATGCAAATATATTAATATTTCATTTTATCCCATATGCTAAATATCAATTTTTACCCCAAATTCGTCAATTGAAAAAATCAATCGACGATTTGACTATCAAAATCTATTCATTCAATGAATAGAATATGAAAAGTCGGGTTTGCCTCAATAAGTCAATAGAAACAAGTTGTTTAAATATTTTTTGTGTTACTATTGACTAATCTCGGATTAAACTTTGTTTGGTTAAACGGTGTTTAGTATGGGTAAAATTTGGTTAATTTGCCCTAACAATAAATTGATATGCTAAAGCAGATAAAAGAGCCCATAAGTAATCATTTAAATGATTTTGAGCCTTTTTTTAAGAAAAACATGGGTTCTGATATTAGGTTACTCGACCTGATAACTAACTATATTGTTAGGCGAAAGGGTAAGCAATTACGCCCAATGTTGGTTTTTCTTAGCGCTGGCGCATGCGGTCAAATTAACCAGGCTACCTATGTGGCTGCCGGTATGATTGAGCTACTGCATACCGCTACATTAGTTCACGACGATGTGGTTGATGAAGCATATGAGAGGAGAGGCTTTTTTTCAATAAATGCCCTGTGGCGTTCGAAAGTGGCTGTGCTTGTGGGCGATTTCATCCTTTCCAGGGGACTGCTGGTGGCCATTGAAAACAATCAGTTTGAGATGCTTAGAGTGATAAGTAGTGCGGTTAAGGAGATGAGCGAGGGCGAACTACTTCAGATTGAACGTTCCAGAAAGATGAATATTGATGAGGAAACCTATTACGAAATAATCAGAAAAAAGACAGCCTCGCTAATAGCCTCCTGCTGTGCTAATGGTGCAATATCGGCAAATGCTTCAGCTGATAATGTGATTAGCATGTATCAGTTTGGGCAATACCTGGGTATGGCTTTCCAGATTCGCGATGACCTTTTTGATTACCAACCATCGGGTTTAATTGGTAAACCAACAGGTAACGATATCAAGGAACATAAGCTTACCCTTCCATTGATTTACGCCCTATCGCAATCCGATGCCACCGAAAGGAAAAGGGTAATTAGGCTAATAAATAGTGACAAAAAATCAAATATTACCGATGTAGTTGACTTTGCCAAAAGCAAAGGGGGTATTGATTACACGACCCAAAAAATGTTTGAATATCGCGATAAGGCAAAGCAAACACTCGAAAGCTTCCCTGATTCGGAATATAAAAGCTCGCTCCTTCTCCTTGCCGATTACATTGTTAACCGCGAAAAGTAAGGGCTCTAAAGCGAAGGGAGTTTAATTCCTTTGAAAAGTTGGTAGGTTTCAAGGGCGTAGATGTCGGTCATTCCAGAAACGTAATCAACTACGGCCATGATTTTTGAGTAAGTATCGTCGCTATCCGGAAGGTACTGTTCGGGTATCAACCGAATAGCTTTTTTGGAAACGGGTTTCTTAGGTTCAAGTACTGCACTGGTGAATATGTCGAGTAGCTCACCAATAATGGTAAAGCCAGCAATTTCTATTTCAACCACCTTGGAGTGGTTGTAAACTTCAGCTACTGATACTTTCCGTATGTCGTCCATTGCCATAGCAGATGCGCCTTCCAGTTGATCGATTAAAGGCTTGACGGGCTTTCCGATAATAATCTCCTCGTAGTTTCTTGAGAAGTTGACCGCGCATTGCTCAATTAGTTTACTAATGGTAATGGCACGCAGGAATGCAATTCGCTCGTTTGTGTCGTTAACTGAAAGCAATGTTTCGTGAATTTCATTCTTCCTATCGTCAGTTTCATCTTCAAAGAATGCCAAGTAAAGCTGCGTTACTATCTCAGTTGGGAGAATGCCAAGTTTATGTGCATCCTCAATATCCATAACTTGATAGCAAATGTCGTCGGCTGCCTCAACAAGGTAAACCAACGGATGGCGGCAGTATTTCCCTTTCCCTAAGGGAATAAGGCCGGTTAGATCAGCGATTTCGGTAAATACCTCTGCTTCGGATTTGAAGTAGCCATACTTCTTTTCGTTCAGAGTGGAAGGGTAGGGATACTTAACAATGGAGGCAAGGGTAGCGTAGCTGAGTCGAAAACCTCCCGACCTTCGACCTTTAAACTGATGGGTAAGCAGGCGAAGGGCGTTAGCATTTCCCTCAAATCGCAATAGATCATTCAACTCCCAGCTATCGAGTTGAGAAACATGTTCAGGAAGTTTCAATTTTTCTGAAAAGAAATGCCGGAAGGCATCCTCACCGCTATGGCCAAAGGGTGGATTACCCATGTCATGTGCAAGGCAGGCTGCCGAAACTATGGTTGGTATATCGCTTATAAGTTGTGGTGAGCAATCGAAATTTTGAGGTGGTATTAGGTTCAGTATGCTGCGCCCAAGCGATCGGCCAACGCTTGAAACCTCAAGGCTATGGGTTAACCTGTTATGAACAAAAACACTACCAGGCAAAGGGAAAACCTGGGTTTTATTTTGCAACCTTCGGAAAGGCGAAGAAAATATGAGCCTATCGTAATCGCGTTGAAAATTAGTTCGGGTATAATCGGCAGTTTGTTTGGGTAGCGATTCGCCTGTTCGTATGGGACTTAAAAGTTTTTGCCAGCTTAACATATCTTTTCGATAAAAAAACCGGGTTTCCCCGGTGTTATAGTATTTGGTTATCGGTGAGCAAATGGCTAACGTTAAAGGCTATTTTCATTATTTTAAAAACATTACCGTCGGCATCTTTGATGGGAGTGTAGGTTTCGTAAAACAGGTAGGTTTTGTCGTTAACGGTAAACCTGGAGGTTTCCTTACGAACAATACCGTTATTTAAATCCTCCCAGAACTGCTTGTAGTTCTTTCGTTGTTCTTCGGTAAACTCCATCTGGTATGAGTGATGCTTGCCAATAACATCCACGGCATTCAGATTAAGTAGCTGTAGGTAAGCATCGTTGATGAAAGTAACGTTACCTTCGGGGCTATACTCAATAACGTAAGCGGAATCGTTTATGGCTTTGTAAAGGTTTTCCAGCTCAACAACTTTTTTCTGAAGATCACGCTGAAAGGCTGCTTCCTTCTCGGCTTTCTTTGAAATTTCCTCCTCCATCAATTTAGAAGCAGTAATATCACGGGTGATGCCAAATGTTCCTATGGTCTCACCGAGTGAGTTTTTAAGTGGAAGCTTCGAGGTTTCAGCCCAAGTTACTCTTCCATCGTTCATCACTTCTTTCTCAACAATACCGATGATAGGGGTATCGGTTCTAATAATTCTTTGCTCATCCTCGTATGCGGGGCGAGCGTGTTCCTCGGTAAAGAAATCGAAATCGGATTTACCTATAAGTTCCTCTTGCTTGGTCATCCCAAAGAACTCAAGGGTTGATTTACTTACCTTGATGAAACGGCTTTTTAGGTCTTTAAAGTAGATTTTATCGGGCAGGTAATTAAGTAATGAATCCAAAAGCGACTTTTCCCATTCCAGTTGCTTTTGGTTCTCCTCCATTTCGGCTGTTCGTTTTTCGAGCTCCTCCTTAATGGTCTCAAGCTCTTCGAGGTTCTGCCTAACCTCTTCTTCCTGAGCCTTCATCTCTTCGGCCTGTTGCTGGGTTTTTTCCAGCAGTTCGGCAGTACGGATATTGGTTCGAACCGATTGAATGGTTTGGCCAATGCTTTGGGCAACCCTTTCAACAAACTCAATTTGATAATCCTCAAATTCATTGAACGAGGCAAGTTCGAGCACGCCGTAAATTTTTTCCTCAACCTTTAGGGGGACAATCAGCAGGTTACGAGGTTTGGCTTCGCCAAGTCCTGATGAAATGGTTATGTAGTTTTCAGGAATTTCTTTTAGGTAAATGGTTTGTTTTTCAAGGGCACATGTGCCAACCAATCCTTCGCCCAGTAAAATTTGTTTTTTTATGAATTTCTGACGGTTGTAAGCGTATGCTGCGGTAAGTTCAAAGTAGGGTTCATCGGTATTATCATCATTGTAAATGAAAAGCCCGCCCTGGTTAGCGTTTAGAATGCCAACCAGATTTTTTACAATATTGGCACTGAGAGCCTCTAAGTTATCGTTGTTTTGGCGGAGTATATCGCCAAACTTGGCCAAGCCCTCGTTAATCCACCTGCGTTTTTCCTCCTCGCGTTGTTGAACTAAAGCTTCCTCTTTGGCTTTTCGAAGATTTTCGTTCATCTCGATAAGCGATTTACCGAGAATATCATCGTCGCTTAACAGTTCGAGAGCGCTGTCGTAATTACCTTTTCCGACCTCTTGGGCGAATTCGGTTTTTTTGTAAAGACCCTCAACCGTTTTGTTGAGGTAGCTTATCATTTTGCCAATTTCATCGTTGTTGTCAATCTCAACAATCATGCTGTTGTCAACATGACCCTTTGAGAGGCGTTCCAAATTCTCCGTTACCCTTGAAATTGGATTGATAATCAATTTCATGGTCATTAGATAGATAAACCACGACAGCAAGATTATGGCAATAATCCCAAATACAAGAGTACTCCAGAAAATATGATTGGCTTCTGCCAGAATGGTTTGGCGTGGGGTAACCAAAGCCAACGACCAGTGCTGTGGGCATTTACCAACTGAAATAGGCCGAAAGGTGAAGTAGGATAGTTTTCCGTTAATGTCGATTGCCTCAAAATCAATGGGCTCACCATTGATAACTTTATCCTGAACGCCGTGTGAGGTGAAAACTGATTCATAGGCAAACAATGCGTCGTCGCCAATTAAATCCTTATCGGGATGGGCTATGAATTTTAAACTGGGCGAAACAATAAATGCGTAAGTATCGCTGTAAGGTCTGATTGTTTTAACTATTTCATGGTAGTTTGAAAGGGGTATATCAAGTCCGGCAACTCCGGCAAAATTCCCATCGATAAGGCATGGAGCAATTACGCTGGTCATTAAAATATTTTCGGTTTTACCCTCGTAGTTGTCAAAGTAGGGTTCTTCGAGACTTTCTGATTTGTTTGTTTTTAAAACAAGATAATCGGCCGACGCTTCAGTCTTTTCAGTTTTGATGGTATTGGTAAGTACTTTTCCTCCTTCGCGCCAAGCGTAGTTTTTAATTCGGCCATTTTCGTAGGTATATCCTGGCTCTACAAATTTAAGCTCCCAGCTATCCCATACCGAAATAACTTCGGGGTATTGTTCCAGTAATTGTGAGTATAGGTTGATGTACTCCTGATAATTTAAGGTTTTTCCCTCCCGAATGCTTATGCACATTGAAGAGGCTATTGTACGGGCTACTGATAAATTTTTTTCAAGGTTTGCTTCAATTTTTTTAACTTCTTTATCAGCTAAAAGATTGACACGAGATTTTGCAGTTTCAACGGATAAGCGGTTGAACCTTGTGCTGGTAAGGAAAAGTATGAAAACTAGAATTAGGATTGATGTTAAGGTGAAGAGAAAAATGATTTTCTCTTTTAACGACAACCTCTTAATTGAAGTTAAAAGTTTAATCCCAGAAATCTTCATAATATCGGATTAATAAAAACTTTGATACTTTCTGATACGAGGATTAACACACATTACGGGTATATCAAGTTTTGCCTCCTGCTTGCTATCGAGAAAGGCATCGTATTTATCGGACATGATAAGAACCAAGTCGGCCTCAATGGTTCGTGCAAATCGGAATACTTCCTCCTCAAAGGTTCCCTTTTTCTTAGCGGTTTTAATACCGTAAACAATATTAACCCCATCGAGCATTTTTTTGGTGAAGTAGATGTTGTTTGCCAGTTGCTTCTTTTTACCATCGTCGGTCAGGAAGGGCTTAATGAGGTTAACGTTACACTTGTAGTATTTGGCTAAGTATATAATCCAGTGAACAGCCTCCTTGAATTTCCTGTCGTAGTCAACTGGAATAACAATTTCAATGTAGTGTGAGTGAATAGGAGCCTTGCTTACCACAATAAATGGTAGGGTAGTATCCTTGAAAAAGAGGTTTTTGAGGTAATCGGAAATTCGATGAACCTTATTACCAATTTTATAGGCGTAATAGGCAACTATAAGGTTGACATGTGCAGTAAGTATTAGCTCTCTGATGATACGTCTGGGGTAGCCTTCCAGGACAAGGGTTTGGGGTTTAAAACCGTATTTAACATCAAGTTCTGAAGCGGCTTTCTCAATTTTTGCATTGAACAACTCAATCTTCTTGAAATTAACCTTTCGGTAAATAGAATCAATTAACCACGCGCGGGGAATGATGTGAAGTAACATGATCTCGTTACCGCCAGCTTTTGCCAGCTGTAAGGCATGCTGAAAGGCAATTTCGGAACCTTCGGTAAAATCCCAGGGAACCAGAATGAGTTTTTTAATATTATCCATAACCGGAACTTTTGGTCAGTATTACAACTTAATCAATGCAAAATAGCATATATTTAACAAAATAGTAAAAGTAATACAAAAAAATGTAAAAAACACTACAAAGATGTATCATTTTCTAATTCGTTCATCCATCGTTTTAGATTTTTGAGCTGAACGTCCTTATTTACATTCCTTAACTGGCGGGCAGTTTTGGTGAAATACTGGTGTTGCTGAATGAAATTAATCTGAATCATATTCCAGTCGTGAAGTGAACCCACCATACCGTGTTCATGGAGTTCCTTGTAAAGGGCATTCGATACAGGAATAAAATCGGTTCGGCCTAAATAATCCAAATCGGCATCGCAAATAATCTCCTCGAGTATATTTTTGGGTTTGGGAGGCAGTTTAGTGGCCATAATGATTTCGGCAATACGGCCAATTTGCTCAGGCGAGTAGCCGTATCGGGGTAAAATCTCGTGTGCCATCTTAACGCTCATCTCTTCGTGTGTTGCATAGTCAAGCAGGTGTCCCATGTCGTGGAATAGGGCGGCCGTTCTTACCAGGAGAAGTTCCTCCTGGGTTATGTTCTCGGCCTTGCCAATTAGCTCAACCTGAGTATAAACGTCAACGGTATGCTTTAAATTGTGGTAGTAAAGATTTTTTGGTAGCCCCTTGTCTAATTTATCAAGCACAAATTCCTCCAAATCGGATAACCTAATAAGCTGTAGTTCAATTCTAAAATCATTGTTTGGGATGTAAATACTGGAATCAGAGAACTTGGGAAGAAATCCTTCAACAAAGTACATGTTGATATCGCCTTTGTTTTTAACTGGTATCTTACCCCGGAACCTGCAATCGAACAAGTTGCGGATAACCAGATAGGTGTTTTCTGAAATGTTTATTTTCCCTGGTTCGCTTGCCGATTCCATTCTGCTTGCAATATTTACGGTTGTCCCCCAGATGTCGTAAGTTAACTTGTTGCGCCCAACAATACCTGCAATAACCGGGCCAGTATCTATTCCTATACGGAGTTCCCAAATTTCTTTTCCATTGTTGAGCTGTTGGTTCAACCTTTTCATGCATCCAAGCATTTCCACTGCGGCAGCAACTACCTCGAAAGGATTAGTTCGGTTAGGATGAGGGATTCCGCCAGCGCACATGTAGGCATCGCCAATGGTTTTAATTTTCTCAATACCGTATTTCTCCACAATACTATCGAACTCAAAGAAAAGCTTATCGAGCTGGTCGATTAATGAATCGGCATTGGTTTCATCTGTTATTCTAGTAAAACCCTGAATATCGGCAAAAAGGACGGTAACCATTTGGAATTTTTGGGCTTCAACCCGCCCCTGATCAATTAGCTCTTTTGCTTTTTCACGTGGCAAAACCCTCGAAAGTAGGTTTTCGGTTTTCTGCCTTTCCCTCAGTAATTCCTCCGTTCTTATAAAAAGTTTCTCTTGCAATGCAAAGTTTTTTTTGGTGTAGTAATACCGCACAAAAAGCATTGCTGTTGCCAGTGAGGCGACTAAGGAAAGGGTAAACAGTATGAGGGTAGTAGAAAAAATCATTGCGTACTTCAGCCAATTATTTAACTACTAAGATAGGATGAATGCTAATCTTTATCAAATATTTTTTACAATTTGTTTAAACAAACTTCATTTGAGCTCAATAAAAACAATATTTTGATTAAATTTGAAGGTGATTTATGAACGTGTTATTTTAGGGGAAAAAGCTATAAAACGACTATTATGACTGCTACTAAAACAATTTTGGTTCCTACTGATTTTACCGAAGTTGCATGGTTTGCTTTACAGCATGCCATAAGGGTTTCAGAAGTGGTAAAGGAACCTATTTACATTTTACACTGCGTTTCGGATCTCAATAAAATTGATGAGGCTCAAAGTAAAATGGCTTCGCTTATCGATTTGGTAAAAAACAAGTATGCTGTTACTCCCAAATCGATAGTTAAGGTAGGAAACTATATGACCGATATAGCTTTAACTGCAGATGAGATAAATGCAAGCATGGTAATTATGGGTTCATCAACCGTTAAGGAGATGGATGAGAACAAGGTCTCGTGGGTGCTTAAGCTCATTACCAGCTGCAGGGTTCCCTTTATTACCATTCAGGAACCACCGGTTAACAAGCGTTACGATGATATTGTTTTTCCTGTCGATTTCACCCTTCAAAATAGGGAAAAACACGAGTGGATTTCTTACTTTTCCGATTACTACCTATCCCGTTTCCACATAATTAAGCCGAACATATCAGACCCCAAATTGATGGCTCAAATTGATATTAATTTGGCTTCCGCTAAAAAGTTTTTGGACGAAAGAGGTGCCAAGTATGTGGAATATACTGTACCCGGTATTAAGAAGTACGAGGAAGAGGTTCTGGAAATGGCTGTTAACATTCGTGCTGATCTAATCATAATAATGACCACTCCCACCGACAAGGAGGGTAAGTTTATAGTTGAACCCGAAGAGCAATACATACTGGCTCATGCAGGGCACATCCCTGTAATGAGCATCAACCCCCGATAACCTTCGGTATGGCTAAGAATGTTTTATCGCTTGTGTTTGCAACCAACAACCAACACAAGCTAAAGGAGGTGCAACATGCATTAGGCGATAGGGTTGAACTGGTTACCTTAAATGCTGTGGGCATAACCGAAGATATCCCTGAAGACTTTGATACACTGCAGGAAAATGCTTTGCAAAAGGCTCGCTACGTTTACAGCAAAACCGGCCTAAACTGTTTTGCCGATGATACTGGCCTTGAAGTTGAAGCGTTAAACTGGGAGCCTGGAGTATTTAGCGCACGCTATGCAGGCGATGCTAAAAATCCAAAGGATAATATACGCAAATTACTCGATAATTTGAAGGGTGTTGAAAACCGAAGGGCGAGATTCAGAACGGTAATAGCATTAATTCTTAATGGGCAGGAATACCTTTTTGAGGGTGTTGTATGGGGGAAAATCATAGACCAAGAGAGGGGCAGTGATGGATTTGGTTACGATCCCATTTTTGTACCCGATGGTTTTACCCAAACTTTTGCTGAGATGCCCTTGGGACTTAAGAACCAAATTAGCCACAGGGGGAAAGCCGTTGAGGAATTGAGAAAATTCCTTAATGCTAGGCTTTAACAATATACGTTTGCCATTTTCCGTTTATATCAAAGGTTTTATCGATTTTCATAAATCATCAACAATGGTAAAGAGGATAACCATCCTTGTAGTATTATTATTTGGAGGTGCTTGCTCAAGCAAAGCCCAGCCCGCCATGGGACAGTGGCGCGATCACTTTGCTTTTAACGATGCTCGGGCACTTAGCTTGAATGGTCCAGTAGTATATTGTGCGGTATCAAACGGTTTTTTTACTTACAATACTGAAGATGGAGAGCTAAACAGGTACACTACTGTAAATGGCTTAAGTGAGGTTGATATTACAGCCATTGCAGCAATCCCCGAGAAAGGAATAATTCTGGTTGGTTACAAATCAGGGAATATCGATTTGGTATATGAGGATTCAAAGCGGATTGTAACCCTGCCATTCATAAAGGATAAACCCATGTTGGGTAGTAAGTGCATCAACCATTTTTACTACTTCAATTCACTGGTTTACGTTTCAACCGATTTTGGATTAGTGGTGATTAATCCCGATAAACATGAGGTGAGAGATACCTACTACATTGTCGAAAGTTCAGGCTCATTAAAGGTTAATATGCTGGTGGCATGGAATGGAAAATTTTGGGCTGCCACCAGCCAAGGGGTTTTCAGCGCAAATACCAATGACCCACTTCTCATCAGCTACGAACGGTGGGTGAGGGAGCAATTCTTTACCGATCCTACACATGAATGCCTAAATGTGACTGCTGAAGGGAACTATTTAATGGCATTGGAAAAAACCTTTGGTAACGATGTAATTTGGATGAATTCCGGAAGCGGCTGGGTTGAGTTCGACCGCCCTTTCGACGAGTTAGTTGGTCTTTCCGTGGGATACGAAAGGGTTTATGCCTATAGCAGTAATGCTGTACAGGTATATAACCTGCAGGGCATTAAGGAGGAGCTTATTAGCAGTTACCTTTTTGGGGGTTCACCTAGAGTAGTGGAGTGTATTCCCATTGGCAACTCCCGACTGGCCATTGCCGATGAGTTCAATGGTTTAGTGATTCTCTCACCCGGTAGCCATAGCGTTCATTCACCTTTGGGACCATTCAACAATAAGTTTTTCCATATCGATGCAAGTGCCAACATGGTAGTGGCTGCCTCGGGGGCATACGATGGCGCCTTTGGAAATTTCTGGAATCCATTTATTGCTCACATCTTTTCCGAGAGCAAATGGTCATACTTTGCCGATTGGCTTAATCACGATGCTGTTAGGGTTAAGGCAGACCCCCTAAACCCTGATGTTTTTTACGTTGCTAGCTGGGGTGGAGGATTGTACAAACTTGCTAATGGCAGTCTTGCTGAACACTATAACCCCGATAATAGCACCTTACAAAGCGTATTTCCTGGACAGCCGTACTGCCGAATTGCGGGTATGGACTTGGACAGTAAAGGAAATCTTTGGGTGGTAAATTCCGAAGTGCCAAGCCCCATTTCGGTATTAACAAAAAATGGTATATGGAAGGCTTTCCCATATTCAACAGCAATTGGTACCTCCAGAATTATTTCGCTTACTGTTTCCCCCACAGGCCCTATTTGGTTGGCACTGGCTCGCGACAATGGCTTGTTTGTCCTAAACCCCGGAAACGATGTGGAGAGCGCAAACGATGATATCTACCTTAAGTTTCGTCCTCTCGATGCCAATGGGAACACATTACCTAATGAGGTAACTGCCCTTGCATTCGATAGGGATGGCTATGTTTGGTTAGGTACCAACCAGGGAGTCTTGGTGAGCTACAACCCACAACGCGTATTGCAGGGTGAAACGCGATTCCAAAAGATAAAAATACCCGATGTGGTTGAAGGATTAGCGGTTTACCTTTTGGAAACCGAGGAGGTTACCTGTATTGATGTTGATGGCGGAAATCGTAAATGGTTTGGAACTGCCAAGTCTGGGGTTTACCTGTTCTCGGCCGATGGGACTAAGCAAATACATCACTTTAACACCCAAAACAGCCCTTTACCATCGAACACCATATTAAGCGTTAAAACCCATCCTGTAACCGGCGAAGTATTTATTGCCACCGATAAGGGATTAATTGCTTACCGGGGCGATGCCAGTCAACCAGCCGAATCGTTTGGTAGGGTTTATGCATTCCCAAATCCCGTTCGCCCAAGCTATAACGGATTAATAACCATTGCCGGGCTCATGGAAAACAGCGTGGTTAAAATAACCGATATATCAGGCAATATTGTTTACGAAACCCGCTCAAATGGTGGCTTGGCTACTTGGGATGGTAAAAACCGGAATGGACAAAGGGTTGCCACAGGCGTATACCTTATTTTTTGCTCCGACTCTCGCGGTGAACAAGCTACGGTTATCAAACTTCTTTTTGTAAAGTAGGTCCATGCTACAGCAGAACAGGGTAATTACACTTAGGGTTATTCGGTATAGGGAAAATAGCCTTATAGTAAGTTGCTATGCAAAGGATCATGGTCGAATCACCTTGCTGGTAAATAGTGCTTTTCCTAAAGGGAAAAAGGCAGGGTTGAATGTTTATTTTCAACCCCTGTCGGTGCTCGATGTGGTTTACTACCACCGACCTAATGCCGAAATGTTCAGGATAAAAGAGGTTACGCCTGCCTTCGCAATTACCAGTTTGCACCAAAATCCCATTAAGCTCACCATGTCCATATTCCTGAGCGAACTCATTTACCGGACCATTAGGGAAGAAGAAACCAATCCGCATCTTTTTACCTTTATCCAGAACTCAATCCAGATGCTCGATAACCTCCAGTCCGGTGTGGCTAATTTCCATTTAATTTTTATGATGCAGCTGTCGCGGTATTTGGGATTTTATCCATTGAACCGATGGAGCCAAGCTCAACCCTACTTCGACATTAAAAATGGTATTTTTTGTGGTGTAGAACCAGCCCATGGTTTTGTGCTTGAAAAGCAAACCAGCAAAATGTTAAGCCAGTTAATTGACACGCCAATGTTTGCTCCCGAAACCTTATGTTTAAACCAAAACCAACGGCAAATACTCATTGAGGCCATAACGTCGTTTTACCGCTTTCACTTAGGGTCGGGAGTTCGATTTAGAACCCTTCCCATTCTCATCCAACTGTTCCAATAGTACCGTTCATCAAATAAACCCTGTATTCTATCAAAATTGATATGATAATTAAAATACTATTTGTAATTTTAAACTACAATCATTGTTTTGAAAAACTATGACCCAAAAGATAGGCGAAATTTCAACATTGAGTGACGATAGCTTGCAAAAGCTAATTGGGGAATATGGTGCCATTAATCTGACTTCGCTTTTACCAAGTAAGAAAGGATTCCAAGAGTTTTTTAATAGTAGTGTTGATACCTACAATTTTGGTACAGACAACCTTGAGAACATCAATCCTTACCAAAAGCTCTCGAGTTACATACTCAACAAATACTTTAGGGCGATTAACCCTGAAACCGAGATTACCTTTGCAGGTGGAGTAAATCTGGCGGTATTTTTAGCCATTGCATCAACCGTAAAGGATGGTGATAGTGTAATTGTGTTTGAACCCTTTACTTCAAACCTGAAAACCGCAGTTGAGCTTTGCGGTGCCCGTCCGGTATATATTCCATTAAAAGGTCCCGATTTTAAAATTGATTGGTGCGAGGTTCAGCGAGCAATTAACGCTACAACTAAACTCATGGTTATATCATCGCCTCACCTTTTAACCGGACAAGCTTTAACCGCTGAGGACTATGAGGAACTTCAAAGATTAATCAACGGTACCAAAATCAAGCTCGTTATCAACGAGTCGATGGTCGAGCTGGGTTATAGAAACCATGAAGGAACCAGTGTGAATTTCTATCCTAGGCTATGCCAGGTAACTTACCGGATTGGCTCACTAAACATTCCGGTGGCTTTAGCTGATACCGAAATAGCATACTGCATTGCGCCCGAGCAATTAATGGGTACATACAAGAATATCCATTCGGCAATTACCGCTAATCCTAACCTTAGCCGAGCCCAAGATTATATCAATATTCTTAGCGCTCAGGTTGAAGGGCACATGCTGGCCGATTTTTTAGATGAGAACTATAAACTCCTACAGGAAGCGCTAAGGGATAGCAAATTTCGACCCGTGAAGCAATCGGCAGGGTATATGGTGATGCTAAACTATAAGAATTACGCTGATATCCGTGATACTGAGATGGCAGAAAAGTTGATTGTTGAAAAAGGCGTAGGGCTTTTGCCGCTCTCATGGTTTTACCACGATAGGCAATGCCACCGCTATCTGGCAATGAATATCTCCGTTCCAAAACAGGAATTCAAGGATGCACTAAGTAGACTGGCTGGGGTTTAATGTACAAGTAGTTAGTGTGCAGTTTTCGGTGTACCTTGTTCAGATGGGAATATGAAAAAGAACGTTTTCCACTACGCATGATTTAATACTCAAAATTCAAGCCCTCCTCCATGCGCGGTTCTATAACCTGTCCAACTTGTAGTATTTCTGGAGCTTGTCATGCCCTTAGATTCATATTTTTTGTACAATCATCATCAACTATCAACAAATTTTATGGCAATCTAAATCGTTGCCCGGGGGTAAGAACATCAATTTTAAGATTTTTTACACCCAAAAGCGAGTCTTTACTAATGATTTCTGCTTTAGAGGCATCAAGCAAGACCACCTGGCCAACGCCACAAACGGTCGCGCTATCGCCCGACACCAAGAGGGCGGTCGATTCATCTATGCCTGCACAGAGGTAATCGGGATTCTCAATGCTGACCGATATGAGCCTGTTTAAGCGCTCGCGCTTAATAAAGTGCTGATCAACAATAATTCGTTTAACAAGGCCTAAACCTTCAGTTACCTCTATGTTTTTAGCTACTACCTGCCCGTACCTTTCATCATCGGGAAACTTGAGTTGACGTCCGGTAATCATGAGTTTGCTCATTACTGCAGCCCCTGCACTTGTACCGGCAATTACTGCACCATTCTGGAAAGCGTTAACAATTGCCTCGTGAATGGGTGTGCCCCCAACAATATCCATAAATTTTTTTTGATCGCCACCGGAGATGTATATCAACGAAGCATTCTTTAAGGTATCAATCCACCATTGCTTAATGGTATCACCCTTTTGAAAAATAATTGAAAGGGAATTGCAAATGCCCCGATCAGTGAATTGTTTGGTTGCATAGTAGACTGCACTATCGGGCTCTTCGCTTGCCATGGGTAGCACAACCAGGTAACCTTTTTCCCTCAGGTTAGCAAGATTTATGATTTGCTGAATCATTGCATCGGGGCGTTTTCCCCCACCAATAATGTAAAGTTTGCCTTTGCTTTTGACTTGCTGGGTACACTTCAAGAACGATAACGAAATAATGCCCAGCATAAGGTAAAAGAGTATTTTTTTCCCTGTCATGGCTTTGTTTTTTCATTATACAATTAATATCGGCTTAACACTTAATCGGAATCAAAAAATCTTAGAATTCAATTTTATAAGCCAATTCATTGATTGGCATATGAGCTCAAATAAAAAATGCTAACCCATTAAGTGATAGTACTAGGATGGGTGTATGTATAGAAACCTAACTATAAAATTTAGTGCCTATGAAGTCAAAAATTTTACTCACCACATTGTTTATAGCCATGGCAGCGGCTACCATAGCTCAGCCGCTATACTGGCGCGAGGATCTTTACGATCTTACAAAAACGTCAACAATTACCCGCGATAACAGCGTTAAGAGCGAGGGTAATTACTCCCTAAAGTATGTTTTTACCGATGATGGAACACCATACTTTATATGCGATACCTTTGCCGTAACAGGTGGTGCAACCTACGAGTTCAAAATAGATTACTTGGATAACGATCCAGCGTGCAAGATTTCGGCCCGTTTATGGTTTTTCTCTGCGCCCAACACCTCTTACCTAGAACGCCAAACAAGCGGAACAACAACCGACTCAGGCGACTGGCAAACCATTACCATTTCGGGAACAGCTCCGGCAGGAGCAACCCTAGCCTATGTGGCCATACGCATGGGTACCGATGCTGCCTGGGCAGGCAGTGGTACCTTCTGGGCCGATAATGCACGCTACTTTGAGAATGGTGGAACTATCAACCTTATTAAAAATGGAAGTTTTGAGGGTTGGATTATTCCCGCCAACTCTACTATAAAGAATTGGCGTGAAGATCTTTACGATCCCACCAAAACTTCAATCATATTACCAGAGAATACCAAAAGCACTAATGGATTTTATTCTGTTAAGTATACCTTTACCGATGATGGAACACCATACTTTATATGCGATACCTTTGCCGTAACGGGTGGTGCAACCTACGAGTTCAAAATAGATTACTTGGATAACGACCCAGCGTGCAAGATTTCGGCCCGTTTATGGTTTTTCTCTGCACCCAACACCTCTTACCTAGAACGCCAAACAAGCGGAGCAACAACCGACTCAGGCGACTGGCAAACCATTACCATTTCGGGAACAGCCCCTGCAGGAGCAACCCTGGCCTATGTGGCCATACGCATGGGTACTGATGCTGCCTGGGCTGGTAGTGGTACCTTCTGGGCCGATAATGCACGCTACTTTGAGAATGGCGGAACAACCAACCTTATTGTAAATGGTAGTTTTGAAGAATGGGAAGCTCCTGCAGAACCCGAATTCCTAACATACAAATTTGAAGGGTTAAATCCGGTTGTTGCAGGTGCCATTGATAAAACTGCAAAAACGGTTACTGCAATAGTTCCGTATGCCACAGATGTAACCAACCTTGTGGCTTCGTTTACCACCAATGGTGCAACCGTTAAGGTTAATGATGTGGTTCAAGAAAGCGGAGTTACTCCAAACGACTTTACAAGTCCTGTAACCTATAAGCTTGAACTTGGTTCAGTAATAAACAACTGGGTTGTAACTGTAAACAAAGCGGCACCTGCTACCGGAAAGGATATCCTTTCGTTCAAGTTCGAAGGTCTTACGCCACCCGTTACCGGTGTAGTAAATGCAGCTGAGCACAAGGTTACCGCTGAAGTTCCGTTCTCAACCGATTTAACTGCACTTGTACCTACCATTACTGTTTCACAGTACGCCACCGTTTCACCGGCAAGCGGAGTTGCCCAGAATTTTACCAACCCTGTTACCTACACAGTAACTGCCCAGGATGGAACTACTCAGGATTGGACAGTAACCGTAACTAAGGCAGCTGAGGGTCGTACGACATTACTTTTTGAGGATTTCGAGAATAAAGTATTAATTCCTTCGGGATGGGTTATAATTAATGGCGATGGCTATACTCAAGCTGCAGGCGAAGAGCGTTGGCAGGATAGCGCTTGGGTAGTATCGACCACTAACCGTCAGGAATTAAAGGGAACACAGGTGGCTATGGCTTCGTCGTACACCACAAACATGCCGATGGATGGTAGAGCTTACGATTGGATGATATTACCAAAAGTTGACTTAGGGAATAATACCACAATTGCTTGGCAAGCCATGTCGACCACTAGTTCAGGAAATTATCCCGACGATTACATGGTGGTAATTGCTCCTGCAGTTGAAGGCGCTACACCAACCATTTCATACTTTGAAACCGAAGGTAACATCCTGCTTGAGATTAAGCCTGAAAACTGGTCGCAATATGTTGGTCGCCCAGGACAAGGCTTAGCAACCCGATCCATTAA
The DNA here is from genome assembly GCA_040752515.1 of Bacteroidota bacterium. Lineage (GTDB taxonomy): Bacteria > Bacteroidota > Bacteroidia > Bacteroidales > Tenuifilaceae > Tenuifilum. Next base: position 75,047 of record JBFMGQ010000004.1, on the reverse strand, counting down.
CCTGCGCAATGCCAAAACTGTTAGTGCACCCGATGGTTGGTTCAACCGTCCGGTTTGGATTGCATTTGTCTTGATAACTGATCTTTACGTTAACCCCGATACAGGGATACCCAACAGTTCCCCCGGTGGTTCAAACCTTGCTGTAGATAATATCCACATTTACAACGACGTACTTAGCGGAATAAACGATAATGTTAAGAACCTACTTAATACAATTGTTTACCCCAACCCGGCTAGCGAAAAAGCTACAGTTCTTGTTCCAACTCAACTTGGCGGAAAAGTTGACATAACTGTTACCGATGTTGTTGGTCGAATGGTTTATAGCGCATCAATTAGTGCCACAGGTAATCAAACCCGAGTAATTCTTGAAACGAAAGATTGGGGCAATGGCATTTATTTGGTTCGTACTACCTATATGGGTATGACCGGTATTAATAAGTTAGTTGTCAGGTAGTCAAATATTTTCTCACTATAAAAGGGCTACCAAAATCGGTAGCCCTTTTGTTTTTAAACTTATTAACCTATTCCAATTAAGGGCAAGGCATAGGTAATATGTATTACTTAAAAATGAGTAATTTTACCGAAAATAGATTAGAATGAACTCAAGGTTAAATGCGAAACTGTTGAAGCGAATGATGCTGGGGATTGCTTCGGAGAAGGAGAAGCAAGAGGTTTTTAATTCGCATGAGTCGAATAGTATGCTTGAGAAGGTTTGGAATAACAAAACTTCTGACCTTTCAGGTACTTTTCCATTCGATAAGAAGAAATTGTTCCAGGAAATCAATAAACAAATTGATGCCAATAGTTCGCCATCCATTCAATGGTATCAAAAGCCAGCCTTAAAAGTGGCTGCATCTGTTGCAGTATTAGTAGCTCTATCGTTCTTGACAATTTATTTTGCTTGGAATAAAGGAAATTTTGCTGAGAAACAAATGCTATCATTTTTTAGCGGTAGCAATACTGCTCAGGAGGTTATGCTACCCGATGGTTCAAAGGTTATACTCAATAAGCAAACAACCCTTAAGTACCCTAAAGTTTTTAGTGAAAAAATCCGACGTGTTGAGCTTTCGGGTGAAGCCGTTTTTGAGGTAACTCATAACCCCAATCATCCTTTTGTTGTTGTTGCCAATGGTGTTGAGGTTGAGGTTTTAGGCACGGTGTTCAATGTAATGGCCTACCCTTCAGATAACTTGGTGACAGCAACTTTGATTTCCGGGAAGGTTAGGTTAAAATATGTTGATCCCTCAACTAAAAAGCAACAAAGCGTTATTCTTGCACCAAACCATTCGGCAACTTTTTACCTTAACCAAAATCGATTTGAGATTTCAAGGGTTGATGTTAATACAATTACAGCCTGGGAGCGGGGTGAACTAATTTTTAACGATGAGCCTATTGAGAGTCTGGTTGCAAAGCTCAGCCGATGGTATGGTACTGATATTACCATTAGCAATGATTTAAGGGGTAAGTATAGGTTGACCATGACTATTGATAATGAAACCATTGATGAGGCTCTGCTCATCATATCAAAGACAATACCTGTTGGTTATACTCAAACCGAAAAACAAATTGTAATTTATCCTAAACAGTAAAACCATGGCCACCTTCACCCTTTTTACTAATGCAGAAGTTTATACTCCTGAATACGTAGGGAAAAAAGATATTTTGGTTTGCACCGATACAATCATAGCCATAGCCGAAAGCATAAATGCCAAAACACTCTCGGGGCAAGAAGTTGATGTAATCGATGCTAGCGGTTTGAAACTGATCCCTGGGCTTATTGATGCTCACGTTCATATTGCAGGTGCTGGAGGCGAGGGAGGCCCATCGACCCGAACCCCTGAATTGCAGCTCAGCCAGCTCATTGCCGGGGGTATAACAACCGTAATTGGTTGCCTTGGAACCGATGGAATAACACGCTCACCCGACGCTGTTCTCATGAAAGCAAAATCGCTAAGGGTCGAAGGTGTATCGGCATGGATGTACACTGGTTCATATCAGGTGCCAACACCTACCTTAACGGGTTCTATTGCACGCGATTTGGCTTTGATAGAGGAGGTTATAGGTGCAGGCGAAATAGCCTTATCGGACCATCGCAGTTCGTGGCCTACAACCGCTGAGCTAATCAGATTGGCTGAAGAAGCCCGTGTGGGCGGAATGCTCGGCGGTAAAGCTGGTATAGTGAACATTCACATGGGCGATGCCAAGAACCCTTTCCAACCCATTCACGATGCTGTTTCGCAAAGCGAGCTTACCCACCGTCAGTTCCTTCCAACCCATTGTAACCGTAACGATTACATTTTTGAAGATGCCAAGAAATACGGGAAGGAGGGTTATGTTGATATTACTGCAAGTTCCTACCCATATTTTCCAGAATATGAGGTTAAGCCATCAAAGGCAATTGTAGAGCTTGTGGCAACAGGGGTTCCATTGCAGCATATTACCATGACTTCCGATGCAAATGGTTCGTTACCATTGTTCGATGACAATGGTGAACTGCTCAGGCTTGAAATGGGTCAACCCAAATCCATTTTTAATGAGATGGTTGATACCCACCTAAAGGAAGGGTTCCCCCTCGAAAAAGCGTTAAGCGTGGTAACATCTAATGTAGCCCGTATTTTAAAGTTGAAAAGGAAAGGCCGAATACAAACAGGCGCCGATGCCGATTTGGTTTTTTTAAATAGTGATTTCGAAATAGTTCACATAATTGCCAAAGGAAAGTTTTTACTGAAACACGGAGTTGCAAGAGCAAAGGGAACATACGAGTAACCCGGAGGTTACTGTAGAGTTGAGTAGGGAAAAGCAAATTGTCCTTAAGGTAATTGAGGGCAACCACGAGGCTTTTGCCCAGCTTTACGATATGTATGCCGAAAGGATTTATTACTTTGCCCTTAGGTTCATGATTTCCAAGGAGGATGCCGAGAACATAACCCAAGAGGTTTTTGTAAAGGTTTGGGAAACCCGAGACCGGCTTGATGTCAATCTTTCGTTAAGCTCATACCTGTTTACCATAGCCAAGAACACCATTTTCAATATTCACCGTAAGCGAGTTAACGAGTTGGCTTACCTGGAGCATTTAGGTAACTACCTTGAGTTGAACCAGGTTCGTTTGGAAAACGAGATTATTTTCCGAGATATTCAAGATCATCTGGAAAAATTAATTAATGAATTACCGCCTCAGCGGAAAAAAGTATTTGAGCTTAGCCGAAAGCATGGACTAAGCCATAAGGAAATAGCTGATCAACTTAACATCTCCGAAAAGACAATAGAAACGCATATTAGGCTTGCCCTGAAAACTCTTAGGGATGGTTTAGATCGATAATTATATTCCCCCCCCTATAAAAAGCCTATCATCTGCATTAAGGGCAATTCCCTTTCTATCCGTATTACATATAAAATCGATTTCATGCTAAAGGTTGGAATTATATTTCTTTTGCTACTTTTATTTTCTTGCAGTCAAAGTGATAGGACCAGCAGCAATAGTCCAACCTTTTTTATGTTGGATCAAACAAACTTGAAGCCTATTTAGATATTTTGGAACAACCTACAAGAATAGATGAACGATTAATTGTTTACAGCAATTCACAGCAAGCCCAATCCAATAGTCTATATATGGCTCTTGCTTCCAAAAATATTCATGCTAATCAGTGCAGCATAAGCAAGCTATCGGATTATAATTTTTCTGGAACACTACTAATTTTTTTGTTGACCGATCCTAATGGTGTAGACATTGATAAAATCAACCATTTTTTTGAAAATAATTCCTGTAAAGTATCGATAGTAATTGCCGATAGCAGTGCATCAAGGTTATTTTTCAGAAAAATTGCAAATCCTTTTATCATTTCCGATTCATTAGTATCAAAGGTAGGGGTAAACGAGGTTAAAATATCTAACGGATTGAATTTGATAGGTTTACCTATAGTACTAGCAAATACAGCCACTGCAACAAGATTTTCCGAAATGATTTCGGCATCGCTTCAAAACCCTTCCGACTATGTGATTAGTGTCGATGATTCTACATCGCTTTCAATCTGTAAAAATGTTATTAAAGTTTATGGCAAAGGCCAAATGTTTATGGTAAAACATCCTGAGGCCAGCACAAAGGTTGATAATGGGCTTTTTGGAGGCGAAAACCTTCAGATAAGTGTTTTTTTGCCAGGCGATAGTGTATTAATTAAATAACTCAGCTATGAAAACTTTAGTTAAGGCGATACTTTTTTGTAGTGTTTTTTACCCTATTAACCTTAAAGGTCAAGGTTACCTTATGCTTGCCGGCGGGGGAGGCGAGAGTGCTGGCGGTTGGAGCGATTTGCCTTATGCTTGGGTGGTAAACCATTCTGCAAATAAAAAAGTTGCTGTAATTAGCGTAAATGATGAAACCGATTGGGTTCCCAATTACTTTAAATCGTTTGGTGCCAAGTGGACTAAAAATTTTAAGATTGATAGTAAGTCGCTAGCCAATTCCCAATGGCTTTACGATAGTTTGGTAACCTACAATGCTATCTTTTTGAAAGGGGGCGACCAAAGTAAGTATTACGAATACTACAAGGGGACCAAAACCCAACAGGCCCTACAGTATGTTTACAACAATGGAGGTGTGCTTGCGGGCACATCGGCAGGGGCAATGATACTATCGCCTATAGTATATACGGCACAGGTTGCTTCGGTTGATCCATCCACCGCATTGATGAGTGCGTACTCACCGCAAATTACCCTTGCTAACGATTTTGTGAATACCATACAAGGCAATTTCATTTTTGATACACATGTTGCCGAGCGAAGTCGAATGGGCCGAATACCTGCCTTTATGGCATCCTGGTATAAGCTAACCGGACAAATAGCCATAGGGGTTGGCATTGATGATCATACTGCCATTTGCATTTCACCTAACGGCTCAGCCGTTATTTACGGAACCGGCGCAGTTGGAATATACAGGGTACCCAACACCTCCAACCCATTCGATACACAGGTTTCCATGCTAAAATCGAACTACATTGAACTAGCCCAATTGCTTCATGGAACCACAATCAACCTGAATACTTTTGAGGTGTCAGGCTACAGCAACACAATCAATCCGCTGGTAAACGAAATTAATTCTCGAATTGCTGTGTTCTTTAGTGGAACCGATTATCCTAGCGATGACGCTTGCGCATACTTTGTGAACCAAGCAGGCGGTAGTGCTGATCCAATTCTTATAGTAACCGGAACCGATCAGTCGAGAGCAAACTCACTTAAATCAACATTTACGGCAAAAGGTGCAGCTAAAGTCGATATCATTCAGGGCCTTACTGCTAACTCATCAAATACGGAGCATCAGGCATTGATAAATGCCGCAAAGAAATTTGTTTTTGTGTCGAACGATCGTGTTGAGTTTTTTAGCTACCTAAATGCGGTGGGTAATGGCCAGTTGCTTAAAAACAAGTTAAAAGCATCTGAATCCATATCGTTTTTTGTAGGCGATAATGCCCGTTTTGCTGGTGCATCAATAGTGAATAACTACACAACTTCAGGGGCATCGTATAATGGTCAACTTGAGTTCAGCAGCGGTATAGGGTTACTAGAAAATTTATGCATTATTCCTAATGCATTTATCAATAGCCAATACTATGAGAATAGCGTTACCGGAGTATCGTATGCCATGCTGCACGATAAGTTAAAGTATGGCCTACTAATAACAGGCTCAACATTTGCCTGCTACTCCTACGATTCCCAACAAAAATCATACTTTAAAAATCTTTTTGGCAGTTACCCATTGGTTTTCCTAAGGAACAGCGGAACCAAAGGGGCATTCGCCAACCAAGGTCCATATAGCCAATCCAGAAATATTGCGGGATTTGAAAAAATTATGTTGCGTTTTGTAGGAAATGCCGATACCGTCGTGGTTGGAACCAATGTGCCTACAAATACTGCCGAAATGCTTAATCCTGTGAGTTCAATAAATATTTATCCTAATCCAGCAATGGATTTTATAAATATTGAGGTTTCTGAACCTAGCCACATAGAAATTTTTGATATTACTGGAAAAAAGATGGTTGAAGCCCATGTGGATAAAATATCAACAATATCAATTTCAAATTTACCTGAGGGCATTTACCTGGTTAGGATGGCTAGCAGACAGAATAAAAATATTGCAACCCGAAAAATTCTTAAAGTCTCTAAAAACTAAAACATTATTCATGTCTAAGAAATATAACTTTCCGCATACCATTGTCATTATTGTTTTTATAATGATTGGCCTTATTTTGCTAACATGGATTGTTCCAGCAGGGGAATTTGAAAAGCAACTAGTAAACGGACGTAAGGTCATTGTTCCCGGAACATACCACCAGGTAAGTCCTTCGCCACAGGGATTAGGATCAATGTTAAAAGCGCCAATTAAAGGGTTTATTGAGGCTGCTCAAATTATTGGCTTTTGCTTGATTGTGGGGGGCGCTTTTGGAATGCTAGCCCGAACTAAAGCTATTCCGGCGGCATTGAACCGACTTTTGGAAAAAGGAAAGCAAAGTTCACGGTTGAATAGTCTAATAATTCCCATTGTAATGGTTTTCTTTTCGCTTGCCGGAGCCACTTTTGGGATGAGTGAATCAACCTTGGTTTTTGTAATGATAACTATACCATTGGCCATAGCCCTTGGTTACGATTCTATTGTTGGAATATCAATGTCGTTTATGGCTGCAGGGGTTGGGTTTGCAGCTGCAATCACCAATCCGTTTAACATTGGCGTTGCTCAAGGTATTGCTGAGTTGCCCTTGTTTAGCGGGTGGGAGTTTAGGATTCTCATTTGGACTATTTTAACTTCAATTGCAATAATCTTTGTCATGCGCTATGCAAGCAGGATAAAAAAAGATAAGCAGTTAAGTCCTGTATTTGAAATAGATAAAGGCCGAAATACCGAAATTTCAGAAGACTCATCGATTAGAGGATTCGATTCAAGGCAAAAGATAATCATTGTATTGCTATTCATATCTCTGGCTCTTCTGGTTTATGGAGCAAATCAATGGAAATGGTTTATAAATGAGATATCGGCTTTGTTTATCTCCTTCGGTGCTCTTTCGGCTGTAGTTTACAGGTTAAAAACCCGTGATGCAATCGATGCATTTATTTTGGGTGCAAAGGATATGGTTACCGCTGGGCTAATAATTGGATTGTCAAGGGGGTTGCTTGTTATTGCTACTGAGGGTAAAATAATCGACACCATACTCTACAGCGTTTCAGAGTTAGGTAAGAGTTTACCACCCGAGCTTTCGGTGCAGGTTATTTTTGTTTTTCAATCGCTTTTTACTTTTTTGGTGCCTTCAGGCTCTGGTCAGGCAGCCCTCACAGTTCCAATAGTTGCACCCTTAAGCGATTTGCTTGAGGTTGGGCGTCAAACTGCCATTACCGCTTTTCATCTTGGCGATGGGCTGTTCAGCATGCTTGTTCCAACCAGCGGTGTTACCATGGGAGTCCTTTCAATAGCCCAAATACCTTACACTACCTGGATTAAATGGTTCATTAAACTGTTGCTCATCCTTTTTGGTGTTTCAATGGTTCTGCTGGCTTTGGCTTTAAATTATTTTGGAAATTAGGTTGGTTTTGGTTTGATTTTAAAACCGTCTCTTCGGAGGCGGTTTTTTGTTTAGTATTGTTTAGGTTCTTTTTTTTTGATACATTTCAACGAATTTTTTCAACGTTTTTAATTTCTAGAGCATGCGGTGTGTTTTAATAGCTGTAATGATAAATCTTTACCTTAACCCCCTATACGCTCAAGAGGGCGATGTTTTTACTTTCGCGTTTAGAAATCGCCAGTTGGGCGATATCATGAAAGATATTTCCGCTCAAACCGGTTATAAGTTTGCTTATTCCTCCTCAGAATTAAACACCGATACTTTAATTTCCTTTTCGGCTCGGAAACAAACAGCTGCTAATATTTTTTTCAACCTTGGCAAAGTCATTGAGTGTAAAGTCGAAATTATAAACAAAACCGTTGTCCTTAAACCCTTAAGATTATTGCCCCCATTTATATTGAGAGGAGTTGTAGGTGATTATTCCACCGGCGGTTTTATAACAGGAGCCAATGTTGTAACTGACGGGCAACAAGGTACCTACACCGATTCGTTAGGTCAATTTTCCATTGCAGTAAGGCATGGTCAAACAGTCAACATCTCGTGTATTGGCTATAACACATTGAGCTTTAAGGCAACCACCGACACACTCGTAAGCTTATGGCTAAAACCCATGATAAACCCCATTGGCGAAATAGTGATTGTGGCCTTTGGAAGCGAACAGCGGAATCTGTTAACCGGTTCAGTATCGGTTATTAACCCCCAACAGTTTGCCCAGCTTAACGATGCTTCGGTTATGGGAACTTTTCAGTCAAACCTTACCGGAGTTTTCATTCAGAACAATGCAGGCACACCTGGTTCATCGGTAAAAATGAATATTCGTGGAATCACTTCTATTTCGGCAGGCAACTCACCACTTTTTGTGGTAGATGGTGTTCCAGTAATTACTGGAAATTTTTCGCAGCTCGATTTCAGTGGGCAAACCATCGATGCCATCTCTGACATTCCAGTTACGGACATTGAGTCAGTTACAGTTCTAAAGGATGCATCGTCCAGTGCACTATATGGTACCCGAGCATCAAATGGGGTAGTTTTAATAGCCACAAAGCGAGGCCAGGCAAGTGCAAATAGTTTTATGGTTGATACATACTTTGGGCTTCAGCAAGCCAATCGGCAGCTTAACATGCTCAATGCTACCCAGTGGATGAATATGGTAAACGAAGAAGCCATTCAAAATGGCAATCCACCCGTTTATTCCGAAGAGTTTATTAGAAATAATAAGATTGATACCCGATGGCTCGATGAGGTTTTTCGTGTTGCACCCACCTACAACCTTCAGCTTTCATTTCGGGGTGGCGACAATAAATCGTCGTATTACGTGAGCGGCAGCTATTTCAATCAGGATGGTATTGTTCTTGGCAGCGATTTTAATCGATACGGTTTTAGGGTAAACTACGATTACAGCATTAATCCAAAGGTAAGGCTTCAGGTAGGCAATGGCTTTAGCTTTTCAACAAACAATAGGGTTGAGGGTGATCAATCACTAAATGGCCCATTGCCGAATGCCATTTCCATGCCGCCCATTTACCCCGTTTATAACCCCGATGGCACGTTTAATAACGATGGTCCCTATGCTAACCCTATTTCCATAGCAAAAGAGGAAAAAAACCTTGCCAAAACGCATCGAAACATCACAAATCTTACCTTAACCTACAAACCAGCAAGCAATCTTCAGCTTAATGCACAGGTTGGCATCGATTACTATAACCTCAGCGAGCAAACCTTTGCTCCTAAACAAACACGACAGGGTGCAAAATACGATGGGCTTGGTATTGAGGCAACTAGCAATGTTATTACGTTATACTATTCAACATATACCAATTTTACAAGGAAATGGGAGAGAAGTAGTATTGAAGTTTTGGGTGGTGTAAGTTCCGAAAGCTATATGGAACATGGCAATTATTTACGATCGCAAAGTTTTCCTGGCAACAGCATTGAGTTTTTACAGGGAGGAGCCGTTCCTGTTCAAGCTAGTTCACGTGAGGTTGATGCTTTAAACCTTTCAGTGTTTTCTCGAATTAAGTTTCTGTTCCTTAATAGGTACATGTTTACCCTTAACTTCCGTCGCGATGGATCATCAAAGTTTGGTGAGAGTAACCGTTTCGGCAATTTCCCGGCGATAGCATTCCTTTGGAATGCCTTTGATGAGCCCTTTTATCCTAAACATCCACTATTCCCAAAAATTAAGTTGTCCCTAAGTTATGGCCTTACCGGTAACGACCAGATAAGCGATTTTCGTGCACTCGATTTGTTTGCACCAGGTTCAAACTATGGTGGAACAGCTGGGCTAAGACCAGCTCAAATTGCGAATCCTGATTTGAAGTGGGAGTCAACCCATCAGTTTAACTCAGGTATTCGAATCGACTGGCAGGATAGGATTCGGCTTTCGGCCGATTACTATGTTAAGAATACAATCGATTTACTTTACCGATTGCCTTACCCTACCTCCACTGGGTTTAGCTATATAATTTCCAATATTGGAAAAATGCGTAACAGCGGTTTTGAACTCGATGTAAATGCAGATTTGCTGAGAAAGTCATTAATATGGAATGTTGGTTTTACCCTATCTGTGAACAAGAATGAAGTGCTTAGCCTTTACCAAAATCTGCCCATCAGGAATATAGGGCGAGCATCTAGTAGCATTGAAGTAGGGCGTCCCCTTTCATTTTTTTACGGTTACAAGGCTCTTGGTGTAAACCCCACCAACGGTATGATGATTTATAAGGATTTGAATGGCGATGGCGCGATTAACGATTTTGATAAAACCCTAATTGGTTCTCCTTTCCCTGATCTGTTTGGTGCTATTACCAGTCAATTGGCATACCGCTCATTTAGCATCAATTTTAATATTTACTATTCCTTGGGCAACGAGATTTTTAATGCTACCCGCATGTACACCGAAACACTATCGAAGTCGAACCAGACCACCGCGGTACTGAGGCGATGGAGACAGCCTGGCGATATCACCGATGTTCCAAAAGCTTCAACCTATAATAAACTGATTTCGTCCAGGTTTGTTGAGGATGGATCATTTGTTAGGCTGAAGAGTGTTAAGCTAACCTATACTGTAAGCAAAAAATTACTAAGGGAAACAGCATTTGCCGATTTACAGTTCTACCTTGCCGGAAAGAACCTGCTTACATGGACTCGCTATAGCGGTATGGATCCAGAGGTGAACTATAATGGAGAAAATTCAATTGTGATGGGGACCGATTTCTTTACTTGCCCCCAACCTAAAACTCTAATTTTTGGAGTATGCGCAAAATTCTAATTGTCATATTAACGCTTTTTATAATTGCATGCGACGATTGGCTTGATATTAAACCCAAGAACTACGTTGCCTCCGATGAGGTATTTGCAACACGCGAAAATATTTACGCCGCTTTAACCGGTTGCTACGATGCGCTTCAACTTCAACACTATTACGGTCGAAGTTTTATTATAGCTGGCGATTTGCTTTCCGATAATAGTGTGGCAAAAGGAACAAAAATTGAATTAATTGCCCTGGACGAAAACGCTTTAACCCCTGATAATATTGTTGTTGAAGGCATTTGGGAGGATATTTACACCGCAGTAAACAGGGCAAATTACATACTTGCAGGCATTCAAAAGGTAAGCTTTTTAAACGAAAGCCAAAAAAACGATATAGTTGGGCAACTCCTTTTTCTCAGGGCACTTCACTATTTTAATCTCGTTCGTCTTTATGGTGCAGTACCATTGAAACTTTTCCCTACCATCAAAAACGATCCTACAAATTTCTTACCCCGCACCCCTGTTTTTAAGGTTTATGAGCAAATCTTAGTTGATCTCGATTCAGCAGAAGTTACAATTCAAAACACTCATCCCCAGTGGGCAACCATTCGTTCGGTTAAAGCACTAAAAGCTTTAGTGTATTTGACCCTAAACGATTATACCAATGCCCTTTTATTTGCCAATGCTTGTTTGGCTGAAAACTCTACCCTTGAATCGGATTACAGTAAGCTGTTTGGTTCTTATACCGAACCTAGTTCCGAGATAATTTTCTATATTCCTTTCGTACCAAGTGATAATAGTCGTTTAGCTGAATACCATTTTCCGAATCAGCTAGGGGGTAGATACGAGAATGCCCCATCATCATATTTAATGAATTTGATAGGTACTGGTGATAAGCGTGAAAAGTGGATTGCCGAAACGCTTTCAACAAGCTCGGGTACCATTTTCTACGCAAAAAAATACCCTAATCTATCCACTGGAGCTAATAATGTTGCAGTTATTCGAAATGCTGAAGTATACTTTATTCGTGCCGAAGCACTTTACTTTAGCGATTCCATTTCTAACTTCAGCGCTATACTTAACGATATTAACACCATTCGTCAACGGGCTGGACTAAACCCTGTCGATTCAGCTAGCGTTTCAGGTAAACTATGGACAACTTTGGAGAACGAAAAACAGCTGGAATTTGCCTTTGAGGGGAAGCGTTGGTTCGATTTAATTCGAACCAATAGGGCATTATTAAAAATCTCAACAGTTACAACCGTTAACCAAACGCTTTTCCCCATTCCACAATCGGAAATTCTCTATAACCCCAATATTAAACCAACCGATCAAAATCCTGGGTATTAAAAAAGAATGGCACACCAGTGAGCCATTCTTGCTGAAACATAACGCCAATGAAAAAATCTACTGATCCCACCAAAATCTGTCTTGCAAGGTAGGAAGTGGAGTTGGGAAATTCTTATTATAGAGTCGTTCGGTTTGAGGATACGCAAGCCTGCGGGGTATAGCACCACCTGGATTTTGCGGATTATCGCCATTTGGGTTGGGGATTAGAACGGGGTAACCTGTTCTTCGGTAGTCGGTCCAGGTTTCAATGGAGGCAAACATGGCAATGTACTTTTGCCTGATAATGGTTTTCAGTTTATTCTCAAAATCACCTGAAAGGGTGGCATTGGTGGCAACGTAATTATCAATTGTCGACTGGGGTAACTCAACACCGCAAATTTTGGTCAGATTGGCTCTAACGGCATCCTGCAGAGCTGCTTGAGCAAGAGGATCATTTGCATCGAGGCGAAGGCGTGCCTCGGCTTCAATGAATTTAAGTTCGTGGTAGGTAATCATAAAAACGGGTGAGTTTGGCGATGTAAAGTAGCTATTCTCAAGGGTGGCCACTCCAAATTTCTTTTTGTAGTAATAATCCTTGCGCGGATCGTTTAACGCGCTTAAAAGCGATGTTAGGTTAATATTGGGAATTATGTACCCCAACCGTGTAAATGAATAAAAGGGATTATACTCTGAGGCAGAGTATCCATATGGGAATTGCATGTCGTCACTGGTCGATCCCAAGGCATACTGGCAAGCCTCAAGTGCTTTTTGTGCAGGGTTAAAATCAAGATCAACAACACGTTTGGTAAGGTGAAGGTAGTATCTTGCTTTAAGCGCATAGGCAACCTTTTTCCATTTGGCAATATCGCCTCCAAAAATTATGTCATCGGCATTGGGCTTTTCCCCGTTGTATGATTTATTGAAATTAACTATTGCGGAATCGAGAAGCGTTTGTATGGTTTCGTATATACTCTTTTGTGAATCAAACCTGGGTGATTTTATACTTGAATTAAATGCCTCGGAATAGGGTACATCGCCCCAAAGCGAAGTAACGTTTCCAAGGCAAAGCGCCATAAGGGTATTGCCAATACCAGTGTAGTAATGATTACCATTTGCTTTTGCCACTTCTATCATCTTATTAATATTTATCATGGGGCCATCGTAGTAGTCGTTCCAGTCCCATTCAACATATAAGGCTTCGTTTACAACATACTGCTGAACCTGTCGGGGATGGTTATCGATACCTTCGTAGTACTGGACAAATATTCCTGCCATAACCTGTCCCGAACCAGCCATTAGCCGGGCTATGCTTTCCTCGGCGAATGGCAGAATAACGTTTTCAGGAACTTCTGTAGGATTATTTGGATTGACATTTACCTCCGCTATTTCGCAGGATGTTAAAAGCAAGGGCACTATCACAGCTATTGCTTGTATGGTTTTTGTTACCTTTTTCATGGTTTTTCGGTTTTAAAAGTTAACCTGAATATTAAACTCTATCCCCTTGGTGTTAGGCATATTAAAATAATCGCGACCAAGGCTATTAGATGTACCCGAAAGGTTTGTTTCGGGGTCGATACCGGAGTATTTGGTAAACAGCAATAGGTTGCGTCCGCTTATCCCAACCGTAAAACCTTTAATGGGAGTATTGTTTAACCATTTGGCAGGCAGGCTATAGCTAATAGCAATTTCGCGTAATCTTACATACGAACCATCTTCAACTCCAGCTTCGGAAAGGCCTGCCATTGTGCCAAGTCGACTGTAGTAATCAAAATTGCGTTTTACTGCTACCGTGTTGGGTTGGCCAGTATTAACGTTTACACCAGGGAAAACAAAGGGTTCTTCCCTATTTTCGGTTTCTTTATGCGTACCTAAATAACGCATAACATTCTTTGTGCCATTGTAAACATCTCCACCTTTTTTAATGTCAACTAACGCAGTAAAAGTTATTCCCTTATAGGTGAAAGTGTTTCGGATGCCCATTGTAAAATCAGGATTAGGATCACCCACAATACCAGGAACTGGGTCAACCAGGGGGTAACCATCGTTACTAACCAAAATTTGACCCTTATCGTTTCGGAGGTAGCGGGTTCCATAGAGAACACCATAGGGTTGACCCTCAATGGCAACCGACCGGGTGCTGCTTAAACCGGTGTTTTGGAATTCAAGCAAGGGTATTCCTTCAGGTAAATCTTCAACAATATTGCGGTTTCGGGTGAAGTTAATTTGCATGTCCCAGGTTAACTTATCAAGTTTAAGGGGAGTAGCGTAAAACTGTGCCTCAATGCCGCTATTGGTAATGACCCCGGCATTAAGAATCATTCGGTCATATCCCGTTGAGTATGGAACAGGAACTTCTACTATTTGACCGTCGGTTGTGGAGCTGTAGTAAGCCATATCAACTCCTAAACGATTATCCAAAAACTTAAGATCAAGGCCAATTTCCCATGAACGGGTTTCTTCGGGTTTCAAATTATTATTCCCGATGGTGCGTTGAGTTGCAAAGGCAGTTTGACCGTTAATGCCGCCGGTTATGGCAGTATAGTAATTCTGTAACGAGTAGATTGGGGCGTCGTTACCTACCTGAGCCCACGATGTTCTTATTTTACCAAAACTAAATACCTTACCCTTTATGTTAAAGGCCTCTGAGAAAATGAAGCTCGCATTGAATGCTGGATAAAAGAATGAGTTTTTGTCCTTTGCCAAAGTCGACGACCAGTCGTTTCGGCCAGTGGTATTCAAGTACAGGTAATTCTTGTATGATAGCCGAATGTCGTAAAATGCACCAACAATTCGGTAGCGGGTTATATAATCGCTGCCTGTTACTACTGCTGTGTTTGATAAGTCGTAAAAATTAGGTAGAATTAGCGAATCGCCTTGCTGTGAATTAAGGTAGGTGTACTTGTTAAAGTAGTTATGTCCTAACAAAACGTTTAGCTTAACATCGTTTGTTATATCCTTTTCGGCGGTGAGAATAAGGTCAGAGTTAAAGCTGTTGAAATTATATATGCTGGCTGTTACATAGCCGTTGGTTACGTCGTTCGAATTATTATCAAAAAACGAATTTCGCTGCTCTGAGTAAAAGTCAATACCGGCACGATACATAGCGCTTAGCCAAGGCAAAAACTGATAGTCAACCTGGCTATTACCAATTATTCTGTTTACCTTATCGCTTGCGCGGTTTTTATTAACTGACCAGTATGGGTTGTCGTACTTTGAGTAATAATTTCGCTGGGTTCCATCGGGGAACATATATGCGCTGGGATCGTTTACGGGGTCGTCAGACCCATTGGTAAGGTCAAATGTGGGTGTACATCGCATTAAACCGACCATAACAGCCGAAAGGTTGCTACCCTTTTGGGCGTAACTTCCTTGAGAGTTTGAATAGTTGGCGGCACCTGATATTTTCAGCTTGTCCGATAGTTTTGTATCACCTGATATTTTGAAATTTAATCGTTTAAAGCTTGTCAGTGGCACTATCCCTTTTTGGTTTAAGTAGCCCATTGAGAATAGATAGCTACCATTATCGGTTCCTCCGCTTATGCTAAGATAGCTATTGCTGTTGAGAGCGGTTTCAAAAAAATCTTCGATATTTTTATAGGGAATAACCTTTTTGTCGGTTGCGGCAGGGTCGTTCATTCCTACTATTCGTCCATTTTTATCGAATGGGTAATTTGTATCGCCATCGTAACGTAGAGTGTCAATTAGTGGGCCCCAACTGAAATTGGTTGTGCTGGAGTAGTTTCCGTTTGTACCCTGTGCGTAGCGGTACTGCTTTTCGGGGAGTTTGTTAACCCTATCGAAACCCAGTGTTGATTTAAAGGTAATATTCCTGCGGATACCCTTCCCTTTGCCCGATTTGGTGGTTATTATGATAGCCCCATTGGCAGCCCTAATGCCGTAAAGAGCCGAGGCTGCAGCACCCTTCAGAACCGAAACCGATTCGATGTCGTCGGAGTTTAGGTCGATAGCTCGGTTGGAGTAATCGTAAACAGCGCTTCCAGCGTAATCGTTATCAATGGGAACCCCATCAACCACAAACAGGGGAGCATTGCCATCGGCGCGTAGCGATGAACGACCGCGAATAACTATATCGGCCGATGCACCTGGTGTACCCGATGAACTGGTTACGCTAATACCAGCAATCTTTGAACTCAGCGCGTTAACAATGTTCGATTGGGTTGTTGTGCTAAGCTCATTGCCCTTTACATCTTGAGCGGCATAGCCCAAAGCCTTTTTCTCGGCTTTAATGCCTATTGCCGTTACTATCACATCCTGCAGAACCGTGGATTCCCTATTCAGAGCAATGCGAATTGAGGTTTGGTTGCCTACCTCAACCCGCTTTTTGTCGTAACCCACAAAGCTTACAATCAGGATTTTTTCATTTTCCTTTAGCTCAATGCTAAACTTCCCCTCAAAATCGGTTGATGTTCCCCGGGTTGTCCCTTCAACTACAACAGTTGCCCCCGGCAGTGGGTCGCCATTCTCAGCATCAACAACTATACCCGTTAGGGTGCGCTGCGCATAAAGACCTG
Source organism: Bacteroidota bacterium (assembly GCA_040752515.1). GTDB lineage: Bacteria > Bacteroidota > Bacteroidia > Bacteroidales > Tenuifilaceae > Tenuifilum. The sequence continues at coordinate 58,333 of JBFMGQ010000004.1, read as the reverse complement.
CCGATATGGTTAACATCAACATTAAAGAACAAATATATCGTATCATAGGCTTTAGTTGGTTTGTTTCATGATATACACCCAAAAGGGCCATATCACTTAAAACCAAGCCAAAAATTTTGAGCTAATGGATGTTGTTAGTCGGATTATTTTGAACCAATTGGTATGTGCCATAACCTGCTCCCCTTGAGCAGATAAAAACTTTGCATAAGTTAGCACCTCGGATTCTTACCTATTCACCTGCAAAACAAACTGTTTAATGTTTTGGTAGGCATCGAGGGTTTGGGAACTGCTTTTTAGGTTGATAATACAAACCTCTCCATTGGTTTTTGTTAGAACAATGTATGGCTCGCTATACGAGTTAAGCAGTAGCCGACAGTTGCCAATACTGTCAACAATAAAAGTGCCTTTACTCACACTTCCAACGCTAAAGCCGTTGGTGCGGAGCTTTACTTTTGGAATGGCATTGACAAGCTTAACGCTTGCAATTTCATAGCTATTTACTGTAACGCCATACATGCCGCTAAACCTTACGGAATTACTGTCAAAAATTACTCTTGTGGGAATAAAACCATAGGTGAGTAGGCTTGCAACAAATATGGTTGCAGCACCAAGAACCAGAATGTGGAGTTTCGATTTCCTTCTATTATGGTCAAAGCGCTGTGCCTTAACGGCAATAATAGTAACCCCTGCAAGGGTTACAATAACTACCATCAGATTGGCAATTGTAGTATAGCCCGACCACTTAAAAATAAAGTAGCCGCCAATAATGGTAAGCCCTGTAATGGCAAGCCCGTTGCGTATGAAAGTTGATAAACCCTCAATGCCAACATTTTTCTTTTTATCCTCGGGCATGGTGTTATAGCCCGCAATCAGATTAGGATATGCTTTAACCAGAAAACCCAGGGTAACCAAGAAAAGTCCAATTATGATAATAAGAATATCCATGGTGATGGTAGTTTTTTATTCTGATCCATTAGCGTAACCGCTATTTTAGGTAGATTTAGACAACCAATGCAACTTAATGCTAATTATTATATTGAACTGAGATTCGTCAATTGAAGAATTTCCTCTAAAAATATTCCGTATTCTCTTTTGTATTCATGTACTCAAATTCACTCGCATTCTAACATTCCGAATCATTCCGAATCATTCCGAATCATTCAGCCCCATCATTACTAGTTCACCAAAAACCTATCAATTTCCATGAGCATTTGGTTGGTACGGATGGGTTTTTCCAGAACGGTATCAAAGCCACACTCGGCAAGTTTAGTATTCGAAATGGTTTCGGGGTAAGCGGTTTGTCCAACAACCGGCAGCGATTGATTAATGGATTTTATGATGCGTGTGGCCTCAAACCCATCCATTTCGGGCATGACCAAATCCATCAGGATAAGGTTGATTTTTTCGCCTTTGCGAACGTAGTCAAGGGCTTCAAGCCCATTCCTTGCCCAAATTAGATTGGCCTTGGTTTTGTGCAATGCAGCCTTGAAGAACACAAAGTTAGCATCGATGTCGTCGGCTATTAGTATGGTTTTGCCGTCCCAGTTAAACTCCTTTAGCCCATTGCCCACATTGGCATTTTCAAACTTCAGGCTAACCGGAATAAAGGGAATGGTAAAAAATACGCTTGTGCCAGAACCCGGTGTACTATTGATCCAAATCTTACCGCCAAGCTTTTCAACCACATGCTTCGATATGGCTAAACCGAGTCCCAGACCTCCATACCTTCGGGTGCTGGAACTATCGGCCTGACGGAATGGGTTGAATATTAAGTTCATCTTATCTGGCTCAATGCCAATTCCACTGTCAACAACGTAAAACATTAGCGTACTTTCGTCCTTCAACCGGTAGCCAAATTCAACAAAACCATGCGTGGTGAATTTAAACGAGTTGGAAAGCAGGTGCTTTAGTACCTGTTTTATTCTTACCGGGTCGCTTAGTATAACCAAATCATCTTGGAAAATTTCTTTCCGTAGGCTTAGCTTAATGCGTGAACTACCTCGTTCCTGCTCTTCAAAGGTGCTGTATATCTCATTCATCAAGGCGTTTACTGAGAATTCGGACTTACTAATCTTTATATCTCCAGCCTCTATCTGCGATATCTCAAGCAGGTTCTCGATGATTTGCAGTAATTCCTGTGAGTTCCTGTAGATTAAATCCGAAAAACCACTACGTTCAAAATGTCCCAAATGGGGGTCGGTTAAAATGGATGAGAAACCTATAATTGCATTAAGGGGCGTTCTAATCTCATGTGAGATGTTATTCAGAAAATTAGTCTTAATCTTATCCGATTCCTCGGCCTTGTTTTTGGCCAGTATAAGTTCTTTCTCGTATTCCTTACGGCGTGTAATATTTTCAAAGATTACCAAAACATGCTGAAGTTTCGATTCAACCATTACCGGCGAGAATGAAGCGCTAACCCAAACCCTTTCGTTGTTTTTACCTTTCAGCTGCAGCTCACCTTGCCATGTTTCCCCTGTTTTAATGGTATCAAGCGCCTTTTGAATTTGGCTCCCGCCATTATATTCAATGTTGATATCGATAATGCTCTTGCTGTATAGCCCTTCAATGGTTAGTCCGGTGATTTGAGTAAAGTTGGGGTTGATGAATTCAAACTCAAAGTATGGCGATAGTATAACGATGCTTACTGGAGTAAACTCAATGGCCTTTGATAGCACATCGCGGTAAAGCTCTATTTCCTTCTTGCGGGTGCTATCAACCAGTAAGCCCCCAATCTTTAATCGGTTGTTTACTCCAATAAATTTGAATTTATGAAGATTGAAAAATCTCATTACACCTCGGGAATCGATAAGTTGAAGTTCTATAACGTTTTCATCGGCATCGGCCCCAATTACCTCAGCATTAGCCATGAACTCCTTAAAGTCGGTATTCCCTATTAGCTGCTTTATGTAATGGTTTTGGTAGATAACTGCATGGGTTATGCCATCTTCAATGAATACCCCAAAAGGGATTGAATCGAAGAAAACAGAAAATTGATTTTCGGTTTGCCGCAGCATCTCCTCGGCTTGATGAACCTCGCTGATATCTTTTATTTCCTCAACAATTCCTAATATGTTATTGCTTTCGTCGGTTAATGGGTAGGCATGAAGATCCACCACAACCTTTTTTCCGCTTGGCAGGAATCGCGATTCCTCGCGCCTAATCTCACTTGCGCCGTTCAGAATACTTTGTAATGGGCACTCGCCGGTATGGCAGTAAACGCTACCAAATGAGTCGTAGCATTTGGGATAGTTCGTTTTTTTTAATGCAATTGATGTGAACTTTTCGTATTCGCTATTCTGGAATATCACCCTATAGTTCTTGTCAATTACTCTGATCGCAATGCTCGACTGGTTAAATGCCGATTTTATGTTTGTCAGTTTTAAGATATCGCCAGTGCTCTGCTCACTCCCGCTTGATGGGGGCGTTTTGCTTTGGCTGTAACTTGAACGTTTAGCCAACGCAAAGACCAAAACTAGAAACACTCCAAAAAGAAGTAAAACCAATAAGGTTAGAAAGTTATTATAACTATCAACTCCTTCAACAACAACCACTGCCCGTTTATCGCCATTTATATTTTTAAGTTCAGCAATGGTGAAAGTTTTCGCATTAAATGCGATATTAGGCTGTTCAACCAGAACGTTCACTGTTTTGCCGGTTAGGGAGTTGAAAAGTTTAAGGGTCTTATCTATTGGATACCAGTATTCAAACTCATTGCTGCTCGATTTAAAATTGGCCTTAGCGTAAAACTTGCCGTTATGGAACAAAAGGATTTTTGAACCGAATAGCGAGCTGTCGTTAACAGTAAAAATACCCGATTCTTGGAGGTTTAGGTTTGTCCCGAAAAGAATTTCGTTGTTTGCAAAACTCGGATTCTGGGCAAATTTGACATCCCAGAAAATCCGTTCAATATCCGATAAAACCTCGCTATTGGCCGAACGTAGTTCAGCTCTGAAGGTTTGGGTATGTTGCTTATTGATATTTTGGTTTAATTGCCAAACCACTACCGATAGTAAGGATATGGCAATCAGTGATAACGCCAAGGCAATTTTGTGTAACGCGAAAAACCTGTAAAACCTTAACACTTACAAAACGCATTGATTTGTGCCAAATGTAAAAATTATTCGTTCATGTAAAAAGAAATGGGCATAATTTTATGCCCATAATTATTAACAATCGCGGTAAACCACTTTTATTGAACCACTAATTTTTTATAGTAGGTTCTTCCGTTGCCCATGCTTAACTTAACAATGTAAATTCCGCTGGTTGGTATATTTAGGTTGATGATTTGGCTGCGACTGCCGATTTGTTCATGTTGAATAAGCAATCCGTTAATGGAAAATATCGATATAAAATCAACCATTTCGTTTGCCTCAACCTTGATGTAGCCCTTTGCCGGGTTAGGGTAAACCGATACCTTTTGGTCAGTATTTTCTATTTCGACCGAGGTTGGCGTTAGGCTTACACTAATGGTTCCCGATTTTGTTGCGTCAATAATACCTTCTAGGGTATAGTAATCGGGGTGTGTTACCCTGTACTGTAATCCCTTTTCGTAACCAATTTGGCTAAATGTTGTTGTGCCATCGGCTCCGGTTTGCTGTTCAGGGTAACCCTGAATACTAACCGTAGCGTTAGCCACCGGAGAGCCTTTACTCTGGACATCAAAGGTGATGCTAAATGTGATTTGATTTAGTGCTGCACTTATCTGAAGGGGTGAACCGTTAACAGTAAACTCGGTGAGCGTTGAGGTTAGGTAACCCTCACATTGCACCTCGTAGCTGTATATGCCATTAGGAAGGTATAGGTTTACTATACTGTTGGTGGTTTTGCCTTGCAGGTAAAGTTCGGCTCCACTGTAAACTTTTACCAAGGCATTACTCAATGGCCATGTTCCCTTTGGCCCGGAACCAGTTACATTAAACTCAATGTTGTAAACATTCCCCAAAACCCGGTTAAGGTAAACCTGAACAGTGCTATCGGACTCAACCTTAAACCAAAAATCAGTATTGACAAAGCCTTCTTTTTGAATGCTTACGGTTTTTAGACCTCTGCTCAGGGTGAATATTGCTAATCCCTCGCTATTGGTTTCGCCTATAAGGGTATCAACATATACCGTGGCATTAGGTGTTTTGTTCCCGTTGATATCGGTTACAATGAGTTGAACATTATAGTAAATCGGTGAAAGATTAAAGGTGAGGTTGTTGCTGCCTGCTGCAATAGCAACAAGAGTATCGAGCACATTAAACCCTTCGGCAGTAATGTTAAAGGTATAACTGCCAGCAGGTATATGAATGGTTGCTGTTCCATCGTTGGCAGTGAAGTAGGTTTTATTGTTCACCGTGATCTTAGCAAGTGGTACTGCAGCATGATCAAGTGCCGAACGTACCTGTAGTAGAACCGTATCCTGCTTTGCTAAGTCAACATTAATGGTTTTAGCTGAACTGTTGATTTCAAAAGTTCCCATGACTGGCTCATACCCCAGAGCATTAACAGTATAGCTATAGGTTCCGTTGGGTAAACTAAAGGTTGCCGCTCCCGATTCCGATGTAAATTTCAGTCCCTCGTTTAGGCTAACTGTAGCGTTGGGCAAGGCTATACCGTTGCTTTTAACATTTATGGTAAGGGGGTATGCTGTAATGCTTCCTGTTGAGGTTACTTTAGCTTTCCATCCGGATCCAAGGGTATTAGCATCGGAAATAAATTGGAATGTGAGTTCGCCGGTTGTGCTTGTGGCAGTAAAAACAGGCGGAAGCGAACTGCCACAATAGGTGCCAAGTTGAGGGCTTTGAGTATTTGGGCCGTCAAATACTAATAACCTGTCGTAGCTGCACGTTGAATGCGACTCAACATCAAACGTCTGAAATTCAACCTTAATCTTTTTACCGCTGGTTTTGGGCTTAAAGGTTATGGTATAGTTCTCATTGTTCTCATAATTTGCAGTAGGGCCTCCAGAATCGTAGAACCATATGCTATCGGTGGTTACCAGTTTATTGGCCATCATGGCCTGCCCAACAACCGATGATGTAGTAAAACTCCATGTTTCGCAGTTCTTATCGCATAGTCCCAAATGGTTGCCAGGTATCACCCGCCAGTAGTATGTGGTTGAGGGAAGGAGAGCAACGCTTACACCCGACGATGTAACTCGTTTTAGGTAAGCCAGCGAATCGGGGTGGGAGCCAATGTAAACATCGTAGAATAATGCATCGGGCATGGCACCCCACGATAGTTGAGCATACTCAACATTTAACTCGTTGTTAGCAGGTTTAGGATTTTCGATGCATTTAGGTAATTGCTGTGGAACAATACACTCAAGCTTTGCTTTCCAACCCTGACCGGTTTGCGAACCATCGGAAGTAAAGCGGAATGTAATGCTATTGCTGCTTGTATAAAAGGATGCAGGAACCACTTTTCCATTAAAGGGACTTCCAGTAATTGCGTTTGAGCTGGTGCTTGGGCCGTCGAAGGCATATAGGTAATCGTAACCGGCTTCGGTATCGTACAAGAGGAACTCGACACGGAAACGTTCAATATCGTTGAGCGCTTCAAATGTTAATTTGTAGTTTTCGCTATTGCTGTAGTTGGCATTTTCTCCACCCGAGTCGGTAAAGAATGTTCCACAAGTTTTAGCAGAGCCATTCATCATCTTGACAGTCCCATAAAGGGAAATGGGCACCTTCCCGGTTAATTGGCCATTAGATTTTGGATAGTTTGCTGAGTTGTAGTTGAGCTCAAATGGGATAGTGTCGTAGGGTAACTCAGGCGATGTGCTTAACCGGACTGTGAATAATATTTTTTCGCTTGGTTGTATGGTTCGGTTCGATATGGGCTCAAGGTTAATGTTTGCCACATTTATCAGCGAATCGGGAAGTGTTACCTGTGCCGAAAAATCGGGGATTGACGAACTCCCTTTGTTTTGGAACTCAAGCTGTAGGTCAACCACTTCGTTTCGGTCAACCAGCATGTTACGGTTGCCCATTAAGGAGTCAACTACCGTAAAACCATTGTAAACAATTTTGGGTGCGGAGGCAGTTATTCTTAAGTTTGATGTCCAGCTACCCTCGGTTGAGGTAAAGGTAATTGGGAATACCTGTGAGTACTTATCGTCGATATTGGATGAGATACTGAAGGTAAAGGCCGAATTAATCCATTTTTCCGATTCTGCATCAATACTCCCAATCCCAATTGAATCGACTGAAGTCAATGAAATAAGTCCTGTGCTTGCGGTAATTTTTGCACCAATATTTGTTGCATTTGTTTTGCCCACGTTCTTTACCAGCAGGTTTACCTTGAAAGTCTCGCCGTAATCGGCAGTGGAATTGTTATTCCCTTCGGAATCATCAATTGTGTTCGATGCGAGGGTTAAGTAAGCGCTATCGGCAACAAAAACCTGAATGGTATCAATAAAGGGCTGGGTTTGGGGTCGGGTGGCGGTTAAAACTATTTTTCCGGGCTCGGTTTGCACAGGTATTGTAATATCCAGCAAATCGTCGGTAGGATAGTATTTGGCTCCAATGATTTGGCCATTTCTGGTCAACGAAACGTAGGAACGTGCTTTGGCGCCAATGCTTATAGAGTTTACACCAACCGCTGTGGTTGCCGGGAAAGTTATTTGGTTTACCTCGGGTACTTTGAAGTAGGGCATTAGCGATGGGTCGCCTAAAACATTATAGGCTTCCCAGTAGTAGGTTGAATTGATTTGGCGTGTGTAGTCGTTTAGTTCGGCTTGGGTAACCGCAAGGTTGCCGCAAAACATTATAGCTCCGGCGGTGGTGTATTGGCTTACAAAGGGTGCATCGTAACCACCGGTAGTGGATTCATCGTAGGTGGGGACGTATCCGTTGTTATCGCCAGTCATGGGGTAAGCACCCACAGCCCAGTACATATCCTCCTTCCAGTAGCTGTTTGGCGAAGAACCTATATAGGTAACTGCTCCACCGTTTGCCTTGCGTAACCATGCCTCGCCAACCGATTCGGAATAGCCAAAGTTACCAGTGAGGCAACAATTTGCTATAACAAATGGATACTGCTGGGCGTTGGTAAATGCATTAACGGCACTTGTGCTAAGGGCGGGGTCTTGCCAGTTGGTTTCGTTACAATGTGCCGTGTAGTTTATAAAGCTAACGGCAATCCTTTGTGGGTCGTAGCACCCGGTATAGCCCGAGATGGCAAGGGGATTGTTGGGGTCGGTGGTAACCCCGTATTCGTAAATGTTGCTCCACCCCTTGGTTGGGTTAAAGTGGGTGGCAGTGGCATACTTGATGGTAGGCTGAGCAATAGCAGGGTTCCAGGTTGCATCGGCTCCGGCAATAAGCGTGGCATTGTTCAGGTATGAGGCATCGGAAAACTGAAACCTTTCGTAGTAAAGTATCTTGTCGATAATGGCTGTTAGCTGCGCCTCGTTAGTTGCCGAGAGGCGACCGTAATACATTTCAGGGAACTTATCGCCATCCACACTGGCGTAGTAAAGGTCGGTTAGCTTACCCGATTGTGTTCCCGTAGCCGATGCAGGAACCTGCTCCACATCGCCCACAATTACCAAAAAGGTTGGTGCTGGATTTTCTGGGGTAGCGGAGTTGTAAACATTTTGTATGTATGTTTTTATAGCATCGGCTGTTGAGCCAATCTCATCGGTGTACTTCACGGTGACGCTAAAACCCTTTTGGGTTTTCCACTCCACAAAGGGTTGTAATGCAGTTTCAAACATTCGGTGCGATACAATAAGCATGCTTACCGGGTATCGGGTTAAATCGGGGTGCTCATCGTAGGCTGCTCCGCCTGCATTCAACATCGACTGATATACAACGTCGAAGTATGGCGAATAGTAGGGGTCGGTTTCTGAAACGCTTTTTGTATTGGTTTCTTGAATATCAATATCAACCTCAACATTGCTGAAAACCCTGATTTTTTGATGAGCTGGGTTATACTCAACCGGGCGAACGGTTAACCGGGCAATGGTGAAGCCCCTGAGGTTCCCCAGCACCTCAACCGAAACCTCGGGCTTAATGCTTTGAAATGTTGACTTGTGATAAGCTTCGGGCTTAAGGTGAAATGGTAATTGCAGTGTATCCTGATCCTTACGCGCCGATGGCTGTACCGGGAATAATAGGTGTTGAATGCCTTTGGCTGAAAGTTGAATTTCGTCCATCGTGTATTTGTTTACCCTTGCCGATATGGAAGCGCCAAGCGGGATACGAATCAATTTCTTAACTACTGGTATTTCGGGCTCACCAATGTTACCATCGGGTAACGAATTTTTGAACCAGAGCTTTGTGTAGGTTTCACCTGTCTTGGCCTGCTGTTTTTCCCACTCCAGTGAATCAATTTTCAATTTTAACCGGTAACTTTTTTGCGATGTGGCGAAGAATTTTTCATGATTTTCCTTACCGATTTGCATATTATCGGCCTGCAGCATAATCGTTTTAGGTTGAGGAAATGCTGTTAACGTGAGAAATACAAAGGCTAAATTCAAAAGATTTTTCATCAATTCAAATTTTAGTAAAACCTGCAATATAGTAAAACGTTATTTCCAACTCAATAGTTGCAATAATTATTCCAAATAAGTGTCTCTTATTTATACCATTAGCAACTCGGTAACTATGGAATCGCTAATAAAGTAATGTTGAGGGGGAATAAATATTTTATCGTTTTCCATAACTATTTTACCTGATAGAATAAAAGGATGTATTTTATTGCGAAGATAAATGCTTATTTCATTATTGAAGCCATTCGCAACATCATTTAGGTTAACACCCCACATTGTGCGTAAGCGAGTGATGAGTAATTCGTTGAAGCGGGTAAGCTCATCAATATTTTCTTTGTTTAGCACTTCAGTTCCTTGGTGTATTGATTTTTCCCATTCTCTAATCGAGGGTGGGTTCCACCAGCGCATCATCTTATTGTAGGAGTGTGCCGATGGGCCAAGCCCTAAATATTCCTCGCCAAGCCAGTATCCGCTGTTATGTCTTGATATGTAGCCGGGCTTTGACAGGTTTGATATCTCGTAGTGGACGAATCCATTATTATTAGCCATTTCGCGTAGCAAATCGAACTGAGCTATACTCCCAACTTCGTCGAGAGGCTTTACCGAACCCTTGGTAACTTTGCGGGTAAGAGGTGTTCCATCCTCGTAGGTAAGATGGTAGCACGAAAGGTGCTGAATGCCCATTTCAAAAGCCATTTGCAGCGAATGCTCCCAACTCTTTAGGGTAGAATTGGGTAACCCGTAAATTAAATCGATGCTGATATTGGAGATTCCAATACCCTTAAAAGCACGAATAGCCTCAATTGATGATTCAACATTATGCCTTCGGCCAAGAAAAATCAACTCATTGTCGTTAAATGACTGAACTCCAATGCTAACCCTGTTTATGCCAATGTTTCGGTACTCCTCGGCCACCTTAAGGGTTATGTCATCGGGATTTACCTCAATGGTAATCTCTGTATGGGGGTCGATGGAGAAATATTCGGCTATACCGGAAATGATTTTTTGGATATCCGATGCCGGTAAAAGCGATGGCGTTCCACCTCCAAAATAAATGGTTTTTATAGTTTTGTCGGAAATGTAGTTGCTCCGTAACTTAAGCTCCTTTAGCACCCAATCGGCAAAATGGTTATCCATTTTACCCTCACCTACCGAGTAAAAATCGCAGTAAACGCATTTCTTTCTGCAAAATGGTACGTGTATATATATCCCTGCCATTAATTGGTATGCTTAAGCAAAGCTAAATGTTTGTGTGTAAACCATAAAAACAAACTATCTTTGCAAAGGTAATTATTAGTTGAGAATTCAGAATTTAGGATTCAGAATTTGGAATAGCTATGAATTCCCTAGAACGGAGCCGGTTCCCGCTTCGTGGGACAGGTTCCCGCTTCGCGGGACAGGTTATGGAATTTTGAATCATAAATCTGGAATTTTGAATCTATTGATCATATGAGTAAACCAACGCTAGCCATAGCATCGGACCATGCAGGGTATGCAACCAAGGAGGAACTTAAGAAATACCTTGCAGAGTTAGGTTACAGTGTATGGGATTTTGGAACACACAGTGAGGATAGTGTGGATTATCCCGATTTTGCACATCCTTTGGCAATTGCCATTGAAAAGGGCGATTACCAGCTAGGCATTTTACTTTGCGGTAGCGGCAATGGAGTATCAATTACCGCTAACAAGCATCAGGGCGTGCGGTCAGCTTTATGCTGGATTCCTGAAATTGCAGCACTTGCCCGCCAGCATAACGATGCCAATGTTTGTGCTATTCCCGCAAGGTTTGTCAGTGTAAGCGAGGCAAAGCAAATTGTCAAAGCTTTTCTTGATGCCCAGTTCGAGGGAGGCCGACATGCCCGTAGAGTTGAAAAAATTCCTGTAAAGTAGCATACCAATTTAGTATAACCTATAAACACTAAAAGCAATGAACAGCAGTAAACCAATAACCTCGTTTATTGAGAAGCACTACCTGCATTTCAACTCAGCCACACTGGTTGATGCAGCCAAGGCTTACAAGGCTCATGTTGAGAGCGGGAAAAAGATGATGATAACCCTAGCCGGTGCCATGAGCACCGCTGAGCTTGGTATCAGCTTAGCCGAAATGATACGCCAGGATAAAGTTCAAATCATTTCGTGCACCGGTGCTAACCTTGAAGAGGATCTTATGAATCTGGTTGCCCACAATCACTATAAACGTGTTCCGCACTACCGCGATCTTACCCCTCAACAGGAATGGGAACTGCTACAAAGCGGCTTAAACCGTGTAACCGATACCTGTATCCCAGAGGAAGAGGCTTTCCGCCGTTTGCAATCGCACCTGTTTGATGTTTGGAAGGAAGCTCAAGATAAAGGTGAGCGCTACTTCCCTCACGAGTACATGTACAAAATGCTACGTAGCGGAGTGCTTGAGCAATACTACCAAATTGACCCAAAGAACTCATGGATGATTGCTGCTGCCGAAAAGAACTTGCCTATCGTGGTTCCCGGCTGGGAAGACTCAACCATGGGTAACATCTTTGCCTCTTACTGTATTACCGGGGAGCTAAAACCATCGATCGTAAAATCGGGTATTGAGTACATGATGTTCCTTGCCGACTGGTACACCAACAACGCCGGCACTGAGGGTGTTGGATTCTTCCAGATTGGCGGTGGCATTGCTGGCGATTTCCCTATTTGTGTGGTTCCCATGCTCCATCAGGATTTGGGGAGAACCGGAGTTCCTTTCTGGAGTTATTTCTGCCAAATTAGCGACTCAACCACCAGTTATGGTTCATACTCTGGGGCTGTACCCAACGAAAAAATAACCTGGGGTAAGCTTAATATCGATACACCAAAATTCATTATTGAATCCGATGCTACCATTGTGGCACCTCTAATTTTTGCTTACGTGCTGGGGTGGTAACAAATAATTATCTCAAATAGACAACTCATAGGCCATGGAAAATCCATGGCCTATTTTTTTGTATTTCTGGATTAAAATTTGTTAACTTACGTTGAAAAAAAATGATTTATGAAGCGAATAGCATGTATTTTAATGTTAGTGCTACAGGTTATACCCTATAGCATTTCAGCTCAAAAAGCTGTTGAGGTTAACTCAAATATTACCGATGTGGTTATTTACCTTGATGCAGCCTCAATAACCCGTAAGGCCCAAGTTAACCTTCCTGAGGGGCGAACCAAAATTAGTTTCACAGGCCTTTCACCCTATATCGATTTTAAAACCATAAGCATTAAGACACCCGAAGGGGTTTCCATTGAATCTATTAACCATTCAAATAACTACCTGAGCAAAAAGGTTAAGAATGAGGAGGCAGAAATGCTATCCAAAAAGCTAACCGATCTTGAGGCACAGCAAAAAGCCATAAGCACAAGTATTGGGGTAGTAAATGAGGAGATAAACTTTTTGAACGATAACCGCAGTATAAGCGGAAAAAACGAAGCGGTATCGGTTCAAACCCTAAAGGATGCCTCAAGCTTTTATGGTTCACGGATTAAAGAACTGCGTTTCAGGAGCCTTGAGCTAAGCGAACAGCTCAACGAAATCAATAAAAAAACTGAGGAAACCCGAAGACAACTTTCGATAATTAATAGTAAACCTAACTCCCCCACGGGCGAAATTGAGGTTTTGCTTGAAACGTCCTCACCTAAAAATGAGGTACCCATTGTGGTTAGCTATCTTGTAAAGAATGCCGGATGGTTCCCCCGTTATGATATAAAGGCAAACTCTCTTGATCGTCCAATAACTCTGGTCTACAAGGCAAATATAAGGCAGGAAACCAAGGAGGATTGGAAAAATGTGAAGGTAAAGCTTACCAACTCTGAACCCAATGTTTCGGGTGTTGCTCCTGCATTAAAGCCATACCTGTTGAACTACGGTTTACAACCGCCCCGCTACGGAAAAATTGTAAATGTCGTTCAGGGACGAGTAACCGATACCCAAGGGAATCCCTTGCCGGGCACCAACATTGTTATTAGCGGAACGTCAATTGGTACCATTGCCGATACCGATGGAAAGTATAGCATCAATATACCGACCGATGCTAACAGTTTAACATTTAGCATGTTAGGCTTTAAATCCCTTACACAACCTATCAATTCAAATACTATCAATGTAGTAATGGAAGAGGATGAGGTAATGCTCGAGGAGGTGACAGTTGTAGGGATAGCCAGCGATGATTATGATAGGAGTCGGAAAAGCGAAGTAAAAAAGGAAGTCCCAAAGCCAAAGATAACAGGTGGAGCGGTTACGGAATCGGGAATCATTGAAAAGCCTACAAGTGTTGAATTTGAACTGGCAAAACCCTTCTCATTTGAGTCGGAGAATAAATCGCAGGACGTAAAGCTGCTTACCTACGAAATTCCTGCCGAGTTTAAGTATTCAACTACTCCAAAGGTTGACAAGGGAGCATACCTTTGGGTAAATATACCGGCATGGGAAATGTATAACCTGCTCGATGGCGAAGCAAACGTATTCTTTGAAAACACATTTACCGGTTCAACACTTATAGATACACGTAAGGCACTCGATACCCTACAGCTTTCATTGGGAATTGATAAATCCATATCCGTTAAGCGTGAAAAAGTAAAAGAGATTACCAAGAAGCAGCTAATTGGAAGTAGTAAAGAGGAAACCCGCGGCTGGAAGATAACCATTAAGAATAACAAAATTCAGGATATTCGAATTACCGTTTTAGACCAAATACCAGTATCGGTAAATGAAGAGATAAAGGTAACCCTGCTCGAGAAGACAAACGCAACGGTTACTCCCGATACCGGTGAGGTACGGTGGGATCTTACTATTCCCGCAGGGCAATTCAAGGAGCTCATTTTAACCTATTCGGTAAGGTATCCCAAAAATAGAAATTTGTATGTTGAGTAACCTTGTTGCGGATTTTAACATGAAACCAAACACCCATGGGGTATTCAAAAAAAATGATAAACCATGGGTGTATTTTTTAATATCAAAGAGATAGTTGATTTTTTAAAAGAGCATAAAGTCTTATCTAATGAAAATACTTTTTTTTATAGCACTGTTAATTCTCTCTTGTAAATATATAGATGCTCAAGAGATTAGGGAAGTCTACGATTCTTGTCCATTAAATAGTATAAACTTAACTATATTAGGTGATGCATCAATGATCTCGGTAAATTATGAAAGATTTTATCCTATTAAACAAAATATGCTAATGGCTGCTAAACTTGGTGTAGGCTATAACGAGGAATTCAATATATGTATTTATTCCCCTTGTCCAGAATCGCATAAATACATAACCATCCCTCACCATATATCATGCAATGTGGGAACTAACAAACATTTTTTTGAAGTAGGTTTGGGCGGTACTGTAATCATGGGAAAAACAACTCAACCCTACATTTTGTATCCCATTTTGGGTTACAGGTTTCAATCCTTAAAGAAGAAACTAAAATTTAGAATTTTTATACAATACCCTTTTTCAGGAGGCGAAACCGACGATATCCTATTTATTCCAATGGGTATAAGCATTGGTAGAACCTTTTAGCTATTTTTTATTTTCAAAAAAATAGTGATAAAAAGATGATTTCAATTAAAAACAGATTTCACTAATTGATTACCTGAAGCTTTCAATATCAAATTTTCGGGGCAAATTTTTTTAGCTATACACTATCCAAGCAATACACTTGGGATAAAAAGTTGTTTGAATTTTTAGCAGTGTATAAGCAATAGTATGAAATGGTATAGATTTAAGTAATGCTAGTCCTTAGCCCTGATTTTTATTCCCAAAACCAGCACATCATCAACCTGTGTGTTGCTGCCCTTCCATTCGTTAAAATGTTTTTCGAGAATTTCTTTTTGTTCGGCAAGCGGTTTTGGGCTTACCTGGCTAAGCAGGTTGTAAAACCTTTTCTTGGAAAACTTTTGCTGTTCAGGTCCGCCAAATTGATCCTTATACCCATCGGAAAAAAGGTAAAATATATCGTTATCTTGCACGCTTATGGAGTGATTGGTAAACGGTTTCTCTTCCTTGTAGGCAACCCCAACAGGCATTCTATCGGCATTAAACTCCATAATTTGGTTGTTTCTACTTAGCAAAAGGTTATTGTTTGCGCCGGCATACTCAACAATGCCTTGGCGGGTGTGGAAAATGCAAAGCTGAATATCGAAGCCGTCGCGGGGGCCCGAGTCAAAGCTGGTTTGCTTAAGTGCTTCCTTGGTTTTATATCGCATGGTGTTTAAAAAGTCCGAGGCGTTACCGTTGAAGTTATTGCAGATCTCATTCATAAGCGATATGCCTAACATAGTCATAAAAGCTCCGGGCACCCCATGGCCGGTAGCATCGGCTGCGGCAAAGAATACCCTGTCGTTTTGGTTGTATGTCCAGTAAAAATCACCTGAAACAATATCCTTGGGAAGATAAAGTATAAAGTAGTCGGCAAAAAACTCCTTTAATTGATTTTCAACGGGCAAAACTGCTTTCTGAATGTTTCGGGCATAGTTAATACTCTGTATTATCTGATTTTTTTGAATTTCAATCATTGCTTTTTGGGCCACAACCCTTTCATTCTGCCTGACAAGTTCATCGAGGCGGTTCTGGTATAAACCGATAATGTAATGCCGCCACGAGGGGTACTTAATAAACCATAAGTTTGATAGTTCTTTTGGAATAGGAATGATTTTTGACTTTTGTTTGGCCTTGGCATAGGTTATAGCAGGAGAGTCGTTCATAGCCGATGTAAATGAAACAATACAGGCCACTCCTGGTTTAACCTCATATAAGTCGGCTTCATGTCCTGAGTCGTCGCGTCCAAAAACACGAACCGATCCTTCTACCCCCAAAGGAATGTGCGTGGCAATTTTCCCATGCATGGGTATCTCCATTCCGGCATCTATTTCCATTACCTGCAACTGCTTAAGTTCGTTAACCAGTGCATCCTCAAAATCAGGGTAAAGGGTTTTTAAACCCATGGCAAATTTTTTTAGTATTTTAAAATGAAAATTAATTGCACTTAAGTTGTTTCAAACTTTTTTAGCATTTTTATTTCGTCGGCCCAGCGCGATTCATCAGGAGTTTCAAGGATTAATGGAATTCCGTTGAAGCGAGGGTCAGCCATTATGAGCCTAAACGGCTCCAATCCCAAAATGCCATCTCCTAAGTTTTCATGGCGGTCAACCCTGCTGCCTAATCCTTTTTTGGTATCGTTGAGGTGAATGCCTTTTAGGTATTTAAATCCTATCACCTTGTCGAAGAGGCTAAAAGTTTTTTCAAAGGCTTGGGGTGTCGATATATCGTACCCGGCCGTAAAGGCGTGGCATGTATCAATACACACGCCAACGCGCGATTGGTCGTTAATTTGGTCAATAATAAACCTGATTTGCTCAAAGGTGTAACCCAGGTTGCTTCCCTGTCCCGATGTGTTTTCAATTACAGCCGTAACACCCTGAGTACGTTCCAATGCCATGTTGATTGATTGGGCAATGAGCAGCAGACTTTCTTCTTCTGAAATCTGGTTGAGGTGGCTTCCCGGGTGAAAGTTGAGCCTATCGAGACCAAGCTGCTGGCAGCGCAACATCTCATCAAGAAATGCAGTGCGCGATTTTTCAAGCGCTACTTTATCGGGATTACCAAGGTTTATAAGGTAGCTGTCGTGTGGTAGTATTTGAGCAGGGGAGTATCCAAATTTTTGACAGTTTGCTTTAAACGTATCGATACTCTTTGGGGTAAGAGCTGGCGCCTCCCATTGGCGTTGGTTTTTGGTAAACAAAGCGAAAGCAGTGGCTCCAATTTTTTGAGCATTCAAAGGGGCATTTTCAACCCCTCCTGCTGCACTCACATGGGCTCCAATAAATTTCATGATAGATCGGTTGAATTGGTGTATCAAATTACGTAAATTTACTCAATAAACAAAGACTTTGAGCTAACGTTCACTATCTTTGTAAAAATAGATATCGATGGATAGTTTAACAGGAAAATGGACTTTTACCGAAGAGTTTGAATGTGGAACCGATAAGGGTTTTGCTTACCTGGAGCAAAAGGGCGATGAACTTGTTGGATACCTTGAATACCAAGAATGTATTGAGGATGAAGAGCCTTTCATGGTTCGTCAGTTGGTTGAGGGTAATATTCATTGTAACAAGGTTTTCTTGAAGGGTTTACAAGTAATGCATCCTAACGGCACACCAATACAAAACTATAACCTTGATATTCTTGAAGGCACATATACCCATGAAAAAAAGATTGTTGGGCATAGCTACGACTCCGAAGATGTTTGTGGAGTTTTTGTGATGACGAGAGTTGCTGGAGACAATTTGTAAACGAAGGAAATTAACCTTCAGCCCCATAAAGTGCTGCAAGTTCATTAACATTAACCTTAAATCCCGCCTTGCGAGACAGTCTCTTGAACCGTTAACCTTGAACTTTTAACTTTTAAACTTGGAAACATACCCATATGCCAAAAATCCGATTAACCAAAGAGTTTAGGTTCGAAATGGCCCACGCCCTTGAGGGCTACGACGGCCTATGCCGTCATATGCATGGGCATTCATATATCCTTACGGTTACCGTTATAGGGGAACCCATTGACGTTCCAGGCCATCCTAAATTGGGAATGGTAATGGACTTTGGCGACCTAAAGCGAATTGTTAATCCGCTTATAGTTGATAGATTCGACCATGCAGTGGCCGTTATGGCTAACACGCCAACACATACAAAACTTACTGAGGCCGGTTTCAACCGAATCGAGGCTTTACCTTTCCAACCCACGTGCGAGAACATGATTCATTACTTTGCCGATATTATTATGGCTAATCTTCCTGACAAAGTAAAGCTACATCACCTTAAGCTAAACGAAACCGCCACATCGTATGCCGAATGGTATGCATCCGATAACCAATAACCATTGCCCAGAACCATGAAGAAACGTCTACTGCTACTCGATGCTTACGCTTTAATTTACAGGGCTTACTATGCCTTTATCAATCGCCCCATGCGCAACAGTAAAGGGCTTAACACATCGGCTGTTTACGGATTTATAAGGGCTACGCTCGATGCCATGAAAAAGTTTAACCCAACCCATGTGGCGGTGGCTTTCGACGTGTCGGGCAAAACGTTTAGGAACGATATATACCCCGACTACAAAGCTCAGCGCGACGAGACACCCGAAGATATCAAGGCTTCGGTTCCCATTATCAAAAATCTGCTTAAAGCCCTTAATATTCCAATCATTGAAAAAGAAGGTTTTGAAGCCGACGATGTGATTGGCACTCTTGCCACTAAGGCTAATCCCAATGAGTATGAGGTGATAATGATGACCCCCGATAAGGATTATGGCCAACTCCTGAGCGAGAATATTATTATTGCAAAGCCTGGCAGGAGCGGAAACGAAATGGAAATTGTTACCGCTGAGCAATTCTGTAAGGATTACGACATACAAAATCCCAAGCAGTTTATCGACATTCTTGCTCTTTGGGGCGATACGTCCGATAACATTAAGGGGGTTAACAAGGTGGGCGAAAAGACTGCTGCAAAGCTGATATCGCAGTTTGGTAGTATCGATAATTTGCTTCAAAATCTCGATAAGCTGAGCCCTGCCCAGAAGGAAAACTTTGAATCAGCGCGCGATATCATTCCACTTAACCGTAAGCTGGTGAGCATTGTTACCGATATCGACCTAAATGTTGATATTGATAAAGACCTTGCCGTTCAGCCTCCTAAAACCGAGGAGTTGCTGCCCATTCTGGAGGAGTTAGAGTTTAGGTCGCTCCTTAAGGAGTTTGGGGCCGAACCCAAAAAGGAAAAACCCCAATACGTTCAGGGCTCGCTCTTCGATACGCCGCCCGCCGAAATTGCCAAACCCGTTATCAACCTGAAAACCATCAATGATTTTGAGGTAGATTACCACCTGGTGCAAACCGCTGAGGAACGAATGGTTTTGGTTCAAGAACTTGAAAAATGTAGTGAGTTTGCATTTGATACCGAAACCACAGGACTTGACCCAATATCGGCAGAGCTGGTGGGCTTATCATTTTCAACGTCGTTGCGGAGGGCATGGTGGGTTCCTGTTCCATCGAACCAAACCGAAGCCCAAAAGGTAGTTATGGAGTTTGCCAATGTTTTTGCCAACGAGGCAATCGCCAAGGTAGGGCAGAACATTAAGTTTGATATGCAGGTGCTACTCAATTATGGAATCGACATAAAGGGACATCTTTACGATACCATGCTTGCCCATTACCTGTTAGAGCCCGACTCACGACATAACCTCGACTACCTGTCGGAAATCTACTTGAACTATAAACCTATCAGCATTGAGGAACTTATTGGTAAAAAAGGCTCCAAGCAGGGAAGTATGCGAAATGTTGATTCCTCGCTTATTACCCGTTATGCCTGCGAGGATGCCGATTTAGCGTTGCAGCTTAAGCGCATCCTGTTTTCAAAGCTCAATGAGCAAGGGCTAACAAATCTTTACTTCACCCTCGAAGCACCGCTAATCGAAGTGCTTAGTTTTATGGAGCGCAATGGCGTTACGCTCGACATAAAAAGTTTGAAGGATTACGGCGAAGTTCTTTCAGCGCAGCTGATTGAACTCGAAAATGAAATACGCCAAATGGCTGGCGTGCCCGATTTAAATATCTCATCGCCTAAGCAGTTGGGCGAGGTTTTGTTCGAAAAGCTAAAGATTTCGTCGGATGCTAAGCTTACCAAAACCAAACAGTATTCAACCAACGAGGAGGAACTTCAGAAATACATTAACGCTCATCCCATTGTGGCAAAGGTTTTAGAGTTCAGAGGGATAAAGAAATTACTTTCAACCTATATTGATACCCTGCCCATGTTGGTAAACCCCAAAACCGGTAAAATACACACCTCGTTCAACCAGGCGGTGGCCTCAACCGGGAGGTTGAGTTCAAACAACCCTAACCTTCAAAATATTCCCATACGCGATGAGAATGGACGAGAAATTCGCAAGGCCTTCATCCCGTCGCAGGGCGATTTTCTTTTACTATCGGCCGATTACTCGCAAATAGAATTACGCCTGATGGCTCACATGAGCGGCGATGCCGTTATGCTCGAAGCCTTTGAGAATGGCCAGGATATCCATGCCGCTACCGCAGCAAAAATATTTAAGGTTCCCATAGACCAGGTAAGTCGCGAACAGCGCCGTAAGGCCAAAACGGCCAACTTTGGCATGATTTACGGTATTTCGGCCTTTGGCCTATCGCAACGATTAGGTATTTCCCGAACCGAGGCTAAGGAACTGATTGATGGCTACTTTAACACCTACAGAGGGGTGAAGGAATACATGGAAAAATGCGTATCGCAGGCTCGCGAGAGGGGTTGGGTTGAAACCATTTTTGGACGTAAACGCTACTTACCCGATATCAACTCAAACAATCAGGTAGTTCGTGGGCTTGCCGAAAGGAATGCTATAAATGCACCTATTCAGGGTTCTGCTGCCGATATCATCAAAATGGCGATGATTCGCATCCACGATGAGTTTAAGAACCGTAAATTGAAGTCGAAGATGATAATTCAGGTTCACGACGAACTTGTGTTCGATGTTTACCGCCCTGAACTCGATGAGGTTAAGACAATTGTTAAGAATTGCATGGAGGGTGCCGCTCAGCTTAGGGTTCCGCTTGAGGTTGATATTGGTACGGGGAGTAATTGGCTCGAGGCACATTAATCCTCCTTTTCGGCCCAAGGCGATGGATTAATGTTTTCATCTACTACATAATTGCCGTAGCGTTCAGTAATTAGTGATAGTAGTGTGTATACCTCATCGGGATTGAGGGTGGTTAGGAGTTTTAACCTGATATTTTTAAAATGCGGTAATCCCTTAAAGTATGAGGCGAAATGCCTTCGCATTTCAAGCATACCGGTTTTTTGCCCTTTCACCTGAATTGAACGTTCAAAGTGCATACGGGCAATTTCTACCTTTTGTGAGGCGGTTAACGGGGGCATAAGCTCACCGGTTTTAAGGTAATGCTTTACCTCGGCAAAAATCCATGGGCGGCCATAGGTGGCGCGCCCAATCATTATCCCGTCAATCCCATAGCGGTCGAACATTTCCTTGGCCTTTATGGGGCCATCAATATCGCCATTGCCAATAACGGGAATATACATTCGCGGATTGTTTTTTACCTCGCCTATAAGTGTCCAATCGGCTTTGCCGGTGTAAAGCTGAGCCCTGGTGCGGCCATGAATGGTAATGGCTTTGATGCCAACATCCTGAAGGCGCTCGGCGATTTCTACAATATTTTTACTTTGGTCGTCCCAGCCCAGGCGAGTTTTAACTGTAACCGGTAAGTGGGTGGCTTCAACAATGCGGCGGGTCATTTCAACCATTTTGGGAACATCGCGCATCATTCCCGAACCCGCACCGCGATTGGCTATCTTTTTAACGGGGCAACCAAAGTTAATGTCTATAACATCGGGGTTTGCCTCAGTGGCAATTCGTGCAGCCTCAACCATGCTCTCAATGATGTGGCCGTAAAGCTGAATTCCAATGGGGCGCTCGTAGTCAAATATATTCAGTTTTGCCACGCTGCTTCCGGCATCGCGGATAAGACCATCAGCATTTATGAATTCGGTGTACATCATATCGGCACCAAAGTGCTTGCACATGTAACGGAACGATGGGTCGGTAACATCTTCCATGGGTGCCAACAGAACCGGCTTATCGCCTAAATCAACATTCCCTATTTTCATGCTTTGGGTTTTGCGCTGCAAAAATATCAAAAGAAAACGGTTAAAGGTTTTGTTCAAAATTGATATGATTTACCTTTGTAGAAATTTTTTACTTATGGAACTTGGTTCTTTTGAATCAACATCGAGTATTGGAAAGATGTTGATTTTTGGGGCAATTATTCTTTTCAGTTCACTGATTTTTTCTTTGATTGGGGTTTTGCTGTTAGGTATAATTTTTGGTGCATCGGGGGTGCAGGTAGCATTAGGTAATAACCTAACCAATTTAAACGCTCTAAAGCTAATGCAAATCCTTCAAACCATTGGAATTTTTATTGTTCCTGCCATTCTTTCGGCCTCCCTTTTTTCCAAAAAGCCATGGCATTACTTAGGGTTCCAGAGGGTTAAGTCCGATACCATTCTCAAAACCCTGTTGATAGTAGTAGTTTCCCTTCCGGCCATAAACCTTTTGGCATCGGTAAATCAGCTTATACCTTTGAGCGGCTGGATGATTGAACTTGAAAGGAAGGCAGAGGCTCTTACAAAAGCCTTTCTGATAACCGATAATTATTGGGTTTTCCTGGTTAATGTTGTTATGGTAGCTATTCTTCCTGCAATTGGTGAGGAACTTATTTTCCGGGGGATTCTTCAGCGTAGGCTTGTTGAGCTTACGTGTTCGCGTTGGATTGGGATATTAATTGCAGCAGCAGTATTTAGTGGAATTCACATGCAATTTCAAGGGTTTATTCCTCGGCTTGCGCTTGGAGTAGCGTTTGGATACCTGCTTGAGGTAACAGGAAGCATTTGGGTTCCCATTGCTGCGCATTTTTTTAACAATGCAATTGCAGCAACCGGCTATATGCTTATTGGGTCGGGGAGTGTTGATGAAAGGATTGAGGATATAGGCGGACTCGGCGACCTTGGGTTGCTGGGTATTATAAGTTTAATAGCAACCATCGTGCTAGTGGTTAGCCTTGCGAGGGAGTTTGAACGAAATCGTCAATTAGAACAGCCGGGGAATAGCGCTATCGAACAACGATAGTCCTTTTAGCTCATTCTTTCGGTAAACGTAAACAAGACCGTAGGCACTTGCCTTTTCCCTTCGTTCTTCATCGGGAAGGTCCTTGTAGTGTTCTTCAACCTCGTTCCAGATGCTAAGAATTATATCGTCGGCTTTCTTTCGCAGCTCGATGAGCTCGTTAAGCATTCGCTGGGTGTTTTGCTGTAAGATCTTTTGGTAGTTGTAAGCCTCCAGGAATTGGTCGTAGCGAACCTTAACAACAGCAATGGTAGGGTTAGTAATTGGCGACATTCCCCTGCGGGTACGTGCCATCTCACCTTCAATTATTTTTTTACCCCATTCAATCAAGTCTTTTTCGGTATTTAGAGAGGGTATCTTCGATTCATCGATGTCCATGCCATAAAGCTCACGAACTGTGGGTTGAAGTTCTCCGCGGGCAATAGCCATATTCACTACTTGGATAAAGTGCGAAAGGTAAAGCCTAGCCTTTTTTACCAGTTGCTGGTAATCCTTACTTCGTTCAACCTGGGTATCGTATGCTGCCTTATAGTGTGCTATAGCCTTTTCGAATGAGTTTATGAATAGTTCAACCTTTGAGAATGTTGCCTGCGAAAAGGCCAAATCCTGCGGATGTGTATTTTTGCCCATTTTATAGGCAGCTTTTAGCGCACGCAAACGTGCACTATCGGTGTTTGGCAATCGGCGGTAAGGCATGGTGCTATCTTTTTTGTTTTGCTCTGAACGATAAAGGCTTATCACTTGCGAATATAAGTTAAGAATTCAAAAAATCAACTCTATTCGCAAAAAAAATTTAAAGGAATTTAGCTAAAAATTAGTGACTTACTTTGAAAGCCCTATTTTATGGGCTTTTTTATTAAAACATATTTTTTGATTGGAAAAATTTTAGAACTATTCCCTTGTTAAAATTATAGGGTAAAGTATTGACAAATAGAAAGCATTAGGTTAACTTGCTCACAAAGTTTAAATAATGGCGTTTCCCAAAAGCATAACGGGTTTATTAATAGTGGCTTTAGCACTAATACTTCAAGCTTGTAAAATTGCGTATATACCAAATACCTTCAACAGCCCATTACTTCGCAACAAAGGTGATGCTCAACTCAATGTTTGGGCTGGTACTGCCGGCATTGAAGCCCAAACAGCAGTAGCAGTGACCAATAATATTGGACTGATGGTAAACGGACAACTCCAACAGAGTACAAAAACGGAGAATGATGTTGAAGTTACCGAAAAGTGGAAGTATGTTGAAGGAGCCATTGGCTATACCGAGCGTTTTAGCGACATGGGTATATTTGAATTTTATGCGGGGGGCGGTGTAGGTCAGGCGCCTGCCAAGTTCCGCGATATTAGTTGGGATGGCCCTCAGAGTATTACCTATAACCGATTGTTCATCCAACCCGCTTTGGGTTTCTGCAACGATTGGCTCGATTTTAGCGTGGTTAGTCGATTATCGCTGGTTGATATTGGCCCTCAGAAAAACTGGTTCTACGAACCCGGAATTGTAGGCAAAGTTGGCTATAAGCGTTTAAGATTTGTTGGATGTTTCGCACTATCAATTCCCCTCCGGGAACACGATAAGCGGTATTGGGATAATCTTCCCTTTACCTTATCGATAGGTTTACACCTGAATTTCGGGAAGCGAATGGTTGATAACTAACCACACTTCTCCTGTATCAGGCGTTCAATCACTTTTGGGTAGTATTCCCACTCAAGCTGGTGCACCCTTTGCGCTAGGGTTTCGGGTGTATCGGTTGGTAGAACCTCGCAGCATGCCTGAAAAATTACATCACCTTCATCGTAATGTTCGTTCACATAGTGAATGGTTATCCCCGATTCCTTCTCACCTGCTGCTATTACCGCTTTATGAACCCTGTCGCCATACATGCCTTTACCACCATATTTGGGAAGCAGAGCAGGATGAATATTGACAATACGGTTGCTGAAGTATTGAACCATTTCGGATGGAACCATTTTCAGGAAGCCTGCAAGAACAATAAAATCAATTTTCATCTCTTTGAGCTTGAGTAATACCATTCCACTCTTGAGTTCTTCCACGGAAAATTGATATGTGGGTATCTGTAAGCGCTTAGCCCTTTCCAGAACGTATGCATTGGGATTTTCGGTGGCTATAAGGGCTATATTCACCGTTGGATTTTGCGAAAAGTACTTAGCGATATTTTCAGCATTAGAACCAGAACCCGAAGCAAAAATTGCTACATTGCACATAATCAGATATATAATGAGTAAATTTAAACGACTGTCAAAAAAAAATTGTTAACAAGCGTCAAAAATATGAACAAAAAAATTACTTTTGCCACGTTTTTGACATCTGATTTGTTTTCAGGTGAAAATATATTTTTCTTTGTGATTTGAAAACTCAATTTACTAACTAAATTTTAAAACTATGTCAGACATTGCAACTAGAGTTAAGTCGATCATTGTTGACAAGCTTGGAGTAGATGAGAACGAAGTAACTCCTGAAGCTAGTTTTACCAACGATCTTGGTGCCGATTCACTTGACACCGTTGAGCTGATTATGGAATTCGAAAAAGAATTCAACCTTTCTATTCCCGATGAGGAAGCTGAAAAGATCAGCACCGTTGGTGATGCTATCAAGTACATTGAAGAGCACAGCAAGTAATTAATTATTAGCCAGCAAGGCAAAATTTGGTTTTTAACTTAAACTCACTTTTATGGAAATGAAACGTGTTGTTGTTACAGGTATTGGAACCATTAACCCCTTAGGGAATAACATTCAGGAATACTGGACTAATCTTGAGAATGGAGTTAGTGGTTGTGAACTCATTACAAGTTTCGACACGTCGAAATTCAAAACCAAATTTGCCTGCATGGTAAAGAATTTTGACCCAAATAACTACTTCGATCGCAAGGAGGTTAAAAAGCTCGATCCTTACACACAATTTGCGCTGGTGGCAGTTGAAGAAGCCATGAAGGATTCAGGCATTAACCCTGAGGCTATTGACCTCGATATGGCCGGAGTAATTTGGGCATCGGGTATAGGGGGCCTACAAACCCTAACCGAGGAATTGAGAGGCTATTTCGGTGGTGATGGAACACCCCGATTTAGCCCCTTTTTCATTCCTAGGATGATTGCTGACATAGCAGCTGGGCATATTTCCATGAAGTACGGTTTCCGGGGACCAAACTTCTCAACCGTATCGGCTTGCGCATCAGCAACCAATGGTATTATATGTGCTCTTGATGTAATTCGTACCGGGAAAGCCAGTGTTGTAATAACTGGAGGTTCCGAAGCTTCGGTTAACGAGATTGGTGTAGCAGGATTTAACGCACTACAAGCGTTATCAACAAATAACGACGAATACAAAACCGCATCGCGTCCGTTCGATGCAACCCGTGACGGTTTTGTAATGGGCGAAGGTGCAGGCTGCCTTATCCTGGAAGAGTATGAGCATGCTAAAGCCCGTGGGGCTAAGATTTACTGTGAGCTGGCAGGCGGCGGTATGTCGGCCGATGCTTACCATCTGACAGCGCCTCACCCCGAAGGGCTGGGCGCTCGAAAGGTAATGGAAAATGCATTACGCGATGCCGGCATGAAACCCGAAGATATTGATTATGTCAATGTTCATGGAACTGCTACTCCACTTGGTGATGTTGCTGAAACTAAAGCCATTTTACAGGTTTTTGGCGAGCATGCCTACAAGTTAAACATCAGCTCCACCAAATCAATGACCGGTCACCTGCTTGGTGCTGCCGGGGCTATAGAGGCTCTTGCCGCAGTTATGGCTGTTTATAAAGATGTCGTTCCACCTACCATCAACCTAAAACAGGTTGATCCTGAAATCGACAGCAGGCTTAACCTCACTCCAAACGTTGCTCAAAAGCGAACTGTTCGCGCCGCCTTAAGCAACACCTTTGGGTTTGGTGGGCACAACGCATCCATCATCGTTAAAAAGATGTAGTATTCCAACGTGCTAAAATTCTTAAGCAAGCCTATACGTCGGTTACGCTTAACAGCCACCGATAAAGAATTTTATCAACAGCTGAAAAATATTTTGGGGTTTGCCCCCGATAATCTTGATGTTTATAAGCTGGCCCTGGTTCACAGGTCAGCTTCTCTTATCATATCACCGGGCCAAAAGGTCGATAATGAGCGGTTAGAATACCTCGGCGATGCCATTCTCGATGCCATTGTGGCCGATTACCTTTTTGCCGAATTTCCCAATAGCGATGAGGGCTTTCTGACAAAGATGAGGGCTAAAATTGTTAGCCGCAATAATATGAACCAGTTGGCCATTAGCATTGGGCTACCTGAACTGGTTAAGGTAAATAATGGTGCTCTTAACCATCATAAGTATATCTACGGTAATGCCCTTGAAGCCATAGTTGGCGCCATGTTTATCGACAAGGGCTTTAAGTTTACCAGCGAAGTAGTGGTAAACAACTTCTTACGTCGCTATATTAACCTTGAGGAACTGCAAAGCGTTGAGCACGATTACAAAAGTAGGCTTCTGGAGATTGCCCAAAAATTACATATCAAGGTTGTTTTCGATACCCACGACTACGGCGACGATAAGCAAAAGCCTCAATTTGAAGCAGTATTAATGTGGAATGGCCGAGAGATTGGCCGTGGAGTAGGCCAGTCGAAAAAGGAAGCCGAGCAACAGGCTTCAATGCAGGGTATCGACGAGGCGGAAAGGGAAATGCAGGAGGATAAGCAGAAAGAACAGTCCGACGAGAGCCCTGATTAAAAATCAATTGCTGGGCGTTAAACCCTAAATCCCATTATCAGAATATCATCAACCTGTTTTTCGTTTCCTTTAAACTCTTCGAATTTTTCTTTTAAAATGGTTTCCTGGGTTTTTAAGGGAAGATGGTGAATGTTGAGCAGAAGCTTTTTCAGGTTTACCATCATGAACTTGTTGTTTTTTGGGCCACCGAACTGATCGGAGTACCCATCGGAAAGCAGGTAAAACAAGTCGTTTTCAAAGATGCCAAACGAATGGTTAGAAAACATGTGCTCCTCGATAATGTGGTGGCCAATGGGCATCTTATCGCCTTTAATTTCATAAAGGGTATTACCGTTATCGGTAATAGGGTTGGAGTGTTTTGGTGGTGCTTGTAAATCTGATCCTCTAATGAGCAGGAGAGGGAAGTATGCGCCGGCATACTGGGCTTCCATCTTTTGGCGGTCAACAATCAGCATTCCCATGTCCATGCCATCGTGCGAGTCGATATCCATGTCGGATTGGTTGAGTGAGGCAATAACCAGCTGGCGTAACCTGAAAAGAATATCGGCAGCGCTCTCAAAGTGCTGGCTAGCCGTGAGTTCCTTTAGCAGGGTAATACCCAGCATACTCATGAAAGCGCCTGGAACGCCATGCCCTGTGCAGTCGGCAGCAGCAATCGCAATACGACCATCGGTTAGCTGGGTTACCCAAAAAAAGTCGCCACTAACTATATTCTTGGGCTGATAGTAAACAAAGTGCTCGCGCAGTAGTGCCGATATCTGTTGATGACGGGGTAGAACGGCAGCCTGTATTCGGCTGGCGTACTTAATGCTATCGGTTATTTGTTTTTGTTGTTCAGCTATCTGGTCGCGCTGCCGTTCTGCTAAATCGCGTTGGGCTTCAATTTCTTGCTTTTGATTTTCGATTTCGTTCTTCTGCCTCAGTATTTCGGCATTCTGCTGTACCAGAATTTGGTTGGTTTTCTTTTTTTCGCGGTAAAATGTGAATACTACTGCGGCCAGTGCAAGGCTTAATACTAAAGCAATGGATATTAGCAGTGTAGCCATTCGCTGACGTTCAAGCTTCGCCTGTTGCATGGCTTCGCGTTGGCGGGTAATAAGTTCCTGTTCGCGCTCACGTTTTTCAAAATCGTACTGCATTTCCAGTTTGGCTATCTGGCTTGCATTAACGCTATCCTTGAGCGCGGAATAGTTCGAAAAGTATTCGTATGCTTTTCGGTAGTTCCCCTTTTGTCGCTCGGCATTCGATAAGCTAAAGTAGATATCGCGAAGATCGGTAGTAATCCTTTGCTTTTGGGCATCGGTTAGCGCTTTGCGGAGTAACCCAATCCCTTTGGGAAAGTTGCCTTTTTGCAGTTCAAGTTCTCCTAAGTATCGATTTAGTTTTGCCATATCGATACTATCATTAACCTGTTGCTTTAGCGATAGGGAAAGGTTAAGGTAGTATTCCGCCTTTTCGAAGAGGTGCTTATCAAAGTAAATAATACCCATTAGCAGGTAATTAGCTGCTTGGGCATGTATGTTCCGGTTGCGCGAATTCTCATCGATAACCTTACCCAGTAACTCAAGGGCTTTGTCGTGCATGCCTGTATGGTAGTATATATTGGCCAACTCGGTTTGTGCTAAAGTTATTCCGGTTTGATTATTAAGCCTGCGGTAGTGGTTTAAGGCGTTCTCAGCGTATTGAAGTGCTTTTTCGTTAATTTCCAGTCGACTAAATAAGCGCGATATACTTAACGATGTCCAAGCCATGCCCTCAGCTTCACCCGATTGCTCAAAAATTTCAAGAGCATCGAGCATGTATTGTAAAGCCACGGAAAAATTACCGGTAATAGCAAAAACGGTTCCTATGTTAACCAGTGTTCGGGCAATTTCAACTTTATTAGCCATCTTGTAGTTAAAATCCAAAGCCTTTTTATATTCATCAATGGCTTGGGAAAAGTAACTTTTAAGTTGGTAAACATTACCAATGCGGTTGTGGAGCGAAGCCTGTAACTGAAGGTTTTCCGATTGCTCGGCAAGCTTAAGCGATTTATTGAAATGCTCAAGGGCTAACTCAAAATCGTTGCGGTTGTAGTAAGCGTAACCCAAGCTGAAGTGAACCCGTGCTGCAATTTCGGGCTGGTCATTGGCATCAACGTTTGCCAGTGCTTGCCTTGCAAGGCTTACCGCCGAATCGGGATTTACAGTGCGGTAAAACTCCGATTGTTTCAGTAAACTATCGATGTTTTGGGTAAACGCTGATGATAAAATAGCTGAAAGTGCCAGGAGTGCAATCGTTTTTTTTAAATTGGTTACCATCATAGCCTTGAGCAATTCCATCCGCAGCAATTTACAAAAAAAATAATCGATGAATTATTTTTTAGGGTTGAACTATCTCTAAATTTTAAAAAAGTTGCTTTGTGCTAAAACATTTTCGTATTTTTAACCATTGCAAACATTTGCTTTGCGTTTACCATATCTTGTGTATACCACTTAAAATTTGGGCAAATGATAATTGGAAAAATTAACTTGAATTCCGGCAAAATTAGAATGCGGATAGGGACCAAACTATTGCTTTGGGTCTTAACCACCACAGCCGCAATTATGTTAGTTATTGGCTTGTTTATAAGCATAAGGATTAATAGCATAGCCCGCGATAATGCCGTAAAAATTGCCCAGGCCGAGGCCCAAAAATCGGCTTTCCGTTTGAAGTCGGAACTCGATATGGACATGGGGTTCTCTCGGGCATTAGCCCATGCCCTATACATCTATCCCAAATTCGATACCATTACCCTCGATTCAATCTTTTTCAATATTCTAAAAAATCAAGTCATAAACAATTCTCGTTACCTAACAGTTTGGTATACCATTGAATATTCAGCATTTCGGCCCGGTTATACAAAGGATTATGGTCGCCGGTCGGTTACCGCATATCTTAACAACGGACAGGTAGGTATTGATATTGAGCACAAAAATATTACTGGAGATATTGTTACAAGCAACTACTATGCATCCAAAACCTGCAACTGTGAAATGCTACTCGATCCATACACCTTTGAGTATGCGGGTAAGGAGGTTCTGGCAACAAGCCTCAGTGTGCCTGTTCGGGTAGGAGGTAGGTTTGCCGGATTAGGCGGGGTTGACATCTCGCTCGAGAAATTCCAGGCCGATATTGAAAAGATTAAACCGTACCCCGGAACAAATGTTAGCCTTATAGCTGGTGATGGTCGAATAATTGCCGATTCAAATCCTCAAAACGCCAAGGAGTACGTTGCAAATATTTACCCCCTGCTTGAGGCAAAATTTTCGCTAACCCAAAAGGTGAAGGATAAGCAAAACCATGCCTTCTTTTCCGATACATACGGGAAGGAGTACTTGAACATATTAACCGTAATACAACCCGGTGAATCGCCCAACTCATGGGGTCTAATCCTTTCCATCCCTATGTCAGAGATTGTAAAGGATGCCCGTAAGTCAGTGCTTTCAACAATTTTTGTTTTTATTATTGGTATAATTCTTCAGGCATTTGCCATTTGGTACATATCGGCTCGTATTTCAAAACCCATTAAGCGCACCACAGATCTACTAAACAGCATTGCCGAAGGCGATATCGATGTAAACAAAAAAATTTACCTGCACACGGGTGATGAGCTGGAGGAGATGTCAAAATCGGCCAATAAACTCATAGATGGGCTTAACCATACCGAAAAGTTTGCCCGTGAAATTGGTGAGGGTAAACTCGATATCGAG
Organism: Bacteroidota bacterium; assembly: GCA_040752515.1. GTDB lineage: Bacteria > Bacteroidota > Bacteroidia > Bacteroidales > Tenuifilaceae > Tenuifilum. The sequence continues at coordinate 26,690 of JBFMGQ010000004.1, read as the reverse complement.
TTCAAGCTGCTGAGCGAAAAGGATAAGTTGGGGAAAGCCCTAACCGAGATGCAGCGGAGTTTAATAAGAGCTCGCGAGCAGGAGGAAAAACGCAAGGAAGAGGAAAAACAGCAGATATGGGCAACCGAAGGTATGGCTCTGTTTGGCGAAGTGCTTCGCCAACACAACGACAATATCAATGAGCTGTCGTACCTAATCATCAAAAATCTTGTTAACTATACCGGATCAATTCAGGGAGGTGTATTTATATTAAACGAGAACGACCCCAATAATCCGGTGCTAGAGATGACCGCATGCTATGCCTATAACCGCCGCAAGCTAATGGAGAAAACGGTTCTGCCCAATGAGGGGTTAGTGGGGCGATGCTATGTTGAAAAGAAAACGATCTTCATGGTTGATGTTCCGCGCGATTACATCAAAATTACCTCGGGGCTTGGTGAGGAAAACCCAAGTTGCATCCTAATTGTACCACTTATTGCCAACGATATTGTTCAGGGTGTGATTGAGTTGGCCACATTCAACCCGTACCAGAAGTACCAAGTTGACTTTATCGAGAAACTTGCTGCAAGCATTGCTGCAACCCTGGCAAGCGTTAAGATAAACATGCGTACTGCTCAGCTTTTATCGCAAACCCAGCAACAGGCTGAGGAGATGCGCGCACAGGAAGAGGAGATGCGGCAGAACATGGAGGAACTCCACGCCACCCAGGAGGAGATGGAACGCAAACGCCATGAACAGGAAGCCATTCAGGCTCAACTCCGCGAGGACAAATCCATACTCGAAAGCCTTTTGCTCAACTCAAGCGATTTAATTTTTCAGAAGGATGCCGACGGAAGATTCCGTCGGGTAAGCCAAACCATGGTCGATCACCTTGGGCTTGCATCCGCTGACGAGGCTATGGGATTAAGCGAATTTGAGTTGATGCCCGAGGAATCAGCTCGTAAACTTTGGGATTTGACCGAGGATGTCTCCCGAAAGAAAAGCCCGGTAATTGACCGAAAGGTTACCCTCACTTTTGCCGATGGTCAAGAGGTAAAAGGTACAATTAGTCTATACCCCATAATAGCCGATAACGGTGGTCTTATGGGTGTTCTGGGAATTATTCGCCAAAAGTAGGAGTTAAATTAAACGCTAAAACGATTTAGGTTTTCGATAATAGATAGTTCGTGTTTGGATTTATTGGTATAACTGATAATTCAGGTGTTGAAGATTTACAGAGGTTTTAATTGTTGGTGGTAAAAAAGAAACCAGAATTCAATAATATATATTGTGACAGACTCTGCAAAAAAGGTAAGTTCCTATAATCATTTCATGTAGGAATGTCTTTTCAATACTATCACTAACCAAACTTCAACATCTTTCTTGTTTCGGCGTTATACCCAAGGTTGATCTTATACAGTAACTCCTAGCTTATATTCCATTTAGCCCAATCCAAACTTCTGGGTTCTACTGTGGGTTTATACAAATCATTCTAAAAAAATAGTTTGATCCGAGATTAGTTAATAGAAACATAAAGAACACTTAAACAACTTGTTTCTATTGACGAATTTGGGTTGATCAGATTTTGGACTTAAAGCCAACCAATAAATCTCTTGTAAAGGGAAAAAGATAATGGGTTGACCATTAAATAGATATGGATAAGGGAGATTTAAAAAAGTAGATTCTAAATAGTCATAGTTGATAAACATCAATATAAATTTTGCATATAATATAATTAGTCTAAATTAAATTTGCTTCGAAAACTTAAAAATCAAAAATCATGAAACGTATTGTTTTAATATTAGGATTTTTTGTGTTCTCCATTGGTTTAAATGCACAAACCGATACAATTTCAAGTCAGTTACAGAATACTGCCCAGTATTTAATAAGCGGCAGGCCCGGACTTCAAATAGGAGGATACGGGGAGGTGCACTACAACCAGCCACTAGAAAGCAATACCTACAACATTGGAACACTTGACGCTCACAGGATGGTACTGTTTTTTGGATATAATTTCTCGAATAGAACTCAGTTTGTGTCCGAAATTGAAATTGAATACGCCAAGGAGGTGTGGGTTGAGCAAATGTTTATCCAGCATAAGCTCAACAGCTTTGCCAATTTCAGGGCTGGCATTTTGCTGGTACCCATGGGGATAATTAATGAGTATCATGAGCCAACCTCCTTTAATGGGGTAGAGCGACCGATAATCGATAATAGAATTGCACCCACAACATGGCGGGAGGTAGGAATGGGTTTCCAGGGGAATATTTATCAGGCTAAAACTCGCTATCAGCTATACGTTGTGAATGGGCTCAACGGTTATGATGGAACTAAGGCAATGTTTTCGGGTAGCAAGGGCTTACGGGAAGGTCGACAAAAAGCTTCGAAAGCATATTTAAGCCATCCGGCTTTTACTGGTAAAATGGAGTTTTATGGGGTAAGGAACCTAAACCTTGGTATATCTGCTTATTTCGGTAAGTCCAATAGTAAGCTATACTCTAACCTTAGCAAGGATAGTGTGTCACTAATCCAAAAAGCTGACTCATCGGTTGTTGGCATATCAATGATTGGACTTGATGCTCGCTATAATGTATCTAGTTTAAAGTTTACCGGTCAGCTATACTATATTTCGCTTTCTAATACTGATGAATACAACGTATTTACAAAAACCGGCAATAAGCTGAACGATTTGGGAAGCAAAATGCTTGGCTACTACGTTGAGGTTGGTTATGATGTACTTCGTTTATTCACAAACGGTCAACAAAAGCTAATCCCATTTATTCGTTACGAAGCCTATAATACCCATCAGTCGGTTAAAGCGCCCATTGATGAAAACAAGAGCTACAGCGCCACAATAATAACAACAGGTATTACTTATGCGTTAGAAAAGGGAGTGGTTCTAAAAGCCGATATTCAACTGGATAAATCGAAAGCTGAAAGTGCTTATAACAAAACGTTTAATGCAGGCATTGGTGTCAACTTTTAAATGTAAAACAAGATATGAAAATAGCTGTAGCCATTTTATTTGTCTTACTTAACCTGCAAATAGGTTCCAATATAAATTTTGAACCCAGGATGCTCGTTAAAGAGATACAAAAGATTAGTGGGAGCGATAAACCCATTCCCAAAGAATTGATGGTTTACAAGGCGGGTAAATATTTTAGCTACACTAATGCTAAACCCGTATCCTACTCTTTTGTTGGAAGGGTATTTTCATGCCGTACCGAAGGATGCGGTAATGATGAGAACCATTTATATAGTGCAAATAACTCAGAGTTTTTTGATTATTTTATACTATTCGATTCATCGGGTAAAATCCTTTCGGTTCAGGTTTTTAACTACGAGGCCACCCATGGCCAGGAGATAACTCTGAAAAGTTGGTTAAACCAGTTTGTGGGTTACAATGGCAGTAAAAAGTTAACTGTTGGCAAGGAGATTGACGCAATCTCAGGTGCGACAACTTCAGTGTATTCTATTACCAACGATATAGTTGACAAAACAGCCAAGTTGAGAGCATTCATCGATAGCCAAGCCCGTTAAAGGCAGGAGCAGGGTTAAGGTTTTTGAAATCCTGATTATAGAATCAGTGTTACCAGAAATAAACAAGCCGGGATAAACCCGGCTTTTTTATTATGCATAATTGGCGATTACTTAGCAAATTTATCGCCGTCGTAAGCCCATTTAACGTATGCGGCACCCCAGGTAAAACCTGCACCAAAGGTGGCAAGAATAAGATTGTCGCCTTTCCGAAGTTTCGATTCCCATTCCCAGAGGCAAAGGGGGAGGGTTGCACTGGTTGTGTTACCGTAACGCTGGATGTTAATCATTACCTTGTCCTTGTTTATTCCCATGCGGTTTGCGGTGGCTTCAATAATTCGCATGTTAGCCTGATGGGGTACAAGCCAAGCAAGGTCTTCGGGCTTGATGTTGTTACGCTCCATCATCTCAACCGAAACATCGGCCATGTTGGAAACAGCAGCCTTGAACACAGGCTGTCCTTCCTGGTAGATGAAGTGCTGGCGCTTAGCTACGGTTTCGAACGAGGCGGGATAGCATGAACCGCCAGCTACCTGATGCAGGTGTTTACGACCTGATCCATCAACCTGCATTTTAGAGTCAATAACGCCAAAACCTTCGTAGTTGGGTTCAAGCAGAACGGCACCGGCACCATCGCCAAAGATGGGGCAGGTGGTGCGGTCGGTGTAATCGGTTATGGACGACATTTTATCGGCGCCAACCACTACAACCTTTTTATGTGTGCCCGACTCCACAAACTTTGATGCTGTAACCAGGGCGTACAGGAAGCTGGAACAGCCGGCATTCATGTCGTATCCAAAAGCATTTTTGATTCCGCACTTATCGCTGATAATGTTAGCGGTAGCGGGGAATTGCATATCGGGTGTAACTACGCCGCAAATGAGCATGTCAACCTCATCGGGATGGGTGTTGGTTTTGCGGAGCAGCTCGTTTACGGCGTGCATGGCCATATCGGATGTGCCAAGCCCCTCGCCTTTGAGTATTCGACGCTCCTTTATTCCTATTCGGGTCATTATCCACTCGTCGGTGGTATCGACCATTCTACTTAGCTCTTCGTTGGTAAGGATGTAATCGGGAACATACCCTCCAACGCCAGTAATTGCGGCAGTAATTTTTCCCATAGTTACATAAATGCTTGTTTAATTTTTTCGCAAAGGTCCGATACTATAACCTCGCGGGTTTGTTTTATCATATTCATTATGGCCACGGGGCTTGATGCTCCATGGGCTATTATTACCGGTTTGTTAACACCAAGAACTGGTGTTCCGCCGTAGTTCTCGGAGTTAAAACGTTCAATAAACTGGTTTTCGGGGCTGAATTTTTTAAGCAGGTGGTAGAAAGCCTCAGCCTCCTTAAGAACCACGTTGCCCACAAATCCATCGCAAACCACCACATCAGCTTTTTTATCGTGGAAGAGGTGATGACCTTCGACATTTCCCACAAAGTTATACTCCGCCGTGTCCTTCATCATTTCAAAGGCGCTCTTGGTCACAAGGTTACCCTTTTCCTCCTCTTCGCCGATGTTAAGTAATGCAACCCTTGGGTTTCCTATACCGAGAATCTGCTGGGCGTATATCGATCCCAACTTCCCATACTGGTAGAGCACGTCGGGGCGGCAATCGGGGTTTAGACCCACATCGAGAATTACGTTAAGTTTATTTTCGGAAACGGGAATAAAACCAGCTATACCCGGACGTATAACTCCGGGAATTTGTTTAATAACCATGAAAGCGCCAACCATCATGGCACCGGTACTACCAGCGCTGGCAAAACCATCGATTTTTCCGGCAGCCAAGGCCATAAAGCCTTTGACAATACTGGAGTCGGTTTTTTTGGCAAATGCTTTTGAGGGATGATCGCCCATTTCGATCACCTCAGTGGTGTGAACAATTTCAAAATCTTGTGGGTTTGCATTTTCACGGGCAAGGATTTCAAGAATCCTTTGCTTGTCACCGAAAAGCACAATGCGCTCATCGGCATTGAGATGCTTGAGGGCTAAAACTGCACCCGATACGACAGCATCGGGTGCAAAATCGCCTCCCATTGCATCAACGCCAATTCTAATCATCAATGCAGGGGTTTATGAAAGTTCATGTTTAGGCGTTAACAGCCTTCTCGATTGCCAACTTACCACGATAATAGCCGCACTCAGGGCATACCCTGTGATATTCAACTGCAGCTCCGCAGTTTGAGCATGTCGATAGGGTTGGAGCCTCAGCTTTGTAGTGAGTTCTACGCTTGTTCCTTCTCTGCTTCGAGATTCGTGATTTCGGATGTGCCATTTTTCAACAAATTATATAGTCCAACTTAGTTATTATTGTTCAACAAGTCCTTTAATGCCTGCCAACGCGGATCGATGTTGGTTGGTTCATCTTCATCAAACTTTATGTACTTGAGCATCTCCTGGTCGCAATCCTCTATACTGGTACCCCTTAGTCCATGGTACCGCTTAAGCGGTAAGCTCAGGTGAATGCTTTCGTACAGGTACTGGGCAAGGTTAACCTCATGGTCATCTTCCGTTAGAAAGATTACATCAGCCTCATCCTCTATATGCTCATTACCAATTTTAGCCACAAGGTAACCCTTGTACTCAATTGGTAAGTAGAATTGCTCCAAGCACCTGTCGCAGGTAACCTTTACCTTTCCCTTAATCAGTATGTCAAATTCAAGCAGGTTATTCTGCCTGTTCATCAAAACCTTTGCTGTGAGCGTGCCTTCCTTAACCTCACCCTCGGGAAACTCGGCAAAAAAATCGTTTTTAATATCGAAATCAAACGAGTGTTCACCAAGTTTAAGTCCCTTGTAACTAATTGAATATGCACTTAAAATGCTTGCCACTTTCTCACAAAATCAACGTGCAAAGTTATAAAAAATCAAATCAACCCAAAAAAAGTTAAAAATATTCGTTAAAAAAGTGCCATCACCCTATGCCTTAGCCCTGCGTTTACGCTCATTTTCGTCGAGGTAGATTTTTCGTAGTCGGATAGCTTTTGGGGTAATCTCAACGTACTCATCTTCCTGGATGTACTCAAGAGCCTCCTCGAGGCTGAACTTGATTGGGGGTGCCAGGAAAATTTTTTCGTCGGAACCTGAGGCTCGCATGTTGGTAAGTTTTTTCGACTTGGTTACATTTACTACAATATCGCCCGATCGGTTATTTTCGCCAACTACCTGACCGGCATAAACCTCTTCGTGGTCATCAATGAAAAACTTGCCTCTATCCTGTAATTTTCCCAGGGCATAGGCGTATGCTGTGCCGCTTTCCATGGCTATAAGCGAACCATTGGTTCGGGTTTCAATCTCACCGCGGTAAGGTTCAAAGGCCTTAAAGCGGTGAGCCATGATGGCTTCGCCAGCAGTTGCCGTGAGAATAATATTACGTAGTCCGATAATACCGCGTGAGGGTATTTCGAACTCCAGGTGAACACGATCGTGATGGCGATCCATTGAGATTAATGTTCCCTTGCGGCGGGTAACATGCTCAATTGCCTTGCCCGAAACATCCTCGGGAACATCAATGGTAAGGTACTCAATGGGTTCGCACTTAACGCCATCGATTTCCTTAATGATTACCTTGGGTTGCCCAACCTGTAGCTCGTAGCCTTCGCGGCGCATGGTTTCAATAAGAACGGAAAGGTGCAGCACACCACGACCATAAACGGTAAAGGCATCGGCCGAGTCGGTTTCCTCAACCCTAAGGGCAAGATTCTTTTCAAGTTCCAGCATTAGCCTATCCTTAAGGTGGCGTGAGGTTACGTATTTGCCATCGCGACCGAAGAATGGTGAGTTGTTTATGGTGAAGAGCATGCTCATGGTGGGCTCATCCACAGCAATGGTAGGAAGGGGCTCGGGGTTCTCGTAATCGGCTATAGTATCACCAATATCAAAACCCTCAATACCAACTATGGCGCAAATGTCGCCTGAGGTTACCTCATCGACCTTTTTACGCTCAAGCCCTTCGAAAACAAGCAAGTCCTTAATTTTTGTTCGTATTACCTGTCCGTTGCGTTTTACCAACGATACGTTTTGGCCTGCCTTTAATGTTCCACGGTGCAGCTTACCTATGGCAATTCGGCCAACGTAGTTGGAATAATCGAGCGAGGTGATAAGCAGCTGGGGCGTCCCTTTTAGCTGTTTAGGTGCAGGCACATAATCGATAATGCAATCGAGCAGTGGGGTGATATCGGTTGATGGCTTACGCCAATCGTTGCTCATCCAACCTTGCTTTGCGCTGCCGTAAATGGTTGGGAACTCGAGTTGCTCCTCCGATGCATCGAGGCTGAACATCAACTCGTAAACCTGTTCCTGAACCTCTTCCGGACGACAGTTGGGCTTATCGACCTTGTTGATAACCAGAATGGGTTTCAACCCAATGGCCAGTGCCTTTTGAAGAACAAAGCGGGTTTGGGGCATGGTTCCCTCAAAGGCATCAACCAGGAGCAAAACGCCATCGGCCATGTTTAGTACGCGCTCTACTTCGCCCCCAAAATCGCTGTGGCCTGGCGTGTCGATGATATTGATTTTGTAACCCTTATAGTTTACCGATACGTTTTTTGCCAGTATGGTAATTCCGCGCTCACGCTCCAAATCGTTACTGTCCAGAATCAGTTCACCCGGCGTTTCGTGATCCTTGAAAAGCTTGCCTTGGATAATCATTTTATCGACCAGTGTAGTTTTTCCATGATCGACATGCGCAATAATAGCAATGTTTCTGATACCCTTCATCCCCAAAAAATTAGCCCGCAAAGTTACAGCTTTGAATTTAAATATTACGATAAGAATTAGTATTTTAGCGAAAATTAAAGAATCAAAAGTGTTTATTATGAAGCGTTTTGTCGCACTCATCATACCTTTTACATTGGCTTTGCCGGCCAATGCTCAGGTAACCGATGCAGAAAGTCAGCTAAAGGAGATAAAAACCGACTCACTTGCCGGATGGAAAAAGGGCTTGGCGTTGGGTATAAATGCCAACCAAACCTCGTTAACCAACTGGGCAGCAGGGGGACAAAGTTCGTTTGCAGTAAATACTGTGTTTACAGGATTTGTTAGCTATAAAAGTCCTAAAACGGCTTGGGATAATTCAATCGATTTGGGCTACGGGTTCCTGAATCAGGAGGGAGTTAAGTACACCAAAAAGACCGACGATAAAATCGATTTGACGTCGAAGTTTGGCCGCGAGGCCTTCAAAAATTTTTACTATGCCATTCTGGTGAACTTTAAAACCCAGTTTTCAGTTGGATACAAATACCCTAACGATAGTACTCGCATAAAGATTTCGAACTTTTTTGCTCCAGCCTATCTGGTTGGCGCATTGGGTATGGACTATAAGCCCAATGCCCACTTGAGCGTTTTTGCGGCCCCCTTAACCGGCAAGCTTACCTTTGTCCGCGACACCATGTTATCGAACGCAGGTGCTTTTGGGGTTAAAAAGGGGGAAATGCTGAGGCAGGAAGTGGGAGGTTACCTTAGAATGGTTTACACCAAAAACGATTTTCAGGCTGAATGGTTGAAAAACTTAACCCTAACCACTAAAATCGATTTATTCTCAAATTACCTCGATGAACCCCAAAACATTGTGGTTAACTGGGAAACGCTTGTAATCATGAAGGTTAATAAGTATATCAATGTGAATTTGGCTACACAGCTAGTATACGACGATAAGGTAAAAATAGGTAAAGATACCAATGGAGATGGAGTAATTGATAGCAGCGGGCCGCGGATCCAGTTTAAGGAGATATTTGGAGTAGGTATTACCTTCAAACTTTAAACTTTTGATATTTCCTTAAAAACGCTTAGTTTTGAGTTGATAAATTTTTATATATGCCTTTACTCAACTCTATCCTAAACTGGGTTAATACTAAGCGCTTATATAGTATCGATCTTTTCCGGAAATACCCTTTTGAGGTGCAGCGCGATGTACTCCTTGAGCTATTGAAACAGGGAGCCAGAACGGAATACGGGAACCGTTACGGATTCGATAGTATCAAAACTATCGATGAGTATCAGAAGCGAGTTCCTATTGTTGACTACGAAACCATTAAGCCCTACATTGAACGGTTAAGGCAAGGTGAGGAACGGTTGCTTTGGCCAAGCGATATTAGGTGGTTTGCCAAGTCATCGGGTACTACCCAAAGCAAAAGCAAGTTTATTCCGGTTAGCAACGAGGCGTTGGAGAACTGCCATTTTAGAGGTGCTCGCGATGTGCTTGCTATTTACATGAACCTTTACCCCGAAAACAACCTATTCAGTGGCAAAGGGCTTACCCTTGGTGGTAGCCATCAGGTTGACAACTTCAACATGAACTCCTTTTATGGCGATTTATCGGCTATACTTATTGAAAATGAGCCATGGTGGGCTGAATTTATAAGAACCCCTAGTCAAAAGGTTGCACTAATCCCCGATTGGGAAGAGAAACTCGAAAAACTTACACACGAAACACTTAACGAGAATGTAACCAGTCTGGCTGGCGTGCCATCGTGGAATTTGGTGATGATAAAACATTTATTAAGCTATACAGGGAAAAGTAATTTGCTTGAAATTTGGCCAAACCTTGAGCTTTTCATGCATGGCGGGGTGAGTTTTGCGCCCTACCGTGAACAGTTCCAGAAGATTATTCCATCGCCCAACATGCACTACATGGAAACATACAATGCCAGCGAGGGTTTCTTTGCCATTCAGGATGATCCAACTTCGGACAGTATGCTATTGATGCTCGATTACGGCATTTTTTACGAGTTTATCCCACTCGATGAGCTTTCGAGTTCAAATCCTAAAGCCCTTACCGTTGCCGATGTTGAGGTAGGGAAGAACTACGCCATGGTTATTTCCACCAACTCCGGTCTTTGGCGTTACCTAATAGGCGATACGGTTACGTTTACATCAAAAACACCGCATAAAATCAAAATTACCGGTCGTACCCGTCACTTTATCAATGTGTTTGGGGAGGAGGTGATAATCGATAACGCGGAGCGTGCCCTCGAAAAAGCCTGCAAGGCTACCGGTGCCTTGGTAGCCGAGTACACTGCTGCTCCGGTTTTCATGAAAACCGACCGAAAGGGATGCCACGAATGGCTTATAGAGTTCGAAAAGCAACCGAGCAGCATTGATGAATTTGCCCGTGTACTCGATGCAACCCTGTGCGAGGTTAATTCCGATTACGAGGCCAAACGTGCCAAAAATGTAACCCTCGATTTCCCAATTGTTAACGCCGCAGCCAAGGGTACGTTTTTTGAGTGGATGCGTCAACGGGGAAAACTGGGCGGACAAAATAAGGTACCGCGCCTCTCAAACACACGCGAGTATATTGATGAATTGCTTGAAATACATCACCGACGGAAAGCAGAGAGCAAGTAGTCAAATATTTTAATGGTGTTTGTTTACAGTTTTGGTATGTTCATCAAGCTAATGGTTCTTTTGCCTTGCTTTTTAAAATCCAAGTTGTATCTTTAAAAGCAATAACTTTAATAATTAAACATAAAAATAGTTTTACGGTATGCATATAGCGGTAGCAGGAAATATTGGATCGGGCAAAACAACCCTTACGGGTTTACTGGCCAAGCACTACAAGTGGAAACCCCAGTACGAGGATGTTGACGATAATCCCTACCTGAACGATTTTTACGAGGATATGCAGCGCTGGAGTTTCAACCTCCAGATTTACTTCCTGAACAGCCGCTTTAGCCAGATAGTGGAAATACATCGCAGTGGCGAGGACGTTATTCAGGACAGAACCATTTACGAGGATGCCCACATCTTTGCACCCAACCTCCACGACATGGGGCTTATGAGTACTCGCGATTTTAAAAACTACCTATCGCTGTTTAACCTGATGACCTCGCTGGTTAGGCCACCCGACCTGCTAATATACCTTCGGGCCTCAGTGCCAACCCTGGTAAGGCAAATCCAAAAGCGCGGTCGCGATTACGAAAAGAATATCCGCCTCGATTATCTACAGCGCCTTAACGAGCGCTACGAGGCATGGATTGAAGGTTATAAGCTTGGCAAGTTACTAATCATTGATGTTGATAACCTAAACTTTCCCGACAAGCCTGAAGACCTCCGATTTATAATCAACAAGATTGATGCGCAGATACATGGTTTATTCTAAAAGAAATGGAAAAGGGAGTGAGAAACTCCCTTTTTTAGTCTTAAATAGAATGATATAACTTCTTAAGGTCTAAATTACACCTAATTGCTTGCCCACCTTGGTGAACTTTTCAATGGCAAACTGAATGTGTTCGCGGGTGTGAGCTGCGCTAATCTGAACCCTGATGCGGGCTTTACCTTTAGGTACAACAGGGTAGTAAAACCCAATTACGTATATTCCCTCTTCGAGTAGTGCTGCAGCAAAATCCTGCGACAGCTTGGCATCGTTAGGTAGATGGCCAAACATGATAGGGGTAATGGGGTGGACACCCTCAACAATCCGGAATCCGGCTTCGGTCATTCCTTTTCGGAAAAGCTGTGTGTTTTCCCAAAGCCTATCGCGCAACTCAGTGGTCTCGGTAAGCATGTTGAGTACCTTGAGAGTGGCTCCGGCAATGGAAGGCATAAGCGAGTTTGAAAAAAGGTAGGGGCGCGAACGCTGGCGCAGCATGTCGATTATTTCCTTACGACCCGAAATACAGCCACCCGATGCTCCCCCTAATGCTTTACCAAAGGTGGTGGAAATGACATCAACCCTGCCCATGGCGTTGCAGTACTCTGCTGTGCCGCGACCGGTTTTACCCACAAAACCTGTAGCATGGGAATCGTCAACCATTACCAGTGCATCGTATTTTTCGGCAAGGTCACAAATCTTATCAACTTGGGCTATAATTCCATCCATGGAGAAAACCCCATCGGTAACAATCATCTTGTAACGGCAGTTTGCAGCTTCCTTAAGTTTTGCCTCAAGGTCGGCCATATCGTTGTTCTTGTAGCGGAAACGTTGAGCCTTACAAAGCCGAACTCCGTCGATGATTGAAGCGTGGTTTAGCTCATCGGAGATGATGGCATCCTCTTCGCCCAGAATGGGTTCAAAAATACCGCCGTTGGCATCGAATGCCGACGAGTATAGGATAGTATCTTCGGTTCCAAGGAATTCGCTTAATTTGCGTTCAAGCTGCTTATGTAAGTCCTGCGTACCGCAAATGAACCGCACCGACGACATCCCAAATCCCCACTCATCGATAGCTTTTTTGCCAGCCTCAATTACGGCTGGGTGCGATGAAAGACCTAAGTAGTTGTTGGCGCAAAAGTTCAGCACCTTTTTGCCGTTGGCAACTATCTCAACGCCCTGGGGTGTAGTGATAATTCGTTCGGTTTTGTAAAGTCCTTCGGCCTTAATATTCTCAAGCTGTTGCTGTAAATCGGTTTTGATTTTTCCGTACATAGCTGTATTTTTTTATTATGCACAAAGTTAGCAGAAAAAGTTTACGATGATTCTCCGGATAAGAAATCAGAAACCTAAATATCCATAGGGGAATGTAGTTGTTTGATATAAACAATACCCTAGAATAAGATGTTATGCAATTGCCAAGCTGGTTTAGCTTTTAATGACAATGAATCCAATTTCCTTAGGATGATCTATAAAGATATAGGCTGATGGGTATTTAAGAACCCGTTTCAGAACCAAAAAATCGCCACCAGCTGCTGCGGTGAAAAAAATACTCGCAAGTAAGAGCCAACCATTGGCCGATGCAATGCTAAAAAGCATTGGGAGTATCCCTGTAACTAATCCTGGCATTATACCTCCTAGTATGTACTGGTTCCGTTTTAGCGGTTCGCTGCAATGGCAGTAGGGGGTCAGGTGCGACCATTTAATGCCAAAGCTAATCGATTTAAACCCTTTTTTTGCAAAAAACGCCCATGTTAAACCATGCAAACCCTCGTGAATAAATATAAGTACAAGAAATGCTATTAACATTTGGAGTTGGTGATGCTTCAGGTAAATTATACCGGTGACTAGTGGCTCAAATCCATTGATAAGTAAAAACGGAACAACTGCCAAGCCAGTAATGGGGAAAAGCATCAAAAGTGCTTGTCGGTTTGCTTTGCCTACTTCAATTATTTCCTCAAATTGGTTGTCGGTAGTATTCATTTACAAATTTTTTCAAAGATAGGTAGAGTTCTACTATTTTCGTTCATTTTGGGAGAAAGGATTAAATGGAGATATTATAGATTCAGCCGCGATTAGTTAGATAGAAACAAGTTGTTTAAATGTTTTTTTGTTTCTACTGACAAATCTTGGTTAAACAAAAAGGACGAGCTTTAAGCCCGTCCTTTAATATCCTTTTAGCTGTAAGGTTAGTCAAATGGAATCAAAACAAGGCCAATTGAGAATGGGTAAAGTTCAGGGCCTTTATCCTTTTCAAAAAGCTGAACAGGGTAGTAGTTGGCAAATAGCCTGATACCCTTGTATCCCATGCGAGCGGTAAAGCCGTAGCGCAGGGTGGCAATGTTAAAATCGCCGCGGTTTTTATCCTTGTGGCGCGAGCCATCGTCGTAAACCACCTTGGTATGAGAGCCAAGCCTTACCCCACCAATAACGCCTGCCGATATGTAGATTCTATCCTTGCGCTTACTGCCCATTGGCAGTTGGAATTCCAATAGTAATGGCAAGGTTAGGTGCGACATGGTGATTTTGTTTTTTTCAACCCTGTAGCCGGCTTGAATGTATGAGCTGTCGGCAACGGTCACACCATTCACAACCCTAAGCGATATGGGATTTGAAAAATGGTAATCGTTAAACTCTAAGCCCAAACCGGTTACCAGACCTGCTTTATCGGTTCCAAAGCCAATGCTGTACTGCGTAAAGTTGATATTGGTGTTCCACGAACGCCCTTGCTTTAAATCCATCCAAGCCAAATCGCCTGTTTGTGTCATGGACTGGTTCTTGTCCATAAAACCGTTTATGCCCATTTCAAAGCCTGACCAATGGCCTTTAAAATTCTTAACCTCCTTGTACTCGGTTATATCCTCGTCTTTCTGCTTTTCGGACTTCTTATCGGGTACCTCAATTATTACTTTGTCTTTTGAGTCGATAATGGTCATTTTCTTGTTTCCCAAGCGAAAAACAACGGTATCGCCTTTGGCGGCCTTAATGGTATCGCCCATGGTGTTAACCCAAGCCATATTGTCCGAATCAACCGTAACAGCATTAACCGAGGTAACCGTATCGATACGTTCCTCAATAATTGAATCGCCATCAACAACCTTTACAATTTTGCGAACAACTACCATGGGTTGCTTATCGCTTGAAATTTGTTCGTTTTGCTGTTTGAGCGTGTCGGGATTTTCGAGGTTCCGTAGGATGCTCTCCTTGTTCTGTGCGCTGAGTTGGGTAATAACGGAAAACATCAATCCCACAAGTAAAAACTTTTTCATTGCTTTATAAGATTTAGTTAGACATTCGGTTGTTTTTACCATACGACGCCCGAATGTGAAAAATGTTACAGGGGTTATTCCTCTTTAGGTAAAATTGTAGCTGAAACGGCCAGCAATTTCGATTCAACAACTATTTTTTTTGCCTTATTGTCGTCAATTTGCTTAACCTCAATGTTAAAACCAACTGTTTGGGCAATTTTTTGAATGCCCTTAAGGGCAATATCGCCAAGGGTCAACTCTTTGGTTTTGGATTGAACCCGATTAGCCGTAGCAACGTTTTGGCCGCTAAGGTTGATATTTGAATTTATGTTGATATCGGATTGGGGTTCTTGTTGAGTAATCTGCGTAACCTGTGGTTCAATGGTTACCATTGGTTCAATGGCTTCCTCTTTTATGGCAATGTCAGTTGTAGGTTCAGGGGTTTGAATCTTTTCAGTTGCAACATTGTGTTTGGGTAGTTTAACAGAGGTTTTTGGCTTTGGTTTCGTTACAGCTCCATCACCTGATGCGATTGCTACCTTTTTTTCTGTAGATGGATTATTGTGGTGTTCAGTTACAATTGGGGTTGGTTGCTGTTCGGTAACCAAATTGTTGCGGTTCATGTTAACCATCAAATTGTTTACATGGAACGCTATAAGCAGAACAGCGGCAACACTTGCAATTGCCATGGCAATGCGGGCATACGTAGGAATAATGCGGATGTGTTTTAATCTATCCTTTTTGGGGTAAGGTTTTGTCTCGGCTTTTAGCTTGGTTTTGCTGTAAGTGGTCGATAATTTTGAGATGTCAGGGTTCTTTTTTTTCAGTTCCTTTAACTGTGAAGCCTCTTCGGCAGTTAATTCGTTTTCCAGCTCAGCAATACACAGGTAGTCGGCCTCGGTAAGGGTCAATTCTGGCAACTTATTAGTACGCTTAAGGGTTTCTTTAGCAAAAGGTACTTTTACTGGCGTTGGGGTAACTTTAATATCGGCTATGCCATCAATTACATGGGCTATATCGGGATTTTGGTTAAGGAATGCCATGAACTCATCGGTAAGCTCAGGGCTAAGCCTACCATCGATATAATCGATGATAAAGAGTTCGTAGTTATTGCGGTTAATGGTCATAGCCTTAAATCAAATTATCGATACTTACGAGCTGTTCCTTAAGGAACAACCTTGCCCTGTAAATGTAAACCTTAACCTGCGACTCGTTAAGGCCTGTAATTTCGCCAATTTCCTCGTACGAGTACCCCTCGTAATCGCGCAGCAAAAGCACCGATTTCTGAATCTCGGGCAGTTTCTCAACGGCTTTGTCAACTATTTCCTTGGCATCGGAGTAGCTATTGGTTGTAGAGCGTTCAAAAATAGCCTCGTCGGCATACTCCAGCTTTCGCTTTTCCTTCCGAATGGTGTCAATAGCCGCATGGTAAGCCGATGTAAACAGGTACGACTTTGCCTTAGTATATTCAACCTCACTATGCTTAATCCATAACCGCTCAAAGCAATCCTGAACGTTGTCCATGGCCAAATCGGTATTCTTTAGCATTTTTAGCGCAAAGCGATAAATGCTATCGGAATATAAATCAACGCATTTGTTAAACTCTTCGGCGGTCATGAACCGATAAATGTTTTCAGCTTTCAAATGTACGACGATTAAGCTACCGGAAAGTTACAGCTCGATGTAAAAAATTGTTTTTCACCAATCGCTTTCAATTTAAAACGATAACTACCTTTGTAGTCAAACACCCTATCGGAAAAATGGATAAGAAGGTAAATGTTCTATTACTTGGTTCAGGTGGCCGTGAGCATGCCCTGGCCTGGAAAATCGCGCAAAGCCCTTTTTTAGGCAAACTTTACATTGCACCGGGCAATCCGGGCACAGCCATTCACGGAATAAATGTGGCAATCAACCCGCTCGACTTTGATGCAGTTAAGAGGTTTTGCCTGGAGAGCCAAGTGGAGTTGTTGGTGGTTGGCCCTGAGGAGCCACTGGTAAAAGGCATACACGATTCGTTTATTACCGATAGTAGTGTCCAGCACATACCGGTAATTGGCCCACAAAGAAAGGGAGCCATGCTCGAGGGAAGCAAGGATTTTGCCAAGGAGTTCATGTTCAGGCATGGCATTCCTACAGCCCGCCATAAAACGTTTACCGCCGAAACGCTTAACCAAGCCAAAGATTTTCTTAAAACCCTCAATCCACCCTACGTGCTTAAAGCCGATGGACTTGCTGCTGGCAAAGGGGTAGTTATTGTATCGGACTACAACGAAGCCTGTGAAAACCTTACCGAATTCATTGCCGGTAAATTTGGCGAGGCAAGCCAAAAGGTTGTGATTGAGGAGTTCCTTAGCGGGATAGAGCTATCGGTCTTTGTACTAACCGATGGCAACTCCTACATAATCCTCCCCGAAGCAAAGGATTACAAGCGGATAGGCGATGGCGATACCGGCCCAAATACGGGCGGTATGGGTGCTGTATCGCCCGTTCCTTTTGCCGATAGCCATTTCATGAGCAAGGTTGAGGAGCGTATAGTAAAACCTACCATCAATGGTTTAAAAGCCGATGGTATTCCATACAAAGGCTTTATTTTTATTGGTTTGATGAATGTAAATGGCAATCCTTACGTGATTGAATACAATGTTCGTATGGGCGATCCTGAAACCGAGGTGGTGATGCTTCGGATAAAATCCGATTTGTTAAGTGCCTTACAGGCTTGCGCGCAAAACCGACTTTCAGAGGTAAACCTTGAGGTTGATTCCCGAACAGCTACAACGGTAATAGTTGTTTCAGGTGGTTACCCGGGTTCTTACGAAAAGGGCAAGGAGGTTACTATCCCTAAAAGCTTATTTGATGATGCCATCCTATTCCATGCCGGAACCACTTTAAGCAACGGTAAGCTTATAACCACGGGTGGCCGTGTTTTTGCCTGTTCTGCTTGGGGTTCCGGAATTGATGAGGCCCTTGAAAAATCCTATAGCCTTGCTAAAAGCATTAAATTCGATAAAATGTATTTCCGAAGCGATATTGGCAGCGATTTAAAAAGATTTCAAAAAGAATAAATATGCTTCTAAAAGCCATTCAAAAAGGTAGATTTGGATCAGCAGTACTTATCACGCTAATGCTTATTGCGTTATGGCTAACAACGCTTTTAGGCAAAGCACCAAGCTACTCGTTCATTTTCGATAGCTTCCCAATGCCGTTTTATGGGGCGTTGGCAAGTTATCTTAACCGTTATCCTTTTTGGTTAAATATCGTTTCTTTTGCCCTTTTTTTTGTTTCAGGAATATATTTACTAGCTCTAAACAACAAGTACATCATTCTAAAAAGTCGATCGTACCTGCCAGCACTGTTTTTTGCGCTATGCGCTGCTGCCTTTTTGCCAATCCAGCGATTAAATCCGGCATTGGTATCACTCATCTTGGTCTTGCTTTCTATCGATCATCTGTTTGCCATTTATCAAAACCGCGAACCGCTTGATAACCTTTTCAGAGCGGGGTTAGCGGTTGGAATGGCTACTTTGTTTTATGCCCCTGCTGTTACTGTCGCAATTTGGGCTTTACTCACACTTTTAGTACTTCGTTCGTTTAATGTTAGGGAGTGGTTTGTTTTGATATTTGCCTTCACTGTTCCCTGGCTTATTTACATGCTTATACTTTTTATTGCTAACGCGGATATTCTAACACCCTACCATGCTTTTTTAACCAGCCTTTTCACCGAGTCGGAGCCCGCAATTGATGATAAAATATTTTGGATTTTTTTGGGATTTTTGGCAATTCCCTTCGGGGTTTCACTAATTAGCGTTTTCCCAAGGTTAGCTTTTCAGAAAATTATTATTCGCAGGTACTTTACCGTTTTCCTATACCTGTTTTTAATTGGTGTAATATCCTTTTTTGTTATTCCCGGCGTTTCGTACGAAATATTCTACATTATAGCAGTTCCATCGGCTTTTATATTTTCATCGTACTTTAGCGATGCCAAGCCAAATTTCTGGAACGAGCTTTTACTTTGGCTGCCAATTATTGGAGCAATTTTAGTTCAGGTTGTAATGCTAATGTAATTTTTGGTTGATATTTATGTTTTAATGTTGCTTTCAAGAAAGAGAGAATTGAGTGAATGAAATATGCCATAGTTGATATTGAAACCTCCGGTGGTAGCTGGCAGCGCGATAGGATTACGGAAATAGCCATATACATCCATAATGGCAATGGAATAACCAATGAATTTAAGAGTTTGATTAACCCTGAAACGCCTATTCCATATTACATTACAAGGTTGACGGGCATTACTAACGAGATGGTTGCCAAAGCTCCAAAGTTTTACGAGATTGCCCGTGAGGTTGTACTCCTTACTGAGGGGTGTGTATTTGTAGCCCATAATGCCCCATTCGATTACCGATTTGTTCAGGCTGAGTTTAAAAGGCTGGGCTACGACTATCAGCGCGATGTGTTGTGTACCGTAAGGTTAAGCCGTCGTGTTTTCCCGGGTTACAGTTCGTACAGCTTAGGCAATATCTGCAATGGGTTGGGAATAGAAATTGAAAGCCGCCATAGGGCTGCAGGCGATGCTTTGGCAACTGCAAAACTTTTTGAGAAAATTCTTACTGAAACAAAGGGCAATTTTGGGGCTTACATCAATCCAACTAAAAGCAAGTTTTAGGCACTTATACATCGTTAATTAAGCTATTTGTCAAAAACATACCCTTTCTTTTGTTCATTTTACTATCAAAAAGGTTTATATTTACGTAAAAGAAATGCTTACTTCAAGTAAATGAACATTCGAAAATACTATACTCATCCCTATTCTGCTGTAATTGCAGCGCTGCTTACAGCGGGAGTGTTTGTTTTCATGTTTATTTACCTGGCGGTAAACCAGCGTAAGCACATTTACGAATCGTCGAAGGAGATATCCAAGGAAATACTTCGCCAAACAGCAGCTGAGACGCAGCTATACTTTAGCGCAGCATATGTGGTTGCCAATTCGGTACAGCAACGTGCATTGCTTTTGCATGAAATGAAGGCTAAGCGGGAGGATGTCAGAAAGCTTTTAGTTGAGGTACTAAGCAACAATCAAAATATACTGGGGGCATGGGTATTCTGGGAGCCCAACGCTTATGATGGGAACGATGCCATTTTTAAAAACAGTAAGGCTTACCCTTGTGCCGGCCGATTTGGAATAACCTATTTCCGTGATAACGATTCTTTAATTTCCGAGATTGTGCCCTGCGGCGATTATAAATCGTTTTTTTATAGCGATGTAAAACAAAAATTACAGCCAGTACTCTCTGAGCCATACCTATTCAGGTATTCTGACTATGGTAAACTTTTTTATGGCTGCACCATATCGGTTCCAATAGTCAAGGGTGATGCCTTTGTTGGTGCAGTTGGGGTTGATATCGATTTAAATTATTTGCGTGAACTGATATCGGACGTGAGACTTTTTGATACCGGTTATATCTATTTGGTATCGTCAAAAGGAACTATTGTTAGCCACCCCGACAGCGCTTTGATAAGGAAGAAAATAGACTTTAAAGGGAATACTGCTGATAGCTTAAAAATAGTAAAAGCTTTTGAAGGGAATGAGGTAGCGCAGGAGGTTTATTCAACCTATCTCAACGAGCCCGTTTTCCGATTTTTGTATCCCATTAACCTATATTTGAGCGATAGACCTTGGTTAGTGGTAAGTGAAATCCCAATCGATAAAGCATCGTCTCGTTCCAGGGAGGTGGTTTGGGTGGCTACCATAATCATGATTATTGGGGTTTTACTTATTTTCTACCTGGTTTTAAACATACTGGAAAGGCGGAACTACCAGAAACGTATAGAAGAAGCGCTGTGTGATGCTGAAAACCAGAGGGCAAATGCACTGGAAAGCTACCGGAGTTACCTTGAAATATTCAACTCAACCCGCGAGGCGATTTTTGTTCACGATGCCGAAAACGGCATAATATTGGATGTAAACGACATGATGCTCAAAATGTATGGATTAAAGAGCAAGGAAGAAGTGATAGGCAAGCATGTCGATATTTTTTCTTCAGGTATTGAGCCCTACGATGCTAAAGGGGCAAAGGAAAAATTGAGGCAAGCCGTTAAAGAGGGTAGTGCCGTTTTTGAGTGGCAGAGTAAAAAATCCGATGGTTCAATTTTTTGGTCAGAGGTTTCGTTGAGGTTTGCCCATATTAACGGGCAAAAAAGGGTTTTAGCCGTAGTTCGTGATATAAGCGATAGGAAAATTGCCCAGCAAGCTCTTGAGTACCGCGAACGTAAGTTCCGTGAACTGGCCGATCTTCTTCCCCTGGTTGTGTGGGAGGTTGATTTGAATGCCCGTTTTACCTATGCAAACGATATTGGGTATAAACTTTTTGGATATACCCGTGAGGATGTTGAAAAGGGCATTACCATTATTGACCTGATAGCCCCTGAGGATAGGGTTAGGGTTGTGCAAAATATCAAAAAAATATTTATTGAGGGAAAAAATTCCGACGAGGAGTACCTTGCCCTAAGAAAGGATGGAACAACCTTCCCTGCAAATATATACTCCAGCGTTATTTACGAAAATGGTAGGCCGGTTGGAATGAGGGGTATTCTGGCAGATGTTACCGAAAAGAAAAAGACCGAGCAGCGTATAAAGGAAAGCGAGCAGCTTTACCGGACCGTTGTTGAAAGTATGAATGAGGTTTTAATGATGGTTGACAACGACGACCGTATACTTTTTGTGAATAACCGGTTTACTGAAATACTGGGTTATAAACCTGAGGAGGTAATTGGAAGGATAGGTTATGAGTTTTTAATTCCTGAAGACCGCAAACGTGAAATAGTTGAAGCCAACAACCAAAGGAAGGATGGTAAAAAGGGTGTTTACGAAATGCAGTTTAAAGCCAAGAGTGGCAGAATAATCGACTGCCTGGTTAGTGGAGCTCCAATTACCAATGCTCAGGGTGAAGTGATTGGCTCAATAGGTGCCATGGTTGATATCACCGAACTAAGGAAAGCAGAGAAAGCTTATCGCCAAACCATGATGCTTTTCGAAACCCTTTCCTATATGTCGCCGGTAGGCATTTTCAGAACCGATGCCCATGGTAAGACCACCTATGTCAATCCTAAATGGTGCGAACTATCGGGATTAACACCTGAGCAGGCCATGGGCGACAACTGGATAAATGCGGTCCACCCCGACGACCGCGAGAGGGTAATTAGTGGTTGGAGTGAGCGGGTAAAATCTGCTGAAAGTTCCACAACCGAGTACCGATTTTTAAAGCCCGATGGGTCAGTGGTTTGGGTGCTTGGTTATGCCCTACCCGAAGTGGTTGAAGGGAAAATTATTGGTTATATTGGAACCATTACCGATATTACCCAAATAAAACAAACCCAAGAGCAGCTAGAACGAAGCGAAAAGCGTTTCCGTGAGCTAACCGATTTACTGCCGCAATCAATTTGGGAAATTGACCTTAATGGAACTGTAACCTTTGTCAATAAATATGGATTGGAAAGTTTAGGTTATACGATTGAGGATGTTCAGAAAGGGGTAAAGATTTTCAAACGCCGATTAATGGGAGAGTCTACAACGGGCTTGGAATATCCTGCGCAACGTAAGAATGGCGAAAGATTCCCAGCGCTGGTTTACTCTTCGCCAATCATTGACAATGGCAAGGC
>JBFMGQ010000004.1:0-4076 GCA_040752515.1 Bacteroidota bacterium | reverse complement strand
TAAAGATTTTCAAACGCCGATTAATGGGAGAGTCTACAACGGGCTTGGAATATCCTGCGCAACGTAAGAATGGCGAAAGATTCCCAGCGCTGGTTTACTCTTCGCCAATCATTGACAATGGCAAGGCGGTTGGTTTGCGGGGTATCTCCATTGATATCTCTGAAATAAAGAAAACTCAAAAGGAACTTGAAAAATACCAGAACCACCTTGAACAATTGGTAAAGGAAAGAACCGAGGAACTTGAGGCCGTGAATGAGGAGCTCAGCGCAGCAAATGAGGAGCTCTACAGTCAACGGGAGAAACTCATTGAAACGCTACAGGAACTCAAGAACGCGCAGCAAACCCTAGTTCAATCGGAAAAGATGGCCTCGTTGGATTTGCTTGCAGCCGGTGTTGCTCACGAAATCAATAACCCCCTTAACTTTATTCAGGGTGGGGTAGTTGCCATTGAAGCATACATCAACGATAATTTTAAAGCCCATCAAGGAGATCTTCAACCCTTAATTGATGCTATAAAGGAGGGCGTAAAACGATCGGCACAAATTGTTAAGAGCCTTAACCAGTACAGCCGTGTCGATTATACCAAACATTCAGATGTGGATTTGCATAGGGTGGTAGAGAACTGCCTTGTCCTGCTGGCAAACCAGTACCGCGATAGAATTGAAATAGAAAGGAAATACACGGCTGATACAACAAACCTTTACTGTAACGAGGGTCAAATCCATCAGGCATTTATGAATATTCTTATTAATGCCATTCAGGCCATTGAGGGTACAGGTAAAATCATTATAACCACAAAGGATGAGGGCAACAGGTATAGGGTTGTATTTGAGGATAGCGGTTGTGGAATTGATGAAGCAGACCTACTAAAAGTTTACGATCCGTTTTTTACCACCAAGGAACCGGGTGTGGGAACAGGCCTTGGGCTTTCAATTACTTTCAACATTATCAAGGAGCATCAAGGCACTATCCATATACAGTCCGAAAAAGGCAAAGGAACAAAAGTTACAGTGGTTTTACCCAAAACATGTTAAGCTATGGATTCATCAGGCAATATTAGCGTGCTCCACATTGATGATGAGCCAACCAATGTTCTCCTTTTTGAGGTGAACTTCCGTAAAATGTATGAAGTGATAAGTGCCCGTTCGGGTAGCGAGGGTTTAGAAAAGCTATCGAATAGCGGCAAGGTTGATGTGATATTTTGCGACATGAAAATGCCCGGCATGAACGGGCTGGAGTTTGCCCGGCAGGCTGCAATGGTTAAGCCAGGAATACCATGTTTCATTCTAACAGGCTACGATATCTCGCCTGAAATTTACAATGCTATCAACGAGGGGTGGGTAAGCGGTTACATCCAGAAGCCCTTTGAGGTGAACCAAATTATTTCTGCAGTTAATAGCGTAACTCGAACAACCGCTGACTAGTACCACTTTTTTCGCATGAAAATCAAAAGAGCTATTACCGATATTAGCAACGATGTTATTACTATGGCACCAAATGCCCATGCGTGATTTTCAAGGCTATTGGGTACGTTCATCCCGTAAAAACTGGCTATAAGAGTTGGGATCATAAGTACTATTGAGATAGAGGTTAACCTTTTCATTACAATATTCAGGTTATTGGATATAACCGAAGCATAGGCATCCATCATACCGCTAAGAATGTCGGAGTAAACGCTGGTTGTTTCCTGAGCCTGACGTAACTCAATTTCAACATCCTCTAAGAGCTCTGGATTATAGGTATCGCGGTAGCTGCGCAGGTTTTTAATTCGATGCAATAGAATATCGTTGCCCTTGAGCGAAGTGGTAAAGAACACTAAACTCTTTTCAATCCGAAGCAGATCCTGTAACTCCTCGTTACGGATAGAGCGCTCCAGCTGCTCTTCAGCTTCCTTTATGTCGTTGTTGATTTGTTTAAGGTACTTCAGGAACCAAACGCTCGACGAAAGCATGATCCTAAGCACCTGATCGAAATGATCCTTTATAATAATTCCCTTGCGAACGGAGAATTGAATAAAATCGGGGACTACCTCGCAGCGGTAAAAGCTAATGGATACAAAAACCTCATCCTTGAATATGATACCAAAGGGAACAGTGGAGTAAGGTATTTTTAGGTCGGTATTCTTGTAGGGGACACGCATCAGAATAAAAAACCACCCGTTTTCATACTCAATACGTGGTCGCTCATCAACGTCCTCAATGTCGTTATAGAAAGCGTCGGGTACCCCGAGCTCATCGAGTAAGTAACGCTTTTCCTCGTTTGTAGGATTTTCGACGTTTACCCAGCAGTAGGGCTCCCATTCGGCGGTTGGATGCAACCCAATGTCCCTTTTCCAGAATGAAATCATGTACTATCCCTCCAAATTTTATAGAATAGAGGTATAGTACACTACCTCTATTCCGGGTTAACTATCAGGGTGATAATCGTCCATACAGAAATTTGACTTTTTTTCAACCGTGCAAAGGTAATTTTTTTTGTTAAAAATACCTTCCCTCAATTAATAAAAAAGAATCATTTTAGCGTATAGTGTTCAGATTGATTCAAGATTTCAGATTCCAGTACCTGTCCCGCATTAGCGGGATTCCAGATTAAAGTGAATTTTTTCTATCAACCATCAGCAGTCAAAGCCACTTGTCATCCTGAGCGTAGCGAAGGATCTAACACATTAAGGATTGAAGAGATGCTTCGGCTCAGCTCAGCATGACAAAGGTTTGAGGATGCTAAGGTTTTGTCATTCCGAGCAAATGCGAGGAATCTCATAATTAAAAGGGTTAAAGGTAAAAGAGATGCTTCGGCGGAGCTCAGCATGACAAGAGAGGACGGGTCATTTTCAAACTAACAACCATCAACAATCAACTGTCAACTAAATAAGCACCACAGGGTTTCACAGTGTAACACGGAGTTTCACAGAACAAATCCGCTTAATCTGCGTCATCTGCGTACCATTCCATTCCACGAACAATGATTAACTAACCCGACCCCTCTAAATCTCCCCTGAGAGGGGAGACTTTGGCTCCGCAACATAGATTCCCCAATGCGCTTCCCTCTCCTCTCAGGAGAGGGGCAGGGGTGAGGTCGGTTTTCCACGAACAACTGTCAACAAAATCATCTGCATCATCAGCGTTCCAATCCACTTCATGAACATGAATAACAATCAACCAGCACCGCCTGTCATTCCGAGCAAATGCGAGGAATCTCATTATTAAAAGGGTTAAAAGTAAAAGAGGTGCTTCGGCGGAGCTCAGCATGACATGAGATGACGGGGCATTATTCTCCCATCAAGCGTAAACTATTAACCATCACCTAAACAGGCACTCCCTAGCATAAGTTTCTGAATTGTCACAGTTCCCATGAAATGATTATCTTTGGTAATCAAACTGCAAAACCTTGAGCCAATTTCACATAAAAACACTTATCCTTACAATAGCGGCTTGGATACTGGCTATTCTTGTAATACCATTTTTTTTACCCATAAATTTTCCTGAATTTAAGATAGGTGGCATTGACATTCACTCCGATTACATTGTGCATGTGTTACTTTTTGTAATACTTGTTATTACCTTAAAAGCAGTTGGGATTAAAATCAATAAGATTTGGGTGTTTCTACTTCTGCTTATAGCGGCCGTGGTAGCTGAGGTTTGGCAGGTTTACATACCGCACAGAACCTATAACTTGTCCGATTTGATTTCGAATGTAATTGGTGTGGTAATTGGGTATGGGGTGGGGTTTGTTAATGATTCCAGATTCAAGGTTTAATGTTCCAGGTTCAAGAGCCTTTCCCGCAAAGCGGGATTCGAGGTTCGAGGTTCCAGATTCCAGATTTCAGATTCCAGTACCTGTCCCGCATTAGCGGGATTCCAGATTAAATGTGAATTCTTTTCTATCAACCATCAGCATTCAAAGCCCCTTGTCATCCTGAGCGTAGCGAAGGATCTAACTCATTAAGGATTGAAGAGATGCTTCGGCTCAGCTCAGCATGACAAAGGTTTGAGGATGCTAAGGTTTTGTCATTCCGAGCAAATGCGAGGAATCTCATTATTAAAAGGGTTAAAGGTAAAAGAGATGCTTCGGCGGAG
>JBFMGQ010000039.1:0-25007 GCA_040752515.1 Bacteroidota bacterium | reverse complement strand
TAATTTTATTTCCTTATTTTTGCTCATGTTGTGATTTTGTGTGCAAAACAAATCTACAACATCGGGCGAAACCTTTATGGGAGTAGCCCTCTTTTTATTCAAAAATTTAGTCGGACACTACTGATTGCATTAATTATTTATGGCGAATACTTTACCAGGCTTGCTGCTTACCACTCCGGAAAATTCGAGGTTCAGCAGCGATGAAAGCACCTTTGAAACCGGCAACCCTGTACCAAGTGCAATTAGGTCGACGGTTTCTTCGCCTTTTGCCTTCAGAAAGTTAAGGATTTTTTTCTCGTCCTCATTAAACCCATCAAAGTTAATTGAGTACTGCCTGATGGTTTGGGTTTTACCAACCGATTTCCAGCCCAGTATGAACTCAACATCGTCGGCCGATTCCACTAAAGCTGCTTTGTTTTGCTTTATCAACATGTTACAACCCTGCGAGTAAGCAGATGTAACATTGCCGGGAACGGCAAGCACATCGCGATTGTAAGAATTAGCTATATCGGCTGTAACCAAAGCTCCACCCTCAACCGCGCTCTCAACCACAATGGTGGCATCGGACAGACCGGCAATAATTCGATTACGTCGCAAAAAGTTATTGGGGTCAAATGGTGTGCCGGAAATAAAATCGGTAACCAAAGCACCATGCTCAACTATCTCCTTTGCCACCCCGCGATGGGCTATTGGATAAATGGTATCCAATCCATGCCCAAGTACTGCAATGGTTGGTAAATTATTCTTTAAGGCTGATTTATGCGCTACAATATCAATCCCGTAAGCCAAACCACTTACAATTATTGGGATATGCCCTTTAGCTTCCAATCCCTTAACAAGCTCTTCGCAAACATGCTTGCCATATACAGTTGCTTTGCGGGTTCCCACAATGCTAATAATCTTATCGGTATTAAAGTTGATATTGGTGTGAGTTTTTACGTATAGCATCACCGGGCCATCCTCGCATTGGCGTAATCGCTCAGGGTACTCAGGGTCAGTAAAGTAAAGTGCTTTTATCTTATACCTATCAATAAACTCAATTTCTCTTTCGGCAAGGTGTAAAACATTTTGGTTTACCACCTCGGTGGCGATGGTTTCGCCAACTCCCGGAATTTTCAATAATGCTTTTTTGGATTGATGAAAAACGGCTTCGGCGCTACCGCAGTAAGCAATCAAACGCTTTGCAGTTATACTCCCCACTTTCGGGATAAGTTCAATGGCTATGCGATATTGCAACTCGCTTGCGCCCATACCCTAAACTTTCGAAAGCCCTTTAAGCGAATTCTCCATGTTTTGCAATTGTTCTGCAGTTAACGAAACTACCGATACGGGTGGGTATTTCATGATCTGATTCCCTTTTTTTACATAAATATGTAACTGTTTTTTGGGCCACTTGGTTATTATTTCGTACTTATAAAATTCAGAGTGCGGTATTTCCATCGAAATCTTTTTACTCCCCCAGGGGCGAAGCTTAAATGTTCGAATAATGAGTTTACTGCCTTCGTCATTGTACGAAATATATGCTGAATCCATCCAAATAAAGTATCCGAAAAACAAAAGGTATAAAAGAACTACAATGGCAATAACCCAGTTCTGGCTAATACCTATTCGGCTCTCAATAAAATCGGGAATAGCGGTTAAGTACATCAACACAATGATAACTACAACCACCACCGCTAAAACAAGTTTTAGCGAGTGGATTCCATACACAGTATCTTGGTTATCGAACTTCATATACTATTAGTTTTCAAGTTTTCGTCGGTTTAACTCCCTCAGTATTGCATAGCGCTGCTCTGCAAGAATATTGGGCAACGATGGGTCGAACTGGTAAAGCTTATCCATCCAGAAAAGTGAGCTTTCAAGTGTGCCGTAGGGAACGATTGATGCTGTATTATAGCCCCTGTTTGCAAGATTATAGCTTATATGTTTTGCCATTCCGTAACGCTGCACTAACGTTACGTTTTTATTGCTTTGCCCCACCTGATAGTTTTCCATTAAAGATGTTAGGTAAAGGATATTGTCGGGGTTGTGGCTAACAATAAATACCGATATAAAATCTATATTGTTAAACAGAAACTTTGTTACCTCATAAAATGTGCGTTTGGTCTGATTAAAGCTATGGCAGGGAGATTCATTGGCATTGTTTTGCTCCTGCTTTGGGGTCATGTATTCGGGTGTTAAGTATTTTGAAATGGCAATCCCGGGGATAAAACCCTGGTTGATTCCCATTCTAACCAGTTCAGTAATTCTCTTTTGTGAATTTACATGGCATAGGTGGAAAAGCAAAAAGACATTTGCACTTTTTGTGTTGTAGCGTTCCATCAAATCAACGGCTATGGCCTGAATTGCTGGAAAACTTAAAAAATTTGCGGTATAAAGAATTATCGATTTCCCCTTTTGCTGGGCAATTCCACATATCTCTTCAATGTGGTCATTAAATAATTGAAATGCTTTCTTATCGGCCTGATTTAGTAACCCATCATTAGAAACTAAATTAAGAATTCTATTTTCTATGTAATCGTCAACATTTAAAAAGATGAACTCTAAGCCAGGGATATCAAATTTGTTGGTTTTTAATGCTGATAGCAGGTCGATAATCGAATCCTGCCTGTTCGAAATCGGAGCAATACAGGTGAGTATCCTATTGTGAAAATTATCCGATGAAACCTTATTTAACTCCTCAACGGAATTGCTACAGTAAAATCGATTTACTAAAAGATTTCCCGGAAAATTCTTGAAAATCCTTAATTTTTTGATAAGAATAGCAAACTTTATCAGGGCATGTCCAAGTAACTTTTTGGAGAGAATAAGCAAAATAAAGGCTTCACACCGGAGCGACTTGTTGCTCCTTTTCTCAAAAACATGTTCAGTATTACTGAGCGAAAACATTATTTTGTAATTTTATTTTCAAAATTACCATTTTTTATTGTACGAACCCATGTTACTAACTAATTAATCAGTTTTTGGCTTTAAACCTTTATGGATTAAAACGGTTTAACTCTTGACGAGGAATATGAACTAAAAACATAAATTATATGAATATCAAAAAGAAACTGCTTGCGCTTACTTTTGTTACTTTTACCTTAGCAGGCAACTCGCAAAACCAAGCGGAATGGTACCGTTACCCTGCCATATCGCCCGATGGTAAAACCATTGCGTTTGTTTACAAGGGGGATATTTATACTGTTCCTGCAAATGGGGGCGATGCTGTTGCCATAACAACCAATGCTGCCCACGATTATTTGCCGGTATGGAGCCACAACGGGAATTATATAGCATTTGCATCGAACAGGTATGGTAATATGGATGTTTTTGTGGTACCCACAAAAGGTGGCGAACCCAAACGTTTAACATTCCATTCGGCCGATGAACTCCCATACGCTTTCACCTCCGACGACAAGTCAGTACTATTTGCTGCTACCCGTTACGACATGGCTTCCAGCCGACTTTACCCAACTACATCGCAACCCGAACTTTATTCCGTTCCGGTTAGCGGTGGAATTGTCAATCAGGTACTTCCAGTTCCAGCCGAAGCAGTTTCTGTTTCAAACGATGGCAGATTTCTGGCTTATCAGGATAAAAAGGGCGGTGAGAATGAGTTTCGGAAACATCACAAGTCATCAATAGCCCGCGACATATGGCTTTACAATACACAAACCCAAGAGTATAAGCAACTCACTACCTATAAGGGTGAGGATCGCAACCCGGTTTTCGCTCCTGGCGATTCCGCAATTTACTTTCTCCGTGAGAATGCAAATTTTAATGTTTTCAAGCTATCGCTTTCCAATTTGAACGAGGTTAAGCAGGTTACCAACTTCAGCACTCACCCTGTTCGATTTTTAAGCATTAGCCAAAACGGTACTCTTTGCTTTGGCTACGATGGCTCCATTTTCACCCTGGATAAGACAGGAAACAGCACCAAGGTGAACATCAAAATCAGCCGCGATTATCAGCAAAATCCTGAACAAATAGTTAACCTTAGCGATAATATCCGTGAGGTTGCTATTTCGCCCGATGGTAAAGAGGTTGCTTTTATTGCCCGGGGCGAAGTTTTTGTTACCTCTGTTGAGGGAGCATTTACTAAACGTATAACCCAAACACCTGAACAAGAACGTTTTGTGGTTTTTATGCCCGATGGTAAAAGCATTGTGTATGCTGGTGAGCGGAATGGTCGCTGGCAAATTTTCAAGGCATCGCGCGTGCGAGCTGATGAGCCTTTCTTTTTTGCATCAACCCTAATTAACGAAGAGCTTTTAATTGGCAATGAACACGATAACTATCAACCACTCCCCTCGCCCGATGGCAAAAAGTTGGCTTACATTGAGGATAGAACGACCCTTAAGGTTTTGGATTTGGAGAGCAAGACAACCAAAACGTTGCTTACACCTAAGGAACTTTACTACATGCGCGATGGCGACCAGTACTTCGCATGGAGTCCCGATAGTCGTTGGCTTTTGGTTCAGTTTAACCCTACCATGTCGAATTCTGAGGTTATTGTTATACCTGCCGATGGCAGTTCACCATTCGTGAACCTAACCATGAACGGTTACGACGATTTCTCACCTATTTGGGCAAATGGAGGCAAACAGGTGCTTTGGCTCTCAACACGTGATGGTTTGAGGAGCTATGCTAATAGTGGTGAACGTCAAAGCGATGTTTATACACTATTTCTCACCCGCGACGCATGGGATAAATTCAGACTTAACAAGGATGAGTATAACCTACTGAAAGCCATAGAGGAAAAGCAGAAAGAGGCAAAACAAAAAAAGGACGACGATAAGCAAAAGGATAATAAGACGAAAGATAAAAAGGATAAGGAAAAGGTTGACAGTTCGCTAAAATTCGATTGGGAAGGCTATGAGTATCGCCTGGCTCGCCTTACAACCTCCTCGGCCGATATTGCCGATGCGTTGCTAAGCAACGATGGCGAAACCCTTTACTATCTTGCCCGTTACGATAAGGGCTACAACCTTTGGTCGATGAATGTGCGCGACAAAGAGGCAAAAATCCTTATTGATATGGATGCCGATAACGCCAATATATACTGGGATAAAGCTGAAAAGAGCATGTTCATGCTTGCCGATGGTAAACTCTACAAGGTTGATGTTGATAAGGGTAAACGTGAAGCATTGAAGGTCTCGGCCGAAGCCACCATTAACACCGATGCCGAAAGGCAAGCCATGTTTGAGCACGTGGTTATTCGCACCCGTAAAGGATTTTATACACCTAACTACCATGGTGTTAACTGGGACACCATGGCTAATCATTACCGCGAATTCTTACCTCACATCGGCAATGGATTGGAATTTGCAGAACTACTCAGCGAATTACTTGGCGAGCTCAATGTTTCGCATTCCGGCGCACGGTATAGCCATAACAGCCCCAATGGCGACCAAACCGCATCGCTTGGAATAATACCCGATGTAAACTATCAGGCTCAAGGTATTAAGGTAGATGAAATACTTTTAGGCGGCCCCCTCGACCGCAAGGAACTTAACCTGACGGCACCATTCATTATAACCGCTATCGATGGCGAAGTAATTGGAACGGATAGGGATTGGGCGTATTACCTGAACCGCAAAGCCGACAAGTATATCCTTCTAACCACTAAAGAATTGGCTACCGGTAAAGAGAGACAGGTATCGGTAAAACCGATAGGTTTATCTCAGGAATCCCGATTGCTTTACCGTCGTTGGGTTAAACGAAATGCCGATGAGGTTGAACAGTTGAGCAATGGAACACTGGGCTATGTCCATATTCCAGGAATGAGCGATGGCCCTTACCGCAATATTTATGGCGAAATGATGGGCAAGTACTATGACCGAAAAGGCATTGTGGTTGACACCCGCTTTAATGGAGGTGGCGACTTAGTTTCGGATTTGGCAATGTTCTTTACGGGAACCAAATTCATTTCGTACCAAAACAACGTAAGAGAATTGGGCTCTGAACCCACATTCCGATGGACAAAGCCTACTGTTGCATTGGTTAACGAAGCTAACTATAGCGATGGCAGCTGTTTTGCCTGCGGTTACCAACAGTTAGGAATTGGAAAACTTATTGGAATGCCTGTTCCGGGTACATGTAGCTTTGCTGGCTGGGAAAGGCTTCAGGATGCACAGGTTATGTGGGGTATGGTTCCTGTTAGTTCCAAGGATATGCATGGGCAATGGATGGAAAATGTGGAGACAGTTCCTGATTTCACCATAATGAATGAACCAGCCATTGCACCCAAGGGGCGCGACCAACAACTGGAAAGGGCTGTTAAAGCCTTACTGGAAACGCAAACCAATTAAACCATAAACCCTATCATCTATTTAGGCTCATGGTAACCCCTGAGCCTAAACTTTAATATATTATTCTTGTATCCTGTCTTTATCAACAACCCAGGTAAAGCACCCATAGCATTCACATAAAAAAAGACCGCCCCAAAAGGAGCGGTCAAGTTTTTTTAAATGTGATTTTGGTTTGGTTTTAGATTGCTTTTTTTGATGGTTTCATAATAATTGCAAAACCAGAGAAAAACATTATTTTAACTTCAAACACCATGCCAATATGAATAGCTTAAACAATAAATCAAAATAAAATCCTCATCAAAACTTACATAACGCGCTGTATATTTGAAACATATCATTGGATTAATAAATACTCGTAAACCACAATGTATCAATTTATCATTTGGAAATTGCTGTTAGTTTTTTAACTTAGATGGCTGTAAACCAACCCACACCTAAACCAAAATGGCCAAAAAATTAACGCCCGGTAAGCAATTCGACCCGCAAAAGAATTACCGGGAAACCATGAAGGCTATAGGCTATGTTAGCCGAGCCGAAGCCACCCGTAAGGATTACGAACGCATTGGGTTCAAATCGGGGCTCGAAGTGCATCAGCAGCTCAAAACCAAACAAAAACTTTTCTGCCGCTGTCCGGCAGGTGTTTACCACGACGACAACGATTACCATGCTGAAATTATCCGCCACATGCGCCCTACGCTTAGCGAAATGGGCGAGTACGATGGAACAGCTCTCATGGAGTTTAAAACACGAAAGGAGATTGTTTACCGCATCAATAACAAAACCACCTGTACCTACGAAATTGACGATACTCCCCCTTTCCCCATTAACCGCGAGGCGCTGGAAATAGCCCTTGAAATCTCATTGCTTTGCAAGTTTAACATTGTGGGCGAGGTTCATATTACCCGCAAGCAGTACCTCGATGGCTCTATACCAACCGGATTTCAACGAACAGCCATCCTGGGTGTAGAGGGCGAAATCCAGCTAAAGAATAAAAAAGTAGGCCTTATTCAGTTAAGTATCGAAGAAGATGCATGCCGTGAGGTTTCGGATATTGGGCATCGACGTATCTATAAAACCGACAGGTTGGGTATGCCTCTTATCGAAACAGTTACCCATCCGCAATGCCTTACCCCCGACGAATTGCGGGAGGCTGCCGATTACATCCGTTTCCTGAACCGAAGCACCGGTAAGGTTCGAACCGGAATTGGTGCTGCCCGACAAGATACCAACGTGAGCTGTGAGGGTGGCACCCGTGTGGAAATAAAGGGTGTTTCGCACAACAAGTGGTTACCCTTACTGTCGCATAACGAGTGTTTTAGGCAATGGGCGTTGCTACACATCAGAAAATTGCTACTGGAGCGGGTACCTGCGCCCGAAAAGTGGGCAATGCGTCATGTTGAAATCGACCCTTACTCGCAAGGAATTGAGCACGGGAATGCCAATAAATTTGCCGATATGGGCTACAAGGTTATTGCCATTGTTCTTCCGGCTTTTCGCGGCATACTTTCGCATTTTACCCAACCGGGCAAATGCTTCACCAACGAGCTATCGGATAGGCTTAAAGTGATTGCCTGTATTGAACGACCTAATATTACCAGTAACGAAGATTTGGAAACCCCACTTTCCGAAGCCGACACCACAAGGCTTGCTTCGTTGCTCAGGGCCTCGCCCGACGATGCCATTGTTCTGATTTGGGGCCCAGCCGAAGATATCCCAACAGCTCTGGAAACTATAGAAGAGCGATGCCGTATGGCCTTTGAAGGCGTTCCACGCGAAACACGCCGCCCCTTACCCGATGGCACAACCATATTTGAACGCGTACTACCTGGAGCCGACCGCATGTACCCCGACACCGACTCAGCACCCATTCCTCTGGATGAAGCCTACATCGAAAAGTTACGCGAACGCTTGCCAATTGATATATGGCAACGTTTCCAACAACTTGCCCAGATGCAAATACCCGAAGATGCCCATCCGTTCCTGTTAAGGCGAAACCTCGTTCCGGTTATTGAAGAAATTGTTGCCCTGGGCTTTCCGTCGCGATATGTGGGAACACTTCTTGGTCATAAGCTGAAACGAATCGAAGGGAAATACCCCAAACATAAAGATTTTAGTTACTCCCGAATTGTTGAACTATTCCGCTTTATCAAGGAAAATAAATTACACCACTCCTTAGCTAAACTTATGCTTCCGGTTGTTTACCAATACCCCAACATGGATTTTAACTCCGTGCTTACCAGCATCAACTTTAAGCGTAAAACCGAGGAAGAACTCCTTGCCCCAGTAGATTACCTCATCGAAAAATTTAAGGAGATTAAGATTGCTAAACACGATAAACCAGAGAATGCGGTTAACTGGGTAATGGGGCAACTGCACAAACAGGCATTGGGAAATATCGACCCTGCTTTGCTTTACACGAGAATAAAACAACGAATCAGCTAACCAAAACACTCATTGAATAACTAAAATGGCTATGGAAGACATTTTTCAAGGATATAAAGGACGTTCCCTTGAGGTTCTAAAAAAGTTCAACGTTAGGGTATGGGGCAAAGCTATCATTGAAACTACCCGTGGAGAGTTTCAGGGTACTGTCCTACCCCGTGCCGAAAACGACGACGACACACATATTGTGCTTAAAATTGCAACCGGCTACAATATTGGAATCGATATTTTTACTATTAAATCGATGAAGGAGGTTGGCTACTACAAGGCAACCTACAAAATACCCGAAAAGGAGTTCCCATACACACCAAACCTACCCAAGGTGAAACTACTGGGTACGGGTGGTACCATTGCATCGCGACTCGACTACCGAACTGGAGCAGTAATTCCAGCCTTTTCGCCCGGTGAACTTTACGGGGCTGTTCCTGAGCTTGCCAGCATCTGCAACCTCACCACCGAAAAACTTTTTGCAGTGTTTAGTGAAAACATGGGGCCCGAACAGTACAAAGCGCTTGCCATTGCCATTGGTAAGGAGATTGAAAATGGAATCGATGGGATTATCATCGGTCATGGTACCGACACCCTCAGCCATACGGCTGCTGCATTAACCTTTATGGTTCAAAACCCTCCTGTTCCCATTGTACTTGTAGGCTCACAACGAAGCAGCGATCGCCCCAGTAGCGATGCTGCACTAAACCTGATGCATGCCACTTACACTGCCGGGCACTCCGATATTGCCGAGGTTATGGTTTGCATGTTCGGCCCCACCTCCGACGAGTACGGATTCCTTCATCGTGGCACGCGCGTTCGAAAAATGCATTCCTCGTACCGCAGCACATTCCGTACTATTGGCGATACCCCACTGGCAACGGTTAGCCTCAAGGATGGCGTTAAGCCCATAAAGGACACCTACAACCACCGCCGCAAAGATAAAAAAGTAAAAATACTTCCTTACTTTGAGGAGAAAGTATCGATTGTTTACTACTACCCTAATATGAAACCCGATATTATCGACTCGTTGGTCGATAACGGATACCGTGGAATAATAATAGCCGGAACAGGCCTTGGCCATGTGAATAAGCCTCTTTATCCTGCAATTGAACGGGCAAAAAAGAAAGGCGTTCACATGTTCATGACCGTTCAAACCCTTTGGGGTTATGCCCACATGTACGTTTACGATACCGGTCGCGACCTGATGGCCAAGGGCATTATCCCCGCTGAGAACATGCTTCCTGAAACCGCCTACATCAAGTTGGGTTGGGTGCTTGGCCAAACCGACGACCCGGAGGAGGTAAAACGGTTAATGCTAACCCCCATTAACGATGAAATAACACCGCGTGAGCCCTACAACGGCTACCTTATTTACCAGGGTGGTGTCCCAGAGGTTGAAGAGTTTATAAGAAAGTTCAGGAAATAGGCGAGAAATACTATGCTGAATACATGTAACACAGGTTTGATTTCTAATCGCCAATCTGTGTTATTGGTGTTTTATCAATTTTTCATCACAATTTCTTTGTACCTACAATTCTCTTTTCTTCCTTCCCATCAAATACCTTGAAATGCCGTAGGCTAAAGAAAGCAGAGCCATAAATGCCGAGATGTCCCCAATGTAATCGCCGTGATTGGCGTAGTATGTAGTATTGTTGTTGGCATGAATGGTGCCCTTTATAACACCCCGCTTCCACCAACCAAGCGAATCGACAATATCGCCACGCTGGTTGATAATGGCTGAGATGCCCGTGTTTGCCGAACGGGCTATTGAACGGCGCATCTCTATGGCACGAATGCGCGAAAACGAGAGGTGTTGACGGTAGCCAGGCGTATCGCCCCACCATCCATCGTTTGTTATAACAAAGAGTAGGTTTGCACCATTTTGTATGTACCCAGCAACATACTCGCCAAAAACCGATTCGTAACAAATTATTGGCCCCACCCCAAACCTGCCATCGGTTGACCGGAACACGCCCCTATCGGGCTGGGTGCCTAAACTACCGGTAATTCCACCTAAATCGATTGAAAGTTTTTCCAGGAACTTGAGGTATTGCGGGTAAGGCATCATCTCAACCCCAACCACCAGTTTTGATTTATGGTACACGGGCAATGTGAACAGTGAATCAACTTGAATGGCCGAGTTGTACCTATCGTAGTAGTAACTTTCATCGTATGGTAACTTACGGGCAGTTGGTGAAATGGGCTCCCCCGGCTGGTAAAGTTTAAGAGTTACCAACCCACTCACCCACATTACACCACTATGCCTATCGGCAAAGGCTTTAAGTTTTTGAATACTCTGATTATCGGCAAGTTGGTGTTCCCAAATACGATCATCAATCGCAGTCTCAGGGCATACCACGTAGCGAATGGTACTATCGATATTGGTTTCGGCAAGGTTAAGCATGATATCCAACTGCTGTTCATTGGTTAACCCGCTGAATTTCTCGTTGTATGGATCAATATTGGGTTGAACTATCAGTACGTTTACCGCTTCACCTTTATCCTCATAATTGAAGTAAATGTAAAGCGATATGGCAAAAGGTATTGCAAAAAACAAGAGCACATCGGAAAAGAACCATGCAATTCGACCGTAAACCCTTTCACGGTATGCGGTAATTTGCGAAAGAATAAAAAAGTTAACCACTAAAATCCAAAGAGATCCTCCCAGCGCGCCCGTGAACTCGTACCACTGAATAACCATGGGATGATTGCCAAGGCTATTACCCAGGGTTAACCAGGGCCATGTTATCTCCGAGTTGTGAAAAAATTGCTCCCAGGCAATCCAAAAGGTGATGAAAGCAAATGCCCCAATGGTTTTGTTTGTGTTGATATGGATGAAATGGTATAGGCTAAATACTGCTGTCATCAGCAATGCAGTAATTACAACCGCTAAAAGCGCACCAACCACAGTGGCATTGTAAATCCACCAGGTGGCAAGCAGGTTCCAAACCAAAAACGATAGGTAAACATATCCAAAGATCTTCCAAAACCCAGCCTTCTGCTCAACCAATCGGTAATACGACACGAATAGTGGCACAAAGGCGAAAAATATTGTATAGCTTGGTAAACCCTCGTACCATGGAAGCGCTAAAAGCACACCTGAAAGTAATACCAGGAAAGCATGAGATTTTAGTAGGTTCCTTACTTGCATAGCTACTGTTAATTTTAAAACGATGTGTAAAGATAAACGATTTGCCGTAGGTACAAATCCAATAAAAGTTATTTTTGGGTGAAATTTAAATATAATGCAGTATGGCATTACCCGTTTTTCTTCCATACGTTGGAGGAGAGTTCAAGCCCACAAGCGTTATTTACCAGGTGAATTGTCCTTGGGATAATTCACCAATAGCCACTGTTCATCTTGCCGGCGACACTGAGCTTGAGCAGGCAATACAAATGGCTCAACAAGCCGAACTCCCAATGTCAGAACTGGCTGCCTATGAGAAGTACGAAATACTTATGGGGATTGCTCGGGGTATAAAAGATCGACGCGATGAGTTTGCCAAAACACTTGCTATGGAAGCCTGTAAGCCCATAAAGTTGGCTTATGGTGAGATAGATAGGGCTATTCAAACGTTTATAGTTGCAGCTGAGGAGGCCAAGCGGCCACCGGCCGAGTTAATTCGAATTGATTGGACTCCACAGGGTAAGGGCAAAGAGGGGTTAGTAAAATACTTCCCTATTGGACTAGTTGCTGGCATTGCCCCATTCAACTTTCCGTTAAACCTTAGCGTGCATAAAATTGCCCCTGCAATTGCGGCGGGATGCCCTATCATTTTAAAGCCCGCCCGTTCAACTCCCCTCTCGGCACTAATACTTGCCGAGGTGGTAAACTCCACCTCGCTCCCCAAGGGCGCACTATCAATACTCCCCACTAATCGCGAAACTGGCAATCGCTTGGTAACCGACGATAGGTTTACACTGGTTTCGTTTACGGGTTCGCCCCTGGTTGGCTGGAAAATGAAAAATCAAGCTGGTAAGAAACGTGTAGTTCTTGAACTTGGCGGAAATGCCGGTGTAATTGTAACCCCATCGGCCAATATTGAAGAGGCTGTATCTAAGTGCGTAAGCGGAGCTTTTGCATACGCAGGACAGGTTTGCATTCACACCCAACGCATATATATTCAACAATCGGTATTCAAATCATTTACCGATATGTTTATCCAAAATGCAGGAAAGTTAAGGAGTGGTCATCCATTGAGCGAAGATACTGAAATCTCGTCGATGATCGACGAAGAAAATGCCATAAGGGTTGAAGAATGGGTAAACGAGGCGGTAAGCAATGGGGCCAAGGTACTGCTTGGAGGCCAGAGAGATGGGGCCTACTTCCCACCTACAGTGCTTACAAACACCACCTCCAATATGAAAGTCTGCTCTCTGGAAGTTTTTGGACCGGTAGTAACCATTGAGCCTTACACCAATTTTAATGATGCTGTAAACTATATCAACCAATCAGAGTATGGCTTGCAAGCCGGGGTTTTTACCAATCAAATTGACGAAATGAATTTTGCCTTTAACGAGTTAAAGGTAGGCGGTGTGATTATTAACGATGTTCCCACTTTTAGGGTTGATCACATGCCCTACGGGGGCGTTAAAAACTCAGGCTTTGGGCGCGAGGGGGTTAAGTATGCCATGCTCGAAATGCTTGAGCCAAGGCTTTTAGTTAAGAATAGTGGGTAGTTTAACACTATTTCTCAATTCCTAATCCCTAATGGAGAGATATTTGCTAATAATTGGTATATTTGCACCACAACTATGAACGCATCGACTATGCTTTTAACCCTCTTAATCAAGGGAATAATTATAGGATTGGCCGCAAGCATACCGCTTGGTCCAATTGGGGTTATTTGCGTTCAACGGACTATCAATAAAGGGCGTATTAGTGGTTTCCTCTCGGGTTTAGGTGCCGCTACCGCCGATACACTTTTTGCCGCCATAGCAGGGTTTAGCCTCTCGTTTATCATCAGTTTTCTGGAAGCACGTCAAACCATAATCGAACTTATTGGAGGCATTATAGTTGTTTTTCTTGGACTTAGAATTTTCACCACCAATCCCATATCGCAGATCAAAAGAAATAAACGAAAAAAGAATAACTTGCTGGAAGATTTCATGTCGGTGTTGCTTTTAACTGGCTCAAATCCTTTAGCCGTGTTCTTTTTTATTGCACTTTTCGCAACAGCCGGCGTAATTAGCCACGAACAAAGCGTATGGGTAAACCTTATAGCATTAGCAGGAGTATTTTTAGGCGCTACCCTTTGGTGGTATATCCTTACATCTACTGTAAACTATTTTCGTAGGCATTTTAGGCTTAAACAGCTTTGGTGGATCAATAAGATTTCAGGGGCAGTTATTTCAACCCTTGGAGGACTTGCAATCATCAATGTTATTCATAAGGTTTTCTTTTAGGCAAGAATTTTACGTCAAGTAAACCAATTCTCTGATCCAAAAGAGATTTATTTCTTCTTTGTTTACAATATGCATTTTCATGTTGATTCCCTATTCAAATAAACATTCTAAAACTCTTAAATATGAGATTCCTATTTATTAATAACTGACTTTAGTCCATAATTTTAGATTTAGAAACATAAAATGGAATTGATTTTAAAATATTGCTATATTTGGGTTGTTGTTTAAAGTGAAAATCGAATCAGATGAAACTTGCCAATAAGCTAATAAGGATTTTATCGTTAGGTGTTAACTCAAATAGTCCTAAAGATTTTGCTGATAAAATTACTCAGCTCAACATAGCTGCTATTCCAACCATCATCATTTTTGTTATACTTGGTATTGCCTCAATTTTTAAAGCTTCTATTCCCATTGCCGCTATAAACTTCACCACATTTTTTGCAGCTTCTGCATTACTTTTATTGCTACTCCGTTCAAACCGTTTTAGTAGTTTGGGCCTGGGCATAACATACCTTTTTGGCTTATCCATTTTACTAAACATAACACTTGGTTCAACCAACCTTTTACTGTTGGGTGCCATGATGTTATTGCCTCAAATGTTCTACAGCTCAACAACATTCAATAAAGCATCAGTCAATCTAGTGGCATTTACACTACTACTCACCATAGCTCTTTTTACTTTGCCTTTTGCCGGCAAGAATGTCGACAATGTTTTTCACTTAAACCGATATTACATTAGCTTAGGATATATTCTATACCTAACATCCATAGCATTACTCGCATTCTTTAAAAATAAACAATTGCAAGAATTAGAGCTAACGAATATTGAACTTAAGAATGAGATAAAAAAACGTAGCGAGAACCTTGCCAAGCTATCGCACGATATACGAACACCACTAAACAACATTGTTATCATTTCGAATATCCTATCAAATCAAGTTCAGGATGAAAAAATAAAGGATATGATCGACACCATTCAGGCGTCGTCCAATAACCTCTTGAGCACCCTGAATAACATGATGGACCTTTCCGTTAGCGAGGCACCCAAAGACACTGAGATAGTTGTCCCGTTTGACCTTCAAAACACAGTAAATAATACGCTTCGGCTTTTTGCTGCCCAGTCAGGAACTGTTGGTTTTTCGTTCAAGTACGATGAACGACTACCAAAAAATATGCTGGGCGATCCCGTTAAAATCAAGCAGATTTTCCTGAACATAGTGGAAAACATCATTAAAAACAAAAGTGCTCAAAAAGTAATTCTAGATATAAAACTAAACAAGATGCAGGAAGCTGGTGATGGTGTTGATATATATGCTGAAATCAAAACAAACTCTCCGCTACTCCTTCACCATGCCGACGGTGTATCGTCAAACACCCTTACCGATGGAACTACCGCTTTGAGCAATCAGGTATTTATTGAAATGCTCGACCTGAAAATTGCAGCCAAACTCATTCGTGAAAACGGGGGCAAACTCAATGTTAAATTAACCTCGCAAGATGCTCAAATAAACTTCAACATCAGGCTATTAAAGGCTCCCTCAGCCCTTAAAACTGAATTACCACAACCATCGGTTGAAGACAACATTAGTAAGGGTGAAGTAATGGAAACCCCAGCGGTTGTTAAACCCAGCAAGGGCCCTTCAACGGATATAAAGCTTGAAAATGCTAACGTGTTACTGGTTGAGGATAACCTAATCAACCAAAAGATAGTTTTGCTAAGCTTAAAGAAATTGGTAAAAAACATTGATGTTGCCGTTAATGGGAAAGAGGCACTCGACAAATTTGGCACCAGCAAGTACGATATTATACTGATGGATGTTCAAATGCCCATTATGAACGGTTATACAGCTGCAAAAAAAATCCGAGAAATTGAAGCGAGCACAAACTCACACACCCCAATTATAGCAATAACAGCCAATGCCTTAATGGGCGATAGGGAAGAATGCCTTGCTGCGGGTATGGACGACTACATTAGTAAACCGTTCCAAATTGAGGTGCTCATCCAGAAAATGCGAAACCTGCTTGAAGCAAATCGCTAGTTATCAAATACCCTCGGGTTAAATAGCGAGTATCCAAAAGTTAAGTTCACAAAAAACTGTTTGCCCATATTTTTTGGGTAATGCGATACCGATATTGATACAGGCCCCACCGGTGAACTATATACTAGCGATGCCGACATTAAATACTCCCTTCTCTCAAATGCCTTGCCGTAATAAGCTAACCCATTACTGTCGGATAGAATTGCTCTGTACGGTTGATATACAAAAGCATCGACCCGGAAACTTAAATTGCTGCCAAAATCAACAACTGGGGCTAAACCCAGAGCTACATACTGACTCGATCGCAAT
Organism: Bacteroidota bacterium; assembly: GCA_040752515.1. GTDB lineage: Bacteria > Bacteroidota > Bacteroidia > Bacteroidales > Tenuifilaceae > Tenuifilum. The sequence goes on along the minus strand of JBFMGQ010000039.1, from coordinate 8,527 downwards.
TCCTTTAAGAATAATACCCGAGAATGGGGCGTGGGCGAGTACTGGTTTAGTGAGAGTATTGTGGCCCAGTAATTATTAAAGTTACTTTGCGACGACCAGTAACCGTCCAAATACAAGCCTAACCAAAAGCTATGGCCAATAAGCCTATGGTAGCTCTCATTATGCAAGTAGGCAGTTACAAACGACTGGTAATCGTCATACTCTGAAAGCTGCGTAGCAGTTGTACCGGGCTTATGTATCTCGTGTCCGTAGTAGGCCGATACCGATATCACTTGATGCCGTCCCCTATTTGCATACTGCTTAAAGTTATGGGTATTCTTTTCCAATCTAATGCCACCCTTAACGAAACGGAAATGGGTTTTATCGGGAACATCGAATGAGTAGTAGTTTTCGGTTTGGTAGTACTCATCTAACTTTTCACCACTCGATGCAAATATCGAGGTATTGAAGGCACTGGTATGGCTAAAACGCAAGGCCAACGTGGCAAAGGTTTCGTTCTGTTTGGCGTAGGCCGGTTTTACATCTTCAAAAAAAGGAATCGGGTTACCACTATGGTAATCGTAGCGGTTGGCAACAATCGATGATACAAGCGATACAGGTATTCGCGATGGAAATGTTTTCATGGCTGTAAGCCTGGCACTGCTATGAAATTTCCCAAAGTAGATATTTCCGTAAAGGGTATTCGATGTTCGGGTAAGCCAGTTGTGTGTAACCGAGAAAAAGCCTTCGTTACCTATGTCGGACGAAAGGCTCAAGCCCAAACCCAGACTGGGGTACTTATTGAGTGTGGCTCGCAGGTTAACATCGAACAGTCCGCTATTTTTGTCGTAAACAAATTCGGGCTGAAGGCGGGCAAAAACCTTATCGGACATCAAGCGGTAATAGTTTACCTTGAACCGGTCGAAAGTTACTATGCTGAACATGCTCATCAGCACCCTATCGATATACCTTTGCTGTTTTGGGTTTAATCCCAAAACATTGATTTGTGAGATGTACAAGGGCGGCAGTTTCTCACGAAACTGGTTTCGGGCTTTAGTAAGACTATCGAGCAGTACCCTTCGGCTAACGCGCAGCTTAATGCTATCCAACAGGTTTAGGGTTGATTGGTAACCCATTCCAACAATCTCGTCAACCCTATCAAAATCTAAAAGGTTAACATTACTTAAACGGGTATCAATTACTATTCCTAATGAGTCGGGGATATCGTAATTGGTCATACCCACAATCATTGCCTCGAGCTGCTCAAAGGGATCGTCGTCCGAAGGTTTTTGGGAATTGTTAGCCACCTTACTACCAATGATAAAATCGGGCGAAAACTCCTTCAACGTTTCTGGCCACATGAAGTTATTGTAGATTCCTCCATCGAAAAGGAGAAGGGTGTCAACATATATCGGCTTAAAGTAAAGGGGAAAGGTCATTGACGTTCGAATGCTTTTCCCAAGATTGCCATTCCGGAAGTAAACAATCTTTTTCCCTACCACATCCGATGCATTACACCTGAATGGCACAAAGAGGTTGTTAAAATCGCCACCCGATAGGGCGGTGCCTTGCGAAAAGAGCTCATCAAAAGCAATATCCATCCCAACCGTAGGTATAAAACTCGAGGCCACCTTTGGCTTTATTCCTTTGGATGTTAGCACAAGCCCTACGCTCAGGTTTTCAGCATCGCTTAGCGAGAAATCGTTTATGTTATACTTTAGCGATTCGTCGATTATCCCTTTACTCCAATTGTAAAAATCGCGCGTTTTAAATAACTCAACCATTTCATCGGGTGAATAGCCCATGGCGTATAGGCCACCAATAATAGCACCCATTGATGTCCCCGACACGTTGTCGATAGGGATTCCGTTCTCCTCAAGTGCTTTAATAACTCCAATGTGAGCTAAACCCTTTGCACCACCTCCGCTTAAAACCAGGCTCACTTTTTGGGCATTAAGTCCTGGCGCTAATAGAAACAGAATGAAAACAACGATATATCTTGAACGGCACATAGCTGTAATCAATTTGTCAAGTTAAAATTAGGAATACTTAATTGTCTAAACAAAAGCAAAATACACATTCTGGAATATCTAACAAAATTTAACCCAGGTACCATGAATTAACAAATTCAACCAAGCTAATAAAAATGGAGAGGCAGAAATATTTTTTGAGGAATCCTCCATTGAAAAAAATCAATTGACGAAACGACTATCCCATAAGTCAATAGAAACAAGTTGTTTAAATGTTACGGTTAATAAAGTTGATTGATAAATTTGCTCTGCGACTATTTTTATACTTTTGCGTAACTAAATCAAGTAGCAGATGACTCTCATTAAATCGATATCAGGGATACGGGGTACAATTGGCGGAAGAGTTGGTGAAAATCTCACCCCAATTGACATTGTAAGGTTTACCGCAGCCTATGCAGAGTGGCTAAAACAACGTAATAAGGGTAAGCGCTGCAGGGTTGCCGTAGGTCGCGATGCCCGCATATCGGGCGAAATGGCTAACAGCCTTGTTGTTGGAACCCTCATGGGATGCGGAGTTGATGTTCTAAACCTTGGCCTTGCCACCACACCCACCGTTGAAATGTCTGTAATCCATGAAAAAACCGATGGTGGAATTATCCTAACGGCTAGCCATAATCCCCGTCAATGGAATGCCCTTAAGCTCCTGAACGAGAAAGGTGAGTTTCTTTCCGACACCGACGGTCGTCAGGTTCTTGAAATTGCCGGGAGCGAAAATTTCTCGTTTGCCGATGTTGACAAACTTGGCGCCATTGACGATGAATACTCATTTGTTGATGAGCATATTAAGCAAATCATAAAATTAAAATACGTTGATGTTGATGCCATTAGCAAGGCAAATTTTAAGGTGGCCATCGACTGCGTAAACTCGGTTGGAGGAATAGCGTTACCTCGCTTACTAAAGGCCTTGGGGGTAAAAAGCATTGTTGAACTTTACACCGACCCCACAGGCGATTTTCCGCACAATCCCGAACCCCTCCCCGAGCATTTAACTGAAATATCAAAGGTAATAAAGGAACAAAAAGCCGATGTGGGCTTTGTGGTTGACCCTGATGTGGATAGGCTTGCCATTATCAACGAGGATGGCAGCATGTTTGGTGAGGAATACACCCTGGTTGCGTGTGCCGATTATGTGCTTAGCCTGAACCCGGGCAATACCGTTTCAAACCTTTCGAGTACAGCCGCATTGCGCGATATTACCCATAAATACGGCAAGGAATACTATGCATCAGCTGTGGGCGAGGTGAACGTGGTTGCCAAAATGAAAGAGGTGAATGCCGTTATTGGTGGCGAGGGTAATGGCGGTGTAATACTCCCAGAACTGCATTACGGACGCGACGCCCTTGTTGGCATTGCCCTATTCCTTTCGCACCTTGCCAAAAGCAGAATGAAATGCTCAGAGCTTCGCCAACAATACCCTAGCTACTTCATCTCAAAAAACAAATTGGAACTTAAGCAGGGTTTAAATCCCGATGCCGTTCTAGAACGGCTTAAGGGAAATTTCTCAAACGAGAAAATCAACACCATCGACGGTTTGCGTATCGACTTTGCGGAGGGTTGGGTACATATGCGAAAGTCAAATACTGAGCCTATCATTCGTATTTATGCCGAAGCCAAAACGGCTGAAAAAGCGAATGAACTCGCTCAACTAATAATTAAGGAAGCCACAAAGTAAGGTTTCGCTAATCCGATAAACAATAAACTCCGGATTTTCCGGAGTTTATTGTTTTTTAGAACGGTAAATCATCGTCGGGTTGGGGAATTTCAGCGTCGCTTTCAGCAGCAACCGCATTGTTTTCTTGTACTCCATTGTAGGTGCTTGGTTTTTCTCCTTGACTCGTGTTTGGGCCCAGAAAACGGAAGTTGTCGCAAAGTATCTCAGTGGTGTAACGCTTGTTACCATCCTTGTCCTCGTACGAGGAATTACGTATGCGCCCTTCAACGTAAAGGAGCTTGCCACTTTTAACATACTTCTCAGCAATCTCGGCCAAACCACGCCAAACAACAATGTTGTGCCATTCGGTTTGGGTTACCTTTTTACCCGACTTATCGGTATAGGTCTCATTGGTTGCTAAAGTGAAACGGGCTACCGTTGCTCCACCTTCAAGGTGACGGACTTCGGGGTCCTTGCCAACGTTTCCTACCAGAATAACTTTGTTTACTGACATGCCTGTAAGTTTGTTTTGATTTACAATTACACAATTTAAGTAAAAAATTTTTCAAAAACAATTATTTTTTTGATGAAAAATATTTGATAACCGGTTCAGCGGCCATGTATGTATCAATGAGCCTTGGAAGCGAGTAATCGTTAACACCACCAATTGGAACCCTAACAAATTCTTTTGTAAGGATGTAATTAGGACTATCAATCTCAAGAATAATAAATGTTGCCCAGATAGTTCGGTGGCTCAACAAATGGCGAATTGGTTGAGAGATATTCAGAACCTTAGCGGTGGAGTTCGATAAAAAGTTAAGGCTGGCCATACGTTCAATCAATTGGTCATGGGCCAATTTGGCATTTGTTTCAATCATGGGGAATTCATAAAGCGAATGCCATATATCCTTTTCTTCGCGCCTTTTTATAAAGGTATGACCTTTATGCTTAATCATAAAGTAGTAAAAGAATCGCTCAACAGGCGGTTTCTTTTTACCTTTAACAGGAAGTGCAACAATCAGATTGTTCTTGTAAGCATAGCAGTAATCGGCAAAAGGGCAATCGGAGCATCGGGGCGATTTAGGGGTACACTGCAATGCGCCAAAATCAATTAATGCTTGGTTAAATCGCCCAGGCTCATTCTTAGGAATGAGTTCATTTGCCAAGGCAAAAAACTCCTTTTTACCGGATGTAGTATCTATGGGAGTGAATACCCCAAAAATTCGCGAAAGGATTCGGTAAACGTTTCCGTCAACTGCGGGGACAGCCTCACCAAAGGCGAACGAGGCAACGGCGGCAGCCGAGTAAGCCCCTAGCCCTTTAATCCTCAAAAGCTCCTTGTAGGTTTTAGGCAAAGCACCGTTGTACTGATCAATAACCTGATTAGCGCCAGCTTTAAGGTTACGGGCTCTTGTATAGTAGCCAAGGCCTTGCCAAACCTTCATCACATCATCAATATTAGCGTGGGCTAGCGACTGAATGGTAGGGAACCGCTCAATAAAACGATAGTAGTACGAAATGCCCTGTACCACTCTTGTCTGCTGGAGTATCACTTCCGATACCCAAATATGGTATGGATTAGTGGTGTTGCGCCAAGGCAAATCACGTGCATTAGTATGATACCAGTTGAAAAGTATTGAGCTAAAATCCATACTATCAAATCAAAAGAAAAAAAAATCTTGTCAAAAATAATCTTAACAGTTTTATTAATCGATACAAAACTTGTATATTTGCAATCCAAATTTGTGAATAATTGTCTAATTTATTGATAACTAAAGATTTTCAAAAATGACAAAGGCTGATATCGTAAACGAGATTTCCAAAAGCACTGGAATCGAGAAAGTAGCAGTACAAAAAACCGTTGAGGCTTTCATGGAAGCCGTTAAGGATTCCTTAGTAAAGGAAAAAAATGTTTATCTGCGGGGCTTTGGCAGTTTTATTGTGAAAAAGCGTGCCAAAAAAACTGCCCGTAACATTTCCAAGAACACTACCATTATCATTCCTGAACACTTCATTCCTGCTTTCAAACCTTCAAAGTCGTTTGTAAACAAGGTTAAGAACCACGTAAAGAAATAGTTTAAGTACTAACAATCAAAATTTACCACAATGCCAAGCGGAAAGAAGAGAAAAAGACACAAAATGGCAACCCACAAGCGTAAAAAACGTCTACGTAAGAATCGCCATAAAAAGAAAAATAGATAACCATTTGCTAATCAGCATGGTGAAATAAGCAGCCTAAAGTGCCTCAAGGTGCTTTAGGTTGCATTGTTTAATCGCTAACCATAAACACATTAAAAAAGTGAATACCGAGCTAATTATCGATGTTCGTGAAACTGAAGTTGCGATTGCCCTGCTCGAAAATAAGCAGTTGGTTGAGCTCAACAAGGAGCGAAGCAACGTTCAGTTCTCGGTTGGCGACATCTATCTCGGTAAAGTAAAAAAAATCATGCCCGGGTTGAATGCAGCCTTTGTAGATGTGGGTTACGAAAAGGATGCATTCCTTCACTACCTCGATCTGGGGCCACAGTTTAAAACACTCCAGAAGTACGTTCAGGATCATTACTCGCGCAAAAGCAAAACCATCCCCATCTCAAAATACGGCATGCTGCCCGATATTGATAAGGGAGGGAAAATAACCGATGTGCTTAGTACCGGACAGCCGGTAATGGTGCAAATTGCCAAGGAGCCCATTTCGACCAAGGGCCCAAGGCTTACCTCCGAAATTTCCATTGCGGGCCGAAACATCGTACTTGTTCCTTTTAACGATAAGGTATCTATCTCGCAGAAAATTACAGCACCCGAGGAACGCAAACGCCTCAAAAGGCTGATGGAAAGTATTTTACCCAAAAATTTTGGGGTTATTGTACGTACCGCCGCCGAAGGCAAAAAAGTTGCAGTGCTCGATGCTGAGCTGCGCAGCTTAATTAAACGGTGGGAAATCACCATTGAAAAACTAAAAAATCCTGGTTACCCGGCTCTTTTAACAAGCGAGATTAAACGCACGTCGGCTATCCTGAGGGATATGCTTAACGGTTCTTTTAACAGCATTCACGTAAACGACGAGAATGTTTACGAAGAAATACGCGAGTACATCGAAAGTATTGCACCCGAAAAGGAAAAGATTCTAAAGCTCTACACCGGTAATGTGCCAATATTCGACCAGTTTGGCGTAGAAAAGCAAATTAAGTCGCTCTTTGGCCGAACCGTGTCCATCAAGAGTGGTGCATACCTTATTATTGAGCATACTGAGGCTTTGCATGTAATTGATGTGAACAGCGGTAACCGCTCCAAGTCGTCGAACGACCAGGAAACCAATGCTCTTGAGGTAAACCTTGCTGCAGTGGACGAGATTGCCCGACAGCTTAGGTTGCGCGATATGGGTGGGATTATTGTTGTCGATTTCATCGACATGCACAGCAACGAGAATAAGCAAATGGTGTACGAGCGCATGAAGGAACTCATGAGTCGCGACCGCGCCAAGCACAATATCCTGCCGCTAACCAAGTTCGGGCTCATGCAAATTACGCGCCAACGGGTTCGCCCCGAAATGCATATCGACACCAGCGAGAAATGTCCGGTTTGCAACGGTAGCGGCAAGGTTACTGCCACCATCCTGCTCGACGAGCAAATAGAAAATCAACTATCGTTGATTTGTGCCACCAAAAAGTATCGCTCAATCACCATTAAGCTGCATCCCTATATAGCAGCTTACCTCAAAAAGGGCTTAATTTCAAAACAGTTTAAATGGGCCATTAAGTTCAACTGCATTATCAACCTGTTGCCCATGTCGTCGTACCATTTTCTGGAGTACCATTTCTTCGATAAAAACGATAACGAGATAGAGTTTTAGCCAACCGATAAGGGGTGTCAGACAGGACACCCCTTTTTTCCCAAATTAACAATACTCTGTGATATTAAAAGCAATTATTATTTAGAACTCAGTATTGAGTTTATTTTAAGGCATAAAAAACATTATACACACCTGATCAAAACTATAGTTATTCGAGTTTATAAATTATACTGAAAGAAATTTGTATATTTGTTAAACTTTTTTATCATATTTTAATTTAATATTTAACGATATGAAAAAAACAATAATAGTCTTGATTTCCATTTTGTTAATTGTAAAAATGGGTAACTCACAGAACTTTTCAATTGGTACTGAAATAACCACAAACTATCAAATAGAGTCACTATTACCGGAAGTAGGATTAAAACTTAATATACCATTAAGCAAACATAGCCAATTTGAAACCGGTTTATTTTACCAAATCAGAAAAAACGATGGAGCATTTAGCATTAACTACGATCTTTACGTTTTTGATGTAAATGAAAGGTACCTAGTTGTACCATTTATGTATAAATTCTCAAGCCAGATCATAAACCTTTCATTTGGAATTAATTACAACTATTATGTAGGATGGGGTGTTGCTTCAGTTAGCGATGAAAATGCACAAATCAACAACTACCACATAGAAGATACTTACCTTTTGGGTGTTCAGGGCGCACTATCAAAATCGTTAAGGCTGAACAACCAATTTTCTATAGAACCTATGATTAAAGTCTCCGTAATGGTTTACCCTTACAGCGATCTACTTGCAGGATTTGGTCTTGCTTTGGTTTACAATAAGGTAGATTAATAATCTAACTAACTTCTTAATTGGTTTTACTATATTAAAAAGGGTATCTATGGACTACAAATACCCTTTTTAACTTCCTGTATTTAGTCAATAGAACCTTATTAAATATCACTACTGTCCGACAAAAAAAAGTAGAATAAGGGGGTTTCACCCGAAGGATTCGCCCCCGATGTTGTAGATTTGTTTTGCATACAAAATCACAACATGAGCAAAAATAAGGAAATAAA
>JBFMGQ010000038.1:0-25605 GCA_040752515.1 Bacteroidota bacterium | reverse complement strand
CCGACTAATTTTATTTCCTTATTTTTGCTCATGTTGTGATTTTGTATGCAAAACAAATCTACAACATCGGGGGCGAATCCTTCGGGTGAAACCCCCTTATTCTACTTTTTTTTGTCGGACAGTAGTGTTTTTCAATATAAAACCTTCGGCCAACAGGGTTCCAACCCAGCTCATCGATAAAGGTGTCCCAGGTTTTGGATTTCATCCCTAAAATTGACTCTATGGTGATAAAACTATCGTCGTTGCTGTAGGAAAAAACCATTGAAATTGATTTAGGGAAAACCTTTTCGAGGGTTTGTCCCAGTAAAAGGAAAATCTCATCGGGTAAAAATTGTCCTTTTATTTGATTGCAAAACGATATAAGCATTTGGTTTTGGAACTCATACCTTTTATTTTGGTTTTGGAGCTCAACAAGTTGGCTAACATCACGGGCTGCGACAATGAAGGTTTTACTATTCTGCTGGTCGTCGATTAGTTTAGACCAACTTAGATAGCATTCATCACCACTGAAAAGCTTAAAAGAGGAGGTAAATGGCTTTATGGAGCTGCCTACCAACCATTCCTGAAATTTTTTCCAACCTTCCTCGCCAAAACTTTCTTTAATCGAAATTGATTGAGTGCTTAAGGCATCGAAATGGAAAAGCCTTGAACTATTTTTATTCCAGTTCAAAACCACACCATTTGTGTCTATCTCAAGTAACGCAAGCTGATGCTTATTTAGTAATCGGGCAAAGCGTTCAAAGGATAATGCCTCGCCAGGGGCATTGGTGGTGCCATTGCCCGGAGCAATATTTTTAAACTGCCCAATGATATAGTATTTGTTTGCCGAAGGTTGCTTTTTAGCAGCAAAAGCGATAATACGTTTCCAATGCCACTCATTCTGCACCTTTATTCTGAAATCGACCTCCTGATAATGTGCAGTATTATCCCTTAATCTGAGAAACATTTTCACCAAAACCTTTTTATCATCTTTATGAATTAGGTCGAGAAAGTCATCGAGCTCCATCTTGTCGGTTGGGTCTGCAATGCCTAACCCGGCAATGGTTTTCTTTCCCAAGTGGATTTTATTCGATTCCGAATCCCAATACCAAAATCCCGCCTTATAGTATTGCTTTAGGTTCGATAGGAAATGCTTTATGTTAAAGGGATATCCCAAATCAATAGAATTATTTTGATTTAGCGGCATGGCTCCGAAGGTTTATTAGCATACTTTCAAAGTTCTAAATTTAAAACGTTTTAGATAATAATCAAAATAATGATTGAAACAATTCGGTCAATAATAGAGAGCGTGTATATTATTGCATCATAATATTTTATTGAAGCTTACATATAGCACTTGTTAAAAACTTTTTAATAACTGTTGGAATCTTTGGTAAGTTGGATCGTAAAAAGTTGGTTTATTTGCAAAAAAGTATATCTAACAATGAATAGCCGACGAAGAGGTTTCAATACCGAGAAGCTAAAACGGGTTCATAGAAAGGAAATCCTATTCAACACCTGTGAGTTAGAAGCCATTAACCACTACTGCAAACGCTATAAGGTGCGGAATAAATCGAAGTTTCTCCGCGAGGCAATCATTTCAAAGATATTAAACCGATTCGATGAGGATTATCCCCGTTTATTTTAGCATCCCTGCAAAGCAACTAAAAGTTCATCTGAAGCCTAACGTTTATTCTTCGAGAGGTTAAGTAATTTGGCACGGCAAAACGATACGATGTCCCCTCCTGATTGGAAACCGTTTGAACCCACAAATACGATACTGTATTATTAAAGTTGAATAGATTAAAAATATCAACTCCAACCGAAAGATTTGCGATTTTAACATTCCCCACCAACCTTCGTCGTTGATCGATAAGTATTTTCGTAAATCCAACATCAATCCTTTTATACGGAGGCATCCTAAAACTTTTTTGGTTAGTAACCGCTCTATCCATCATTGGCAGTCCGCTACCGTAAACTCCGGTTAGGTTCACCCTGAAACTTTTATCGCCTGGTAAATAATCCTGAATGAACAAACTCATGGAAAAGGTTTGATCGGTGGGGCGAAAGTAATAACCGGGATAAATAGTATCCCCGTTTTCATTGGAATAAAAATCGTAAAGGTTGTCTTCCTTTGTGCGAAGAACCGATAGGCTTAGCCACGATTCGGCACCGGGTACCAGCTCACCATTTAGCTTAAGGTCGGCACCACGGGCATAGCCCTTTGCCAGGTTTTCGCCCGAATAACGTAAGCGAACATTATCAATGGCGAATGGAATTAACCGGTTCAACCACTTATTGTATAGCTCCAAACTCATTCGGAAAGGTCGCCCCCATGCCGTAAAGTAATACTCCGCGTCAGCAAGAGCATGTATTGATTGCTGGGCTTTAATATCCCGATTTAATTCACCATTTGCCAAGCGTAATTCCCTATAAAATGGGGGTTGATGGTAATACCCCAACGATACATGATACTGTATATTCCGATTCTCGGAGTGGTTAAAACTAATTGCCAGGCGTGGACTCAATAAAAATTCGTGGTTAAAACTCCAATGGGTAATCCTAAACCCTGCGTTGGTTTTATACTCCCAATTTCCAAGGTTAAAAGTGATATCGGTCTGCGCAAAACCTGTTACCCGATATGACTCAATGGTTGTTGCTGCCCCAAAAAACCGATCTACTCCAACCTGCAAACCATTGTAGGGGATAGCATACCCCGATGAATCGACCAGTCCCCATTCCAAAAGCTCATCGCTTAAAGTTTCACGCTGGAACTGCACCCCCCATTTGGTTCGGCTATTCCCCAGCAATAGGTCACCGATTAGCTTGATACTTTGAATGCTCAGGTTGATATAGTTTCGGGCATGATCCAAAAAACCACCAATTCCAACATTTATTAAGCTATCGCCATACGTTTTCGAACCCATAGAATTATCAAGCTCATTCAGAAAGTATTGTCCAAGCAAATCATAGGTCTCCCGCTCGTTCGAGAAATGGGTAGAGCCAATTATTTTGACGTTAAAGTTCGACGATAGCCTGTAGTTAGCCATTATGGCTGCCATTGAAGATATATACTGATCTTTTTCCTGCCCATCGTAGTATACTTTTAGCTGTAGGGTATTGTTGAATACCCCAAAACGTGTTTCACGTACCTTTGGTTGAAAATCGTAACGGTTGATGGCTGCATTCCCTAACACTCCTATGCTAAACCTATCCGAAAACCGATAGTTAACAATACCCTGCCAATCGAAAAACGAAGGGGTATAATCGCCTTTAGTTTCTAAGGAATTTAGCATGTATCGCGATGTTTTATACCGAAAACCCGATAGGTAGGTAAGCGAATTGCCCAAGGCAATTCCTTCGATGTTGGCTGAGGCTCCAAGCAAACCGGCGCTTACCTTCAACGTATTAGCCCTGGGTTCACGGTAGCGCACATTCAACACCGACGACATCTTATCGCCAAACTCAGCTGTAAAACCGCCCGTTGAAAACTCAACCGACCCAACCATATCAGGATTTATGAAGCTTAATCCTTCCTGTTGTGCCGAACGAATTAGGAATGGCCTGTAAACCTCAACATCGTTAACGTAAACAAGATTCTCATCAAAATTACCGCCCCTAACGTTATACTGTGAACTCAACTCATTGGACGAAGATACTCCGGGCAACAGCTTTACCAGCGACTCCAACCCACCCGATACATTAGGCGAAGCATATAGTCCATCAATTCCAACTCGTTCAATATTGCCTACTTTCCGTTGTCCGGAACGAACGTAAACACCCTCAATCAATTCCTCCGAAGGTTTCAAAGCCACCTCAAGGAATTTCACTTTATCGGCAAACACTGAAATTTGTTGCGTTTGGTAGCCTAAACATGAAAATCTTAAAACCACAGTATCAGCCTCAGCAACTGAAATTGAAAATCGTCCTTCATCGTCGGTTGAAACACCAATTGGGCTTCCAACTACAATAACACTTGCCGATGGAATTGGCTTATTGAGCGTATCCTTTACAATACCAAAAATCTTTACTCTTCGCTCCTGGGCATGGAGCCATGAAGTATTGGTGATAAAAATCACCAAAACAATAAAAACATTACTGTAAAGCGATTTCAAGCTCATTCTAAGACTTACTATTTGGATGCCAAAGGTAGTAATCGAACCAAACATGGTAAACCATAAACTCAAAAACTTTACCTTTATTGTATATTTTTTATTTATGTAGTTAAATTCACAACCTACACCAGATGAAGGAAATACTAATTGTTTCTCGGAATAACGCTTGTCGATCGGCCATGGCCGAAGGGTGGTTTAAATACTACGCCAAAGGTTCGGCAAACATTAGTAGTGCAGGAATTGAGCCTACCCAACTCGACCTTAGAGCTGCTCAAAGCATGATGGATGCGGTAATAGATATTACCAAGCATCAGACCAAAAACCTCGATGCCTTTAGCGATAAAGAGTTCGACATTGTTTTGGTGATGGACAACAATGTAGCTAAGGTTGTAAGCAATAACCTGCACTACAAAAAACTTTACGTTTTCCACTTCGACAGCCCTAAGGTTGATGAAAATGACGATTCGCTTACCCGAAAATCATACGATAACCTGAGAGACGATATTGAGAACTGGGCATTCGATTTTATTCATCAAAACATTAAAAGGTTGATGTAGAATGGCAAAACAGGTTGAAATACAGTTACGCCCCTACCCACAGGGCTTTCATTTGGTTACACCAGCTATTGTGAACCAACTACCAGAACTACCACAGGTGGGCTTGCTGCATTTATTCATTAAACACACCTCAGCTGCGCTGAGCATAAACGAAAATGCCGATCCCACGGTTCGCACCGATCTTAACTCCTTTTTTAACAGGCATTACCCAATGGAACCATACTTTAATCACGACCTTGAGGGCGATGACGATATGCCTGCACACGTAAAAACAACAATTGTTGGAACCTCGGTAACAATTCCCATTACCAACGGAAGTCTAAATCTGGGAACTTGGCAAGGGATATACCTTTGTGAGTTCCGAAAACACGGCGGAAGTCGAACAATTATTGCAACAATAATTGAATGACCACCTAATTACAATATTTTGTATTTTTCAGCATTTTGCTTCATTGCTATAATTGTTTTTTGTATTTTTGCTAACAACATTTAACCTATTGCATATTCGCAATTACAATTTGTTATTTAATGAATCTTTGTTTCATATACTACCTGCATAATGTTGCCCTAAACGTTGGCTTCCTGAAACGCTTTGGCGGTCTATGAGTAAAATCACAAGTGGAAACTTAAAAAATATCACTCAAAATATCAACCTTAATAAAAACACTCGAAATACAGTAAAAATATGAATAATAGCAAGTTACTACTATTAGGTGACGAGGCCATAGCGCAAGGCGCAATAGATGGCGGCCTATCAGGTATATATGCCTACCCGGGTACCCCATCAACCGAAATAATGGAATACGTACAAGGTTCAAAGCAAGCCGCAGAGCTGAATATCCACAGGCAATGGTCAACTAACGAAAAAACTGCCATGGAAGCAGCCATTGGTATGTCGTATGCCGGAAAAAGAGCCATGGTATGCTTTAAGCACGTAGGGCTAAACGTGGCTGCCGATGCATTTATAAACGCTTCAATTACAGGTGTAAACGGCGGATTAATTGTGGTATCGGCCGATGACCCTTCGATGCACTCTTCCCAAAACGAGCAGGACTCGCGCTTTTACGGTAAATTCTCAATGATTCCTATACTGGAACCATCGAACCAGCAGGAAGCCTATGATATGGCATACTTCGGGTTTGAGCTTTCCGAAAGGTTAAACGTTCCCGTTTTAATGCGTATTACAACCCGCATGGCTCACTCAAGAGCTGGCGTTCAGCGCCGCGAGGTTAAAACCCAAAATCCACTCCGCCTTCCATCTGATCCTCGGCAGTTCGTTTTGCTTCCAGCAATTGCCCGCAAAAACTATAAAAAACTGCTGGTCTCGCAATCGGCCATGGAATTGGAATCGGAAAAATCGGCATACAACCAGCTAATTCCCGGAACCGACAAGAGCTTAGGTATAATCACTACAGGCATTGCCTACAATTACCTTATTGAAAACTTCCCCGACCATAAATGCCCTTACCCTGTTCTTAAAATATGCCAATACCCAATTCCACCCAAGCAGGTTACCGACCTCTATAACGGTTGCGAAAAACTATTAATACTTGAGGAAGGTTATCCCATTGTTGAAGAGATGATTAAAGGTTTCCTCAACATTGGCAAAACCATTCATGGACGATTAGATGGAACATTACCCCGCGATGGAGAACTCAACCCCAATATTGTAGCCAAAGCGCTCGGAATACCTGTAATGGAAGGCCAACCTGTTCCCAGCGTTGTAAAAAATCGTCCCCCTTCACTCTGTCAAGGTTGTGGCCATAGGGATGTTTACGAAGACCTGAACGAAGCGTTAAAGGAATACGGAACCGGCAGGGTATTCTCCGATATTGGTTGCTATACCTTGGGTGCCCTGCCCCCATTTAATGCCATCAATTCCTGTGTCGATATGGGTGCCTCAATTACCATGGCTAAAGGGGCAGCCGATGCCGGACTGGTTCCTGCCATTGCTGTTATTGGCGATTCCACATTTACACATAGTGGTATGACAGGGCTTTTGGATGCAGTTATTGAGAATTCACCAATCACCGTTATTATATCCGACAACTCAACCACCGGCATGACAGGCGGACAGCACTCCTCGGCAACCGGCCGAATCGTTGAAATTTGCAAGGGCATAGGCGTTCATCCTGACCATATCAGAGTGGTAACCCCTTTAAAGAAAAACCACGAAGAGAATGTTAAAATCATTAAGGAAGAGTTGGCATACAATGGCGTTTCGGTTATCATTCCCCAACGCGAATGTATCCAAACCTTTGCCCGAAGGAAAAAGTCTGAGAAAAAAGAATCGAATGAGTAACATTTAACCTGAAAATTACCATGAAAAACGACATAATACTTGCAGGTGTTGGCGGACAAGGAATACTTTCCATTGCAGCAGCAATTGGGCTTGCCGCAGTTAATAGTAACCTTTACATTAAACAATCGGAAGTGCATGGCATGAGCCAACGTGGGGGCGATGTGCAATCGCATCTTCGCATTTCCGATAAACCTATTGCTTCGGATCTCATTCCAGCGGGTAGGGCCGATATGATTATATCCGTTGAGCCCATGGAAGGGCTCCGTTACCTGCCTTTTTTGGCACCAACCGGCTGGCTGGTAACCAATATTAACCCATTCAACAATATACCCGATTATCCTGCTTCCGATGACCTATTGGCACAAATTAAAGCGGTGAAAAACCACATCGCAATTGATGCCGACTCCATTGCCAAGGAAGCAGGGTCATCTAAGGCTTCAAACATCGTTATGCTCGGTGCTGCATCGCTATTCCTCGATATGCCTTTCGAAAAGATTGAAGAGGGAATACGTCAACTCTTCGGTAGAAAAGGCGATGAAGTTGTTCAGCTTAACCTTAAGGCCTTAAGAATGGGGCGTGAATTTAGCGAAAGAAACCGATAATTCTACTTAACATTTTTAGCCGCCTGCTGGCGGCTTTTTTTTTACCCAAACCTTTATTAATTTACGCAAAATTTAACCCCACCCCAAAATGGAAAGTTCAGGGCTTCATCTCCCAATCAGTGAACCCATTACTGTTTTTGGAATTACCCTTTTGGTGATATTTATAATACCATTGCTTTTTTCAAAACTTAAGCTTCCGGGAATCATAGGCCTTATTATTGCCGGTATGATTTTAGGAACCACTGGTTTAAACGTTCTTGATAAAAATGGCAGCATTGAGCTCTTAGGTAATGTAGGCCTAATTTACTTAATGTTCCTTGCTGGTTTAGAGCTCGAGGTGGGAAGTTTTTTAAGGAATCAACGAAAAAATATCACCTTTGGATTGCTAACATTTTCCATTCCTTTCCTTTTCGGTTTCCTGATTTGCAAGCATGTATTGGGATATAGTTTTTTGCCTTCGCTGCTCATAGCCAGCATGTTTTCAACACAAACCATGATTGCATTCCCAATTGTTTCAAGGCTTCGGCTTACAAAAACTTTACCTGTTGAGATGTCGATAGGTGGAACTATAATCACCGATACTCTTGTTCTCCTGATATTTGTTATAATTACCTCGTTATCAACCAATACAGGAATTAACGAATTTCTTTTACTTATTCCAAAGATTCTGTTTTTTGTCCTTTTTGTTATTCTTATTCTTCCCCGAGTTACCCTATGGTTTCTAAAAAATCTCTCGTCCGACCAACTGGCACAATACGTTTTTGTGCTGGCTATTGTATTCACAACAAGTGCCATTGCCCGGTTTCTGGGTATTGAACCCATTATAGGAGCTTTTTTGGCAGGAATAGTTTTAAACAGGCAAATTCCGCCATCGGCAATGCTAATGAACCGTATCGAATTCGTTGGGAATGCTTTGTTTATCCCCATTTTTCTTTTTTACGTTGGGATGCTAATCGATTTAAAAGCATTTGTAAGTGGGTATGAATCAATTGAACTATCAGCCATTCTCATATCATTTGCCATAATATCTAAATGGTTGGCGGCATTCATCACCCAAAAAATATTTGGACTAAAAGCGCTCGATCGCCAGTTAATTTTTGGTTTAAGCACGGCCCATGCAGCGGCTACCATTGCCATTATACTTGTAGGGTATAAAATTGGTATTGTCGATATTAATGTATTGAATGCTACCATAGTAGTAATTTTTGTTTCGTGCGTTTTAAGTGCAATGGTTACCGAAAAAGCAGCTAAAAGCTACGCAATTGCTTTTCCGGCAATAAGGTTTAAGCCAACCGACTCCGAAAAAGTATTAATACCGGTTGCAAATCCATCCCATATTGAACAGCTAATAGAATTTGCCGATTATGTTAGCGAAAGGGCGAGAAAGACCCCCATCACCTTACTCCGAGTTGTAAAAGACGATGATGAGATCCACAAGGTTCAAGATCTTGCCGCTAAAGCGGAAGATATTAGCCATAATTTTGGAATAGAAACCGAGTGGGCTGTTCGGGTAGATGTAAACATCTCATCGGGGATTGTGAGAGCAGCAAAGGAGATGCTTGTATCCAAAATCATTATGGGATGGTCGGGAAAATACATTTCATCGCGTCGGTGGATTTTTGGAACAATACTCGAGGGTGTGCTGGCCGATGTAAAACAACCCGTTTACATTTGCCGCCTCAATCAACCCATTGAACAGTTTTCGCAAGTGTTCATTTTAATTCCCTCCAATGCCGAGTTTGACCCCGACTTTAAGAACTACATGCATAGCCTTGAAAAGATTATTAAAAAAACACGTCAAAAAGTAACCATTATTGTCGATAGAATTCATGCCGAAAATGTTATGGCTGAACTACCTCCTGCATATGGCAAGATTAAACCAACCGTAGTTGAAATCCGAAAATGGGAAGATGGCTTTAACCATTTGAAAGGTATCGATACCAATGCTCTTGCCATAATCATATCGGCACGTCGAGGGACAATAGCCTATAACAGCGATACACAAAATACCCTTTTACTTACCAGCCAAATAATATCAGATAAAAACGTTGTAATTGTTTACCCCGCCATTCACGGAACTTCAATAATCGATTCCCGATCACTACTATCGGGAACCGGACGAATTGTAACTGAGAACTAAATCTTTTATACTGTTGGCTGCAACTTCGGCGGAAGTCTTTGCTATATCGAACACAAAAGCATCGTTAAGGTTCCATCGGTCAGCAATATGCATCAGATTTTCGCGCCTAACTGTAAACACCAATACATTTTTGGTTTTGGTAAGATGATGTTCAATTAGCTCAGCCCATACCTCACCGTAGAGTTCCATTCGGCCTACCTCGTCAACAACCAGTATCTCATCGCCTTTAATTGCTATCAGTTCGTGGGTTAATTCCTTGATAACCTCCTGGTTAAACTCAAACGACTTATTGGGCAAACCACAAGCTGCAATTCTGCGGCATAGCACCAATTCGTTGCCATCGGGCAATACTTTTAGGCTGTAACCCTTGCGTAACGGTGGCAAACCTATTCCCTTCGCAATAAACCCCTTAATCCTGATATTTTTCACACGCCCAAGAATGTTAATTAGATTTTCCAGATAAGTTGTTTTCCCCTCGCCTAACCCACCTGTAATGATGATAATAGGCCGATTACCACCCCAACTTGAATTTCTTATAACTCCCTGAATATCATTTAAAGCGTTTGCTGCCGAAAAATTGATATTTTTGAAAACATTCAGGTAAATAGGCAATGCATTAAAGGCCATACTTGAAGCGTAGTAAACCGGGCTAAAAAATCCCCTGTTAAAAAACTGGCTAACCGCAGGTTTGGCTAACTCAGTTCCAATTGCAGCCAATGTAGCCACAACAAAAATAGCCCTCACAAAAATATAGATGCCATACACTGGCACTAAAGCAATTTGGGTAGTAAAAAATGGTATTATGAATGAAAATAGCATAACAGGCGCAACAAAGAAAGGCTTCAACACCATTCTTCGCGGCCTTTCGTAAAATAAAATTACTAACAAAGCATATACTCCCCCACTCAAAATTGCTATGGCAATGGGTATTGCCGAGGCATAAGTAAGGAACAAAATCAGGGCAACAAGATGAATAATCAACAGGAAATAGTTTCTAAAATCTATCTTTCCGCCCTTTTCTCCAAAAATGGTCAGTTCAATTTGACTTGAACTAAAGGTAGAATTTTTTTTACCTAAACTAAACCCGATTAACGCCGAAAGTACTCCCAAAATCAAGTAGATAATTAGTACCGTATAAATTAATGAACTGGTAATAATAATGGTATTACTATTTGATAATTGGGAAATTAAACCCATAAAGAAATCCACAATCCCTTGACCATAAAGCATAAAAAGTCGAATTGCTTTAAAAAGTGGTATAGAGAGCATAGCCAAACCACCACCCAAGGCCAGTCCAAAAGCATTTGTTCCCAAAACCAGCACTCCAAACTCCATCAATAGCCCTTCAATCATAATTCCCACCATAGGGGGTAAAATAACAGCGCTTGGCGAAACCGACTTAAGTAAGGCACAAATTAGTGCAGCCCTCCAAAAAAATCCCCTCCGAATGCTGTTTGCCGAAATGACCGAAACGGTAAAAACCCCAAGAAATGCCAGTAATGTTCCAGCCACCAGGGGAACCATCAGGTTATGTAATGCCGAACCTAAGGTAATTTCCAGTGCGCCCCAAATGCTACCACCAATAATGGAAAGTTGCCACAGTGGGCTAAGCTTGTAAATTGCGCGATTCTTCTCCACTAACTGTTTTCGGGTTTTGAACAACTATCAAGTAATCAATGGCCAAAACGAAAAGCAATATAAACTCTACATCCTGAAACCCTAAAAGATTTAAAACAATTGTGGCAATGATAACCCCTAAGGTATATCGCCTATGCCTGTCAACTTTCTGCAAGCTATTGCTATTCCTCATGTAAAACCTCAACCTATGCAATACAATAGGAGCAAAAGCCAAGTAGAATAGCCAAACCCCTAACTTGTAAAAGCCCAAACGAACAATACCTGCAACTATAAGTAAGCCAACGGTAAAAAGAATTAATTTGCGTTCCGATATTCTTATTTGTTCCATGCCCTAAATATTTGGTATCAAAATTGACAACAATAATAAAAAAATTAGTTGATGATTTAAGCTATCTTTGAGTTCGATTGTTAACAATACAAATTTTTACCATCATGCATAGAATTTTACTTATTGTTTTAATGCTCGTTTCATCTACTCTATTTGCCCAGATTAAACGAAGTACTAATATTACCAGTGATGAACTTTTATACCACGAAAACTTTTTAGCTTCCGATAGCCTTAAAGGGCGACAACCCGGCACTGTTCACGATAAAATTGCAGCTAAGTATATCCGCGATGAATTCCGTGAATATGGATTAACCACTTTAGGAAAAAAAGGTTTCCAGTTCTTTACCTACAAAAATTTTAATCCCGACTTCGAAAAGAAAACCCACCTGATGGTAAATGGCGAAAGGCTTGAATTTGGTCGCGATTTCTCCGCCCCTACAGTAAACGGTTCCGATTCACTTTGTGCCGAAGCCATTTTTGTTGGAAAAGGCGATGAGACTTCATACCAAAATGTTAAAGTTCGCAGGAAATGGGCTGTTATTTACTACCCTCTTGACCGGAAATATGAGTATTTGAATCCTAAACCTATAGAGATTGCCAAGAATGAAGGTGCTGCCGGAATAATAGTTGTTAGCAACGATACTTTAGCAAAATACATCGATGTTGACTTCCGAACTATCCCCAACCTACCCCTTTTCATTCTCTCCCCCGATGCATCAGCTAAACTACTCAAACCTATTGGTTTGTGCTCCGATATCGCAAAAAAAATTAAAGAAAACAGCATTTCACCACAACCCTTGGGCATTAATGTGTGCGGCAAAGTAGCAAAACTTTACAACCTTATCGAAACCCAAAACGTGGTGGCCATCCTCCACGGTTCCGATCCAAAATTAGCAACCGAATATATTGTAATTGGGGCTCACTATGACCATTTAGGCATGGGAGAGATGGGCGGGAGTAGGTCTCCAAATCAATTGGCTATCCATAACGGTGCCGACGATAATGCTTCGGGTGTAGTGTCGATGCTGGAAATTGCCCAAAAACTGGCATCGGATCCGAAAAAGATTAAACGAAGCA
This sequence comes from Bacteroidota bacterium, assembly GCA_040752515.1. Lineage (GTDB taxonomy): Bacteria > Bacteroidota > Bacteroidia > Bacteroidales > Tenuifilaceae > Tenuifilum. The sequence continues at coordinate 12,867 of JBFMGQ010000038.1, read as the reverse complement.
TTGTGTTTGTAGCTTTTGGAGCCGAAGAGAAAGGGCTCATCGGCTCCCAACGATTTGTCGATTCTGCTTTAATCCCAATCGAGAGCATCAAGGCGATGATTAACCTCGATATGGTTGGAAGGCTCCGTAATCGCGAACTCGAAGTTCACGGGGCAAAAACCTCGCTTGAAGCCGACTCCTTACTCAACGCACTAAACTCCGATAGCTTATTTCACCTAAAACTCGTTCCCGATGGCTTTGGCCCATCGGATCATGCCTCGTTTTACTCCAAAAATATCCCCGTTTTCTTTATCCATACCGGACTACACGAAGACTACCACACCCCTAACGATGATGTTGCCCTGCTAAACATTGAAGGTATGCAACAGGTTGCAAATTACACGTACCGATTAGCCTTTGAGCTGTCAACAATGCAGAAACCGCTTACCTTTACTAAGTCAAGCACCCGTTCACTTTCATCATCACGCACCCCAAAAATTAAGGTCAAATTAGGTATTATGCCCGATGTAAGCGGCACATCGGACAAAGGCCTAAAAGTTATGGGGGTTACCGAAGGTAAACCCGCCGAAATTGCAGGTATCCAGGTAGGCGATTTGATTATCGCCATAAACCAGAAACCCATAAAAAATATTTACGATTACACCGAAGCGCTTTCAACCCTTGAACCTGGAACAAAGGCAACTGTCAAGGTTTTAAGAGATAAAAACGAAATAGAGTTTTCTGTTGAACTTTAACCCACACTGAAATGAAGAAATATTTAATATTCTCTCTTGCACTTGCAATAACACTAACCGCTGCTATCTATCAGCGACTAACTGGGCCAACTCACCCCAAACGGATCAGTTACACAATCGATAGTATTGAGTACAAATCGAAACTTATTCGCAGCGGTGATAGCGATAAGGATACGAAAATAACACTTAACCTTCCAATTAATGCCACTGCAACCCTTTACTACAAAAAATATAAGGTAAATGAAGATTTTATTGCTTTGCCTTTCATGGCCATTGACCAAAACAAACAAGAAGCGTACCTACCCAAAATGCCTGCCGCTGCCAAACTCGAATACTATATCGAAATACTTGATGGCGCTGAAACTAAACATTTTTTCAAAGAAAATCCCATCATCATTAGGTATAAAGATCCTGTGCCCGCTTGGGTCTTAATACCTCACATTTTAATAATGTTCCTGGCAATGCTTTTCTCAAATCTAACCGGTTTACAGGCTGCATTCAATATGCCCTCGTTTAAACGGAATATTACCATAAGCCTTGCCCTTCTATTTCTTGGGGGTCTAATACTTGGTCCTATTGTCCAGAAGTTTGCATTTGGAGCCTACTGGACTGGCTTTCCTTTTGGTTATGACCTTACCGATAATAAAACCCTTATTGCTTTTGCAACATGGCTTATAGCCTATTTAATTAACCGGAAAAATCATAGGCCTGCAATAGTAATCTTTGCTGCAATTGTAACCATCATTGTTTTCTCAATTCCTCACAGCCTGTTGGGATCAGAACTCGACTATGAAAGTGGAAAGGTTGTTACAGGATTCATTAACTCCTTAATCCTTTTTTAACCAAACCATAACACATAAAATAAAGGCCGTCGTTATTCGACGGCCTTTTTACTTAACTATTCTTCTGATTAGTTTTTATGCTCACATGGTTTATCGCAAGGCTCTTTATGCTCTTTACCGCTGCAGCACCCTTCTTTCTTAGTGCTTTCGGCAGGTGAGTTAACCTTTGTTGAATCGCAGCAAGTTTTGCCCTCAACCTTGCCATGGTCGCCACAGCATTCAGTTTTGGCCTGGTTGCTATTATCGCTTGCCTTTGAACCGCATGATGTTAGGGCTATGCTGCCCACAAACAATAACACTGATGCAATCAATACTACCTTTTTCATTATTTTCTGTTTTTGGTTTGAACTTGCAAATAAATCAATTTGCGGCTAGAAGTACAAATTCTTTTGCATGTTATAAATCAAACCTGTAATTAACTCCAAACCCAATCCATCGACCTGGCTGTTTCACATTGGCGATGTCAACATATTGGTTATCAAACAAATTACTTATGTCAAAATAGATATTTACCTTTTTGAAAACATATCCAGCCCTTACATCCATTAGGAAAACATCGGGATATATAGTAGGGATTGACGTATTTGTATCGATATATTTTAAATACTCTCCATTTCTGTCCTGATACCTTAGGGTCCAATTCAGGTATAGGTTTTTAAAGGCATGCTGTGTATTCAATGTTACACAATGCCTTAGGTAATCAAGCACATAGTATGAATCAAGTTCGCCTTTATCCTTTTCACTTTCGGTATATGCATACGATAGTGTAATCCTATCGGTGTAAATATTCAGATTTTTAGTATTCAGACTAAGGTTGATATTTGCTCCCCAGGAATTAAGCTTTGTATAGTTCACTGTTGTCCAAACCGTTTCGTTTGCCGGCTTTACCCAGTCGATAATATCGTTACCCTGCCTGTAAAATAAAGCAAGTTCAGCCATCAACCTATTCTGCTTTAATTTTAAGCCCGATTCATACGTAGTGGCAAACTCTGCTTTCAGGTTTGGATTGCCTATATTGGTTGGGCCCTGGTAGTATAAATCGGTAAAGGTTGGCAACCTGAACGATCGATTAACCGAGGCAAAAGGCCTTATGAACTGATACAAATCATATGAAAAGTCGGCGCCCCAAGTCCAAATGTCGCCATACTTGTTGGAATGATTAAATTGGCCGCCAAACGAAAATGAGAATTGTTCAAAAAAGAAGTTTTGGCTGGCATAAGCCATAAGGTGATTTCGCGAGTCGCCTTTTTTGTAGTAAACATTTTCACCCCAAACCTTAACTGAATCGGCCAAAGGGCTTCCGAGTTTATTGCTTAGTATTTCCTCTCGCCTTAGCTCAAACCCTACCTCGGTTTTACCCCACTGGTAAAACCGATTTACCGATAACTTTGCTCCGTAAACATCGGTAGCATGGTAGTTATGACCGGTATACCAGGATGCCGGATTGCTTCGGAAAAGTTCAAACCTGTCGGTATGTTTACGGTAATAACCAGCCGTTCGGAATGTATAATCCCTCCATGATTTATCGAGGCTAACCGAACCTAATATTGTTTTGGTTGCCTCATACTGATTGGGATATTTGGGTGTATAAAAGCTATTAGCCCCAAACCCTTTATCCTGATACCCTGCAAAAAAGTTAAGCTCTGCTTTTTCGATTGTATAGGATGTGTGAAGGTAGATATTAAGTTTTTTGAAATCGGTATTTTCAATATACCCATCACACCTTTCGAACGATGTGGAAACAAAGGAACGTAATTTTTGAGTTCCAAAATTTTGTGAACCCGACACTTTGGCTAAGCCATGTTGTCCTGCAAAAAAGGAAAGTTGACCGCTACTATTGCTATCGGGCTTAGTAATAATGTTAATTGCACCAGCAAAAGCCCCAACACCGTACTCTCTAGCCCCTGGGCCTTGCAGAATTTCGATCCGATCTACCGCATCAATATTAATGGGAATGTTTAGGTTGTGATGGCCGGTTTGCGGATCGGTAATGTTGATGCCATTCAGTAATACCATGACCTGGTCGAACGAGCCACCCCTGAAATTAATGTCGGCCTGAACACCATTTGCTCCGCGCTGCCTGATATCAATTGCCGCCACTTGCTCGAGTAACTCACCAAGCGCAGTGGCCTTACGTTGCCCCAGCTCATCGCGGTTAACAACCCTTACTACCCTGGTAAGCTCCGAATAGGTACTCGCCTTTTTGCGAGCATTAACAACTACCTCTTCGATATCAACATTTTTGGTTACCGCAACGCTATCGGGCTGGGCAAAGGTTGCCATGGGCATGGCAAGCAGGCAATACGAAAATGGTAAAACTCCGATAGTAACAACTGTTCTGAAACTCTCAAAAACACCGTAACCCTTGTGCGACCACTTTGTGAATCGCTTTACCATGTTACTGAAAAACATTTTTTTACGCATAGCTTGTTTGATTTATTGGTTAAACATTAATTACGTTGAGTATATAAACTCAACGCCAGCAAAGGTAACCAATAAAAAAAGTTTGCAAGGATGCAACTAAATGTTTAAAAACAAGAAAATAAAACAACCCTGGTGATGTTCGAGATTGAAACAGAACACTGATGACGCAAATGATTTCGTTGCCCGTGAATTGGAATGAAACGCTGATGATGCAGGTTAAAGGTTGTTAAGCAGTTTAATTTTGAATACCACTTCGCGGAGCACGTTCTGGAATCTTGAATATTGAATATTGAATCTTGAATCTTGAATCTTGAATCTTGAATCTTGAATCTTGAATCTTGAATCTTGAATCTTTACCCTTTACCCTTTATCCTTTCATTCCCCTCACCCGCTTCTCCCAGTTCCAGGCGGTAAGCAGCGCTTCTTCAAGTGTGCTTAGGGCTTTCCATCCCAACTCCTTTTGAGCCAAGGTGGTATCGGCCCAAACCTTCTCTATATCGCCAGCTCTGCGGCCTACAATCTCATAGTTGAGTTTTAAGCCGGTAACCCTCTCGAATGCCTTTACAATTTCCAAAACGGTAATACCTCGACCGGCACCAACGTTAAACACCTCATAGGGCTCCTTGCTTCTTCCCTCAATCATTCGTTGTAAGGCAAGCACATGCGCACGAGCCAAATCAACCACATGAAAGTAGTCGCGAATGGCAGTGCCATCGGGAGTGTTGTAATCGCTTCCAAAGATTTGTAACTTCTCACGAATACCAGCAGCCGTTTGAGTAATAAAAGGGACCAGGTTATCGGGCTTACCCAATGGCAACTCACCAATTTCAGCCGATGGATGTGCCCCTATGGGGTTGAAATATCGCAATGCAATGGCGTAAATTCCATTAGTTGAGCGAACGGTATCCTGAATAATATCCTCGCCCACCCTTTTTGTATTCCCATAAGGCGACATCGCAGGTTTACGGGGAGTTTGCTCGGTTACCGGCAATACATCGGGCTGACCATAAACCGTGCAGGAGCTTGAGAACACCATGTACTTTCCGCCAAATTCCTTGAGCATCTGCATCATGTTGATAGTTGAAAGCAGATTATTCCGGTAGTAGTCAAGGGGTTTCTCTACGCTTTCGCCAACTGCTTTTAACGCAGCAAAATGAATGATACCTGAGATATTTCCTTCGGCAGAAAAGAGGTGGCGCATGGCTATCAAATCAGAGCAATCGGCCTCAATAAGTTTGGGACGAGTGCCCGTTATCCTTTCAATGCCATCAACTGACGAAGGTGAAGAATTTGAAAAGTTATCTACTATAACTACCTCAAATCCAGCATTAATAAGCTCAACCACGGTATGGGAACCAATATAACCTGCCCCGCCGGTAACTAAAATTTTCAACATTCCTAAAATTTTTGCTCAAAAGTAATATTTTTGTTCTTTGAATGAAAAGTAAACTAACGAAACTTATAAAATATGAACAACGAACAAATTACCCGCCAGCAAGCCACCGATGAAATCGATCTACTTGAACTATTCAACAGAATGGGAGGTGGTATCAAACGAGGCGTCCTTTGGACTTATAGGTTAATACTAAATTTTTTAATGTTGATTGTCAGAAAATCACTATGGATAGTGGCATTTACAATCATTGGTTTAATAGTTGCTTATGTACTATACCAAGTCTCCCGAAGGTTTTACTCCTCTGAAATGACAGCCATATCGAATTCAATCAACAATACCTATGTTGTAGGCTCCATTAACCTCCTGAACGATTTATTCAAACAGAATAACTACTCAATTGCCGCTAACTACTTGAATATTGACATTAACCGAGCAAAAGAAATAAAATCAATTGAAGCCTTTTATACTATTGATATTAACAAAGATAGGTTACCGGATTATACTGACTATAAAAGGCGATATAATCCAAAGGATTCTACAATTAAAAGGCTTGATAATTATTTTGTTATACGTTTGGAAGTATATGATGAAAATATTTTTTCTCAAGTACGCGATGGTATAAAGAATTACATTTACATGAATAAGTTTATTATTGATAATAATAACGAACGTATAAGGCAAAATAAAATTTTGATTGAAACCATTGAGGCTGAAATACGAAGACTCGACAGCCTTCAAAAGGTAGAGTATTTTGAAATCCCTCAAATGCAAAGGGCAACCTCAAACCAAATGGTGGTTCTTAATGAAAAAGATAGAAAATTATACCACGAACAAAAATTACTTCTTGAGAAGGAAAAGCTTAGATTAGAAAAAGATCTTAACATTAATAGTGAACCCATAACAATAGTTCAAGACTTTACCCCACTTTCAAAAGCTGAAAACCCATATTCAAAGTATGCAATGAAAATTGGTTTGCTCTTTGCAGTAATAGGATTTTTTGTTTCAATACTTTGGCAGCACCGTAAAACAATTCTTACGACATATCTTAAAATAATTAAAAACCAGTAAAAAAAAAAGCCGGTATTAACCGGCTTTTTTTAATTCATAATTTATTGATTATTCCTTAATGGAATTATTTGCAAAAATAATTAGAAAAAAAGCCAAATACAATACTCCAAAAACCCTCTCTAGAACTGCCTCAAACATAAAATTCATAAATACTATAATAATAAAAGATATGAAAATTATATCTTTACTTTTTAGAGCAATATATGTGCTATATCCCAAAATAATAATTAAAGCAATAGATCCTATTAAGCCAATGCCGACTAAAGTTTGAAGAAACTGATTATGAGTATTTAATTCTTCGTTATAAGCATATAATGCATTTGTTAACCTGTAAGCATCCTTCAACTTTTCCTTAATATCTCCAACACCCACGCCATAAAGCCATTCACTTCCTTTAAATACATTTGGAACCGATTTCCAAATCTCTAATCTAGATAAGTCCTTCTTCGCTAATTCATCACTAACTTCGGTTTTAAAATTAAATTCCTTTAAATTTTTAATTGTTGTAGTAAATCTGCTATTATGTGTTATAAAATAAATACCAAAAAATATAGAAACTATTAAAGTCCCTAATAATACCAACTTCCCTTTGGATTTTAACAACCAAAATAGAGATATTATAAACACTACAAAAGTTGTTATAATTCCTGCTTTTGACGATGTTAAAAAAATTATTCCAATAAAATATGCAATTAAAAGATATATTGGAAGTCTTCTTAAAAGGGTTGATTTTTCTCTTATACTAATCAATAAAAACGAAATACCCAGTGTTAAATACATGGAGTAATATGTGGGATGATGTGGTTTAACAAAAAGATCATAGAAAAAGAAGTTTTCCCATGGCACTCCAACAGGATTAGGTTTAAAAAAGATACCAACAGGCGTAATTACAATAGATAAAACTAAAGCACGTACAACAAAATATAGCGATGATAGAATTAAGCCTAAAATAAATGCTTTATGAATAAGCAAGTAAGAATTTTTATTGATAAAATCAGGTATAAAAACAATAGGAATTATTAGCAATGATATCTTTTGAAAAACATCTGATAAGCCATAGCTGATATTGCTGGTATAAAATAAACTCAGAAGGTGTAAAACCCAGAAAAATATTAATACAATTGAAATTTTACTCTTAAAAACATGATCAAGATTTTTCTTGTATGCAATTAAAAGAGCACCAATTAAGGTAATAAAACCAAGTGCATAAAGCGAAATCCTATAATTTATAGGTATTGAAAATGCAAATAAGACAAATGAGTATGGATAAATACTAACTAAAAAATTTCTTATTCTTAAGTTCATTACAGTAACTCATTAAATAAAGTCAAGTAATTGTGTACGCCCTTAGTTGTGGTGTACTTCATTTCAAAGGATTTGCGGGCGTTTAAGCCCATTCTATTTCTAACCTCACCGTTTTCCTTTAAAAATATAATGCTATTTACTAGCCCATCAATATCACCAGGTTCTACAACTAACCCACACTCCGATTCCTTAACAATTAAAGCTATTTCAGAACTCATTGGTGCAACAGCCAGAACCGGCATACCTGCCGCCATAATTCCAAATATTTTACTTGGAACCCCCATTCCAAGAGCTTCGTCCCTCAATGTAACCAAGCCACAGTGGCAAGCGGTAACTGAATAAGCATACTCTTCGTTATTTAAAAATGGGATGAATAAGCTATCATGTACCTTTTCACCCATTGCGTTAAGCAATTCTTTCTTTCGGATACCATCGCCAATAAAAACAAACTTAACCCCTTTTATTCCATGGGCAACAGCCTTCCCAACCGTTTCCAAATCGTTCCAAAGTCCCATGTTGCCTGAAAATTGTACCACAAAATAATTTGAAAGCGCATATTTTATCACAAATGGATTATTTGAAAACTCAACTGGTGAAATAAGTTTTTCATCTTGCCACAGTGGAATAACCCTTAAACTATTTTCGGATATTTTTGGGACTTCCTCCTTTACCCAATTTGCCATATCCCTGCCTATTGCAACAACCCTATCGCTTTTTAATAAGGCTTTTTGATGTAGTACCTTCCATAATTTGATGATGGGATTTCGAATCGAAGCTTTACCTAAACGGATCAATCCATCGGGAAAAATATCCATTAAAATATATATAACCTTTTTTCTCTTAAGCTTTGCAATGCCTATAACCAAAATTGCAAGGAGAGGGGGTGTGGTGTGAACCACAATCAAATCGGCTGGTTTCCTAAATATTAACTTTAAAGTTACACTAACAGAAAACGACGAAATATTAAGTATCCGTCCCAACAAACTGTCCTTCTGAAAATTGGTTGATGGCAAATAATGTATATTTATCTCATTATATTTTCGAAATTTGGGCTGGCGCTCAGTGGTAGTATAAGAAGGTTGGGCACACCAAACACTTATAGAGTATGCGTTCGACTCAGCTATTCGTTCAAAAAGTTTAGTGAACAGATTAGAAACAGCAACCTGATCGGGGTAGAAAACCTGCGAAATCAAAAGGACTTCTTTATCATTGCTCATTTAAAAAGCTCCAGAATGTTTTTAACAAATATATTTCGGGAATAATTTAATTTGTATCTTAACAACAATTGCTCACTCAATTCGGCCTTTTTTTCATAATTTGAGAAAAGGATAACCTTTTCAATTAACATGGCTGGATTATGGGGTTCATATAGGAATGGATAATCGTTACCCACCATATTGGGGATATCACCAACATTTGTTGCTATTATGGGAACACCTAACGACATAGCTTCGAGAACCACAAGGGGTTGACCTTCGTTCCATGATGGGAGTATTAAACAATCCGAATTGATAAGCTGTTCTGAGACCTTTTGTCTGTTTGAATTTACTATAAACTCAATATTAGAACTATTGTAAGCAATAAGTTCATTAAAAAAATCTCGATCGTAAATATTGCCTATAATAGTTAAATGATAATTTTTTAAACGGATATCGGAAAAAGCATTTACTATGTCACCCAAACCCTTGGTCTTAATAATATTTGAAATGCATACAAAATTATTATTGTTAAGATTATAGTTTTTACGATTAAAATCCTCGAGTAATGATGTGTTTGGAATAACTATTGTATTTGTTTTAGGATAATAACTAAGTAAATCGTTCTCAAATTTTTTACTTAAAATAACCACTCTATTAAAAAATATTAGATTTAGACCTAAAATGAATTTGTTAACGAACGACTTATCGACCCATTGCTTGATATCGCCTCTATGGATATGACCAATAAGATTTGAACGACGAGAAAAAATTTTAACAATTAAGCAAGCTATTAAAAGCCTGATCTGTCCAGCAAATGATAATGGAATATTTAAGTAAATATATTTAGTTTTTGATTTCCATAAAACTTTAACAAGAGTGAGGTGTGAACCAACGATATAATGAATAGCACGTTTAATTCCTTTATATATCCAAGCCGACTCATCAATAATACAAACGCGTTTACTATGCTCAATCAAAACATCGCGAACCAAAGCATTAACCATGCTAATACCAGTATGGGTAGCAGGAGGAAAATCGCCAACTATCAAAACATCAAATTGTTTCAAAACGATTTAGTTTTTAGGAAGTAAAGTACATGGTTTAATGGCCAATCACACTCAAAATGGCGGCGGTTAATTACCTTACCATTGAATGAGAAGTAATGCCTATAATTATCTTGACTATAAACAAAAGGAAAGGTTTTGCAAGCAACCTCAACACCAGCGTCACTTATATATTTTAATTGTCCATAAGGAAAGGCAAAATGTATTACCTCAATATTTAGTTGCTCCTCAATTCTTTTCTTACTTCCTTCAATCTGATGTTTGAGAAAACCAAGATCATCTGTTTTTAGCGACAGGTGATCGAGTGTATGTGCACCAATGATATGCCCCTCTACCGACATCTGTTTAATCATCTGCCAGGTCATAGGGTCCTTATCGGTTAAAACAATATTCTTTTTAAAGTTTTCTCTGTAATTACTGTCACCATCAATAAAATTTGGATTGATAAAGAATCCAGCTTTTAGGTTCCAATAATCGAGTACTGGTTTTATTTTACTGAAGCACTCTTCAAATCCATCGTCCCAGGTAAATGCCACAAGGCATTCGTTTTGAGGGTATTCCTTATTCATTATTTTTAGAGCAGCCTCATCGAAATTTATAAACTTAACACCAAGATCCATTAGCCTTTCAAGAAGTTTATGAAATATTTCGGGTGGAGCATCATTGTTCAAACTTAAGAAATGACCGTTTAAGATATGAATACCCACATTTGGCTTTGCATTTAATGATAGTAAATCTAACAACTTATCACGCAAAAATTTTCGAATATAAAGTATTTCTTTATTCATTTAAAAATTAATTGAGTAAGAACATTTATAATCTTTTTTGCTTGTTCAGCAGGTATATATTCTTTCTCAAATATTGAATTTATACAATCATTTGAAATTTTTTCTTTTGAATATTGTAATTTTACTACCCAATTTTGAATTTTTCTAGCTAAATCTACATGATCATTATCAATAAAAGTATCGCCATTTACACCAGGCTTTAAAAGTTCTACTTCAGGAAAATGTAAATTATAGTTGTTTGTTGTAATAACAGGCAACCCATATGATAACGCATGTAAAATAGACAAACCAATGCCACTTGGATAAACAAAAATATCTGCACATTTAAAATAAGGAACAACTTCATCTCCATATTTTTCACCTACAAACTCAACAATATCATTAATATTTAACTTTGCTGAAAATTTTTTAAGTTCTTCAATTATTCCACAACCAACAATAAAACATCTGAACTCTATCGCACTATTATCTTTTAATTCTTTTAATGCTTTAAGCAAAACATCAATCCTTTTTGCAGGAGTAAGCCTTCCAGAAAAAAGTAGTGTAAAAGGTTTATTTCCACATATCTCTTTAAAATTTTTTTTATTAAAACCATAATCATCATAATTGATTGAATTACCAATGTTTTTTATTTTAAAATCGTTTACTCCAAGTTGTTGCAAATTATTATAGCCTTGTTGACTATATGCAATAATATAATCTGAATGTCGATATATATAACCCCTTAAACATTTCCCAACTTTCCCTTGATTTCCGAAACCTCCATGTGACCACCACACAAATTTTCTTTTTGTAAATTTCGCCCACAAAAAAATTAAAATAGTATGAATATGATGGAAATCAATACCAGAACAAACTATTACATCAGGTTTATAAGATCTTACAAACGATAAAGATCTTTTGAGATAGTAAAAAGTATGATTTAACAAACGAATAGTATAAAATTTTTGAATAATACTATTATCAATATGAAAAATCTTTATACCTTGGTAATTATTGCCCGCAAGGATTTTTGTTTCAAAAGAGTTGCTTGAAAAGATATCATTGAACACATCTCGACGATAATGGGCTAAAACAGGCTCAATGAATAATACTCTAGGTTTATTTTTTAAAGTTTTATTGTTCACAATATTTATAATATTAATGATTTTTGAAGAAAGAAAATGAATGCATTATCTGTTTTCTAAAAATGAAAGTTAACAGCAAGTATAAAATGATGAAAATTATCGCCCCCAATAATAAACTGAATAACCAGCCAGTAGCAATAAAAGCGATTGTAATAAATAATTCTATCATAATGTTATGAAGAATTTTAATTTTAAATAATTGTGATAAATATAATTCAGTAATAATTGACCTAAAAGCAAAAACAAAAAGAATTGATGCAACGGCAAGATTAAGGTCTTTAAAATATACAATAAACAAAATACATAGAAATGTACTTAATAGAAAAGAAATAAAATTGAATTTTAACATTTTGCCTTCTTTTCTCAAAGATTTTAAATATGAATTTCCTAAAAGTGACATCTTTGATTCATATAGTACAATAGGAAAGAGTATTACTAGGTAGTTAAGTTTATCATTAAAACTGGGTAACCAGATTCCTAATATGTATCTAATAGGAAAGTATGATATTAATGTAGTAATGAATATAAACATTAATAAAATATTTATGTTTTCGTATAATTCTCTAAGACGCTTTTCATTTAACTTTTTTAATAAAGGGAAAAGTACAATACTTATCGCTGAAACAAAAAGTAATAATACTTGTGATATGTTTAAACTAAATGAGATTTTACCAAAAGTTTCGATATCCCAATATTGCTCAATAAAAAACCTAATTACACCAAGTATTAAAATTCCAGTAATGTTTGAAAGCATTAATTTATTACCACTTAATAAGTCATTTTTAGTTTCAATTAAGAAAAATTTAAATGTAGAAAAAGGGCCAATTATTAAATCTTTATATTTTAACATCAAAATTGTTATAGTTATAATTTTGGATATTATATCAATAAAAATAAAATAGATATAATTATTAAATTTT
>JBFMGQ010000037.1:0-29941 GCA_040752515.1 Bacteroidota bacterium | reverse complement strand
CTAATTTTATTTCCTTATTTTTGCTCATGTTGTGATTTTGTATGCAAAACAAATCTACAACATCGGGGGCGAATCCTTCGGGTGAAACCCCCTTATTCTACTTTTTTTTGTCGGACAGTAGTGAATATAAATATTTTGTACGGATGAAAAGGATATTAATTCTATTACAGAAGGAATTTATACAGATATTCAGGAATAAAACAATCCTGCCAATAATATTTGTGCTGCCAATTGTTCAGCTGCTGATACTTGCCAATGCTGCAACACAGGAGATGAAAAATATCAAGTTGGCCATTGTTGATTTCGATAACTCATCGGAATCGCGCAACCTAATAAATGCCTTTGACCATTCAAAGTTTTACACTTTGATACCTGTTAGGGGAGGTGTTGACAAAACAGTTGAGCTTATCGATTTAGGTAAAGCCGATGCCGTTTTGGTAATACCAAATCGTTTTGGCAAGAATTTAATAGAGGGAGAACCTGTAAACGTTCAGCTTATGCTGAATGCCATAAACATTACCGCAGCCGCTCTCACTCAAAGTTACACTTCGGATATAATTCAGGGTTACGCTTCAAGTATTGCTATACAAAGTTCAAACATCATTCCGACAAAGCAAAGTGTAAGGCATTGGTATAACCCTGATTTGAACTACAAGCTTTATATGGTCCCGGGTATCCTTGTTATATTGGTCACCATAGTGGGCATGTTTTTAACAGCTATCAACATTGTAAGGGAAAAGGAGCTTGGCACAATTGAGCAGGTTAACGTTACCCCCATTAAACCCTATCAATTCATAGTAGGTAAACTCGTCCCTTTCTGGATTATAGCACTATTTGAGTTATCGTTTGGATTGATTATTGCAAAGCTTGTGTTCAACCTTACCATTGTAGGTAGTATTCCCCTTCTTTTTAGCTTTGCCGCCATTTATCTTTTGGTGGCATTAGGTTTAGGTTTGATACTTTCAACATCGGCAAGCAACCAGCAGCAGGTTATGTTTATGGCATTCTTTTTCATGATAGTTTTCCTGATGCTTAGCGGACAATTTACACCAACCGAAAGCATGCCCAAATGGGCTCAATGGTTCAATACCATCAACCCCCTATATTACTTTATGAAGGTAAACAGAATGCTAATACTGAAAGGTTCCAATTTTAGCAATCTAAGGGAAAGTTTCATGTCGATAAGCCTAATGGCTATTGCAGTTTTAAGTTTTGCCATACTCCGTTACAATAAAAAATCGGTTTAGCTGCTCTATTATTTGTATTTTTACCTCAATCATTATTAAGCAAGTGTGGCTAAAAACTATATCTCTGGGGCAATAATTTTAATCCTGTTATTTTGGGATTACTCTTCAAAAGGGCAAGTTGTTTTTGACGATACATCCCTTTTGCGGGTGAAGCTTGAATTTGGAATTCAACAGGTATATACCGATGTTGGCAATAATCCCTCGTATCATAATGGCTACTTATCCTATGAAAACGAGAGTGGCGCAATAGTTAGAATTCCCATTGAGGTTAAGACCCGCGGAATTTTTCGAAAGAATCCGACCAATTGCTCACAGCCACCTCTCCTTATAAGATTTAAGCCAAAGGAAACGGCAAATACTATTTTTGAGGGTATCGAAAAATTAAAATTGGTAATCCCTTGTCAACGGTCGAAACAGTATGAGTATTTAGTTCTTAAGGAGTATCTTGCTTACAAAATTTACCAAATTATTTCACCATATTCCTATAGGGTAAGGCTTTTACAGCTGAGTATAGTTGATTTATACTATGGTAATGAAACAACCACGTATGCCTTTGTAGTTGAACCCTCCGAATTGCTTGCCAGGAGGGTAGGGGGAGTAATTAGGGATGCTAAAAATACGCATCCAAACGCTTGCAACCGAAATTATTACAATAAGATGGCTGTTTTCCAGTACATGATAGGACACACCGATTGGTCGATAAAAGCACTGCACAATATAACCCTTTTTGAGCCAGAACCGTTTGCACCACCGATTCCCGTTCCCTTTGATTTTGATTTTTCCGGCTTTGTTGATGCACCCTATGCGCTTCCAGCTGAACATCTCCCAATTAAAACAGTTAAAGAGCGACATTTCAATGGTTATTGTCGGCCTGAACAGGAATATATTGAAGTTTTTTCATACCTAATGGAGTTACACGATACAATAAAGCATACCATTAACTCGTTTAACCATTTACCACAACATCAAAGAATCGAACTGAATGATTATATCGATGAATTTTACGAGGTAATAGCATCGGATTCAAAACGTAAATCAAAGATTATTACAAAATGTCGAACCGATTAGGTATATAATACGTATCACTTTCAAATATTTTTACTTAATTTGTTAGAAGTTTTTTATTTTGCAATTACTCGGACTGAAATTACAAGCTATGTTAATCAAGCAATCGTCAATACTAAAGGCTTACATTGCAGTATCACTTGTTTTTTTACTTTGTTTATCGGCTTTCGCCCAAAATGGGCTACAGGTATCGGCACGACTGATTGTTAAAAAAGGCGATTTGCAAGGGTCACAAGTAACCGTAACCCAAAATGGCAATGTGGTTCAAACCATATCGGTGAGCAATAAAGGTGTTTTCGATTTCATTCTCGAATACAACTCGGAGTATATTATTGTATTTGAAAAGCCCGGGTATATAACCAAAAAGGTTCTTATCGATACTCGTGTTCCCGATACATTCCGTAAGGATATTCAGCAAATGACAGGTTTTGATGTAGTTCTGGAAAAACAGAGCGAGGATGTAATTAAGGAGTATGCAAATCCAGTTGCAAAAATTATGTACGCTAAGGATATACGAGATTTTACTTACGATACTGATTACTCTCTGAAAGTGTTAAAGGAAATTGAGAATGAGAACAAAAAGTTAGCCGAGGAAAAAAAGAAAAAGGAAGAAGAGGAGAAAGCCCGCAAGGCCGAGGAGGAAAAACAGCGTATTATAGCGGAGGCACAAAAACGCAAGGAAGAGGAAGAGGCTAAACGAAAAGCCGCCGAGGAAGCTCGGAAAAAGGAAGAGGAACGCTTAAAGAAAGAAGCCGAGGAGCGTAGGATTGCCGAGGAGAGGAAAAAGTTAGAAGAGCAAAAACGGCTCGAGGAACAAAAGAAAAAGGCTGAGGAGGAAGCCCGACTGAAAGCAGAAGAAGAGGCTCGTAAGAAAGAGGAGTTAAGAAAGCAGGAAGAGGAAAAACTAAGAAAGGAGCAGGAACGCATCCGTCAGGAAGAGGAGGCTAAACGAAAGGCTGCCGAAGAGGCTCGTTTAAAAGAGGAAGAACGATTAAGAAAGGAAGCAGAGGAACGTCGTTTAGCCGAGGAGAAAGTTAAGCTTGAGGAACAAAAACGTATAGAGGAAGAGCGAAAAAAGGCTGAAGAAGAGGCTCGAATTAAAGTAGAAGAGGAAGCCCGAAAAAAGGAGGAACTCCGAAAGCAGGAAGAGGAAAGGCTAAAGCAAGAGCAGGAACGCATCCGTCAGGAAGAGGAGGCTAAGCAAAAGGCTGCCGAGGAAGCCCGCTTGAAGGAGGAGGAAAGGATTCGTCAGGAAGCAGAGGCTCAACGATTGGCTGAGGAGGCTAAACGAAAGGCCGAGGAAGAAGCCAAAATTAAAGAGGCTGAAAAGTTGAAGAAAGAAGCTGAGGAAAGGGCTATTGCTGAGGCTAAATTACGTGAGGAGCGACTAAAAGCTGAACAGGAAAAAGCTCGCCAGGAAGCAGAGCGCCTAAAACGCGAAGAAGAGGAGCGCCGTAAGGCCGAAGAACAAAAAAAGTTGCTACTTGAGGAACAACGTAAACGCGATGCCGAGTTACGCCTTAAGCTTGTAGCTGAGAAAATGAGTGCTCAAATTGGGAAGGAGGATGCCGACCAGGTGGTAACCTTGCTGGCTGCAGAGGATATAGCAAAACGATACACCCGTGAACGAACCGATGAGGTTATTCGTTTACCACGTATTATTCTTACACGAACGGTGTTTAATCGAAATAATTCCATCACGTTTTATACCCGTATCGATCATGAGTATGGTGCGGTTTACTACCTAAAAGATGGTTTCTTCATCTCCAAGGAACAATACCTTGCTGAAACCCAAAAGTAATAGGCTGTGAAGGAGTTTATTACTGCCTGCCCCCGAAACTGCTACAGCACCTGTAGTTTGGTTGTGCAGGTTGAAAACAACAAAGTTGTTGGGATTAAGCCTTTACCGCTGAACAAGGCAACCCCCTTTGGTGGATGCCTCAAAGGGTTAAGCTATGTGGAAAGGGCAAATTCTCCCGATAGAATACTTTACCCGCAACGGAAAACTAAGTCCGGATTTAAGCGCATATCATGGGATGAGGCACTCGAAACCATAGCCGAAAGGTTAATACATTTCCGCAATATTTATGGTCAACAATCTGTTCTGTTTTACGCTGCCAGTGGCATGGCTGGTTTGTTAAACGATTTCAGTGTTAAGTTCTGGCGCCATGTTTATGGCGGAGCAACTACTGTTTACGGAAACCTTTGCTGGCCAGCAGGTCTTGAAGCCACCCGTTTAACCCTTGGCGAGAACAAGCACAATGTCCCCTGGGATTTAGAGAATGCCAAACTCATTGTTTTATGGGGTAAAAATCCGGCAGAAAGCAACCTGCATGAAATGATTCCTCTTAACAATGCACTGGATAAAGGAGCTGAGCTTATAGTGATTGACCCCCGAAGAACTCAATCATCGCAGAGGGCTTCGTTGCTTTTACAACCATTCCCATCGACCGATGCTGCCATAGCATTAGCAGTTGCCAATATTCTCATTCAAAAGGAATGGATTGATAACGATTTTATCGAAAAACATGTTTTGGGCTTTGAACGGTTTGTCCAGCATGTTAAACCTTTTACGGCTCAATGGGCTTCTGAAATTTCAGGAGTGCCTGCAAATCTGATCGATAAACTAGCATGGTATATTGGCAATGTAAAGCCAATGACTCTTATTCCTGGCTATGGCATGCAGCGCTACACCAATGGTGGGCAAACCGTAAGAGCTATTCTTGCCCTTAGCGTGATTACCGGAAACATAGGCAAACCAGGTGCATGCTGGCATTATGCAAACCTTCAGAGTTATGTATTCGACGATGTTTTAGAACCGCTATGCTATTACCCACCCGATAAACCCGATGGTGTTATTCGCCGTTCTATATCAACTGCTCGATTAGGTGCGGATATGCTTGCCACTAAGGAGCCCGAACTTAAAATGGTTTGGGTTGAACGCGGTAATCCGCTTACACAGAATCCAAATACTGGAAAGGTTTTAGCAGCCTTCAAAAAATTAGATTTTAGGGTGGTTGTAGAGCAGTTCATGACCGATACGGCACTGGAAGCCGATATTATTCTTCCGGCAAAAAATATGTTTGAACAGTCCGATATTATCGGTTCCTACTGGAACCCATATATTCAGCTTAAGCAAAAGGTAGTTGAACCTGCCGGTGAGGTTAAACCTGAAACGGATATTTACTGGCTACTTGCCCAAAAACTTGGCTTTACCGAGGCTTACTTATCGCAAGTACTATTACCTCCGGGCGATGATCAGATTGACAATTTTCTTGAAAGTAGATTGAAGGAGTTTGACTTATCATTAGATGACCTCAAAAAAGGACCAATACTCGCCCCTGGCTTACAGGAGATAGCCTTTTCCGATTATCGGTTTACCACACCTTCGGGTAGGATAGAGCTTTACTCGGAGCAGGTTCAATCAATTTGGGCCGAAAACCCACTTCCGGTTTACAAGCCTGCCGAGGAGCTTTTCCATAATCAAACGCCTTACCCGCTTTTCCTGATGTCGCCCAATACCAAAAATCGGATACATAGTCAGTTCAACAACCTTAAAATCATATCATTGGTAAGCGGAGGCCCTATTCTTCAAATGAATCCGATTGATGCCGCTAAAAGGGGTATTGCAAATGGCGATATGGTTGAGGTTTTTAACCATCGTGGTTCATTTACAGTTGAAGCGCAGCTTACTTACGAGGTAAGGGTAGGTTGTGTGGTAATCCCCAATGGCTGGTGGCGCACACAGGGCGCTCCAGTGAATGTGCTATCGGAGGGGAGAGAGACCGATATGGGGCATGGATCAGCATTTCACAACAATAGGGTAGAGGTAAAACTTTTAAAACATACCAAATGAGCGATAAGGGGTTCATATTTGATTATTCCCGATGCGTTGGTTGTCATGCTTGCATGGTAGCATGTTATAACCAAAACCATACTGAACCCCCAATGGCCTGGCGAATGGTGGTTAATGGTAATCCTATCAAAATCCCCCTAAAAGGGTTTATCAACCTTTCCATTGCCTGCAACCATTGTGTCGATGCGCCTTGTATGGTCAACTGCCCGGCCATAGCATATTCAAAGGACAACATAACTGGAGCTATAGTTCACAACCATTTAAAGTGTATTGGCTGCAAGTATTGCACTTGGGCTTGCCCTTACGAAGCCCCTAAATTTAATCCGGCTAAGGGTGTGATTGAGAAGTGCAATTTTTGCAACGATTTGTTAAAGGAGGGAGGGATTCCTGCCTGCGCAGGCGCTTGTCCTACTGGAGCTCTAACTTATGGCGATATAAAAATTGAACCAAAACTATCAAAACCCGGCTTTCCCGAAGTTGAAACATCTCCTCGCATTAATGCTATCAACGATACCGTTGAAAGAACAATCCCTGAAATGGATATTGATGCCACCGGCTATCAGCAATCAAATTACACCGAACGCTATGCACATCGAATTAGAGCTCCAAAGGAAATGCCATTAATTTTTTTTACTTTCCTTTCGGCAGTGTTAGTCGGTTGGTTTATTACTTTTTACAATTTTGAGCGCATTACATTATACCATAAAATAGCTTTCATATCATTGCAAACTATTGCCGGATTAATTAGCCTTTTCCATCTGGGTAAGCCATTCAGGGCTTTTAGAGCACTCAACCATATTAAATCGAGCTGGTTAAGTCGCGAAATTGCTCTATTCGGAGTGTTTACACTGTTGGGTTCGCTTTGCGTGCTAACCGGAACAGGTGTGCTTTATGGGTTTGCTTTAATTGTAGGTTTAGCATTTCTTATTTCAGTGGAAATGGTTTATCATGTAACCCGTAAAGACTATCGAACTCCCATTCATAGCGCAAATACTCTGCTTACCGCAGTTGCTTTTGCTTCGCTAATTCTGATATCAAAGGAATTTATCCTATTCGCACTTATTAAACTAGTGCTTTACCTTTCAAGACACGCTTACGAACAAAAACTTAGCTTTAAAAGGTTTCTTCTCTCATTGCTACGTTTCCTAGCCCTGCTTTTACCATTTGTAGGAATACTATTTGGCACAATTTCATTAATAACACCCTTTGTTATACTCTTTCTGGTTGGAGAATTTATTGACCGTTACGAGTACTACACAAACATCGATACCCATAATCCCTTTCAAAGCATTTGAATTATAGAACATTTTATGTAACACCTCCAGTAATTGGTCAAAAATATTTTACTTCAATTTAATTTCCATATTGATATTTTGGGTAAAATGATTATATTTGTTTTAGAAAGTTAAATGGTGACTTTTTAAAAGCGAAAGTGATATGGATGCTTTAAACATAAAAGGGACAGGCGAAACCCCTACTATAATTTTCGACAAAGAAGCAAACAAGTTCGAAATTACGGGTAAGTCATTGCCCGAGGATGTTAAAGAGTTTTACAACCCTGTTCTACGGTGGTTAAAAACCTATGCTGAAAATCCTAATCCAAAGACTGTGGTGAAGATTAAAATGGAATACTTTAATACTGCATCGTCAAAGATGATCTTGGAGCTATTTGAGGTTTTAAATGATATGTATTCTGCCGGTAAGGATGTTGAAATTGAATGGCATTACATGGAGGACGATGAAGATATGCATGATGCTGGAAACGATTATGCCGATATGCTTGACCTACCCTTTAAAATGATTAGCTACCAGCATATAGCAAAATAACTACCTACCATGGAAAGACTAAACCTTGAACCCACTTTAACTACTCCGAAAGTAATTTTTGACAGGGATAGTGGGGTTTTCCTGATTCAAGGTAAGTCGTTGCCGGAGGATGTTAAATCTTTTTATACTCCTTTGATAACCTGGTTAGACAGTTACTCAAAAAATCCTAATCCCAGAACCAACTTTGAGTTCGACTTTGAGTACTATAATACGGCCTCGTCAAAAATGATTCTCATACTCCTTAATAAGCTCCGTGAACTATACAAGAAAGGGAATGAGGTAGAAGTAACATGGAGGTATCCGCAGCATGATGCTGAATTAGAAGAGGCGGGAGAAGAATTAGCCGAGTTAATATCAATACCCTTTAAGCTAGTGCCTAAACCAGAAATGTAAATACAATCAAAATGATGGAAACTCTGCATATCAAGGCAAGAAAAGATTCCCCTGAAATCACATTTGATCCTAAAAGTGGAAACTTCACAATAATTGGCGTAAGCCATCCTGAAAATGTAACTAACTTCTATGAGCCGGTTATTAAATGGCTTAATCTATTTAAAGCGGAAGTTCAAAAAAATGGGGCTAAATCGGTAAAACCTATTAATTTCCGATTGTTCTTCAAGTATATTAATTCGGCTTCATACAAGTACATGATTACTCTATTTCAACACATGCAGGAAATCTATGAAATGGGGGTACCAATCCAAATTGTTTGGAATTATGAACCCGGTGATGAGGATATGGCTGAATCGGGGTATGAGCTAATTGAATACTCAGGCATAAAAGCGCCTTCGGTTTGCGAAGTATGTAACGATCCCATATAGTATCATTAAGGATTATAGAAAAAAAGGGGAAGTCAACGACTTCCCCTTTGGCTTATCAATGGGTATTTAGTTTAGTCACCAAAACTAATGCCAACGCCACGGGCTGTACGAACCAGGTCGCAATCGGGTTGTACAAAGTTAGGTCGGTTAATGGCGTCGATTAAAGGAACAGAGATGATATCGGGATGGCGGTAAGCAACCATTTCACCAAATTTACCTTCAAGCACCATCTCAAAAGCTTTTACACCAAACTGAGTTGCAAGAACCCTGTCGTAAGCAACGGGAATGCCTCCACGCTGTAAGTGTCCCAGAACGGTTTCGCGGATATCAGCTTCAAATCCTATGCTCTTCAGGTCGCGGGTAATCTTATGGGCAATTCCGCCAAGTCGGAGGTTATGGTAGCCAACCTCATCACTTTCGGCCGAGACCAGAGTGCCCCCCTTGGGTAGGGCCCCTTCGGCAACTACAACTATAGCGTGACCTTTACCCTTATTGTAGCGGCTCTGGAGTCGCTCAGCAACTTTATGAATATCGTACGGAATTTCGGGTATTAAGCATACCTCCGCACCCCCGGCGATGGCAGCATGTAATGCAATCCAGCCGGCATATCGTCCCATAACTTCCAGGATAAGTACGCGGTTATGACTGGCTGCCGTGGTAACAAGTTTATCGACAGCTTCGGTTGCAATTTGAACGGCGGTTTGGAAACCGAAAGTAAAATCGGTAGCTGATAGGTCGTTATCTATAGTTTTGGGCACACCAATAATGTTCAACCCTTTCTCGTAAAGCTGCTGTGATATTCGCTGCGAGCCATCGCCACCGATACTTATAACGGCATCTATGCCAAGGTACTGGAGTTTACGAATCATTTCATCGGAGCGGTCAACTGCACCCCAGGAACCATCCTTGTTCTTTACCGGCCATGCAAAGGGGCCTCCTTTATTTGTTGTCCCAATTATTGTACCACCTTGAACGTGAATTCCTGCCACTGCGCGTTCGTCAAGTACCTTAATTTCAGTAGGTTCACGTAGTATCCCATCGAACGATTGAATACTACCAATAACTTCCCAGTCGGGTTCCTGAGAGGCGCGCTTCACAATTGCCCGGATCACCGCATTTAACCCTGGACAATCGCCACCTCCTGTTGCTACTAAAACTCTTTTCATTGGTTTTAATCTCGTTTGTTAAGGTTTATATAATGCTATTGTCTTTGTTTTAATACTTAAGTAAAATTGAAGAAAAAGTAACAAACTGTAAGCAAAAAGTCAATTTACTTTAATATTAAAACGTGCTGTAGTTATTCATCTCACTTTTTGACAAATTACAAATTGTAAAAAGCCAAATTTTTTCCACGTTCGCAAAGGTATGAATTTTTTTAAACGCACAATGCTAAAAAGTATCAAAACTCATGCTGTTACAAATAATTATATACCGCAAACGTGTGAAAACAGAAAGGGGAAGAACCCGAATAAAAGATTCGGAAACCAGAAATCAGAAAGGAGAAATGTTGAGTAAGTTCTGAAATATTGCAAGGTTGATAGTATAAATCCCCTAAACCTTAAACATTGAACCTCAAACCTTTAACCTTTATCCTTTAAACTAAGGCCTCCCACATCACTTCAATGGGGTGTAAGGCTTTTCGCCCTGTACCATCTTTGATTTGATGCCGGCAACTGGTTCCTGGTGCAGCAATTATAGTATTTTCGGGTGTTTTGCGTATCTCTGGGAAAAGAACTAGTTCGCCAACTTTCATCGATAATTCGTAATGCTCCTTCTCAAAACCAAACGAGCCCGCCATTCCACAACATCCGCTTGAAATTTCTTCAACACTAAAATTTTCAGGGAACGAGAGCATCGCTTTGGTGGGAATGGTTGAAGCAACCGATTTTTGCTGACAATGCCCGTGCAATTTTATGTGTTGGGTTTTTGTTGTAAACATTTCGCGTATAATGTTACCTTTTTCTACTTCCCTTGTGAAGAATTCCTCAAATAGTAAGGCATTTTTTGCTAGGATTTTAGCTTTATTCTTGTTTTCAGGTAAAGCCAAATCGGGGTATTCGTCTCTGAAACTAAGAATTGCCGATGGTTCAACTCCAATTAGAGGTGTATCGTTGGTTACGAGGTTCGAAAGTATTTCAATATTTCTATTTACAATTCGTTTGGCGGTTCTTATTAAACCTTTTGAAATATAGGTTCGGCCGCTTTCAAAAACATCAACCAGTTCAACATCGTAACCAAGTCGGTTAAGCAATTCTACTGCCTTAATGCCAATGTGAACATCATTAAAGTTTGTAAACTCGTCGGGAAGTAGGTAAACCTTCCCTTTGAAATTAGAGGAATTGTTTCTATTTCTTTTGTGCCATTTTTTTAGGGTGATTTTATGCAATAGCGGTATTTTTCGTTTAGGTTCAAATCCTACCGCTTTCATTAGTAACTTCGCTGTAATACTATTGCTCAAAAACCAATTAGTTAGGGTAGGAAAGTAACTACCAATTCGATTTATATGAGCGATATAGGCCACCATTCGGCTTCGAATAGGAATACCGTTTGCCTCGTACCAGTGCTGTAAAAATTCAGCTTTTAGCTTTGCCATGTCAACACTCGATGGGCACTCGTTTTTGCATCCCTTGCACGAAAGGCATAAATCGAGCACATCGTAAAGCTCTTTATGGTTAAATGGATTTTTTTGGGGACTATAGGTTAAAAACTCCCTAAGCAAATTTGCGCGAGCGCGTGTTGTGTTTGATTCGTTGAGAGTTGCCATGTAACTTGGGCAAAGTGTTCCTCCAGAGAGATGGGTTTTGCGGCAATCGCCGGAACCATTGCACTTTTCAGCAGCTCTTAGTATTCCTAATGTTGATGAAAAATCGAAGATTGTGTCAATTACTTTTTCCTTTTGCCCTGGTATATACCGTAGAGCGCTATTCATTGGCGGGGTGTCGATAATTTTTCCGGGATTAAAAATATTATGGGGGTCAAAAGTGAATTTTAGCTGACGCATAAGCTGGTAAACCTCATCACCATAAAAGATAGGTATAAACTCGCCACGCAATCTACCATCGCCATGTTCACCACTTAACGATCCTTTATATTTTTTTACAAGCATAGCCACCTCGTAGCCAATGGTATGAAATAGTTCCACATCCTTAGCATCTTTGAGGTTTAGTACTGGTCGCAAATGCAGCTCGCCGGTTCCTATGTGGGCGTGGTATACACAATCGAGGCCGTACTTTTGCATAATTTTCTCAAAATCGGCCATGTAATCAGGGAGCTTATTCACTGGCACAGCGGTATCCTCAATAAGTGAAACTGGCTTAGCATCGCCCTCAACATTTGAGAGAACCCCTAATCCAGCCTTACGAAGGTTCCAGACCTTAGCTGTTTCAGCCCCCCATACAATTGGGAAATGATAACCAAATCCGGCACTACGCATATCGGCTTCCAGTGCCTTAGCGGAAGTTTCTATTTCCTTTTTGGTATCACCAAAAAATTCAACAATAAGTATTGCTCCAGGGTTGCCATGTACAAAGAAACGGTTTTTTTGTTGCTCAATATTGGCCTTGGTGCACTCCAGTATGATATTATCCATTAATTCAACAGCCCAAGGCTTATGCTTGAGGGCAATAAGGTTTGCCTTGAAAGCATCGTTCCTATTATGCAAATGAACGGCTACTACAGCTTTTTCTTTAGGAGGTGTAGGGACTAAGTTTAAGGTTATTTCGGTTATTATGCCAAATGTACCTTCGCTACCCGCAATTATCTTGGCTACGTTAAGGGGTAATTCTCCTCCTGTGGCAACAGTCCCTAAAAGGGCATCGAGTGCATATCCAGTATTCCGACGTTTTACAGTGGAATCTGGGAAATTGTCGGTTATCAGTATTTGGTTTTGCGGGTTTCCTATAAGGTTTTGTATAAACCTGTAAATATCCCCCTCGCGGTTTTGAAGCTGGAGCTTTTCGGAAAACTCTTTTTGGTTTAGCTCTCCAAAAAAGTATTCGTTGCCGTCGTCGAGAATCATTTTTACCGAATGAAGGTGATCGCGGGTACTGCCATACACCAGCGAGTGTGAACCGCAGCTGTTATTTCCAACCATACCCGATAGGGTGCAACGGTTCGATGTTGAGGTTTCAGGGCCAAAAAAAAGTCCATAGGGTTTAAGGAAAAGGTTAAGCTCGTCAAGTATTACGCCGGGTTCAACAGTTACCCGTTTATTGTCTATATCAAGGCTTATAATTTTTCGGAAGTGCTTTGAAATATCAACCACTATACCTTTTCCAACCACTTGCCCGGCAAGTGAAGTTCCTGCAGCCCTAGGAATGAGGGGTATTTTATGTTGCTTTGCGAAGCTTACAATCAGTTTTATATCGCTAGTACTTTGTGGCCATGCCACTGCCAATGGCTTTTCCTTGTATGCCGATGCATCGGTAGAGTATTGGATTAGGGTGGATAAGTCCCATTTTATATCGCAGTCAATTGCATCTTTAAGCGATTGCAATTTAATTTCTATGCCAGTCATATAGTTAAAATAAAATATCTGCAAACTTAATGTAATTTCTTATTAGGTGATTTCAAGCAAAGTTAAACCCAAAATAATCATTTGGAGGCATATTCTGCCAAACCATACAGTTAGGGTGATTAAAATGAACGTGCTTAAAAATTGATGCATTGAATATTTAGTAAACCACGTTGCCTATTTCCATGTTGAAAAACATAAATAAGGTATATAATTGAATATCATACTTATACATCGATTTCAAACAACTGTTTTACTATAAATCAGAAACTTAATGCTTTAAAAAGCCTTAAATGCTTTGAAGGTGAAGGTATTTATTCCTAATTTTGCCTATGTGATTTGAAATAACTAATTGTTTGACTATCAAAATAATAAAACAATGATCGTTCTCGTTCTGAACTGCGGAAGTTCATCTATCAAGTATCAGCTATTAAACATGGCCAACGATGGTCAGTTACTAGCTAAGGGTATTGTTGAACGTGTTGGTTTTACCGATGCAATTCTTACCCACAAACCTGAGGGTAAGGATAGATACGAAGTGGTAACCAGCATACCCGATCACACAACCGGTATTAACCTTATTCTTGAAGCTCTGGTAAATGAAAAACATGGTGTGATTAAGAGCTTAAACGAAATTACTGCCGTTGGTCATCGAGTAGCTCATGGCGGTGAATTTTTCACAAAAAGTAGTTTAATCGATGATTTCACTAAGAGTGAGATAGAGAAATGCATTGAGCTTGCCCCCCTTCATAACCCCGCAAACCTCAAGGGTATTCTCTCAATGGAAAAATTACTGCCCGGAGTACCCCAGGTGGCTGTTTTTGATACGTCGTTCCACCAAACCATGCCCAAGTTTGCTTACCTCTATGCTATTCCATACGGCTATTACGAAAAGTATAAAATACGTCGATATGGTTTTCATGGAACCAGCCACAAGTATGTGGCCCAGAAGGCTTGCCGTATTCTTGGAGTTGATTTTGAGTCACAGAAGATTATTACCTGCCACTTGGGTAATGGTGCTTCAATTGCTGCCATTAAGAACGGTAAATCAGTTGATACCTCAATGGGATTCACCCCCGTTGAAGGGCTAATAATGGGAACC
Source organism: Bacteroidota bacterium (assembly GCA_040752515.1). Lineage (GTDB taxonomy): Bacteria > Bacteroidota > Bacteroidia > Bacteroidales > Tenuifilaceae > Tenuifilum. The sequence continues at coordinate 15,510 of JBFMGQ010000037.1, read as the reverse complement.
CGAAGCGGTGATGTTGATGCAGGGGTGCTGTTGTATCTGGCTGAAAAGGAGAACTTAAGCCTTAAAGAGGTTAACGATGTAATTAACAAGAAGAGTGGTGTACTTGGTATTTCAGGCCTTTCGTCCGATATGAGGGATTTGGAGAATGCTGCAGCCCAAGGCAATGAACGCGCCCAGCTAGCTCTCGATATGTACTACTACCGTGTTAAAAAGTATGTGGGTGCTTACGCAGCCGCCATGGATGGCGTTGATCTGATTATTTTCACCGGTGGTATTGGCGAAAACGATCCTGTTCTCCGTGAAAAGGTTTCAACCGCTATTGATTTTATGGGTATCGATTTTGATGTAGAGGCTAACCGTGGTGTTCGTGGTAAAGATAAACTTTTAACCAAACCTAATTCAAGGGTTAAGGTTATGGTAATTACCACAAACGAGGAATTGGTTATTGCTACTGATACTGCAAACATAGTTAATGAACTAAAAAAATAATACAAAGGAGATAAAGCCATGAGAGTAGAAAAACTTGATCAGCTATTTGATATCCTTAGAAGCAAACCACGCAAACGCTTGGTAGCAGCCTACGCTAACGACCACCATACCATTGAAGCTGTTAGCATGGCTATCGATATGGGCATTGTTGAAGCCACCTTGGTTGGCGATGAGGCAACTATTAAAAAGGTTTGCAGTGAGCACAGTATTGACCCCGCAAAGTTCCGTATAGTTCAGGAAGCCGATGAGATGAAAGCCGCTCGCAAGGCTGTTGAACTAATTAATAAGGGTGAAGGCGATGTGCTTATGAAGGGCTTAGTAAGTACCGATAAGTATATGCGCGCCATTTTGGATAAGGAGAATGGCTTACTGCCTCCCAAGGCTGTTCTTAGCCATGTTACCGTTGTACAGGTGCCAACTTATCACAAACTCTTAATTGTGGGCGATGTGGCTATTATCCCTGCACCTGATCTGAACCAGAAGATTGCTATTACCAACTACCTTATTCAAACTGCCCATTCGCTGGGCATTGAAATGCCCAAGGTTGCGCTTAACGCTGCTACTGAGCAAATGTCGGCAGGTATGCAGGCATGTGTTGATGCAGCCATCATCTCTAAAATGGCCGACCGTGGCCAGATAAAGGGAGCCCTAGTTGATGGCCCTCTTGCTTTAGATGTGGCTATCGATAAGGAATCGGCACAAATCAAGAAGGTTTCTGGCGAGGTTGCTGGCGATGCTGATTGTATCCTTTTCCCCAATATCGAGTCCGGTAATGTATTCTTCAAGGCCTGCACTAAACTTGCCAAAGGTGAGCTTGGTGCTATGGTAATGGGGGCTAAGGTGCCTTGTGTGTTAACCTCTCGGGGCGATAGTGTTCAGTCAAAAATGTATTCCATTGCCTTGGCTGCAAATGCTGCAAAGTAACAATGTGCTTAATGACAAATAAAATTTGAAAATTAAGATGGAAGATTTTAAAATACTGGCTATCAATCCGGGTTCTACTTCAACTAAAATTGCTGTTTTCCGGAACAATAAGAATATTTTCCTGAAAAACATAAAGCACTCGGCCGACGATTTGGCAAAATTTAAAACCATTGCCGACCAGTTCAGTTTCCGTAAGGAAATTATACTTGAAGAGCTAAAACAGGCCGGTATTGAAGTTAATAAAATCTCGGCAGTAGTAGGTAGAGGTGGTCTGCTTAAACCCATTGAATCGGGGGTTTACGAGGTTAATGAGCAAATGAAAGCCGACCTTCGAAACAGCATTATGGGTGAGCATGCCAGCAACCTTGGAGCGCTTATAGCCGACGATATTGCCCGTTCACTTCCATCGGCTAAGGCTTACATTGCCGACCCCGTGGTGGTTGATGAAATGGAGGATGTTGCTCGAATTTCAGGACACCCCCGTTTCAAACGGATTTCAATCTTCCATGCTTTAAATCAAAAGGCTATTGCCCGTCTGCATGCCAAGAGTATCGATAAAAAATACGAGGAACTTAACCTTGTAATTGCACATCTCGGTGGTGGCATTTCGGTTGGGGCACACCGTCAGGGTAGGGTGATTGATGTTAACAACGCTCTCGATGGCGATGGACCATTCTCGCCAGAGCGCGCAGGAACTGTTCCTGCAGGTCAACTGGCTAAGCTTTGCTTCAGCGGTGAGGTTACTTACGATGAGGTGAAAAAGATGCTTACCGGAAAGGGTGGTTTGGTTGCCCATGCAGGCACCAATGATGCTTACGAGATTGAACTTAAAGCCCGTGCCGGCGATGCCAAGGCTAAACTTCTTCAGGATGCTATGGCCTACAATATTGGCAAAGCCATTGGCGCAATGGCTGTGGTTCTTAAAGGTAAGGTCGATGCCATTATTCTTACCGGAGGTATAGCTCACAACCCCGACCTGGTAGATTATATAAAGGATATGGTTGGCTTTATTGCTCCTGTTGCCGTTTATCCCGGCGAGGATGAAATGCAAGCGCTTGCCATGAACGGCCTAATGGTGCTTAAAGGCGAGGTAATGCCTAAGGAGTATAAGTAAAATTAATGATGAACTATAAAGAGGAGGGGCAAATGCCCCTCTTTTTTTGGGGGGAGGTAAAGAAAGTCTTTGTATATCTAGCATTTGCAATGTCATCCTGAGCGCATCGAAGGATTTCTAATCGACCCCATGAGATGTTTCGCTTTCGCTCAACATGACAATAGTTTCACGAACAACTATACTCGAACAACTTCATTTGTCATCCTGAGCGTAGCGAAGGATCTCAGGCAAAGTAGAGGGACAAATGATAAAAGAGATGCTTTGGTTAGCTCTATATGACGGAGAGATACTTTTTTAGCGAAGCTTATCCCGATACATCGGGGCTTAACATTAAATGAACAACCTGTTTTCTGATTTCTCGATTCTTTCTTCAAATAAAAAATATCACAGAGTTACACAGCGTTGTACAGTGTCAAACTCATTGAATTCACTATCAACCAACTACCTTTATTCCCGCTAATGCGGGTCAGGTTCTTTATCCTTTATCCTTCCTTTTTTACGGTGTACTCACGCTTACTGGTAGTATTTTTCCGTTAAAGAATTTATGGCCATGCACTGCAAAGTATGCAATAAAACCAGCCATCGCTTGGGCGGTTAAAGGTGCTTTGTAATCGGGAAAGGCCTCGCGTAGCATTTCGGTATCGGTGGCACCAAGGGCTAAACAGTTAAACGAAATGCCACATTTCTTATTTTCCTCGGCTAAATTCTCTGTAAGCGAGGCCAATGCTGCTTTTGATGAGGCATAAACCGAAAGCCCAGGAAACTTTACGCTTCCCTGAAATCCACCCATGCTACTAATATTTACCACATGGCTACTGTTACCCATTAAGGGTAAGAGTTGCTTTATTAGCAGCATTGGGGCAAAGTAATTTACTTCTACCATACTACGGATTTCTTCAAGACCCAGTTCGGTTAGAGGTTTTGCATATAGTAGCCCAGCGTTATTGACTAGGATATCAATTTTATCGATATGCCTTTTTATGCTTTTGCTTAATTCTTCGGCATTTTGGCTTAGTTTGGTTAAATCAAATGCTATTGGAATTAATGTAGTTTTTGGGTTGATACTTTCAACCTCATTTTTTAGCGATATTAACTTTTGCTGGTTACGGGCTATGCAAACTATGTTATGTTCAGCACTTTTTGCTAACTCAAATACTGTTGCATAGCCAATACCTTGCGATGCACCTGTAATTACAATGTTCATTGCTATTGATTTTTAACGAATATAAAGTTAATTATTTAAACATAAATGTCTAATATTGTGTTCAACATTCCGTGCTAATGATAACACCATGGTGAAAAGGACGCTTATACTGATTATATTGATAATTGTAGCTGTTCAATCGTTTTCGCAACGGAAACATGGCGATTTTCAACGATTTTCGGATAGGTTATACTTTGGCGGAAGCATAGGTCTTGCCATAGGCAACCGGATAACCCAAATTGATGTACTGCCTCAGGGAGGGATTTGGATTTTCCCGCAGTGGTCGGTTGGAGTAGGGGGCCGCTATACTTACCGACGCGAGCGCTTTAGCTTTGACCCATCGAGCACCAGTATAAAACCCGTTACTACCACTATTTGGGGATATTCCGGTTTCACCGACATTTTACCCATACCCGATTTTAACGAAACCTTTGGCGTAAAGCTTCACGGGGGGGTTGTTTTACATGGCGAATTTGAGAACCTTTACCTCGACCGTCAATTTTTCGACATTACTTCTAATCAAGGTAAGGGTTGGATTAGAATGTACATGGTTGGTGTTGGTTGGCGTCAACGTTTAGGCGATAGGGCTGCAGTAAACTTTCTTATCCTTTGGGATCTGACCGATAATCGGTACTCACCCTATACATCGAACCCAATACTAAGATTCTCTATCACATTCTAAAAATAAAAAAGGCCTCGGTTACGAGGCCTTTTCTTTTATTATGTTAGGAATAATTGTTATTCTAACACAACTACATTTGTGGCCTGAGGACCACGTTTGCCTTCAGAAATCTCGAAGCTAACGGCTTGACCTTCGTCTAAGCGTTTGAAACCATCGCGTTGAATTCCTGTGTAGTGAACGAATACATCGTTACCTTCTTCGGTTTGAATAAAGCCGTAGCCTTTTGCTGCATCAAACCATTTTACTTTACCTTTCATGTTACTTAAAAATAAATTGTGAATAAATTGATTGTTTTAAAACATTACAAATATGTAACTAATATTTGAATAAACAACATCATTTTATGTTTTTTGTTTACTGAGGGTAAAAAAAATGTAAAGCCCATTTGCGAACAATTAACTTTAGATGCTTGTTTATACCAAAAGAAAATAGTTTCTTTGATGAATTAATATTTTAAACCAATTTACATGAACGTTTCAAAAAACAAAGTTGTATCAATTAGCTATGAACTAAAGGTTGATGGCGATTTGATTGATGCTGCACAAGCAGATAATCCACTTGTATTCCTCTACGGACACGGTCAGCTTTTGCCGCTTTTCGAGGATAATATTAAGGATCTTTCCGAAGGCGATTCCTTCGAATTTATGATTCCAAGTAAAGATGGCTATGGCGAAGTTAACGATATGGCCATAGTTGAACTTCCTAAGGAAATTTTCGTTATCGACGGAGAACTCCAGGAAGACCTGTTGGTTATTGGCAATCGTTTACCTATGCGCGATTCCGAGGGCAATGCCCTTGACGGAACCGTGGTTGAAGTTACCGATAACACAGTGGTAATGGATTTTAACCACCCCTTGGCTGGTAAGGATCTTTACTTCACCGGAAAGGTTGAAAAAGTTCGCGAGGCTACAGCCGAAGAGATTAGCCATGGCCATGTTCATGGTGAGGGGCACAGCCACTAAAGGTAATTTCGAATATAATAATCAAAGGGGTGATATAATTCATCCCTTTTTTTATTTTCCGTAACTTTTTTCTATTTTAGCAGTAATATTTACATTCCATCTTAAACTTACACACTATGAAAGGTAAAATTTTGGGAATGGTTTTTATGGTTCTGGCCATTTTAACCGGCTGTAAAAACGATAGTAATGATGATGAAACCATAAATATCATCAAGTTCAACAATGGGCAGTTCACCCTTTACCGTGGTTATAGCTATAAATATAGCGATGCTTTGCAATCGGGGGCTACACCCTATGTTGTTACTTTAATTGGCGAAGGTGTAAGCTATAGTACCGATGCCGGAAAGTTTACAGGGACTGGTGCGCTTATTACTGCTTATTTTTACTCTGAAAATAGTGCTGAGGTTAAGAACGGACTTTACACAATCGACATTTTTTCCCAAAAAGGAACCTTTACCGCCGACACTTGCAAGGTTTACTATAACTATGATTTTGCTCAGGATACCGGGAAGGTTTTTACAATCAAAGCCGGTACATTCGACGTTGTTAACCTTGGCAGGGTTATGAGCTATAAAATTGACATCCAGACAGCCGACTTAATCCACTTTACCGGAGAGTTCAGGGGAACAGTCGATCCCCTTTAGTTGGATATTTGAACACTAAAGCAGGAATCTCTCTTTACAGGTCAGGTTCCCGCTAATACTGGACAGATACAGAAATTTGGAATCTGAAATCTTAAATATTGAATTATTTAGTCCTTTAACCTTTATCCTTTAACCTTTATCCTTGTCTATGCTTCGTAAAGTTCCCATATACGCCAAGATTCTCTTAGGCATGCTACTTGGCTTGATTTTGGGTTTTTTGGTTGTGATTTTTGGGATTCAGCATTTTGCAGCCGATTACATTAAGCCATTTGGAACCATTTTTCTAAACCTGCTAAAGCTTATAGCCATGCCGTTAATATTTGCCTCGCTGGTAAGTGGGGTTAGTGGCTTAAGCGATGTTAGCCGTTTATCAAAACTTGGAATTAAAACCATTTCGCTTTACATAGTAACAACCATTATTGCTGTTTCCATTGGGCTGGTGCTTGTAAGTTTAATACGACCAGGAAGCTATGTTAGCGAGGCTAAAAGAGTTGAGTTGCTCGAAAAGTATTCGTTCGACTTGGCAAAACGCCAACAAGCCGCCGAGGGCATCACACAGCAATCGCCCCTGCAATTCCTTGTCGATATAGTACCTGAAAATGTTGTTAGCGCAGCATCGAGCAACACCTCAATGTTGCAAATAATTTTCTTTGCCATTCTCTTTGGCGTTGCTTTAATACTTGTCCCGAATTCAAAGGTTGCAACTGTAAAAGACTTTATTTCCGGTTTAAACGAGGTGATACTTAAAATAGTTGACATCGTTATGCTTTTTGCGCCATTTGGTGTTTTCGCCCTAATGGTGTCGCTTTTAGTCGATTTTGTGGGAACCAATTTGGGCTCGTCGGTTCAACTTTTTGCATCTTTAGGACTTTATGCCTTAACTGTTGTATTGGGACTTATTTTAATTATTGCTTTGGTTTACCCTACTTTTTTATGGATTTATGCTAAGGTAAGCTTTAAAAGGTTTTACCGTGCCATATTCCCTGCCCAACTGGTGGCTTTTTCCACAAGTTCAAGTGCTGCCACTTTACCTGTAACCATGGAGCAGGTTGAAAAGGAACTTAAAGTTCCAAATGAGATATCGAGCTTTGTATTACCCGTGGGCGTTACCATAAACATGGACGGAACCAGCCTTTACCAGGCTGTGGCAACAGTATTTATTGCTGAGGTTTTTGGAATAGAACTCACCCTTGTTCAGCTTCTTACCATACTCATAACCGCTACCCTCGCATCTATTGGTTCGGCTGGAGTACCTGGAGCCGGGGTAGTTATGCTAATCATTGTATTGAATTCTGTAGGGTTACCCGTGGAGGGGTTGGCTTTAATCCTTGCCATTGATAGACCGCTGGATATGCTTCGCACTACTGTAAATGTTACCGGCGACGCCATGATTGCTACTATAGTGGCAAAAAGTGAAGGTAAGTTGTAAGAAAAATAGACACCTTTCAGCATTTTTTATTAACTTAGGCTGAGATAAGTTAGCTATGAAACCAAACGATTACTCAGCGCATTCTGAAATTTTACGTCAGGTTGGGTTTGAGGCCCGAACCTTGCTAAACGGCATAACCGGACCAATTCAGCTAATACGTTCACTAAGTAATGACCCTAACCTGCTTGAAATTCTTCACATTCTCGAGCTTAGCACCGTTAGGTTCGAGAAGTTTTCGTTACGATCGCAGCTGCTTTCCGATTTGGTTAATCCCTCATTTCAGGCTACTAAGGAAAAGTTCGATATTATCGATTTACTCAAGCATGCCATACTCGAACTAAATGATTTTATTAACTTTTATGGCGTTAATATCGAGCTCAGCCCTCAATTATCAAGTCTTGAAGTTGAAGCCAGTAAGGATATTATTTACCAGTCTATTTTAATTGTTTTTGAGCAATTTATGTCTGTTCTCGATACTGGTTCTACTATTCAGGTTGGTAGCGAAGGCCATTCTCAAAAAATTACCATAACGGCATTCGACAATGGCTTTGTTGCCGACAAGTTTAATCAGTTTTCCGAAAATCAATCGGCCGAGATTGATATAGCGCTGTTTATCCAGAGCTTATACGTATTTGGAATACCCTTTGACATTGCAAAGATTAGTGGCCATACCGTAATGGAACTAGCTGGTATCAATTCATAGCTGCCATGAATGAACTACTTGTTAATTCTCAGGTCAACCTTTTTGCCCATATTGTTCTGGGTGGCGATTCCAGCTTGCAGCGGCTTGCCGAAATTTACACCGAGGTTCTTTTTACCCGATTGGTAAATGCAAGGGTAGGGAAAAAACAAAAGGAGGAGTTAAGGCAGATAATCAGGGAAAAGAAAATATCAGGCAGTAGCGTTGATATAAGTAGAATTTGTACAAAACTTAATAGAAGTAGCTCAATTCAGCAGCGCCTGCTACTGCTCATAAACCTTCTTGAATTTGCCCTTTTTGTGCAGAAAAATTCAATTCTGCTTTCAAAATCCGATAACCTATCGGGAATAATTAAGCAAATTGCCGATGAGCTTAAAATATCAACTGAAACCTACAATCTTTGTAATAGCTTTATTTCGGGTAAGCTATACGAAGTAACCGACCGAAAAAATGTTTTGATTGTTAAATCGAAAAATCCCGATTTAGAGGGGTTCCATTACATTAAGCGTGAGCAAATTGAAGGATATTTGGTATTTGTATATTTCCCCGATATTTCAGCCATTTTTTTCCGCTTTCACGGTAAGGATAGTTTACAGCTAAACTCTAAGCCAATTCAGCCCAAAGCAGTTTATGCTTTCCAGAGTGGTTCAGTCATCTCATTGAATGCGAAGCCCATCCTATTTTATAGTAAAGTTATTGGGCAATTTAAAGGCTTATTGGGGCATGAGCCCATAACGCTAAGGTTAAAAAATATTGAGTTTAACTACCCCAAGTCAAAGTTTGGTTTACATAATCTTACTTTAACGGCTACATCGGGCGAGTTGGTTGGTGTTATGGGAGGTAGCGGGGTTGGTAAATCCACCCTTTTTAATCTCTTAAATGGCACACTAACCCCAAAGCGAGGAAGTATCACCCTGAATGGTTTACCATACTCCGATAATCTGGACTACATCCAAAAACTGATTGGCTTTGTACCTCAGGACGATTCCCTGTTTGAGAATCTTACCGTTTTCGAAAACTTATACTACACAGCTCGACTTGCATTGGGAAACCTATCGGTTGAAAAAACCAAGGAATTGGTCAATGCTAAGCTGGCTGAATTTGGGCTTTACCAAATCCGCAATTTAAAAGTTGGAAGTTCGCTCTCGCGTAATATTAGCGGAGGACAGCGAAAACGTTTAAATATTGTTACGGAGATCATTCGGGAACCAAAGTTATTGCTGGTTGATGAGCCCACATCCGGTTTGTCGTCGTCCGATTCGCTAAGGGTCATGTCGTTGCTTAAGGAGCAAGCCCTTTCCGGCAGATTGGTTTTGGTGAATATCCACCAACCTTCAGCTGAAATATACCGCTTGTTCGATAAGATACTTGTTCTTGACCAGGGCGGCTACATGGTTTACTACGGCAATCCGCTTGAGGCGGTTCGTTACTTCAAGTCGCAAGCTGGCCGTATTGATGCCGATGAGGTGGAATGTAGTACCTGCCATAATATCAAATCCGACGAGATTTTCGATATCATTGATGAGAAACAGGTTGATGAGTTTGGGCAACTGACCGAAATTCGCAAAGTATCACCCATTGATTGGAGTAGTCGTTTTATACCATTCGATGAAACAGAAGAATTAACAAGCCCGCTGCCGGAAGTTCGAATGGTTAAAGCTAACAAAATTCTACAATTTGAGGTTTTCCTTAAACGACTAACTTTAAGCAAATTGCGCGATTTGGAGTTTTTCTTCTTCGCATTTATTATACCTGTACTGTTGGCTGCAGTTATTGCATTTTTTAGCAAGTATTCGGTCCCTAACGAATCGGGCGATTATACATACATCTTTTACGAAAACTATAATATTCCTATCTTCTTTCTAACTAGTATCATAGCATCCATGTTTTTGGGAATGGTTGTTACCTCGGACAGTATTATTAAGGATGCCAATGTTAACAAGCGCGAAGCATTTCTTTTTTTAAGCCGTAAGGCTTACTATAACTCAAAGGTGCTATTTTACTTTGGATTAACGGTTCTTCAGACACTAATCTATACGGCAGTATCAATATACATCCTTAAAGTTAAAGGGATGTTTATTCCAATCTGGATAATTCTGCTTTTAATGGGATTCTTTGGCAATATAGCCGGATTAATTGTTTCAACCGTATTTAAGTCTCTTTCGGCAGCATACCTTATCGTACCCTTTTTGGTGATTCCACAAATAATCCTTAGCGGTATTACCATCCCATTCGATAGAATGAACCACCGATTGTCGAATCCGGAGTATGTGCCTTTTATAGGCATAGTTTCGCCTTCGATGTGGGGAATGGAAGCTTTACTGGTGCATCAGTTCAAGAACAACCAGTACGAAAAGCATTTTTTTGAAATCGACATGACCGAAAGTCAAAGCCGTATTCAGTCGCAATACCTTATCCCAAAACTATTTCAGCTGATCGACAATTACAATCAATCCGAAGGAACTCAACGTGAAGGTTATAAAAATTTGATAGTAAGTGGGTTAAATCAATTGAATATCCATTATAATGAAATCCCTTTGCCCAACTCGCCTGAGCTGCGCAAGCTGCAAGTAAAACTCGATGACCTGCAACGGAAACGTCAGCAGCAGTATTCAAAAGCTATCAGAAAAAAGGATGAGCTAACGGCAAAACTTCAAGGTCAATTTGAGAATGCCGAAAGGTTTATTGAATTTAAGCAAAGGCATACCAATAGGGGTGTTGACGATTTAACTTTGGCCCGTAAGAATATCACTGCCATTCAAGTAGTTGAAAATAAACTGATACAAACCATCGATCCTATTTTTAAGCTACCTACCAGCAAATGGGGCAGGGCGCATTTCCTGGCTCCTGCAAAACGGATTGGCAACCGCTTATTCGATACTTTTGAGTTTAACGTGTTGGTTTTATTACTCTTTTTGATAGCCACATACATTCTTCTGATGTTCGATGCAATACCAAAGGCGTTTAGGGTAAAAAGAGTGTTTGGTGATTAGTGTTTAGTGTTTGGTTCCCCTTTTTCGTGCGCGTCTTTTGACGCGTGCATTTTTGGTATCACTGTGTTTCACAGTACAAATCTGCATAATCTGCGTCATCAGCGTTCCATCCCACCTCACGATCAACGCACCCTGTCATTCCGAGCACCTGCGAGGAATCTCAAGACAAGGATAAAGGATAAAGAGCCTAACCAACATTAACGGGATTCGAGAGCATGCACACTGTTAGCGCGCGTCTCCAGACGCGTGCGTTTATTACATATAAGTTAAAAGGGCCTGTTCCGTGCATTAGACCAAACTAAATGAGATGTTTTTTAATAACCTCCCTTTACTGGTAACTTTTCGTTTTATCCACCCCTTATCTTTTCCCTATTGTTTTTTACCAACAAATAAGTTATCTTAGCATTTCCCAAAATTTATACAATGAATTAAAACTAAAAACGATATCCTATGAAACGATTCGTAAATTACTTCATGGTTTTTGCTTTGTTGCTTTCGGCAATGGCCTATTCGTGCTCAGGTGGAAAAACTAACCAATCTGAAGCCGATACTGAACTAACCGAGGATACCCTTGCGCAGGACGAGATGGAAATAATGCTCCCCACGCCCTCGGAGGTTCTGAGCATTGTGCTTACATCGGGTATAAAGTATTCCGATGGCTACATGGCACCACTGGGCATTGAGAGAAAGACAGTGATGGTGAAGCATAAAGCCTTGGTTTTAGGTGTTTACTTTGCCGATTTTGCCTATGCCAACTACTACAATCAACGGAGCGCATCGTCGGAGTATTTTAAGGCATTACAGGAGCTAACACGCGATTTGGGGGTTGGGTCAATACTTAACGACGCTTACTTTAAGCGCTTCGACGCAAACCTCAACAACCCCGACTCGCTGGATGCCATTTTTGAGGATTTCTCGCAGAATGCCTATAACACCATAATTGAATCGGGAAACAGGGAATTGCTTTCCATGATTGGTATTGGCGCAGCTATCGAAGTGTTACATATCGGGATTAATTCCATTGAAAGTGCCGCAAACCCCGATGAGGCGATAGTTTCGGTTGTTGACCAAAGTGCAGTTTTTGATAACTACTACAATAACTTTATTGCCTACAACAGCGATAAGCCCGAGTTTAAAAGCCTAACCGATGATGTTACTATAATATTCAAGTTCTTTAAGGAGAAATTGGCAAAAGCCAATAATGAGTTTGTGGTAACCGATAGTAAGCAACATTTTACCATTTCAGGGGGCGATGCAGCAAAACTCAGCAAAACCGATTTGGCTCAGCTGCGTTGCATGGTTTCCGACGTTCGTAAAAAGCTAATCGACCTAAAGTATTAACCCTAAAAGTTACGAGTATGTTTAAACAAATTATACTTTCAGCATCACTTGTAGTTGCGGCGTTTGTAACGGTTAATGGTCAATGCACCGGTTTTCATACTACACGCGATTGTACACCTCCCGAAATTGAAGATTTTAAACGATTTGGACAATCGCGCAGCCGTTTGGTTGAAGCTAAAAAAACCTTTACCTATCAGGTGGTTCTTTTTGGCGGGTACGATTACAAAATTGGCATTTGTACCGAAAAGGGCTACTACCCGGTTCAGTTCAGAATTATTAATGCCGACGACAACTCTGTTTTTTACGATAACGCCAACGACGATTACGTTGAAACAGTAGGGTTTACCGTTGAAAAAACCAAGAACGTTCTTTTTGAAATAACCGTACTGGCAAGTAAGAAGGAGTTCAAGGATGCCACTGATTCCCGTGTGTGTGCCGGTGTTGCCATTTACTGGCGCAAAGTTCCCAAAACTGGTTTTTAGTTTTAAGCAATGCGTAAATTTATAAATATAACCCTTTTATCCCTTTCTTGTATTGTAGCAAGCGGCCAAAACCTTGTTCGGAATGCGGGATTTGAAAAGTATTTCACCTGTCCCGATAACTATACGGTGGAGTACACCAAACGGTTTATTCCCGATTGGATGATGCCCACCAAGGGCACGCCCGATTACTTTAACCGATGCAGTAAGGAGATGGTTGGTGTTCCGCAGAATTTTATGGGCAGCATATTTCCAACCGAAGGGAATGGCTTTGTCGGGCTTGTTTTACTCGATACCCCCGATGTGAAAGAAGAAATAGACTTTCGCGATTACGTTCACAGCGGCCCACTTGCACCGGTTACTATTACTAATGCCAACATAAAAAAGCCCGATACCAGGCGCACGGTAAAACCAATCAACTACCGCGAGTATCTGCAAACTCATCTTATTACGCCCTTACAGCCAAACCAGCTTTACCGTATTAGCTTTAAATACGCTTTGGCGCAGCATTCCACATTTGTTTCAAATAGACTGGGTATTGTTTTTACCCAAAATCCCATAAAACAGAAGGATGGGGTTTTGCCCTATAAACCCAATGCTTTTATCGATACGGTTGCACTTTTTGCCACCCCAGGTATTTGGGTTGAGCTTGCCGACACCTTTCGGACGAGCGGTGGTGAACTTTACATGACTATTGGGAATTTTTATGACGATAAGCAAACCCAATACTTTTCCAACGACATAAGCGGCATAAATACTACGCTTCAGCGTACAATCCTTACCAACCAGTTGGCATACTACTATATCGACGATGTGAGGCTTGAACCAGTTAAGGCAGCTGATGCCGGGTTACTTTCGCCACGCTTTGTGCCATTTAGTATGCTAAAACATAACGAATTGAGTAAAATTGATACCATTGGCCGATTTTTTGCCCTACTCGACGAGGTATTCTTTGATATTGGTCAACCTGGCACTAAACCACGCAGCCTTTGCCAACTCGACGGTTTAATAGGTTATATCCAACATAACCCTAACCTTGGCATTGAACTGAATGGGCTTATTCACGAGGTGGAAACCGATACTGTTGGAGCAAACAGCCGCTTAAACGCCATGAAACAATTCCTTATTGACAGCGGCATTGCGGAAGGTAGGATAAAGCTAAAAGTGCTCGATGATTTTAAATCCATTTCGCCTAAATACCGTTTTTACCGCGAGGGTTTACCTTGCGTTTACTACTCATCACTCATAGCAATTCGATTTTTTTAACATTAAAATCAATATGATATGGAAAATACTAGGGATTGGAGTAATAAAACCATTCTGGTGGTTGAGGATGATAAGTTCAACTCATTAATCATTCAGAATTTTCTGTCAAAAACCAAAGCAAAGGTTGTAACCGCAATAAACGGCGAACAAGCAATTGAACAGGCTCGTGCTCATAACCCCGATTTCATACTGATGGATTTAAAAATGCCCGGAATGAATGGATTTGAGGCTACCCGCAAAATTAAGGATTTTCTGCCAAACACTGTGATTATTGCCCAAACGGCTTTTGTTACCGATGCCGACAAGGCAGAGGCTTTTAATGCCGGTTGCTCTGAGCTTATTACAAAACCACTTAGTAGCGATAAGATTTACAACGCCATTGAAAAGTTTTTGTAACACTAATATTTCCCCCTATGGAACCAGGTATGAGTAAGCCATGGCAAGTACTACTTTTTTCCCATGTACATGCAAAGTGCATTGAAACCATCAAGGAATTGCTTCGCAATGATGCCTTTGCCCATTGCAGCCTCATTCCAGTCAAATCGTTGACCGATGCCCAAAGTATTCTTAGCAACCGTTTTAATGGAGTATTCCTAATCCATATTGTTGATAGCGATTACGGTATTGCAATACAGGCAACTGCTCTTAGAGATGAATTTAGCCCCCAAACCAGCATCATTGCGTTGCTCGATGGCGACGGACTAACGCTTGACATTGCTAAGCTCTTGTCAATGGACATCGATGAGGTTATCCACTGTAATAGCATAGAATGGCTAAAGGCAACGCTTTTCAAATACTTTTTTACCAAGCGGTTTCAACATAATTTCATTCCTCAAAACGATTCCAATGTTTACCATTCGCATATCAATAAAATATACAATGAATTACCTTTTGGGTTAGTTCGAGTTATTTTGCAACCCAAGGTTTATATTGATTACATAAATAGGGAAGCTCAACGCATTTTAGGTTATACCCTTGAACAACACGAGCAGCAACCCGAGTTACGAAATCACTTTATTCCCGATGAGCGTATAAAGCTGATTTTAGAGAATGCCACTACAGGTGGCGACTTAATTCACCGCCGATTTAAAATCAGCCTCGAAAATGAAGTAAACCGATGGGTTGAGGCGGTTTACATTCCGGCTTTCGAGTATAAAAAGAATCACTACTGTCCGACAAAAAAAAGTAGAATAAGGGGGTTTCACCCGAAGGATTCGCCCCCGATGTTGTAGATTTGTTTTGCATACAAAATCACAACATGAGCAAAAATAAGGAAATAAAAT
>JBFMGQ010000036.1:0-30222 GCA_040752515.1 Bacteroidota bacterium | reverse complement strand
CGACTAATTTTATTTCCTTATTTTTGCTCATGTTGTGATTTTGTATGCAAAACAAATCTACAACATCGGGGGCGAATCCTTCGGGTGAAACCCCCTTATTCTACTTTTTTTTGTCGGACAGTAGTGAAAAAAAATGTAAATGTTGATAAAGGTGCAGTTTGGGTAGCCATCCGAATTCCCGATGGTTACATCTCGGCACATGCCAATCAAGCCCGAATTCAAACATTCCCCCTAGAGAACCTGAAGACATCGATAAGCAGTAAGAACTTGCATTTAATACACAATCCTGATGTTGAAGTGGTTTACTCCTACGATGTAATTGACTACGCCCGTCAAAAGGGATATTTTTCAGGCAACGATGCCGAATTCAGCTTCAGTGATGTATATAATCCTATAACTTTCGATGGTGCTCGCTTTTGCGATGCCCGTGTATGGGCATTCTTTAATCATGCCTGCGATGGCATGGAGGCATACTGGGATTACGCCAAAGGCGAAAACCTAAAGAACAGAATGCCCCTCTACGTGAAACCCAACCGCAAGCTCACCCCGCGCGATTTAATGGGCTTTAAGCGCGACCATCTGGAAGGTACCGAACTGGACATGAGCAAGGATTTTGGGGCTGGGCCTCATGGTTTACCCTACCGCTGGCGGCCTTTAACATGGAAAGTTGATAGCGTAACATACTTCCACGAACGAGTAACAGCAACACAACAAACGGGATTCTCGTTCATTGCGCAAATGCGCAACTGGCTACCCAACCCAATTGGGGGAATTTTCTGGTTTGGAGTGGACGATGCAGCTTCAACGGTTTACGTACCTATATATTGCGGAATAAGTAGAGTTCCCGAAAGTTACGCCGAGGGAAATGGTGATATGCTAACCTACTCCCCCACCTCAGCTTTTTGGATTTTTAATCGGGTAGCACATTTTGCCTACTTGCGATACGACTTAGTAATACAGGATATTAAAAAGGTACAAAACGAACTTGAAAGCAAGTTCGAGGCCTACACCCCTGCAGTTGATGCTGCAGCCCTCAAGTTATGGGAAAATGACCCTAAACTTGCCATTGAGTTTCTGACCGATTACTCCGTAAACACAGCCAACAGTACAGTAAAAAAATGGAATGACCTAAGCAACTGGCTTTTGGTTAAGTATATCGATGGCAATGTAAAAAAAGAAAAGGATGGCGATTTCATCCGAAATCCTTGGGGTTACTCTGTAAGCCCTTCGCAACCCGGTTACCGTGAGGAATGGTTACGGGTAATTGTGAAAGAGACAGGCGAAAAATTTAAAGAACCAAACCAAGATAAACATTAACAATAAAAACTAATCCAATGAAAAAAATCTACACATTACTGCTTTTTGCATTTACTGGGTTGCTTGTTATTGCCAATCCAGTTGATGTAAAATTGGCCAAAAAGGTTGCCATTAACTATTTAAGCGCCAAGAAAGGCACAAGTATCGACACCTTTGATCTGAAACTGATAAACACCCATCAGATTGAAGGGAAAGATGCGCTTTACATTTTTGCCATGAGCAAAGGGGGTTTTGTTATTGTATCGGCCGATGATGAAGCAAAACCAATTATTGGTTGGTCGTTAACCAATCCTATGCCTAAAAGGATTGATAATCCTGTAGTAGCTGAACGATTTAACTGGTATGCCAAGCAGGTTAGCTTTGCTGCTAATACAAAAACTGGTGATAAATCGGTAAAACAGGAATGGCAAGACATTCTTGAAGGTAAAATCAGCAAAGGCTTTAAAGGTGCGGGCCCACTGCTTTCCACTATCTGGAATCAATCTCCCTACTATAATATGCTATGCCCTACAGGTACACCAACAGGATGCGTAGCTACTGCCATGTCGCAAATTATGCGTTACCACCAGTGGCCTCAAAACGGTAAGGGTTGGCATAAATATGTTCATTCAACCTATGGTGCTCAGTATGCCAATTTTGAAGCCACTACGTACAGTTGGACAAATATGCCTAATGAATTGACTTCCGGAAGCACATATGAAGAAAAGGTTGCTGTGGCAACGATTTGTTACCATGCAGGTGTAGCAGTTAACATGAACTATGCTACCGATGGTTCGGGCGCATTTAGCAAGGATGTTCTTTATGCCCTTACAAACTACTTTAATTATGACCCAACAACCATTCAGATATACACATTTAATCCCAACACCCAAACTGAATGGATTAACATGGTCAAAACTGAAATTGATGCTGGTCGTCCAGTATATTATGCTGGAAGCAGTTCTGCTAGTGGTGGTCACGCATGGGTATGTGATGGTTATAATGACAACAGTGAACTACATATTAACTGGGGATGGGGTGGCTATGCTAATGGATACTACGCTGCTGCTGCTATGAAACCCAGTGGAACTTCATACGATTTTAGCGAAAGTAATGAAATGATTATCGGTATTAAACCCAATCAATCCGAATACAAACATTTGTGGGTTCAACAGGCCAGTGGATTTACCACTTCCTCACGAGGAATTCAATACATATCGGCTGTTAGCAATAGGGTAGCTTGGGCTGTGGCATACGACGGATCAGGGGGTAAAGCTGCCGTTAAAGAGTATACCAGGACAGTTGATGGTGGTGAAACATGGAGTGCTGGAACAATAAACCCATCGGGTTCAACAGGCTTTGCTGCTGGAATGATTTGCGCAATAAGCGATAGCATTGCTTGGGTGCCACTTTACGATGGAACCAATGGAGGTGGCATGATTGCTAAAACCACCGATGGCGGAAAAACCTGGACACAACAAACCACCGCCACATTCACCAAGCCAAATGGTTTCCCCAATGTTGTTCATTTTTGGGATGCCAACAATGGATTCTGCATGGGCGATCCTAACGGGGGTTACTTCGAAATATATACCACAACCAATGGCGGAACAACATGGACAAGGGTTTCACAAGCTAATATACCAACTCCAATAGACGGCGAATATGGAGTAATAGGTTACTATAATGTTATTGGTGAAACCGTTTGGTTTGCCACCAATAAGGGTAGAATATTCAAGTCAACCAATAAGGGAGCAACCTGGCAAGCTTACCAAACCCCTCTAAGTTCAACTGCCTTTGAAATAGCCTTTAAGAATAGTAATGAAGGTATTATTTATGGCAGGGAGAATGATATCGATAAGTTTTACCGTACCACCGATGGTGGTGCTACTTGGACACAATTCACTCCAAGTGGAAGCGTTTATACGGCTGATTTATGTTGGATTCCAGGAACCGACACTTTAATCTCAACCGGTTCAAACTATTCTGCCAATAAAATGGGAGTATCGTTCAGTGTTGATGGAGGTAATACCTTTACCGATTATGCACCCTTGTATAAGAATTACCAGTTTACCAATATGGGAGCATCACCCGGTGGAGCCGTTTGGGCAGGTGGATTTAATTCAAACGCAAACTATGGCGGCATGTGGAAAAAAGGACCAACGGTGCTATCCGCTAATTTTATGGTTAACAAAACCACAGCCAACATGAGAGACAGTTCGGTTGTTTTCACCGATATGACCTATGGTTCGCCTGAAAGCTGGGAATGGAACTTTGGCGATGGGGCTGAACCCGCAACTAAAACAGGGAAAGGGCCACATACCGTTAAGTACACAACATACGGCAATAAAACAGTTACACTAACCGTGCAGAAAGGGGATGATATTCAAGTATATATTAGGCCTAACCTCCTTTTTGTAACCTGGCCTGCCGGTGTTGATACCAAAGAGAATGAACCCAAACTAGCCATTTACCCCAACCCAACTAACTCTTCGGTTTTTGTTAATATTGCAGGCTTTACTAGAGGAACTATTGATGTTTACAACATTACCGGAACCTTAGTTTGGACAACGGGGGCAGAAACTTCCGAAGGGAAAATCGATGTGTCGAACCTTTCAGCAGGGGTTTATCTGGTTAAAATTAAAAACGATAATGGTATAATTACCACACGCAAGTTAACGGTAACCCGATAAATCACAGTTAATGTATAAAAAAGGGGTGAGTACACACCCCTTTTTTATTAAGTGATTAAAGAATTTGAGCTCCGAGGCTTAGCATTTCTTTAATTGCTTTTTCTCCATCATCGGGATTTACATTGACTGCTTTTATTGCCTCCTGCACAACAGTAACTTTAAAGCCAAGCTTTAACGCATCAATTACAGTGTTCTTAACACAGTAATCGGTAGCTAAACCTGTAACCAGCAACTCATCAACATCATATTGTCGAAGCCACGATGCTAAACCTGTCCCCTGAAAGCCTGAGTATGCCTCCATATCGGGTTCGGTGGCTTTGGATACCAGAAAGGCAACCGAAGGAAAGTATAGGTCAGGATGAAATGCCGCACCCTGGGTACCAGCCACACAATGAGGGGGCCAAATGCCACCATTTTTATTAAAGGAAGAGTGATTGGCCGGATGCCAGTCTCTGGTAAAAACCACAGGAAGACCATCGGCTTCAAAGTGTTTGATAAGGCCATTTATGGGTTCAACCACTTTATCGCCATCGGTTACAGGCAATGCTCCGCCCGGACAAAAGTCGTTTTGAACATCAACCACAATTAATGCTTTCATTGTATTACTCTTTAGGGTTATACCTTTCCAAACGAGCATTTGGCATGTAATGCCTACCGACCTTAGCCATTGGCTTCCCGTTAACCAGAACAATATCGGCAGTAAAATCGTAGCTACCCTGCATAAGGTAGCTACCCACCCCGTATGCATCAACCGGAACGCTCATTGCCTCGAACTGCCTGATGCGATCGGGATTAAAGCCACCTGAAACCACAATTTTGACATTCGGAAAGCCCTCGCGGTCGAGGGCAGTACGAACGAGTTCAACCAGTTTAGGGTTTACACCTGTGGGTTTATAGGTTCCCATCAAGGGGAAAACGCTTTTATCCACAAGATTCTCGGAAGTATCGAGCCTAACCCCCCATAGTTTATCACCCATGGCACGGGCACACTCCAGGGCTGTGTTCACACAGTCGTTGTCAAAATCAACAAGAGCTATAAGTGTTGCATGAGGGTATGTTTCGTGAAAAAATTGAACGGCCTTAACCGTATTACCCCCAACTGCGGCAATGAGGGCATGAGGTATTGTTCCTGAAGCCCCTGCACCCCACCACTCACCCTGAGCATCGGTGGATACACCCGAAGCGCCCCCAATATGTGCAGCATAACCATCGCCTCCCTGTACTGCCCAGTGGTCGAAGCGAGCGGGGAAGTATAGAACTGTTTTCCCGTTTGCTGCTTCAACAACCCTACGAACATTTGTGGCTATTTTGGTTCGGCGGGCAAGTATGCCCAAGTATATTGTCTCAAGATGGGCAAATAGCGATGCATCGCCATGGATATGCATTACAGTTTCATATGGCGATATGGCATCGCCATCCCATAAGGCATCGATTTCAATCTCCGAAAATCCATCGATCCATAGGTTATCCAGCTCTTGCGATACCTTAATACGTTCTTCCTCAATCTTTAAATATTTGGTTTTATCGTTTAAAAACTGGGTTCGAGCAAGTTTTTTTAACTCAATTAGTTTATCGAAAAGCTGATATGCTCTTGTATAATCGGAATATCGGCCACTTGCCACTTTTAGAACAGCAATGGCTTCGTCAATACCACAAAGAATGGCATTATTTTTTTGGAAAACCTGCATGGTTACACGTGGGTGCAGGTTGTGGCTTTCAAGGACTACCTTTTCGCGCCAAAAATAAACATCGCTACGGTACCCCCTACGAAGTTCCTGTACCGGTAAATCGAATGTGGTTGTGCTCAGTCGTTTACGCATAACCCGATAAATTTACGAAAAAAGGGGACTGACTTCAATCCCCTTACTACATTATTTTAAACAAAAAATCATAAGACAAGTTCATTGGGTTGTCTTCGTTGAATCACAACACCTACGATATGTAACTTTACCACCGGTTTGCCCTGAGCGTTTGACTCAATGGTAACCGTTCTACTAATACGCTGAGGCTTAGGCTCAATGCGAAATTCAACCCTTATATCCGATTGTTTTCCCGGTATTATGGGCGCTTTAGGCCACGATTTTATGTTTGTGCCACAGCAACCGGTAACATTCCGTATAAGTAGGGGCTGCCTCCCGGAATTGGTCAATTTAATTAGTATGATACCGTGTTCGGTGGATAAATCGTCAAGATAAATCTCTCCCAAATTAAGGGTGTCGGCCGAAACCTTTATAATATCGCCCTTACCATTGTTAACAGAAAATACGCTAATTCCCTGAGCGCTTAATGTAAATGAAAATAAAATAAGTAATACTGATACAACTGCTGTTCTCATATGAATCGATTTTTATAGCCACATCGAACTCTATGCCAAAAATAGTAAAACTTTTACCCAAATTATACATTAAAAAAACAGGGTGCCATGTAATAACTTGTCAATCAGTTATTTTACTAAAATTATAATAAATACTAAATCGAAGTAAAACCATTTAAATCAAATAGTTCTAAGATTGACAACCCTAATGATTATATTAGTTTAATGTGATTACCACATTAGTTGATTAACTCAGCTATCTTTGCAAGAGATTATTGAAATTACGGAAGCATGAAGAATAAATTGGACGGCATTGAAGGGATAATTTTTGACATGGATGATGTAATAGTTGATAACTATCGTTTCCATATTGACGCTTGGGGGGAATTCTGCAAACGACACGGATTAAATTTTGAGAGTGAAGATTTCACCAAAAAATATTTTGGAAAAAACAACGCTGATATTCTAAAAGCGCTTTTTGGAAGGGTATTAGCGGATGCTGAAGTCCAACTGCTTGGCGAAGAAAAAGAGGCAATATATAGGGAACTCTACCAACCCCACATCAAACCTTTGGATGGTTTAGTCAATTTTATGAAGGAATTGAAAATACTCGACAAGAAAATAGCAATTGCCAGCTCTGCGCCAGAAAGTAATATTGAGTTTGTGGTAAACAGCACAGGCATTAAAGGTTATATTGATGTTGCGGTAAACGGGAACATGGTAAAACTTGGGAAACCCAATCCCGATATTTTCCTGAAAGCGGCAGAACTACTGGGCATTCAAACCGTGAAATGCCTTGTTTTCGAAGACTCTTTCTCCGGTATTCAGGCTGCCATTAATGCAGGTATGCAAGTTGTGGCAGTAGCCACCACACATCGTAAAGAAGAACATAATCCAAAACTGACAATAATTTCCGATTTCAACGCATTTTTATAGTTAGTATTGACTTATGTTTGCTCAGCGTTTAAATTGCAAAAAAATCGCATGAAGATTTTTGCAACTATATCGTTACTTTTAATTGGTTTAAACATCTCTGCCCAAGAGAAAGAAATCGATTTATATTCGCTCTCGCTTGAAGACTTAATGAACATAGAGGTATCAATCTCTACAAAAACCAAAATCAATTTACGGGAAAACCCAGGAATTGTAACCGTAATAACCAAAGATGAAATTAAGCGAAGCGGGGCAAGGGATATCATTGAGCTTTTCCACCTTTTTGTTCCCGGCTTTGATTTTGGAGTTGATGTTGAGGGGGTTATAGGCATGGGAATTCGTGGAATATGGGCACATGAGGGTAAATATCTATTCATGGTAAATGGTTTTGAAATGAACGATGGCATGTTCTCGTGCGTTCCATTTGGGAATCATTTTGCGCTCGATAATGTAGAAAGGATTGAAATTATACGCGGGCCAGGTTCTGCTGTATATGGCGGATTTGCTGGGCTTGGTGTTGTGAACGTAATAACCCGAAACGGTTTTGAACCGGGTGGAAAAATCACCTATACTGCCACTCATACCGGCAAACAGTTCAGCATGAACCAAATAAGTTTTGGACAAACAATTACAGGTGAGAACGTTACATTTAATATCTCATCAACCTATGGAGCTGGTTCCCGAAGCGATAGGAAATACGTTGACTACTATCAGAATATCCGTTCATTAAATGGTGCCAGCGATATCTATAATAAACAGCTGTCGCTTCAACTAAATTATAAGAACTTTACCGCCCAAACATTTCTTGATGAATATTCGTTTGAGCAAATTGATTTATGGGATGAAGTATACCCTGGGCCGCCCTTACAGGAAAGTTTTAGAAGTAACTTTGGTGAATTTTCCTATAAATTTCATAAATCGAACTTAACAATAGTGCCTAAAATAAATTACAAATGGCAAAAGCCATGGCGGTTGAATGCTCCCGACATGGGATATACCAATAACAAAGTGTTTAACAAGTTATCGCCAAGTGTCAATGCTATTTACGGGGTAAAGAACTTACAAATCGCAGGCGGCATTGAGTATAACTACGAAAATTTGAAACTACCCAAAATAATCAGCTACCAGTTCGAAGAGCCTTTTAAAAATGGGAAAGAAAATCTTGATTACCATAACATTGGGGCTTATACTCAAATTCTTTGGAATTCAAAATATGCCAATATTAGCGTAGGTGCTCGATACGATAATTCAACAAAATATGGCGATGCATTTGTTCCAAGACTAGGTGTTACTAGGGCTTTTAAAAAATTTCATTTTAAAATAATAGGAAGCAAATCGTTTAGGGTACCCGGTGGTATTATGCCTAATAGGATTCCTGAGGGTTTCAAAAAGTTAAGACCTGAATACGGGACAATATATGAGTTTGAAACCGGTTATATTTTGGCACCATATTCAACAATTGTTTTAAATGTTTACGATATCACTTTTAAAGATATAATAATATACGGAAAAGAACTGCAAACAGGTGTTGGTTATTACAAAAATCAAGGACATGTTGGAACTTCAGGTATTGAGGTTAGTTTCAAGGTAAACACTGAAAAGTTTTTTAGCACCATAAATTTCGGATGCTACAAGAGAAAACCCTCAAACTCCGATAGTCTTTTTATGGTTATAACCGATAATAGCCAATACCTTGCACTTTCACCAACAAGGATAAACAGCCTAATTGGTTACAGGGTATCAAAGAAATCTACAGTTTCAATTACAACTTCCTATTTTGGTGAGCGGTACTCATATAACTACCTGGTTAACAATAACGATATTTTAGTAAAGCAAAAAGCCAACCTTTTGGTTGGCTTAAACTTGGAAATGTTCGATTTCCCATTCAAAAAATTTGAAACGCAAGTAATTGTTACGAATCTATTAAATTCTGATTTTTACTACCTACAACCCTATAAAGGTGCACATGGCCCATTGCCGGGTTTAGACAGAAGTTTCGGATTTAGAATTACATATGAGTATTAAAAAAGCGACCCGCAGGTCGCTTCTAGTCATTATTCATGCGTTACTCTTTCTTATCGGTCTGTTGTTTTTCCTCTTCATCGGTTTGGTTTAATACTTCCAAAAGCCCTTTGCTCTGCAAGAGATTATACCACCCAATTATTTTTTTGATATCGGAGGTGTAAACCCTTTCCTTATCGAATTCGGGTAAAGCTTTTGCGAAGTAGTTGCGTATTTCCTTATCAGCCGATTTAGGGTTGATTGCTTGGCCACCGTTTTCGAGAGTTTCAATTTTTTTTAAAACGTCTTTCAATGGCATTTCGCCCGATTCGGTAAATACTGCAATATCGGCAACTGCGCTAACCTTAGCAGTAGCAGGAATAAGCATACGTTTGCCATCGGTAAGCGATTCAACAATTACTCCCTGTCGTCCCTGTGAAATGAACCTGAATAATCCTGAATATCCAGAGATTGCTAGTAGTTCTTTAAGTTTTACTTCCATATAAGTAACGAATTGTTTATTAGTGCGAATTTAATAAAAATATGTAAAACCTAATTGGTTTTCCGTTTGCCATAGTAATACTTTGCCCAAACCAGATAGAAAGTGGCAAAAATGTTAACCAAATAATTTAGCCATAAGGGCCACTGGTACTTTCCCAAAGCAATATCGTTATAGGCTATGTAAATGAATGTAAAAAGGACACCAAAAGCCCACATCAAAAGGAATAGCCAGTTAAAGCTTCGAACATCGTGAGTTCGCCAGGTTTGAACCACCTGAGGTAGAACGCCTATGCTAAGAATGATATTACCAAACCAGCCAATAGCCTCAATCAAACTAGTTGTATTCAATGCCAATCTTTTTTAGTTAAACCCACGCTCCTTTTTAATTTTATCGTATGCCTCGTTAACCATCTTGAATTTCTGCTCGGCCGCCTGCCTTATGTCCTCGCCCAGATGTTGAACTTTATCGGGGTGGTATTTAATGGCCATTTGCCTGTAAGCCTTTTTAATTTCCTCGTTGGTGGCATGGGGGGAAACCTCGAGTATCTTGTAATACTTATCGGTATCGGGAATGAACATCGCCTTTATGGAACCGAAATCGGCATCGGTTATATCGAGGTAACCGGCAATCTCCTTAATAACCTTAAGTTCCTCAGCACTAACAACACCATCGGCTTGGGCTATTCCAAATAGGAAATGCAGTAACTGAAGGCGAGAGTGGTAATCCACATTATCCTTAATCTGGAAACACACGTCGCGAAGCGGAACGGCTTGTTTTAGAATATCGCGGAGCAGAAGGATTGCCTCGCGGGCTGCCGCAGGGCCAAAATTGGTGTAAAAGTATTTTTTAACATAATCCAGCTCCGACTTCAGCACCTTGCCATCGGCTTTCATAACAGCAGAAACCAGAACAAGTAAACTTACAATGAAACCATTCCTGCTGGTCTCGCCCGTGTATATTTTAGTGGTTTCCATGTTATCGAAAATGGAACCAATGGCAAAACCTAAGATGGCACCAATGGGGCCAAAAAATGCCCACCCTAATCCGCCAGTAATCCATTTACCATACTTCCCCATGCTTAAATAGCGCTTAAAGTTTGAACTATACTTAATATTTGCGGTAGAATAAGCTGATTTGAACTATTATCAATAATAAAATCGGCTAACTTTATCTTTTCCTCTTCGGGCATTTGCCTTGCCATTCGAGCCCTAACCTCCGATTCCGAAACCCCATCGCGTTCTACAACACGTTTAATCCGGAGTTCCTCAGGTGCTGTAACAAGAATTGTTTTGTGGAGTTCACGGTAAATACCTGTTTCAAAAAGTATGGCGGCTTCCTTAAATACGAGTTTGCTATCACTGTTTTGCATACACCACTGTTCAAAACTACGGGCCACAGCCGGATGTATGATACTATTGAGCTTAGCAAGCAATTCACCATCAGCAAACACCAGTTCGGCAACTTTCTTGCGGTTTAGTTTTTCATCGGTGTATATGTTGCTGCCAAATAACTCTTTTACTTGCTCCTTAACTTGCGTGTCGGTATCAGTGATTGTTCGAGCAACAAGGTCGGAATAAAATACAGGATAGCCCAATGCTTCAATCACTCTACAAACCAAGGATTTACCACTTCCAATACCACCTGTAACACCAATTATGAGCGACATTACTGCTTCCGTTTAACAATAACAAAATCGACCTTACGAGGATCCAGCTGAATTCTTCCAATAAAATCGGGATGTTTGATAAGTTTAACAATTGCCTTACCCGATGGCTCCTTGATTAAATCGTTATAATCGCAAACCATGGTAAAATGATCGGGCCTTAATGTAAAATACTTGCTTACAGCCACATTGCAGGTAAGGGTAACCACCTTTGGCGAAATTAAAACATCGTACCCCAATGGTACATTGATGCAGGAAACCGGAACATCGACCTTTGCCTCAGTAAACTTTTCCACAGGAACTGAAACACGAACCTCGGAAGGTTGAAAACTTATTCCCTTAACCGGCTTAATGGGTAGCACAACATCAATATTATCGGAAATGTTTTCCAAAGCCAAAAGCTGTGTATAAATGAAATTTAGAGTATCGATTACAGAAGCCGGCCCTCTAACCTTTACCCTTGCTGGGGTCACAGTGTAACCGCCTGCCTGCATGTATTGCTTGGCATAGGCAATTTTCAAATCGGGTTTTACAGTAACCCTTTTTTGAACCACATCACTTACCTGAAAGTAAAGGGTATCAGGGTTTACATCGAGAAGGGTAAGATCAGCTCCTAACTGCAACGAGAATCGATCCAGTTGTCGGGATAGTAAAATGTAATTCTTACCATTAATAGAAACAAAACCATCGGCAGTAGCCACTAAAGGCTTGTAGTATTTAAAGAGTTTATACCTTAACAAGTTGTAGCCCAAGGCTTTAATTTTAACAGTTGCGCTTAAACTATCGGGTTCAACCACCACCTTATTATCGGGCAATTCAGAAATACTTACCTTGTAAGTAATTGTTGAAACATACTCGTAACGTAACTTGATAAGCAACCAGAGAATAATGGATATAGATAGAAAAAAAAGGAACATATAAACCCGCTTGTTTAGACGGATTTTATCGGGTCGTAGGACTGTGTTATAATTCTTAACAGGGCGTTGATTCACAAAGCGAAAATGGTTTATTTGGAAACCAAAAGTAAAAGTTCTTGGCAAAAAAACCTAAGGGTTAACTGAAAAATATTGGGCGGGGGTATTCATACCAAATAAAAAGAGGACTCAAAGTTTAGCATAAACTTTGAATCCCCAGGCGTGAAAAAGTCTTTATCGAGCTTGAATATCGGTTACATCGCGAATAATAGTGCTCTTGGCAACTTTTACTTCAACGTTATCGGAAATTTCAACCATCACATACTCATCCTTAACCTCGGAAACCTTACCGTAAACGCCTCCGGCAATAATTACCTTATCGCCTTTTTTCAACGATTCCTGGAACTTGCGAAGTTCCTTTTGACGTTTCATTTGTGGACGAATCATGAAGAAGTAAAAAACTACAATGATTAGACCAAACATCAAGAAGGTCATCAATGGATTTGCGCCCTGCGGGGCAGCCTGAAGAGTAATAAAACTTGTTATCATAACTTTATCAACTTTAATTAATTAACTATTTCAGAATTATAAACATGCAAAGTTACAAAATTGTTTTGGAAGTTAGGGTATCACATTTGCTTTGAGTGTTACCGATTTTTCACGAATAACCCCATTGGTTCTGAGGGTTACCGCTTTATACTGCGATCCAAACCATCCCTTACTATCGAAAACCACCTCCACCGTTGCTTCGTCGCCAGGTTTGAGAATTTTTTGGGAAACATCAACCTTAGTGCATCCACACGATGGGATAACATCCTTAACCACAAGTGGTATGTTTCCTGTATTCTTAAACCGGAACGAGTGTTTAACAAGTTCCCCGCTATGCACAGTACCTGCATCGAAAAAATCCTCAATATAGGTAAGTTCAGCAAAGTGAGTGGAATCGGCAACTTGCTCTGGTGTTTGCTTGCTTTTAGTGCCGCACGATAGAGCGATGAGAACGATAAGCCCGCAAAAAAGCCTAATTGTCTTCATCTTCAAAAGAGTTTATATTTTCAGGGGAAAGTAATTCGTCGTTTTCGCCTATCAACCCCCTACCCTGCTTTTGAATTTGACCATTTTCCTTGAGGTGCGCAATTATTTTATCGAGCACCCCATTTACAAAGGTATTGCTCTGGTCAGTGCTGTAATACTTGGCGATATCAATATACTCATTCATGCTTACCTTTACAGGGATGGTTGGGAATTCGAGTATTTCGGTGATAGCCATTTCCATAATTACGATATCCATTGCGGCTATTCGGTCGAGTTCCCAGTTTACGGTGAACTTATCGATAAGTTCAAGGTTTTCCTTGTGCCTTAAAACGGTTTTACGCAGTAAACGTTTGGCAAACTCTTCATCGTCGGCATTGCCAAAAAGCGACATTAGCGGAACCAATGAAGTATTTTCATCTATTTTCTTGATTGTTTTGGCTGCCATGCTGGAGACAAACTCAAGGTCATCGTTCCAGTATATGCTCTGCTCTTCAAGAAAAGTTTCAAAATCGTCGTTTGCGTTCAGTATCTTACTCAGGAAGTTCACCAATACGGCTTTATCGTCGGCAAAGGAGCATTGCTCGGCATTCATGTAATCGTTGTAAAAATCCGAAGCCACAAAATGGTTGAAGAGCGATTTGGTAACCTCAGGAAAATGCTTCCAGTTTAAGCGATTATCGTTGGCTTTGCTTTGCAGTTCATTACAAGCAGCCAAGGCAGCCACTGCCCTATTCTGAACAAACCGTAGGTTCGGGTTAAGCTCTTCGGGCGATGGACGAAATTTTTGCTTACCCAGTTCAATTTTGGCCAAAGCGTGTTCAACCAAGGCCTCTGGTAAAAGCAGTAAAAGCAGATATAGGTGATACGATTTTTCTATACTATGAAACATCTCGCGCTCCAATGCGCTTAGGGAATCACCCTCGTTACGGTAGAAGGCAAATAGAACCTGTAAAGCCTTGATTCTAATTAGACGACGGTTAATCATTAGTAAGAACGATTTTTTTAATTCAATACCACAAAGATAGAAAGTTTAATCCAGTGCAGCGGAATAAAAAAGGTTAATATTTCAAAACACAACCTTTTAAACGATTTTTAATATTTTTTTTTAGTCATCGAACGATGATATGAAGATTTTTTTAATTTTGAGCAGTGTAAAACGTGAAACCCTAACCTAAAAATATTAAGAGCGATGATTGAGGAATTTGATAACTCTAACGATTTTGACAAAAACACGAGAGAGGAAGTGTTTTCTCAGGTAGTGAAAGCTGGAAAAAGAACTTATTTCTTCGATGTAAAAGCTACCAGGGGCAATGAGCTGTACCTTACCATTACCGAAAGCAAAAAGCGAATGGGTAAGGATGGTAAAATGTATTACGAGAAACATAAAATATTCCTTTACAAGGAAGATTTCGAAAAGTTTATCGAAAGCCTGAACAGCGTATTCGATTACATTAAAGCCAACCAGGAAATCGTTCCCCGAACTGAGCATTCCGAAGAAATGGAACTTACCGAGGTTGAAACCGATTACTCAACCGTTGATTTCGACGATTTAGGCAAATAGTAATTTTTACATACAACTGCAATGTTTGGCCATTCAGCAATGAATGGCTTTTTTGCTTAAAATCGTTCTAAATAATATAAAACGCTTAAATTTGTAAAATTTTAATAAATCCCAAACCTTTTAAAGGTTTAGAGGTTTTATAGATATACTTTATATAAATGCTACTTTCAGATTTACAGAACGGCGAATACGGAATTATTGTAAAGGTAAAAGGGCGAGGTGCTTTCAGGAAGCGTATAACCGAAATGGGCTTTGTCAAAGGGAAAAAGGTGATAGTGGTAAAGAATGCCCCTCTGAAAGACCCCATTGAATACTCCATCATGGGCTACGAGGTATCGCTCCGACGCAGCGAGGCTTCGCTGATTGAAGTAATTACGCCCGATGAGGCCAAACATATACTGAATACACAAGTTCAAAACCACCAGCTGGTTACCTATACCGAACCCGAAATTATTGACACCGGAGTAAAGGAACTCAGCAAGACCATTAATATTGTCTTGGTTGGCAACCCCAATGCCGGTAAAACCAGCATATTCAACCACCTTGCAGGTGCAAGGGAGCATGTAGGCAACTACAGCGGTGTTACAGTTGATTCAAAAAACGCAAAGTTTAAGTATAAAGGTTACACCATCAACATAACCGATTTGCCTGGCACTTACTCCCTTACCGCCTACACACCCGAAGAGGTATTTGTAAGGCAATTTATTCACGAGCAAAACCCTGACATTGTCATCAATGTAGTTGATGCATCGAACCTTGAACGCAACCTATACCTTACCACCCAGCTCATCGATATGGATATACGGGTGATTGTTGCCCTTAATATGTATGATGAACTTCTGGAAAAGGGCGATAGGTTCGATTACACCATGATGGGTAAGCTACTGGGTATTCCATTTGTTCCAACAGTCGGCAGCAAGGGCAAAGGACTTGATAAACTGCTGGATACAACCATAAATGTATATGCCGATAAGGATAAAATCACACGCCATATACATGTAAACTATGGGGAGGAGATTGAAAAATCAATCCTATCCATTCAGAATGAAATAAAGAAAAACACAACTATAACCATAACTTACTCGAGCCGTTACCTTGCCATTAAACTACTGGAAAAAGATAAGGTTGCTGACAAGTTACTGCGCCACGAGCCAAACTACAAGGAAATCAGGTATCAAACCGATAAAGAAATAAGCAGGCTGGAAAACCTTTACCATGAGGATACTGAAACACTTATAACCGACGCCAAATACGGCTTTATTGCAGGTGCACTAAAAGAAACGTACAAGGAGAGTAGCCATAAAAAGCGTTTGGTCACTGAGCAAATTGATGCTATACTTACCCACCGGCTACTTGGATTTCCCATATTCATTTTCCTGATATGGCTTACATTTTATACCACATTTACCCTTGGGAAATACCCCATGGAGTGGATTGAGCTGGGGGTTGATTGGGTAAGCAATACCATTAGCGCCTACATGGCCAGTGGCCCGTTGAAAGACCTACTGGTTAACGGAATTATAAATGGTGTTGGAAGTGTAATTGAGTTCCTGCCCAATATTCTGATTCTTTTCCTGTTCATTTCGTTGCTGGAGGATACCGGTTACATGGCACGTGCTGCATTTATAATGGATAAGCTGATGCACAAAATTGGCCTACATGGCAAATCGTTCATACCGCTTGTAATGGGCTTTGGATGCAATGTTCCGGCCATTATGGCTTCCCGAACCATCGAGAACAGGAACAACCGCTTGGTAACCATGCTCATAACACCATTTATGAGCTGTAGCGCAAGGTTGCCGGTTTACATACTTATTCTGGGGGCATTTTTTCCCGAGCACGCCGGAAACCTGCTTTTTGTAATATACTTCATAGGGATACTGCTTGCCATTGGCACAGCACTGCTATTCAAGAAAACCATATTTAAAGCCGATGACTTGCCCTTTGTGATGGAACTCCCTCCCTACCGTATGCCAACGCTCCGCTCAACCCTAATACACATGTGGCATAAGGGTTCGCAATACCTCAAAAAAATGGGGGGTGTAATTCTTGTGGCTGTAATTTTTGTTTGGGCATTGGGTTACTATCCCCGTAAAGTAAACCTCTCAAAAGACTATAATGCTGATATAGAGCAAATAGCTCAACAAATTACCAATACAAATCTAACACAACCAGCTATCGATAGCCTAAAACATGCTATACATCAAATTGAGTTGGAAATGGAAGCCGAGAGGCAAGCCCATTCGTATCTGGGTCGTATAGGCAGGTTCATTGAACCGGCCATTCGTCCATTGGGATTCGACTGGAAAATGGGTGTAAGTTTACTTTCGGGGGTTGCAGCCAAAGAGATTGTGGTCAGCACGCTGGGAGTGCTATACCAAACCGACCCCGATTCCGATAGCGGAGGCCTTGCCCAAAAACTTCGTAACGAAACACACCAAAGCGGAAAGCTAGCAGGCGAAGCGGTTTTCACCAAGATTACTGCACTTGCTTTCCTAATCTTCATTCTGGTTTACTTCCCCTGTGTGGCAGTTATTTCGGCGATAAAGAATGAGTCGGGTTCGTGGAAGTGGGCTTTTTTCACCATTATATTCACCACATCGCTTGCGTGGATGTTAGCTTTTGTGGTTTATCAAGTGGGAAATTTAATTGTAGGTTGATATGATACAGGAAATAGCTGTTTACCTTATAATTTTAGGTGCTTTGGGATACTTTGGTTACAGTGTGTACCAAATTTTTAATCCTAAACGTATAAGTACCGGTAAGTGCGCAGGTTGCTCATCGGGATCATGTGCTATTAAAAATATAAATCAACCCAAAGGGTAGCCAAACAATTCGGTAATTTGTTTGTTTTGCTTATACAATTTGGTTGTTTAAATGAAAAGGTTAGCCCAAAAAATATTATCCATAATGTTATCGGTACTGGTGCTTCTGTCGGCTAGTGGGTTAAACCTTTTCATTCATCACTGCCAATGCGAGGGCAAAATTCAGGTATCTGTTTTTACTCAAACAGGCTGCAAACACTCACACAGTAGCTGTGAAGCAGGAAGCTGCAAAGTTTCTTTCATCGAAACAGTAAAAGTTGCAGGCAAATCTTGTGGATGCTGGAACGAGGTGTTAAAGGTTAAAACCGATAACTTTACTGGCCTACAAAAGGTTGAGAGCAATCAACCGATTACAAATCACCTGGCATTAAGCGAATACAATGAATTAAATCAACCCATACAAAACCTTAGTTCGGTTAATGAACCCAACTGGGGAAAAGCCCCACCCAACCCAACGGGTAAAAAAATCTGCATTGAACACCATCAACTTAAAATAGCCCACCTGTTATAGAGTTCACTGAGCCACAAATTGGCCAGCGAACAGGTTAGTTTACTTTTAGCATTTGAATTAGATGCTATGTATTAACCTTTTACAAATCACTAACAATGGGGATAAAATGAAAAGAATAGTAACATTACTAATGCTTTTAGGTCTTTTAGGAATATCTGACCTAATAGCCCAAAACTTGAGCATAAGCGGATATGTATTTGAACTTAACGACAAGGGAGATAGCATACCATTGCAGGGTGCTACTATTATTTGGCTTAACAGCCAAATAGGTACAACAACCGATGCAAAAGGGTTCTTCATGCTTCAACCTGCTAAAAGTAAAAAACTTACCATTAGCTATGTCGGCTACAAAACCGATACGGTTGAAGTGACCGACAGAAGTTTACCGCTAAGGCACGTTCTGAGGTCAACTACAAGTATTGAGGCGGTAACCGTCAAAGCCAATAGGGGTAATACTTTCATTCAACAGCTAAACCCTATTCAAACACAGGTTATTACCTCGGGAGAGTTGACCCGAGCCGCATGCTGCAACCTTTCGGAAAGCTTTGAAACCAACGCATCGATTGACGTATCGTACAGCGATGCCATTACAGGGGCAAAACAGATACAACTACTTGGACTGGCAGGCATTTATACTCAAATGCAATATGAGAATATCCCAACCATGCGTGGACTTGCCTCAACCTTTGGGTTGAGCTATGTGCCTGGCCCGTGGATGGAATCCATTCAGGTTTCCAAAGGAACAGCGTCGGTTAGCAACGGGTACGAAAGTATTACCGGACAAATCAACATTGAGTATAAAAAGCCTTGGGCTGAGGAAAAATCATACTACAACCTATACGTCAATTCGCTTGGCATGGCTGAAATCAACGCCAATTACACTATCGATGTAAATCCAAAAATTTCGACAATGCTTTTGGTTCACGGGAGTATGCTCGATAATCGGATTGACCACAACCGCGATAGCTTTCTTGACCATCCGTTATCCCGACAATACCACCTATTTAACCGATGGAAGTACCAAGGGAAAAAGTGGGAATCGCAGGCTGGCATAAAGTTCATGAACGAGGAAAGGTTGGCTGGACAGGTATCGTTTTACAGCAGTACAGAACCGCTTGTTGGGAATCCCTATGGGGTGAAATACTCAACTCGGCTGCTTGAGGCCTTTAACAAAATCGGATATATTGCCGACAGGCCAAACACAAGCATCGGGTTGATTAATGCAATAACGGTTCATGGCCAGGATGCAACCATTGGCTTACGCTTGCACAACGCTAAACAGTTCAGCTACTACGGCAACCTTATTGCCATAACCTACATTGGCAATACAAACCACAGCATCAAAGGTGGTGCAACATTCCGATACGACCGGTATGACGAATCGCTATCTAACACTTCGTTCGACCGAACTGAGGCAATTAATGGCGTTTATGGTGAATACACCTATAAACACCTTGAAATGCTTACGCTAATGGCAGGCATCAGGGTTGATGCGAATAGCCGTTTTGGCACCCTTGTCACGCCCCGCTTTCATGGAATGGTTAAACCAATATCAACCCTAACCATTAGGGTTAGTGCTGGCAAGGGATACAGGTCGCCCAATTTTATTAGCGAAAACTCGAACCTACTTGTTAGCTCACGCAACATAGTAGTAGAGGAAAACCCCAAAATAGAGGAGGCATGGAATGCAGGCATCAGCATTAACCAAAACTTTAAGATTGATGGTTCACCTTACAGTATTACTGCCGATTTGTATAGGGTATGGTTTAAAAATCAGTTCATTGCCGATATCGACAGGGATAGAAATACCGTTTACTTTTACAACCTTAAAGGCATATCTTATTCAAACACTATGCAGGTTGAGCTAACAGGCGAACCGGTAAAAAACCTTTTGCTTTCCCTGGCCTATCGAATAAATGATGTGAAACAAACCATTAACGATACCTTACAGCGAAAACCATTAGTAAGTAGTAACAAAGGATTGTTCACCGTTGGTTACAGAACACCATCGCGCAAATGGCAGTTCGACTACACCTTACAGTATAGCGGTAGTGGTAGGTTACCCAAAAACTCTAGCCCGAATGAGAATGAGTTTAAGCCTTATGTAACCATGAATATGCAAGTTACAAAAATGTTTCGTCGATTTGACCTATACATTGGGGTTGAAAATCTTACCGGTTTTACACAGAAAAATCCCATTATATCATGGGAAAATCCATGGAGCAGCACATTCGATGCATCGCAGATTTGGGGCCCACTAACCGGCCAAAAATTCTATGCAGGATTAAGAATGCTAATGTGGAAATAATAATTAACACCTAAAACAGTTAAAACCATGAAAACAATTAAGCTAAAAGTAAAGAACATGAAATGTATGGGGTGCGTTAACACCATACTGGGCAATCTACCTGCAACCATTAAAGGGATTGCAAATGTGAAAGCCGATTTGGTTACCCAGACCGTAACCTTTGACTACGAAAACGATAACGACTTAGAGCTCGCACTGGCAAAGCTAAACGAGCTTGGCTACCCAGCCGAAAAATAGAATTAACTAACAATAAGCAATATGAAGAAAGCACTTACAATGGTTGTAATACTGCTTGGACTAGCAGTTTTAACCACCAAGGCTCAGAAAGTTGAGATTAAGACTGTTACCTACGAGGTAAATATGCATTGCCAATCGTGCAAGGCAAAAATTGAGCGCGATATAGTTTTTGAGAAAGGGGTGAAAGAAGTTGAAGCCACACTCGACAAGAAACTGGTGACCATCAAATACGATGCCACAAAAACCGACCCCGAAAAGATTGCTAAAGCAATAGAAAAGTTGGGCTACACGGCAAAAAGAGTTGAGCCCAAAACAAAAAGCTGAGGGTAGTAAACTGTTGAAAACTTTAAAACGGAAATCGTTGCTCGATTTCCGTTTTTTTTTTTGCGTGTTCAAATATGAACCCTAATCAAATCAGCGCTTTGAAAATGTTTTCTAAAAATTTGCTGCACAACTAACGTACAGCATGGTTTTTTCGGGGGCGGTCAAATGTCGAAGGTTTACGGAACAACTCAGATTCCTAATAGGGCTATAGTGTATGCCGGTAAGTATAAAATGAGAGCGGCTAAGGTTAAGCGGTGCTGAACGGTTAACGTAATCGTATCGGGTTAAAATATCAACTTTAGGTGTAACCGAATAGCTAAAAAACGATGAAAAACCCCAATATTCGGAATTCTGTGTAAAACCATAATTTTTAACGCCATTATACTCTACCGCCAAGCGGTAACGCTCACCCTTAAAGCCAGCAAATACCGATAAAGCGCTCCTGTCGTAACCACCGGAAGTGTTTTTGGGAGCAGGTGAAAAATCGGAGTAAAGCTTAACAATTGCTCCTGTAAAAGGATAATACTCCACATTGAGGGAGTAGAGGAATTTTGAATCGCTATCCTGCTGCTTAAAAGGCCCATCGCCATTGGTAACCGATAGCTGTGCCAACAGTATATTTCGGTACTTGAAATCGACCTGAGCTCCAAAGTCGGCAGGGTTGCCGTAGCGATGCACCTCCTGAAAGGTGAAGTAGATATAGCGGTACCCCCAAAACTTATCCTGCGTGGTAAGGTATTGCGTATTGAGCAGTTGCCCAACCCGCAAATCGACAAACGAAGCAGGGGAATACCTGATTTCGGCCATTTTGAGGAATGCGGTGTACCGGCTACCCTCGTTATAGCTAACACTCAAGGGTATGCCCAGGCTATCGGTAACGGTTATATTGTTGGTTGTTCGGGTAACATCGTAAATCAGAGTGGCCTTAAACCTATCGGTGAGCGATGCTGAATAGCCTATAAGTGCCGTGGGCATTTCAAAGGCGCTGCTTGGCTTATTACTACCTGCAAGGGTGCTGAAGTACGATGCAAATATATTTGCCCAAACCTTCTGCTTTAATTCATTACCAACTGGCTGACCCCTTAACGAATCCTGGGCAAAGGAGTTAATTACGGTTAATGCTGATAGAATGAATAGAAATAGCGCACGCATACAATAAATTTAGACTGCGAAGGTAGGAATTTGCGGGATAATACTCAACTCGTAAAGGTTAATGTTGCACAAAACGAATAAATGGGGGCTGATAGAAAAAATTAAAACGAAATTTAAAAAAATAAAAAATCAAACAGGTCTCAACAGTTTATAATTCTTACTGATAATAATAATTACCATATAAACAATAGTGATTTAAGGATTTATCCAAACCACAGAGTTTCCTGTTCCAAATTCATTTTGCTCCCATAGTTTATTCTCGGGATCAAGTATCCACTTGCCATCAACAATAAATTTATAAGTGTGTTTGCCCGGTTTAAGATAAATCAATAGCTCCCAACCTGCTGATGTTTTTTTCATCCTATAGCCATCACGGTTCCATCCATTAAAACTCCCCGATACAGATACTGATTGCGCATCAAAAAAACCAATTAGTTTGAACTTATAATTGGGATTTATAGCCAGGAAAGCGTTAGTAAAATCGCCGCTACCTGTTGTATTTGGATTATCGGGATCAGTAATCCACTTGCCATCTACAATGAATTTATACTCATAGTTACCCGTTGCTAAATTATAGGGTAAAATCCACCCCTCTTCAGTTTTTTTCATTAACAATTCCCGGTCGTTCCAAGCATTGAAATTTCCTGCCAAATACACTCTGTCTGCGTTTAAATAACCTTTAAGTTTAAAAGTAAACAAGTCCCCAATCCCAATAAATGAATTAATGTTTCCTCGGCCATCGGGACGAATGTCATTATTTGCTGGATCAAGTACCCAAATATTGTCAACAATGTACTTATAAGCATGCGTCCCTTCCCTTAGAAACATAGAAATTTCCCAACCATTTTCTGACTTTTTAAGCCTCAGCTCATTAGGATTCCAGTTATTGAAACTGCCAGCAAGCATTACTTTTTGTGCATTCGGAAAAGCATTCAGAGTAAATTTATGGTTATAGCAGTAAACAACGGAATTATAACTACCGTGCTCATTCTTCTCACGCTGTTTATTATTAGGGTCGTGTATCCATCGCCCATCAACAATGTACTTATAAGTATACTTTCCGGGTTGAAGTTTAATGCTAACAACCCAGCCATTTTCAATTTTTTGCATTGGGGTTTTAATGGTGCTCCAAGCGTTGAATGAACCAGAAATGTAAACCCGCTTAGCATAGTCGTAATCGGGAAGGAAAAAGTGAGCTACGCCATTTTTGTAAATAAACGCACTCTCGTCATCAAAGTAATTTACTCCGTAATTAGAAAAAATTGCTCCCTCCTCGAAAGTGTACTTAATATTTGGTTCCAGTGTAATGTTATCCCTCGTTTGCTGAATGGCAGAACCCTCGTTAAGCAGCATGGAAAATTCAAAAACTGAAAAAGATATCTTTTTTGACTTCCATGCAACTCCATTGACAGTAAATTCTTTTGTTCCCTTTTCGATATTTGTAATTACAGCGCTATCAATATCAAATAAATCGATAAATTCTTTCTTTTGGCTCTCCGTCCAGTTCAAGTTATAGGTGAAAACAAGCCTATCGCCTTCAATTCGGCACGAGTTTTTTGGATTGGCTTGGCTCCAAGCACCTACCGATGCTAGTAGATATGCGCAAAGCAAAAGCATTTTTAGTTTCATCCTCATTCCTCCTCAGTATTATAGTAACAAATACCCATCTGCTTTTTTCGTATGTTGATGCTTACAATGCCCTTACTCAGAAAATCGTAACCAACAATTCCCCCAAATTTTTTATCGTAAACACTTTCCAACGACGACAGGTTGGTAATAATAGCCTCCATCCCATAGTAACTTTTACTGCCCAACTTAAAATCGTTTATAATACCGAATAGTACATCGCGTCTAACGGCACTAGCCCCAATCAAACTTTTACGTCGAGTTATGGATATTGTGCTAAGTATGCTTCGTGGTAACGAATTGCTTATGGAACTTATTTCGGCTCCTGTATCGAAGCATAATTTAACAGGTTTACCAGCTATGTGACCAGTAAAAAATACGACGTTATTGGACTCCTCAATAGTTTCAACAATATCGGGTTTAAATAAGTGTTCATCATTTTTATTCATTTTGTTTCCCTTCCTGTCAACCCTAAAAAGAGTAAGTTGGCTATTTTGTATGTCGATAACAACCTCGAAGTTACGTAAATGGCTAAAGCCTATAAGTCCATATACCCTTATTCCTCGGCTATTTTCAATATGACTAAGATCAACCAAATCAGTTCTCTCGTTGCGGTATATTAAATCTCCAAAGCAAATACTATCGATGGTAATGCTATGAGTTGATCCAATCGAGCC
Organism: Bacteroidota bacterium; assembly: GCA_040752515.1. Lineage (GTDB taxonomy): Bacteria > Bacteroidota > Bacteroidia > Bacteroidales > Tenuifilaceae > Tenuifilum. The sequence continues at coordinate 5,650 of JBFMGQ010000036.1, read as the reverse complement.
AGTAATTCCTTGTGAAATAGAATTAAACGTTTTAACATAATCGCGAAAATAGGTAGAGTTAAGCACTAAACCTGCCGAGCCAGTATCGAATATAAAGTTTCCAATTTTGTCGTCAATTTTCGCTTCAATAAGCAGCAACTTTCCAGCCCTAATTAATGGTATATGAATAACATCACTTTCAATAGTTTCAGTAATTGTAATTTGCTGAGAACAAAATTCCGGTTTATAGGTAAAAGTGGAGTTGTACCAAAGAGTGCCTGCTATGCACAACGCAGCCATATAAATATCGAGTTGGAACAGACTCATGAACTTGAATTTCCATAAAAATAATTTAAAAATGCTCGTTTCCACTATGATTTGCAATCTGTCCTGGAATTTTAACAATTATAAAGAAACATATATGTTACCAGAGTAACACTTTAGACTAAAACAACCCCTATACTTTTACATTTTGCCCTATCAAGTAAACAACTTAACCATACCTAAGGTATTATTCTTTTAAAAAATCATTAATTGAAAAAAACAATTGACGAATCGATTGACAAAATATTTCATTACGAAACTTCGGAAAGAAAGATTTTGATAAGTCGTGATTACCTCGTCAATTGAAAAAAAGTTGTTAAGAAGTTTCTTGTAATTCTATTGCCTAATCTCGTCTAAAAAATCTTTCTGCATCCCCATTTCGGTTTAACTTACTCTAATTCCCTCCCATTCTACCATTCCTAATTAATCCGACTCATTCCGCGCCATCCCTCTAAAAAGATTTCTGCCAACCCATTTTTATTAGCCTATTGGAATTTCTCAATTCATGGTACATCGGTTTAAAAAAATCACTTATAGCAATTCAAGCTATTCAATTCCTTTTTAAATTTATTTTGCAATGCTAAACATCATTATACTTTCGGTAACAGTTCCTCCTTTACCCACTTGTAGTTGGGTTCCATGGTCAGTATAGTTTGATATATTTTTTTGGCAAGGTTTTTATTGCCGGCTTTTTGCGCTGCAAGGCCCATTTGTGTATAGGTGTTTATATACCACCATGTTTTGGGTTTACCGGTAGGATATTCCTTTTCAATTAGCTCAATAGCTTTGCGGTAGAGCTCAACCGCCTCGGTTGGGTTGCCCCCCACAATTGCCGGAGCATAATGCCGTGCGTTGCCCTTCTCAATGAGCGCATAGTAATTTGTTGGGCTAAGCGCCAGCGCCTCATCAATTAGCGATGCGCTTTTAGGGCCAAGGAACGGCGCCTTGTAGGGGCTTATGGAAATTCGGTAGGCCAAAAGGGCTGCCTGTAACGCATTGGCAGTTGACCGGTAGTCGGGTACCCTGGCTAAATGATTGGCATGAACCTCCGCTTTTTCAATGAGTCGTTTGGCCTTATCGGTTTGCTTTACACCCAAAAGGTAACCAATGTAGCCGTATTGAGCGTGCAAAAGTCTAAATCGATTTGCAGCAGTTGGGCTTTTAGCAACCAGTGCATCGAGCTCAACCAAAACCTTTTCCCAATCGGCCATGTTACCCGATACAAAAGCCAGGTAAAGGCGTTGGTCGTAATTGTCAACGCTGCCATACACCTGCAAGCCAAACCCTGAAAGAGTAACAAAGGCAAGTAAAACTATGTATCTTACCATAACGGTCATACTATTTTTCGCCCCTTCCACACCAATGTTCCATTCCTACGATTTTTTTCCCAACGGATAACCATCTGTATGAACGACATCTGCTGCAGGGGGAAAAGTATAACAGATTTTAAAACACTTTGTTTCGAGAGGTCGGCAATCATTATACGGGCCATTAGTACCGAGAAAAAGTAAATAAAAATCAACGGGAAAGGCATAAAAAAAAGCACGGCAAAGGGGCCTAGGGTGGTTATGGTTGCAAAACCAAACATTACCTTACGGTTACCCCCGAAAAACTCGCAAACGTTTTTTGAAAAACCCTCAATGGCATCGTTACCGCTTACATACATCCTACAGCGGATATCGCCGGGCAAACCAAGCAATGTAGCCATTCGGTATCCCAAACGTTTAACGGTTCGGGCTATGAGAATATCCTCAACGGGATTGTTACGGAACATCGCATGAAAATGATGTTTTCTATAGGTCTCAGCCCTAAACATCATCATTTGGCCATTGGCAGCCGATAGCGACCGTCGGCGGCTCCACATAACCAATTTGAGTGGTAGCAACGATAGTAAAATCCACTGCATAACCGGAACTGTAATAGCCTCGCCAAACGATCCCAAAACCTGGTAAGGGAAAAACGAAAGCAAATGAAGTTTCTTGTGCTGCATGTAGGCAAGGGTTTGCTCCACAAAGTCTTTCTGCACCCTAACATCGGCATCAAGGAAAAGAAGGTAATTGCCCTTAGCTTGCATGGCAAGCTGATGACAGGCATTGTTTTTACCTAACCAACCATCGGGCAAAGCCTGGCCGTTTATCAGCTTAAACCGATTATCGACCTTGACAAACTCCTCAACTATTGGGCCTGTGGCATCGGTAGAGGAATCGTTGTAAACAACTACCTCAATACTACCATAGGTTTGCGATTGTAAATCGGTAAGCAAATTGGCAATATTGGCTTCCTCGTTGCGGGCAGGAATAAGTACCGAAACGCTATCGGGTGTTTTTAACGGGTATTTAATCAGGTAGGGCTGGGTAAGGTAGTTGAAAAGCGCAACTAAAAACCGAACGAAGGCAAAAACCACTATGGGTAAAACTATGTAAAACAGTATCATTGCCTGTGTAATTTATCCTGTTTATGAATACTCTGCTTTAGGAAAAGATTATAGGTTAGCTGGAACTGGGTAAGATTAAAATCGGCTAACCGTTCGTACTCCTGCAGGTAAATGGTCAACGAGGGTTTAGGGTAAGCGTAGTAATCGATAAGGTTGGCACACATAAGTAGCCTGAAATTATCCGCTTGCTCCACTATTCGCTCAATCCCTTTCTGAAACTCAAGTGCCATGTGATGCTGGCTGTAGAGCTTGCCTTGCGGGTAAAACACCAAAAGGGTGTTGGGCTGCTTAATAACCTCATGGGCAAACCTAAGGCTCTCCAGCATACCCTTTGATGTTGGTGCAATGGAAAACGCTCCCAGCTTAGCAAAAAAGCGGTGCTTGGCAAGTTCGCTTTCGAGCATCATCAGGTAAAACTTCTTGTGAAGAAGCATGGTGTTCAATTTCCATGCAAAGAAACCATCCCACCAGCTAAAATGGTTGGGCACCAGTAGAATTGAGCGATTATCGGGAATAAAATCGCCCTCAATTCGAATTTCTCTGAAATTTCGTTTTAGAATATGGTTGAAGTAGGCATTGAAAAACCTCTCGTACAATGCGTTATGTGCCGGCTTAATCACTTTGATACCAAATTTAAATCAACCTAAAAATAAGGTTTAAGGCGATAAAAAACAAACCATGCATCACCGTAAAAATATTTGCCAGTGGGTTATACAGTTTTGGTGTAAACCTGTAAAAGATACCAAACACTAAAAGCGAGAATAAAAACCAGCCGATATAGTTATGCAAGGGTGGCGTTAGCAAATCCCACCTCCACATTCCAAGCCTAATGGCCACCGGTTCAAGTATCCAGTCGAATGCGGTTAGCATAATTGCCGATGCAACCGATTTTAGGGTAACACTGGTATTCCAATGCTGCAAAACAAATGCAACAAGGTAAACAAGCATCATCCAGTTAATGGCCATATTTAGGGGTGTTCCAAATACTCCAAAACCCAAAGAACTGCCATACGTGTATTGGCCAAAAATCAGACCCGTGTTAGTTCCAATGGCCTCAACTAAAAAACCCAGTAAGCCAATCGATGCCAAAGTAATCCAAAAGCTAAAACTATGAGGTTTGTGAAATAACATTAGTATCAAAAACGATACAGGAACAAAAATGGAAGTAACCTTAAAGTATTGTGGATTATCAATTTTAATTGATATACCAGCCACACCTATTAGGTAGGCTATGGGGATTAGCACTTTAAAATACTTAGTAAACTGCTCCATGCTAAAGGGTTTTGAAATAGCTATCCACTATTTTAGCCGAAGCCAGGCAAAGGGGTATTCCCCCACCCGGATGAACGCTACCGCCAACAAAGTAAAGGCCTTTTACGTTTTTGCTGCGATTGGGGTGGCGGTTAAATGCAGCCATTCGGTTATTTGAGCTAATTCCGTAAAGCGAACCACGGAACGACCCGGTGCGATGCTCAATTCTCAGGGGGTCGAGATAATCCTCTGCAACAATCAAATTGGCAAGGTCGATACCCACCATACGCTTCACCTTGGCCAGTATAGCCTCACGGGCTTTAAGCCTGAGCTCATCCCAGTTCTGACCGGTGTTTGGCGGAACATTTATCATCACAAACCAGTTCTCGTGCCCATCGGGGGCATCGGTGGAAATGCGCTTTGATGTAATAAAAATGTAAACGGTAGGGTCATCGGAAATTGAGCCCTGTTCCATGGCTTTAAACTCCGAAAAGTAATCGGCGGTAAACAGAATGTTATGAACGTCGAGTTCAGGATGGGTTCCCTTTACACCAAAGTAAAAGATTAAAGCCGATGATGATGGCTGCTGAGCAGCCAATCTTGAAGCCAAGGGCACCTCGCTCAGCATGGTTTGATATGCCGTGAAAATATCGGTATTGTTTACCACATAGTTGCTTTCAACACCAATCCCATTAACCTTTATGCCCACTATACGGCCATTTCGGATATTAATCTTATCGACATGAGCATTATAAACAAATTCTACCCCCAAGCCCTCGGCAATTCGAACCAGCTCATTTGTTATGGCATACATCCCAGCATTTGGGAAGTATGCTCCAATGTTATGCTCCAGATGGGGAATCATGGTTTGGGTACCTGGAGCAAGGTATGGGTTTGAGCCGTTATAGGTGGCATACCTATCGAAAAGCTGAATGGTTCGGTAATCGGAAAAAAACTTACAGTTCACCTCGTGCATGGTTTCAAACGCCTTGAGCTTTTTGGGGTTCATGGCAAGTTTGAGCGATTGTAGGGTGAAAAAATTTTTTAGCTGTGGGAAAGGGCTGTAAACAAAGGTGTTGGCTGTAAGCTCGTATAGTTCCCTGCTCTCCTTCAGGTATTGCAGTACATCGGTGCGCTTATCGTGCAACTTTTCAGCAACCTCGTCGGCAAAGCGTTCAGGCTCTGCCCAGGCATTAAGAATGGTACCATCGGGGAAAAAGTAACGGGTAATGAGTTCAAGCTTGTGGTAGCTGAAAGTCTTAGTGCTATCATCTGCAATAAGTTCATCAACCAGCTGCGGCAAGGTGAATAACGAGGGGCCAGCATCGAACCTGAAACCATTTACCCTTAACTCATTCAGTTTACCTCCGGCCTTACCCTGTTGCTCAAACACCCTAACCTTGTAGCCTTTCCGGGCTAACCTGATAGCGGTGGCAATTCCGCCAATGCCTGCCCCAATTGTTGAAATCGTTTGCATATTATTTAAACAAAATAAAACCTTTTGTGGTTAATGATCATGGTAAATTTAATTAAAATTCACTATTGTCCGACTAAAATGCAAATATTGAGTCCTGCGCCAATAAATGCATGATAATCAGATATTAAAATTCATTACTAAAAAGAGACCTCCCCCCTCAAAACAATAGTTGAAGTTGTCCCTGT
>JBFMGQ010000035.1:0-32385 GCA_040752515.1 Bacteroidota bacterium | reverse complement strand
AACTTCAACTATTGTTTTGAGGGGGGAGGTCTCTTTTTAGTAATGAATTTTAATATCTGATTATCATGCATTTATTGGCGCAAGACCCAATATTTGCATTTTAGTCGGACAATAGTGATTAAATATCAATATTTAAAATCAATTTTCAACTTTTTCGATCAATAAGTTTGATTAAAATTTGGTAAAGTACATCTTTCCTTGAATTATTAACATCTAACAAATCAATTGATTTTTTGGCCTTATCAAAGTAAACATCTATTATTTTAATCATTTCTTGCTTAACATCAATTTTTTGGTAGTACTCCATTACCTGTGCAATTTTTGAATCGTCGGCCAAAGATTTGTTGTTATACAATGTCATAAAGTCATTCCTATCGGTGTTGGTAAGCTTTTCGGCTGTGATAATGGTTAGCATTGTTTTTTTTGAGGCAACTATATCGCCGCCAATTCGTTTGCCAAAAACACTTTTATCGCCGTAGCAGTCAAGTAAGTCGTCCTGTAGTTGAAATGCAAGCCCCATCGACCGTCCAAACTCACCAATAAGTTCAACATCGTTTTTGGCTGCGCCGCCAATTACCGCGCCAATTTGTAGCGCTCCCTTTAGTAAAATCGATGTCTTTAACTCAATCATTTTAAGGTACTCATCGCGAGTAACCATGGTAAGCGATTCAAAATCCATGTCCATTTGTTGGCCCTCACAAATGCCTAAGGCAAATGTGTTGAAAATATTGACGACCTCTGGAAGTATTTGTTTATCAACTTGAACTAACAATTTGTAAGCAAGCACGGTCATGGCATCGCCCGAGAGTATGGCTATATTTGAATCCCATTTCTTATGGATGGTAACCAAACCCCTACGAACATGAGCATTATCCATGATATCGTCGTGTACCAAAGTGAAGTTATGAAAAACTTCGACGGCCAATGCTGCTGGTAAAGCTTTATCGATATCGTCGTTGTAAAGGTTACATGCGGCAAGCACAAGTGCAGGGCGTATACGCTTCCCTCCCATTCCCATAATGTATCTTATAGGCTCGTACAGATTTTTTGGTTCCCTGCCTAAATCTAATTGCTTAATGGCTGATTCTACTTTCTGATTGATCGATTCAAGGGTATACATGCCTTTTGATTTTTTACTCTTCGTCATCAAAACCGCTGCTCATTTCCATAACAAGTTCTTCCTCCTCGGGTTTCAATGGTTTTGGCTTATCGAACTGACGTAAAACCGAAGGAAGAACAAATAGGTTGGTAATAACAGCATATAATAGGGTTATGGCCACCAGTAATCCTAATGCTTTAGTTCCTCCAAATCTTGAGGCTATAAATACGCTAAAACCAAACAGTAAAACTATTGAGGTGTATATCATGCTAATGCCAGTTTCGCGTATGGCATTAAAAATTGACTCTTTTACGTTGAATTTAGTTCGATATAGTTCCTGTCGGTACTTGGTTAAGAAATGTATCGAATTATCAACAGCAATACCCAAAGCTATGCTAAATACTATTACTGTGCTTGGTTTGAGGTTTATCCCTAAGAATCCCATGGTGGCTGCTGTAAGAATTAGAGGAATAAGATTGATGCCTATAGCAAAGAGTACCATTTTGAATTTACGGAATAGCCATGCTATTGCCAAAGCAATGAGCACAATTGCAAGTAAAAGACTTGATGTTAAGCTATGGACTAAATATCTTATACCATAGGTTGTAATTACGCTTGCTCCGGCAACATGAACGTTTGGCGTTTCACTGTCAAAAACCTGCTTTATGTCGCTGTTTATGCTATCCAAGAGTATAACCATCTTTTTTGATCCGATATCGGCCACATTATACATTATTCTTACATACTGCCCAGTTGAATCGGTCATTCGGGCATATACATCACTTGCACCAATACTGCGGGGTATATACGACATTATGAATGCCCTCTCAAACGGCCCTGGTAATCGGTATTGATTCTCATTTCCATTATAGTAGGCCTGACGGGCAAACTTGGCCATCTCCACTATAGAAAAGGGCTTCGATAGTTCAGGGTAAATACTTAGCTTTTCCTGTAACCGATCAACCTTTTGGTAAACCGAATAATTTTGATAACCGTTTGGTTTCCCAGTGTTATAAACAATTTCTAAAGGCATTACACCGGTAAAATGACGTTCAAAGTATTTAAGGTCACGCTGAACAGGATGATTCCTGGGAACATCGTCAACCATATATCCATTAGCCCTAAGCAATGATGCTCCAATAATTCCTATAATCACAATAATTCCTGTAACGGCAAAAACCCTTTTGCGCTTATAGTAGGTTGTTAATACTATTCTGGAAATTGCTTGCTTAAATGTATTCCGATTCAAATGGCGTAAGTGTCTTTCTTGGGGTGCAGGGGTAATGCTAAAAAAGAAAGGAATAACTATTAACGATATCAGGAAAATTCCCAATACATTTAAGAAAGCAACTAGGCCAAACTCCCGTAATATTTGAGTTTTTGTAAAAACAAAGGTTACAAACCCAAGAGCTGTTGTCAAGTTTGTTAAAAACGTTGCGCTTCCAATGCGGTATATGACGCGATACAGGGCCCTTATTTTATTTCGGTGGTGGGCAATCTCATGATGGTATTTATTAATCAGATAGATACAGTTTGGCACCCCAATAACTATAAGCAAAGGCGGAACAACTGCAGTAAGAAGTGTCAAATCAAAATTAAATAAAGTAAGTGTCCCAAGCGACCAAATAACAGCAGTACCGACAACAACCAATGAGATAAAAAGAACACGGAACGAACGGAATAGCAGAAGAATAATAACAGCTGTAGCCAATGCAGCAAGCCCTACAAAGAGAAACATTTCGTATTTTATCATCTCTGCAACAACGGCTCTTATGTAGGGCAATCCTGAATAATGTAATGTATTCCCTGTTCTGACTTCATATTCACGGGCAACATCTTTAATATGATTAATAATTTTAATGCGGTCAACCCTTGTCATCTTCTCGCGATTCAGAGTAATAAGCATCAGGTAGGTATTGGTTTCAGCATTGTAAAGTAAACCTTTGTAAAAAGGCAAACTCTTAACCTGATTGCTTAAGGAGTCAGAGCTTAACGTGTTTAGGTTGTCCAGTAATTTTTGGGTTACAAACTTTCGGGCTATGGTGTCCTTTTGTAAGGTAATTATATCGATAACCGAAAAAACGTTTTCAACGCCATCTACTTGCTTAAGATTTCTGGTTAAATCTTCCCATAGTAAAATTCTTTCTCGATTAAAAAAAGCCGAATCGGTTACCCCAAGAACCATTATATTCTCGCCTTTGCCAAAAATTTTGGCCAAATTTTCGTTTTGAATATAAATACTGTCGGTTTTAGGGATAAGCGGTGTTGGCTTGTAAGATAGCCTCACCTTGGATGCCTTCCATCCCATGAACACGGTGAAAAGTAGCAAAATGGATACTAATAAAAACCGTCCTCGAAGTATTATTCTGGCAAGATGATGGAACATTTTAACAAATTTAAGATTCAACAGGCAATATTAGGAATAATAAGCACATGTTGTTCATGACACTCCAAAATGGATTGCAAAATAATGATTTTTGATTTAAGCTGGTAAAAATTACCTTTGCAAAATTATGGATTGTGCATTCAAACTCCTTGAACTGAAAATAAATAATTAATCAAACATAGGCTAATGAATTACGGACTACTTGATCTCTTGAATTTAATTGGCTCGCTTGGACTCTTCCTTTTCGGAATGAAGATGATGAGTGAATCGCTCCAAAAGGTGGCCGGCGACAAAATGCGCGCTATCCTAAGTTCAATGACCTCGAACCGGTTTATGGGAATTCTAACCGGTTTTCTGGTTACTTCGGTAATTCAGTCATCTTCAGCCACTACAGTTATGGTGGTTAGTTTTGTAAATGCTGGTTTGCTTTCGTTGGTTCAATCAATTGGAGTGATTATGGGTGCCAATATTGGCACTACGGTTACGGCTTGGCTTATATCACTATTGGGATTTAAATTTAGTATAATCCTTATTGCCGTTCCTCTTATTGGTGTAGGTTTTCCAATGCTCTTTTCTCGTAAGCAAAGCCTCAAATTTTGGGGTGAATTTTTAATTGGCTTTTCATTGCTTTTCATTGGGTTGGAATACCTTAAGAATTCCGTTCCTCGTATCGACCAAAACCCCGAAATGTTTTCCTTCCTATCAAATTACACCAATATGGGATTTTTGTCCATACTTCTTTTTCTTGGCATTGGAACCTTATTAACCATGGTTATCCAATCGTCGAGTGCAACCATGGCGCTTACCCTAGTTATGTGTAACCAGGGTTGGATATCATTTGAAATAGCAGCCGCAATGGTGCTCGGCGAAAATATTGGAACTACTATTACTGCCAACATAGCAGCAATTATCGGGAACGTTTCAGCTAAAAGAGCTGCTCGAGCTCATTTCTTTTTCAATGTAATTGGAGTAATTTGGATGCTTATAGTTTTCTATCCATTTACCCGAACAATTGCCAATGTTCTTCAGAATATATCAGCCACTTCACCTTACAGCGACCCCCAGGCAATTCCTTTTGCTCTTAGTATCTTCCACTCATCGTTCAACCTTATTAATACAATGGTTCTTGTTTGGTTCACACCATTGCTGGTTAAACTAGTAACATGGGTAACCCCAGCCAAAAAAGATGAAGATGAAGAGTTTAGGCTGGTTCATATTAATGTTGGATTAATGACTACCGCTGAGCTATCGTTGGTTCAAGCCCATAAAGAGATTATTACTTACGCCAAGCGTACTCACCGAATGTTTGGTTTTGTTCGCCAACTCTTTGCCGAAACAAACGACAAAGAATTCGATAGTCTTTTCAAGCGCATTGAAAAATATGAAGGCATAAGCGATAGGGTTGAAGTTGAAATTGCCACATACCTAAATAAGGTATCAACTTACGAACTTAGCGATGAAAGTTCAAGAAAATTACAGGCATTTTTCAGGATTATCAGCGAAATAGAATCGGTTGCCGATAGCAATTTCTCTCTGGCTCGAACTTTAAAGCGTAAACGCGAACAAAAAGTTTGGTTTAACCAGGAAATGCGCGATAATCTGAATAAAATGTTCGATATGCTCGATGAGGCCTATAATATTATGAAAGAAAACCTTGAGGTTAGTCAACGTAGCACATCCATAAATTTAGGGCCTGTTTACGAAATTGAAAGCAAGATAAACGAATACCGACTTTTTTTGAAAGAAGATCATATTAAAAACATTGAGGCGAATAAATACAAGTATCAGGCAGGTGTTATTTACAGCGATTTGTTTAACGAGGCCGAAAAAATGGGCGATTACATCATAAATGTTTCAGAGGCAATTGCTGAAATAGATAAAACAGTTAGACATAAAACTCATATTACAGACAAATAATGCATTGTCACAAAATAAAAAAGCGGGAAAACCCCGCTTTTTATTTGTTACTTAATGCGTTTGCCCCTGATACTATTTCAAGGATTTCGGTGGTAATCGATGCCTGACGAGCCTTATTGTATTCAAGTAGTAATTGACTGTGGAGCGCCATTGCGTTTTCTGTAGCCTGATGCATGGCTGTCATGCGTGCACCGTGCTCCGCGGCAATACTCTCAAGAATTGCAGAATGTATTTTATTTAAAAGGTAGTAAGGCAATATTCGTTGAACAAGTTCTTGAGGTGTGGGTTCAATGATTGGTTTAACTATATTGGTATTACTTTTTGATTTTGTTAATTTTATTGGAATCAATTGTTCTGCTACCTGTTGTTGCGATGCTGCACTTTTAAACATATTGTATACCAGATAAACCTTGTCGATGCTTCCTTGTTTGAATTCAGAAATCAACGCATTAAAGATATCTTTGGTATTTTCGATACTTGGTTTATCAAGAATTTTATGGTTTAATTCAATTACATGATACCCCCTACGGCTAAGCGCATCCTGTCCTTTTTTCCCTAAAGTATAAAATGATATACTAGCACTTGGAAATAGGGCTGACAATGATTTATACTGCTCAATTGAATACTTAATAACATTTGAATTGAATGCTCCACACATGCTGTTGTTGGAGGTTATAACTAGCAGCACGATATTCTTAACATGCTGTCTTTCATTAGTATATTCCCCACTTAAAGAACCCGCAAATGTAACCGATGACTGTAAAATATTGTTTATTTGCTCATTGAATGGTCTAAATCGTAAAACATTGGTTTGTGCTTTTTTGAATTTGGCTGCCGAAACCATTTTCATGGCACTGGTAATCTTCTTGGTCGAAGCTACTGACGCTATTCGGGTTCTTATTTCTTTTAAGTTGGCCATGCCAAATAATTATTTATATTCCTTGTAATTTTTTGCCACCTCTTCGGCAAGGTTTGTTAAAGTATCGGCAATTTGGTCGTTAAAATCACCCTTTGCAATTTGTTCCAATTCCGACTTAAGCAAAAGCTGGCAACGTTCCAGGAAATCCCTTTCAAAATCACGAACTTTATTCAGTGGAATATTTTTTAGAAGTCCTTTTGTTCCACAGAAAATTATTGCAACCTGCAGTTCTACTGGTAATGGCTGGTATTGGCCTTGCTTAAGAATTTCGACATTTTTTGCACCCTTGTCAAGAACAGCAAGGGTAGCTGCATCCAAATCGGCACCAAACTTTGCAAAGGCTTCAAGTTCACGATATTGTGCCTGATCGAGCTTTAATGTTCCAGCAACCTTTCGCATCGACTTTATTTGGGCCTTACCACCTACACGCGATACTGAAATACCTACATTGATGGCGGGTCGAATACCGTTATTAAAGAGGTTCGATTCGAGGAATATTTGACCATCGGTAATTGAGATTACGTTGGTAGGAATGTATGCCGACACATCGCCTGCCTGGGTTTCAATGATTGGAAGTGCCGTCAATGACCCACCTCCTTTAACCAAAGGTTTGAGCGCCATTGGCAAATCGTTCATTCTGGAGGCAATTTCATCGGATTCAATAATTTTAGCAGCTCGTTCAAGCAAGCGCGAGTGCAGGTAAAATACATCGCCTGGGTAAGCTTCGCGCCCTGGTGGGCGACGCAGTAGCAACGAAACCTCACGATACGACACTGCTTGCTTTGATAAATCGTCGTAAACTACTAGGGCATGGCGCCCGGTATCTCTGAAATACTCACCTATAGTTGCTCCTGCAAAAGGAGCATAGAATTGCATGGCAGCTGGATCCGATGCAGTAGCCACAACAATTGTGGTATACTCCATCGCCCCATGTTCCTCCAGTGTTTTTGCAATGCTTGCAACAGTTGATCCTTTTTGACCTATAGCAACATAAATACAGTAAACCGGATCACCCTTTAAAAAATTATTTCTTTGGTTAATAATAGTATCAATGGCAATGGCCGTTTTACCGGTTTGGCGATCGCCTATTATAAGTTCACGCTGTCCCCTTCCGATAGGAATCATTGAATCAATGGCTTTAATACCGGTCTGTAGGGGCTCGGTTACTGGCTGCCTGTAAATAACTCCGGGAGCTTTACGTTCAAGTGGCAACACAATGGTTTTTCCAGTGATTGGACCTTTTCCATCGATTGGTTCGCCAAGGGTGTTTACCACTCTACCTAAAAGTCCATCGCCAACAGGAATAGAGGCTATCTCACCAAGCTGTTTGACCCTATCGCCCTCCTTAACCAACTCGGTTGGTCCTAAAAGGACTATACCCACATTATCCTCTTCAAGGTTTAGGGCAACACCCTTAACACCAGATTCAAACTCAACTAATTCGTTCGACTTTACATTGTTTAGCCCAAATACTCTGGCTATTCCATCGCTCACCTGCAACACAAATCCGGTTTCCTCGAACCTTGCCTTGGTATCAAAACCTGCAAGTTCATCCTTTATCAGCTGGGTTATCTCGGAAGGTTTTATTCCTGCCATAGCTTATAAATTATCAAATTTTTTCTCAAGTAAGTTTTTCTTCACTGTGTTAAGTTGACCCCTAACACTTGAATCGAAAACTTTACCATTTACTATCAGTATATATCCCGCTATTAATTCGGGTTTCACCGTAATGCTAATCTCGCAAGGGTTACCTAATGTTTCAGCAACACGTGTTATGATATTTTCCAGTGCGCTGGCATTTAATTCATCTGCAAGCAAAAGTTCTACATCTAAGATATTTTTGCTCTTAAGATAGATGCTCCTGAAAATCAAGAAAATCTGAAGCAATAGGTCGGTTCTGCTTTTCCTAACGATTAAGTTAATAAATTCCTTTAGGGGTTGCGGTAGCGATTTTCCAGCTACGCGTTCTATTAAATTAATTTTCTCATTATCGGTTAGTGTTTTATCAGCAATAAGTTCACGCAACTTAACCTGGGATGAAAGTATATCTATTAAATGTTTAACGAAGGGATAAACATTCTCTATTTCCCCTTGTTCAACGCAGAACTCAAAAAAACTTTTGGCGTAACGCGATGCTATTGCTCCGGAGTTCATCTTTTAGTTCTTAGGTATTTCGTCAAGTAAACGTTCAATATACTCCTGTTGCTTTTCCTTGTCCTTAAGCTGGGAACGCAGAATTTTTTCGGTTAGGTTAATGGTTAACTCCGCCACAGTAGCATAGAGTTCCTTTTTTGCTGCTTCCTTCTCCAAAAGAATTTGTTCGCGTGCTTTATCAAGCATTTTTTGGGTTTCGATACGCGCCTGCTCTTTGGCTTCGGCAAGCAACTTTTCGCGCAAGGCCTTTGTTTCGGCAATCTCGCGTTCTCTTTCCTGGCGAGCCTTTTCGGCAATTAATTTGCCTTCCTCGTTTAACCTTTCAATTTCGGAACGTGCTTCCTCGGCCATTCGCATAGAGCGCGCAATACTTTCCTCCCTATTCTTTAGGGCTTGCAGAATGGGTTTCCATGCAAACTTTTTAAGAATAAAAAGCAGCACCCCAAACGATAGCAAAGCCCAAAACAGTAGGCCGTAGTCGGGTGTAACAAGACCCATAGATTTACTTTTTTATACGAACAATGCCACAATAAGAATAATTAGAGCAAAAAAAGCAACCCCCTCTATAAGTGCTGCTGATACAATCATGTTGGTTCGGATGTCTCCCGAAGCTTCGGGTTGACGGGCAATTGATTTTAATGCCGATGAACCAATTCGTCCAATACCAAATGCTGCACCCAAAACGATAATTCCTGCACCTAAAGCAATTCCTGCCTTTGCTATTGAGGCGCTATCAATCGATTGTAAAAGAATTAATAATGTGTTCATAGCTCTTTATTTTAGTTTTATTAGTGATGTTCTTCAGTTGCCATTCCTATGTATAATGCGGTAAGGAGTGTAAAAACGTATGCCTGAATGAGGGCTACAAGTAATTCAAGTAACGACATGAATATTAGAAAAACCAATGAAATTGGTGCAACAGCAAAGCCTAACCAGGCAATCATGGTTGAAAAAATAAAAATCAAACTCAATAAAACAGTGGCCACCATATGACCAGCAAGAATATTGGCAAATAGTCGGACCATCAACACAAATGGTTTTATGAATACCCCTATAAACTCTACTAAGGGCATAATGGGTATAGGTAATTTCAGGAATATAGGTATTCCCGGTGGGCTAACAATATGTTTCCAGTAATCTTTATTGGCATGCCTGTTTATTGTGAAAAAGGCAAAAAGAGCAAGTGCCATGGTAACAGATATATTACCCGTAACATTGGCTCCACCTGGAAATATGGGAATTAGACCCAAAAGATTTGAGAACCAAATGAAAAAGAATAGGGTTAAAAGAAACGGCATAAAGTGTATGTAACGCTTATCGCCTATAGATGGTATAGCAATTTCGTCTCTAATAAAAATGATGAATGGCTCAAATAGATTTTGTAAACCTTTGGGGGGAGAGTTGGGCTCTTTTTTATACCTTTTAGCGATGCCAATAAAAATCAATATGAGTAGTAAGGATGTGAATATGATCGAAAAGGCGTTTTTGGTAATGGAAAAGTTATAGGGTAATGGGTTGGACTCGTCAACCATTCCTGTTTCATTTAACTCTACTATTTTACCTTTAAACTTTCCTTCGGTCTCAATCCTGAAACCGTTAAATACTCCATCGTTGTGATGGAACTTGCTTGAAAGGAATAAATGGAAACCGCTCTTTTTGCTGTAAAGAATTATTGGTAAAGGAATGCTTACATGATGATGGTTAACAGTAAGAATGTGCCACTCGTAGGCATCACTTACATGTTCAAAGATAAACTCCGCCGTATTAAAACCCTTGGTTTCATTTTTTTTGTGTTCTTCCCCTGCTTGCGCACCATTAATGCTTGCGGCAACTGCTATCAATACAACTAAAACCGATAGGTTAATTCTATTCTTCACGGGTATTCCTATCTTTTACTATGAAATATGTGAAATGCAAAAGTAAAATTAGATACGATACCAAATATACGAAAACCATTAAAATTTTGTCACTGAACCCAGCTAAAAAAATGGAAAGTATTGCGGCAATATTTAATAAAAGATTGAATGACTTTACGATAAGGTACTTACTTATATACTTTATTCTCGGAAAAACTTTGTTGGTTGAAATTATCATAAAGGCACACCAGCTAAAAAAAGCTGGCAATAAAGGAATTATCCTTACATATAATTCACTGGTTGTAAGCCATAGAACTATAAGTAAGGATAAAACTATTACAAGCAAAGTAAGACTAAAGCGTCCCTTTAGCACCATCATTTTTTAATCTTGCTGAATTGAGGAATCCTTCGGTTCCATACCCAGCATGTTGCAGTAACCCGTAAATTTACAGCCTGGCTCTATTGCTAGCTTACCTACAGTAATATCGCCATTAATCCTAGCCGACGATTTAAGAGAAAGTAACTCATCAACCGAAATTTTACCTTCAACAACTCCGGAAATATCGGAATTTTTACAAACCAATTCTCCTTTTATTCTACCTGTTTCGCCAACAACAACTTTGCCTTTTACATTAAGGTTACCAATAAGTGTTCCATCAATTCGCAAATCACCACTACTTTTGATATCACCATTAATTTCAGTGCCTAAACCAACCAAGTTGATGTTGTTGGCATTGAATTCGGGTTCATTCATTTTTGCCATAGATTAATAGTTTTATGTTTAGATTCACAAATATAAAAATTCCGTTCAAAGTTTCTCCTCTTTATTATCCTCAAAAATTTCACTATTCCAATATTCCTCGTTTTCATCATCTTTATCATTGGACTCGTTCATCCAGCTCCATCTTTGTGGTGAGGGTCCCTGGTTTCGGTAAACCACTGCCAATATGGTTCCTGTTAAACCACCAAATAAATGATACTCCCAGGAAATTTGCGGGAATATAGGAAGCACACCCCAAACCAAACCTCCGTAAAGGAAAACCACCAAAAGGGATATTGCCATTAAATTGATGTTTTTCCTAAATACTCCGCTAAAAAAAATAAATGACGCTATTGAATATATTAGACCGCTACAACCGATGTGGTAACTTGCTCGAGCTCCCGTCCAAACCATAATTCCACTAATAATCCAGCTAAAAATAATTATCCTATACCACAGGTCTCTATAAAAATAAACTAAACCTGTAGTTAATATAAAAATAGTTATTGAGTTATTAAATAAATGGTTAAAATCTGAATGTATTAGAGGTGCCGTTAATACTCCTATTAAACCATTAAAGCTTCTGGGTAAAAGCCCATACCGATAAAAAGATTCCCCTTCAACCATTTCAATTAATTTCACAAGCCAAATAAGCAGGGTGATTAATGAGGCTACTTCAATGCTTATCTTGAACCTTGTCTTTTCAATATCCATTGTTGTACTACTCATTTCTGCAATTGTCTTTAAACTCACGCTTAACTAGTTTGGGATCGGAAATAACTTGATAGAAAGCATCGATATAGTCTAGTACAATTTCTTTATTCCTTTTTGTTAAAAGGGTGTCTGTGTTAATCAACTGGTATATTTGTTCTTTCTTGTTGAGAAAGTGATCTATTGTGTTTTGCAATTCAAACATCTCGCGGCAATTACCCCTAAAATATCGCTCTCTTACATCGTTAATGGGAATAATGTCCGGAGGCTTTGTATATGGCGGATTCACAAAGCCGCAAAAATCAAAGTCATAAGGTATAGGAATAACCGATGCTAAGGAATCGTGGTAAAGAAGTTTTATGTTATGCAGTTTGGGAACCGACCAGTCGGTATTTCCTATAAGGTATTGGAACATGGTCATTACGTCGAGCACAGGCCTATAGGTAGCATTTTGTATTATACCCTTGGTTTCAATCTCTTTCGTATTTGTGCGGCTTGCAAGCCATTTGACTGGCTCAACTAAAATTCCGTAGGTAATAAAATTCTTATAGTTTCCTTGCCTGTCGATATAGATTATCTTGAGTAGTCTTACTTTAAAGCTGTAATCGGTAAGGATATTATAAATACGGTAGGCATAGTATTCCTTGATTAGGTGCTGCTGGGCTCGCTCGGTGTTCATGCAGGAATTTACCACTTTTAGTCGCTGCGATGTGTTAAAAACCGGATCGTTGATCTTTTCTGGTTTAATGGATAAAGGTGGAATTTTACAATTCGATTTATCGCGCCTGAAGATTCCTCGAGTTTTGGCACTTGCAGGTATCGATATTGATGAATCGGCATACATGTAGTAAAGAACTATGTCGTGGTATTTTGCGGTTTGCGGATTAACGTCATTGAAAAGCACTTTTAAATCTCCAATAATTTCAATTTCTAATACCGATTGATTATCAAATATATTACCTTGTGCAATTGAACCAAATGGTAAAATACACAAGCAAAATATTTGCAATATTAATACTACCCTATTCATCAACTAAATCACACTTACCATTTATTGAGCACCTCCAAAACTTTCGGTTTTCATCAATGAGTAATCCTTGCGGTATAGTTCCTCTTCGGCTAAAAGGAACGTTAATGGGAAACAATTTTCCATTATAAGTTGCCTTTATGCTATCAACTTCGGTGTGGCCAATAACCATCTTTTTACCACCATATACTTTTAAAACAAAATCTATCTCCTCCTGAGTTGCCCTTGGTATATTGGGGCCTTGTAGCAAATATCCACGATACCATATAACGCCATACTCTGAAAGCATTAGGCTAAGGTCACGAATAAATTCCTCGGGATCGATCTGATAAACCCTATCTGGATTTAAGTACTTATCAAAAATCTGATTCATCCTCTGTAACGAAATGTTACTCTGTGCCAACTGGTAAGATATTCCGGCATGAACAAAGAGGATACTATCGATGATTAAGCCCGCTTTAAAATTTCGTACCATGCCCCCCGGCCATACATTTTTACTAAAAAGATCGGCATAAGCGATTTTGTTTCCTCGTGTTAAAATATGGTATTTCTCATGAATATATCGGTTATCGTTATTTAGGACAATTGACTCGTGATTACCTAAAAGAGTATAAACCTTACCATTCCATTGTTCTGCCTGGATGGCTAATCGGTTCACCAGCCAAAGCACTTCAGTAACCTTTTCGCCCCTATCAATTAAATCGCCCATAAAAACTAATTGCCCATTTCCAAAAATCCAATTCAGTTTTCTATCTATAATCGAGTTATTGATAAGAAGCTTAACCAGACTGTCGTACTCGCCATGCACATCGCCTACTGCGAAAATTTTTGTGTTAGGATTACTGACCGCTTGCTTTTCGGGGTTTGATTGTACATTTCTATAATTAACCGTATAGCTTATTGTGTCGGACAAAAAGAAACCTTTAAAATCTAACATACCATTTGTAATTCTAAAGGTTTTACTGGTAATATAAACTTTTGAATTAGCGCTATCGTTGACCAGGTAAAAAACCTTGGCTTTCCGTTTACTAATTCTTTCTACGTGTGGGCCATCGTAGCAGGAAGGGTAAATTCCCTTTGAATATGCCACCATATATTCCTTTAGAATATTGGCTGCTTCGGTTTTTCCAAAAGAGAGGGCATACTCCAGTGAATTGTAGTTCTGAAAATTCTGAAAATAGGGATTAGCCCTGTATCGTAGTAAAACTTTTAGAGTATTCAGGGAACCCAGCCTTGCGGCATAAAGCAATGGTGTATTTCGTTGTATGCTGTAACCATCAACCTTAGCTCCATGCGAAAGTAAATATTCGGCTATGGTATCCAAATCGTATAAAGCACATTGAATTAAGGGCGTATTTGTATTTAGGACAAGGTTTACATCGGCACCCCGCTCAACCAAATACTTAACCAGATTGATATTAGAGTTCGATAAGGCAAGGGTTAAAAGAGTGTGTGAATTATCAAAATAGGTTTTATTTATTCCGTTTACTTTAATTAAACTATCTATTTTGTTGATTTGGTTTTCATTAACAAAACTTACTACCAAAGAATCCGATGATTTCTTTTCTTGGGCAAGACATTGATTATAAAGTAAGCCTGTAAGTAATAAGGTAATTATTACAATATGAATGATTTTCATTCTATTGCTTTAAAATTTAATTCCCCAAAGAAGAACATCATCAATCTGCTCATTTCGCTTCATCCAGTCCAGAAAAGTTTTTTCGAAATGTGTACATTTTGAAATTCCATCCATTCCTGATGTCAGAACAAGATGTTCCTTAAATCTTGAACGCATAAACTTTTTATGGTTCTCACCACCAAGCTGGTCGAAATAGCCATCCGATGTGAGATACAACCAATCGCCAGGAGTAAGTTTTATAGACTTAACGGTGAAGTTTTTACTGCTTGTCCCGTTAAGTTTAGCTCCAAGTGTAACAAAATCGGGCTTGAGTTCTTGAACATCGCCATTGCGTTGAAGGAAAAGCGGAATAAGTGCGCTAGTATACTCCAGCAAATAGGTTTCCCTATCAAATATACAAACAGCAATATCCATGCTATCCTTTAATATCATTTCATTTTTCGATTTGCTTAACCGTTTTATAAGTTGCTCATCGACATAAGAGAGTATATCGTCGGTTTTATAAAGCATGTGCTGGTTTACAGCCTGATTAATAAGATCGATACCAATGATACTCATAAAAGCACCAGGAACTCCATGTCCAGTACAGTCGGCAAGAGCAAAGAAAACCTTGTTACCTTTGGGAAGCATCCAGTAAAAATCGCCGCTGACAATATCTTTAGGACGATTAAAAATGAATGTATCGGAAAACTGTTTTTTAATTGAACTTAATGGAGGCTGAATTGATTCTTGAATCCTTTCAGCATATCTTATACTATCGGTAATTTTCTGGATATAATTTTCGATAATGTTATATGCTTCTTCAAGGTTCTTATTCTTTTGCTCTATGAAGTCTTTATTCTTTTCAATTTCTAATTTCTGTTGCTCTATCTCTTGATTTTTTTCTTCGAGCAAAATGTTTTTAAGTTCTATCTCTTTAAGTTGCTTAGCAAGTTTTTCAGCCGTTCTTCGCTTGTCCCTCAATGCAATGTAGATAACCACCAGCATTGCACCACTAAGAAGTAAACCTACCATTAACACGTAGGTTTGTATTTTCTGTCGAGTTATTTCGCGTTGTTTTAATTCCTGTTGCTGAAGTAGAAGTTTGATTTCGTTCTCTTTCTTTTCGGTATCGTAAAGAGTTTGAATAGTTGAAATGTGCCTACTATTCTTTTCATTTAAAACGCTATCCTTATAGCTTGATGAAAGCTGGTAGAATTCAAGAGCTTTTTGAAACTCCTTCTGGCTTTGGAAGTAATCAGATAGAACCTCGTAGGCTTGTTGGAAATGTATCAGACTTTTTATTTCTTTTGCTATTTCTAAGCAATTGTAAACATTGTTGTATGCGCTTTTGGCATTACCCAGTTTTAACTGTGCTTTGGCAAGGTTGATATAGCTATCGGCAATGAACTTCTTGTCGCCAAGCGTTTTATCTATTTCTAAACTTTTAAGGAAGTAATCAAGGGCTTTTTGAGGATTGCCCATGTAAAGTTCTATTTTGCCCAGAGCATTATAGTTGATGGCTATTCCTTTTGGGCTATTAATCTGATAGTTAATTTCAAGTGATTTGGTGTAATACTCTTTTGCCTTTTTATATTCGTCCTTAAATTCATAAACTTCACCAATATTGTTGTAGTTCATGGCTTGCCCAAGCAGGTTTTTCATTTTTTGGGATATATAAAGGGCTCGTTGAAAGTATTCCAGCGCTTCGTCGTATCGACCATTTAGTGAAAATATGTTTCCTAAACTGTTACAAGCAACTGAGATATCAAAGGAGTCTTTGATTTCTTCGGCCAATTTGAGTGCTTTAATATGATATTCAGAGGCATAAGCATGATTGTCGAGGCGCCTATATACAACGCCTAAATTGTTGAGGGACTTTGCTTGCATAACTTTATCATCAACCTCTTTTGCCAAATTAAGGGCATCGTTATGGAACTTTAGGGCATTAGTGTAGTTTGAAATGTTTCGGTAAAGCACCCCAAGAGAGGTGTATATTTCCATTCGCAAGTAGTTGCTTTTTATGGATTCAGCAATACGCTTAGCTTCAAGCAAGTAGTTTTCCGCTAAAACGGGGTTACGTTCATAAACTTCGTAAACCCTTGCAATGTTTTGCAAAATGAGAACTCTCAGGCTGTCGTTCGATTCTTGGTATAAGCGAAGCAACAGAGAATCAATATTCTGTGGTTGAGCAATGAACTGTAAACACAGAATGGCATACACGAACAATACAATCTTTTTAAACTTCATGGTTAAAAAAATTCAATCATTGGGAAAGTTACCATAATTTCGCAAAATATTACAAAGAGCTGTCATCTAATAACAAATATATGGCATTATTGGTAAAAATGTATCGTCGTTTTTTTCAATTCATTCTTTTTCTCCTGTTTCTGGTGCTTGGATTGGTTATTGCCGGAACAGGAATTCTGTTTTTTGAACAGGATAAGATTATCAATACTCTACGTGATGAATTAAATAAGTATCCCGATATATCAATAAAATACAGTAAGGTAAGGGTTAATACCCTAAAATCGTTCCCTCGTTTTGCGTATTCTATAAATAATTTCGCAATAACCATCAACCTTCAATCAAAAACCGATACAGTTCTGAAAGCAGAGGATTTTCAGATAACCATATCGCCTTTTAAATTGCTTCGCGGTAAAGTTGAAATCAAAAATTTTTATGCTGAAAAAGCCCTGTTAAATTGGAAAACTAACTACACAAAAGAACTGTTTGGCGATAGCAATGCTAATTCTTCGGAATCAATTGAAGTGTTAATCTCTAGTCTTTCCCTCAATGATTTCAATTTTTTTGTTTTTGACAGTACCAATAAGGCTATTTTAAACTTAGCAGGAAAAAGTCTTGACGTGAAGTTTCGGTCAAATAGCAATAACCTATTTTTATCCGTTGACGGCGATTTAAAAAAAGTGGCCTTGGGTAATTACTTTAAAATTACTCTCCCTTTTCTGCTTAAATTTGATTTAGAAAAGAGCAATAAAATATTGTATATCTACAATATAAAATCATCTATTAAATCATTAAATTTAAGTGGTTCGGGTATTCATGATTTGAATAGTGAATCTACGGCATTTCGTTTTGTTGCTAATCGTTTCCTTGTGCAGGATTTAAGTTTTATTCCCTACTTAAGTATATCGAAACAACTTATCGGAAGCGCAAATGCCGAAGCATATCTAAAAATAACTTCAGGCTTTGAAAAAATCGACACACTGGCAATAAAATATAAAAGCGATAAATTAAAATGGATTTTGAAAAACGAAAAAGCCATCATATATGAACTTGATGGCTATACGGTATTAACTGAAAATTTCACAAAACATTTCAGTTTCATAAAAAAAGCAAATATTGAAAAGAGTAATGCAAAGCTAAACATTAGCGCAAGGATCAAAGGATTCGACAATTTGGTGATTCTATCCAAGGGGTATATTTCATATGATTGGGGGCTTAAGAAACCTCCGGTTGATATTGAAGCTAAGGGCTTTTTTAAAGCACTCTTCAGTTATTCAACTATAACCGATGAAATTAACCCTATTGCTGTAAAATCGGAACTACTTTTTACAAACAAACAAAAAGCTTTTTCAAATTATTTTCTAACCAAAGGTAAGATTACAATTAGCAAAGACTTATTCATTGAAGGCTACCTGAAAACCGATTCAAGCGATATAAACTTTAAAATTCAACAGCCCAATATTTTAGAGTCGCTTAACAAAAAATTTTATTTTCCAGCTATTGAATTATCAGGTAATCACGTAAACTATAACGACATTGTGCGGTTTTTTGCGAGTGATACCAATGATTCAACCTCAAATTACTTAAATATTAAGAAAGTTTCGTTTAGATTTGACTTTAACAGCGCAACATTTAACCGTTTAAGTTTGAATAAGCTAAAGGCCAATGGAGTAATAAAAGGGGATACCATAAATGTAGAATACTTTGCTTCGGATTGTTTCGACGGGAATGTCTCGGGAAAATTTAAGGCGTTCAATAATTATGTTCATACAAATCTTTGGATAAGCAATGTTTCAATAGAAAAGATTTTCAAAAACTTTGATAACTGGAATCAAAACTTTGTTACAAGCGATAACCTTTCGGGCACTATCAAGGGAATTGTCAATATTCAATTTGAAAGGAATTCAAAAGGAGATGTTGATATGAATTCCCTAAAACTTAATTCCGATATTCAAATTGTGAAGGGAAAGCTTAAGGGGATGGATAAAATCAAGGAACTTTCACGCTGGTTAAATCTCGACCAGGTTCAGGTTATTGCATTTGATACATTGAAAAATACTATAACTATTGAAAATAGAAAAATTATAATTCCAAACATGGATGTAAAATCAAATGTTATCCTAATGAATTTATCAGGTTTTCATACATTTGATAATAACTACGAATACATGGTTCGGGTTAATTTCAGTAATCTACTGAAAAAAAGATTTGTTAAATCAGATAATGTTGATTTTCATTCTTCTACCGAAGGCTCGTTAAATTTATACTTAAAACTATATGGTAAAAGCGATGATTATAGGATTGATTTGATCAACAAGAAAAGTTTTGATGCCCAAACATACAATACAACCCAAACTGATAGCGTTACCCCAAAAAATACTATTCAAAGTAAAATTGACCAAAAATTAGAAAATAAAGCCGAACAAAAGTTCAAACTGGAATGGGACGAAATTGATTCCTTAAAAACTGAATAGCCATGAATATACTTAGCCCAAGAAATAAGTTTCTGTTAATACTAATAATGGCTGCCATAACGGTATCGTTCATCACCATATACTTTACAAACCGTTTTGTATCGGAACTTAAATTGGAAGAGCGACACAAGATAGATCTTTGGGCTAATGCCGTAAAATACATTTCAAACGAATCCGATTCGTGCCAGGATTTTTCGTTAATATTTGAAATTGTTCAGAATAACCGTTCGGTTCCTGTTATCCTTACGGATGAATCGGGAAAGGTGATTGGTTTTCGCAATATCGACATCCCGAACATAGACGATACAATTTTTATTGCCAACCTACTTAACACAATGCAAGCAGAGCATGAACCCATAACAATTGAATTACCTGACGGTTCTAAAAACTATGTTTACTACTTTGATAGTATTACTTTAAAAAAACTAAATTACTATCCATATATACAATTATTTATAATTGCATTTTTCATTGGAATTGCATTTTACTCCTATAGTCAAGCCCGAAAATCGGAACAAAATTTAATTTGGCTTGGTATGGCAAAGGAAACGGCACATCAGTTGGGCACACCAACCTCCTCGTTAATGGCATGTTCATCGTTGCTTTCGGACAAATACCCAAACGACGAAGTTGTTTCAGAGCTGGAAAAAGATGTGAGAAGAATCGAAACCATTACAAGCCGATTCTCAAGAATTGGCTCATCCCCCACCCTCGATAAAATCGATATTAACAATTTAATTACCGACGCCATTAATTACCAGAAAAAAAGAAGTCCTAAAACCATATATTTTAGCTTTACCCCTGATAATAATATTCATGCTAACGCAAATGATGTTTTGCTGAGTTGGGTTTTGGAAAATCTACTTAAAAACGCAATTGATGCAATGCAGGGCAAAGGGACAATAACCGTTTCAACGGGAGTTGATAAAAATAAGGTTTACATTGACATTAAAGACGAAGGCAAGGGTATTGAAAAAAGTAACTTCAAAGAAGTATTTCGTGCCGGATACACTACAAAAGAACGAGGTTGGGGCCTTGGATTAAGCTTAGCAAAACGAATTATAGAACACTATCACTCCGGAAAAATATTTGTTTTACAATCGGAACTTGGCATTGGTACAACCTTTAGAATTATCTTAAATCGGGCTTAAGGTACAGGGTCATATCCATGCCCTCCCCATGGATGGCAGCGAGAAATTCGCTTAACTGATAACCACAGCCCTTTAAAAAATCCATGTTTTTTTAAAGCTTCGACACTATAAACCGAACAAGTAGGGGTAAACCTACAACTGTTGGGGAGGTATGGCGACAAAAAAATCTGGTATGTCTTTATCAAGAGAATAGGTAAATAGGCTAAAAGCCTAGTGATTATTTTCCAAACTTTCTGTAGAGGTTTTAAAATAGCCATTTTATTTAAGATCAGTAATCAGATTAACAACCGCTGATTCCAATTGTTTAAATGGAAGTACTTCGGCAGAAACGTAAATAAATGCAAGGTGAATGGTTTTTCCCTCTTCCCTAAAATGTGCTAATATATTTTGATTGATGCGAAAAGCCTCCTTAACTCTTCGTTTTGCCAAATTACGCTTATTGGCCTTTTTTAGATAACGCTTGGGCACAATAAAGATTACCTTAAAGTGGGGCTGTTCTTGGCTGTTTTCCGAAATTTCTTTTACTTGGTAAATAAGTTTTATAGGATAATGAAACCTGGTTAACCCAGAATTTAAGAGCGAGTTAACCTCGCTTTCTAAATGAATAATATTTTTTTTCCTTAACAGCAACGACATACAAAAAAGGGGGTTGGACCCCCTTTGTTATTTTTTCTTTGATTGTTCCTTCAAAAAATGATCTAAAGCTTGCGTCATACTTTTAAAGGTTTCGGTTGGCGCTTTACAATCGAGACGCAAGCCCGCATCTTTAACCGCTTTTGCCGTTGTATCACCAAAAGCCCCAATCGCTATATCGTTTTGCTGAAAATCGGGGAAATTTTCAAAAAGCGATTTAATGCCATTAGGGCTATAGAAAACGATCATATCGTATGGGAAGGGCTTTAAATCAGACAAATCACTACTCACGGTCTTGTAAAAGATACCTTTAGTATATTTAATTTTTGCTTTGGTTAAAGCCTTTGGGATTTCAGGTTTATGTGGGTCAGAGAGTGGCAACAGAAACTTTTCATCCTTATGCTTTAGGATTATATCCAATAGGTCTTTAAAAAGATTGTTGCCATAAAAAACTTTACGTTTACGGTAAACGATATACTTCTGAAGATATAAAGCAATCGATTCGGTTATGCAAAAGTACTTCATGGTTTCAGGTATGGTAATACGAAGTTCCTCGCATAGCCTAAAAAAATGATCGATACCGGTTTTGCTAGTAAAAATTACAGCGGTATGATCAAGGATGTTGATTTTTTGCTGTCTAAACTCCTTAGAGGTTACCCCTTCAACATGAATAAAAGGGCGGAAATCAATTTGAACCCCATACTTTTCGGCTAACTCGTTATACGGCGACCTCTCGCCCTGGGGATCGGGTTGTGAAATTACAATCTTTTTGATTTTCAAGGCCCTATGTTTTTTAAAAAACACAAATTACTTAACTCTCTCTCATAAAATAGGTTATACCTAAAATTATAGGTAATTCAAGGGCACAAAGGTACAAAATGAAATACAATAATGAAACTCTTTGTTTTATAAAGATTCGTACAAAAAGTACGTACCTATATAGTAATGCGCTAATAATCATCAGGATAGAAATGTATACAAAAATATATTTGAAAGGTATAGCAATATAACTAACCAAAAGGATTAATGGCGTAATGAACAGCATTAGAACCCTTAAGATTAAAGTGTTTTGGAAATGCAGGTAGTTAACCTGGTGTGTTTTATATGTTGAAATAGCCAAAACTTTATGAAGCAACCATATCCATACCCGGTAAACAAAGAGCGCTAACGCGGGTAATGCAATAAAAAGTAGCGGGAACTGAGCATCGGCCATAAAAAA
Source organism: Bacteroidota bacterium (assembly GCA_040752515.1). Lineage (GTDB taxonomy): Bacteria > Bacteroidota > Bacteroidia > Bacteroidales > Tenuifilaceae > Tenuifilum. The sequence goes on along the minus strand of JBFMGQ010000035.1, from coordinate 10,214 downwards.
TTGCAAAAGCGATATGGATAAAAGGATTGACGAGAAAAGCGAAAGGATATCAAGCATTCGAGATACTTTTACAAACGGTACGCTAAAATCGTTGAGCGTTTTTTCAGCAATGAAATCGTAAAATAATGATTGAATGAAAACTTTAAGATATTTTAAATAACCAATTAAAATAAATGAAATTAGTAGCAGAGATATGACCATACTAGAGAACTGCAAGGAAGGTATGATTTTGTTTTGATTAAGGGCCTTAGGAATAATACTAATAGTTGAATTGATATTATTCGATTTAAATACTTCATTTTTTGAAACATCACCAGGCATAACACTTTGACCGATGATGTAAGCGTTTGTGGAATCGAACTTATGTTTAAGCTCTAGAAAATTATTGTATAAATTGTTACTATTCTGGTTTGTTTGAAAGGCCATCATAAAAGCAGAATATTTTTGCAAAACTACCTATAATTTTTGAAAATACGTTATGATAGTTTTAGCGGTTTTCTTACCCACAACCTTAGAAAGGTCATCGGGTGATGCATTTTTAATATTTTCAAGGGACTTAAAGTGAGAGTAAAGCTTTTCTACGCTTTTCTTTCCCACGCCAGGAATTTTTTCAAGTATTGATGTTTCTGTTTTCTTAGCTCTTTTCTTCCTATGAAAAGTTATTCCAAACCTATGGGCTTCGTCTCGTATTTGTTGAATAAGTTTAAGCGACATAGACCGTTTATCTAAGTATAGTGGAGTTGAATCGCCCGGACGGTAAATTTCTTCAAGCCTTTTGGCTATGCCTATTATTGGAATATGCCCTATATTTAACTCTTCAAGTACTTGATATGCTGCATTTAGTTGCCCTTTACCACCGTCAATCACTATTAATTTTGGTAATGGCTTGTTCTCATCAATTAATCTACGGAATCTTCGGTAAACAACCTCTCGCATCGATGCAAAATCATCGGGGCCAATAACGGTTTTTACGTTAAAATGCCTATAATCTCTTTTCGCCGGTTTCCCATTCTTAAATACTACACAAGCGGAAACAGGATTGGTTCCTTGAAGATTGGAATTATCAAAACACTCTATCAAATCGGGGAGTTCGCTCAACTGCAAATCTTTTTTTAATTGTTCCAAGTATTTAATGCCACGATTTTGGGGATTAGCGCGTTCATCGTTTTTAATTAATTCTTTGATATAAGCATCGGCATTGCGTAAACTTAGCTTTAATAGCGTTAGTTTCTCGCCCTGCTTAGGGATTTGGTAACTTATATCGGTTATTTCATATCCTGGATTTATGTTTACAATGAAATCTGTTGCTTTAATTTTAAGTCTTTCCTTTATTTCAAAAATGGCCTGTGAAAAAATATCCTCGATGGGTTCATCAACAATATTCTTGATTTGTAAATTATACGATTGAATAACTACGCCACTATTTACCTTTAAGTAATTTACAACAACAAATCCTTCGCTCTCAAGAATTGTAAAAATATCGGCCGTATTGATTCCTTTCGAAATAATAGAGCTTTTAGCCTGAAAATTTTGAAGTAACCTAAGCCGTTCTTTAAGTAATGCCGCTTGCTCAAATTTTAAATCATTTGCTGCTTTATCCATCTCATTCCTAATAAGATCTAGCACTTCATTAAGATCTCCTTCCAGAATTTTTTTAACTGCTACAATATTTTTTTGGTAATCGGACTCAGTTTGATTCCCGGTACATGGTGCCAAACAATTTCCTATTTGGAACTCTAGGCATGCTTTGAATTTACCGGCTGTAATGTTTGCTTCTGTTAAATTGAGTTCACAGGTACGTAAAGGAAATAACTGACGAATTAAATCGAGCAACGCTTTAAGTAAACGGCCAGATGTGTATGGTCCATAATATAATGAGCCATCAGTTTCATACCTTCGGGTGGTTGAAACGCGTGGAAAGGGTTCGTTACGGATTACAATCCATGGGTAAGTTTTATCGTCGCGTAAAAGTATGTTGTATTTAGGTTGATGCTTTTTTATAAGAATATTTTCCAGTATTAGTGCATCCGACTCTGTATTTACCACTATATATTTAATATCTGCAATTTTAGAAACCAAAGCCCGAACTTTTGCAGAATCGTACTGTGATCGGTTAAAATAAGATGATACTCTCTTTTTTAAGTTCTTGGCTTTACCAATGTAAATGATTTTGCCGGATGAGTCAAAGAACTGATATACTCCTGGCAAATCGGGTAATGACGATAAAAACGAATTACTTGAAAAAGGTATCATCTCTTACATTAATCAGCAAATATCGAAGTTAATTTAAAGGCATCAACATCAAAAAGACCTGCTGGCGTTAACTTTAAATGAGGTATTACCGAAAGCGACATAAAAGCCATAGTCATAAATGGTGCATGAAGCTTACAGCCATCATTCTTTAACTTGGTATTGATATGGGAATAGTTTTTAGCCGCAATACTTGGATCAACATCGGCCATTAAACCAAAGTAAGGTAAAGATAAGCCTAGAATTTCTTTATCATTGTAATAGCATATACCACCTCTGTTTGTCAAAATGTATTCTATGACCTTTACAATGCTTTGGTCACTTGTTCCGATTGCTACAATGTGGTGGCTGTCGTGTGCAATGCTAGCTGCAATTGCTCCGGTCTTCATTCCAAAACCTTTTATCAATCCCACTCCAACGTTATTTGGGTTGTAGCGACTAAGCACAACTATTTTAAGTATATCGTTATCTAGATCGTAGCCATTTACAGGAACTGATGTTTTAAAAATATCAGTTATTAACTCGCCTTCAATAACTTTAATTACTTTAACTAAGCTTTTAGTTTTAAACTCAATTTTCAGCTTTGAAAAGTCAAAGCTTTCGGGAAAAACATAATTAGGTATAGAGGTTGATTTGGAAGCCTTATGTTCTGCAACTTTAATGCCGTTAACAAAAGTAGATAAAACATTAAATTCTTTAAGGTTATCAACCATAATGAAATCAGCAGGGTCACCAACCTGAAGTAAGCCAACATTGAGTTTGTAATGTTTAACCGGGTTAACCGAGGCCACCTGTAGAACGTCGAAAAGATCGTATCCAAGAGAGATGGCCTTTTGCACATGTCTATTTATGTGTCCTTGGAGAAGTTCATCGGGATGACAATCATCGGTACAAAACATTACCATTGGGGGGTTTATGCGTATAAGGGGATGTAAAGCATCGAAATTTTTAGCAGCGCTTCCCTCGCGGATAAGAACTTTCATCCCCAACCCTATTTTTTGTTTTGCTTCATCAAGAGTAAAACACTCATGGTCAGTAGAAATACCAGCAGAAACATAGTTAACCAAACTATTGCCATTTAAGCCCGGTGCGTGTCCATCGATGGGCTTATTTCGAACTAATGCTTCATTTAGTATTGCCTTAACTGTGGGGTTTTGATTGATAACACCAGGAAAATTCATCATTTCCGCCAGGTGCGTTACTTCGGGAAGTTCGAGCAATTCGGCTATTTCTAATGCAGTAAAAGGCTGGAAACATTCATCAACCGGCGAAGCGGGAACGCACGAAGGTGCACCGAAAAAGATTTTCATTTTTGAATGCCTTGAGTTTTCGATCATAAACCGAACTCCTTCAATTCCGGCTACATTAGCCACCTCGTGAGGATCCGTAACAGCGGCAACCGTTCCATGCCGCAGGGCCACCTCTGCAAAACGCGTGGGAATAAGCATTGAACTTTCGATATGAACATGTGAATCGACAAAACCTGGCATTATGTAGACATGATCCACGTTGTGAGATTCCTCAATGGCTTCAATTATTCCATCCCGGACTAATAACATAGCGCCAATAATTTTTCGCCTTATGGGATCGACCAACCTTCCGGAAATAGTGTACGAATTGCTCATAAATTAATCATTTTTATAATGTGAGTTAAACCTTTTATTAAAGTGTTCCACGTGGAACACTTTAATAAAAATGAATAAAAAGTTATTTATCAGTTATTTATTGATTTTATATACTCATTGTTAATACAAAATAATGTTCCACGTGGAACGTTATCTTCCAAAATATACCAATAAAACATTTATATCGCTTGGCGATATTCCAGGGATTCGCCGTGCTTGTGCAATTGTTTTAGGTTTAATTCTTGTGAGTTTAATTCTGGCCTCGGTGCTTAATGAATTTAGCTGGTTGAAATCGAAATCATCAGGTATTCTGATATGTTCCAACCGAGATATTTTTTCTGCTACTTGCCTTTCCTTCTCTATGTAACCGCTATATTTTATACTTATTTCTGTGCCGGTAAGTAATTCGTTGCTGTATTTATTGATGTCAAAATTTAAGTACTGTAGTGTTTCTTTTAGCGTGATTTCGGGTCGTAATATAATTTCGTATAGTTTCCGTTTTTGGTTTATTGTTGCTGAATTTCTTTTTGCTAAATAATCGTTAATATCTTCGGGGGAAACGGAATGGTCTTTTATAATTGTGATTAAATCGTTAATTCCTCTAATTTTATTTTCTAACCGTTTTAAATCTTCGTCAGCAACCATGTTGTACCGATGAGCAATTGGTGTTAAGCGTTCATCGGCATTGTCTTGACGAATTAGTATTCGGTATTCTGCTCTACTGGTAAACATTCTGTAAGGTTCATCCACACCTTTTGTTACCAAATCGTCAATTAAAACACCTATATAGGCTTGATCTCTTTTTAATTCTAACGATTTTTCAATGTTTTGGGCTTTTAGGTGAGCATTAGCACCAGCAATAAGCCCTTGACCGGCTGCTTCCTCATACCCTGTAGTGCCATTGATTTGACCTGCAAAGAAAAGGTTTTCGATTAACTTGGTTTCCAAAGTATGCTTTAGCTGTGTTGGATCGAAGTAGTCGTATTCAATTGCATAGCCATGACGTAAAATATGTGCATTTTCAAAACCAGGAATATTCTTCAATGCTCTATATTGAACATCAACAGGAAGTGAAGATGAAAAACCATTAAGGTACATCTCATAGGTAAAAACTCCTTCGGGTTCTAAAAAAAGCTGATGTGAAGTTTTTTCGGCAAAGGTATTTACTTTATCTTCAATACTTGGGCAATAGCGAGGCCCTACTCCCTTTATTTTTCCAGTAAATAAGGGCGATTGATCAAATCCTTCTCTAAGAATACTATGAACAGTAGTATTTGTATTTACAATATAACAATGCCGACGGGGTAGCTGTGAATAAAAATTTGGGTTGTAGGAAAATTTAGATATTTCTTGAGATTCTTGTATTGTTAATTTTTCAAGATTAACTGTTCGGCCATCTATTCGGACTGGAGTGCCAGTTTTCATACGGCCAGTCTTGAAACCTAATTGAATCAATGTTTCGGTTAAACCATGGGAATTCAACTCACCAAAACGACCACCAGAAAAATTTACATTTCCAATATGGATTTTTCCATTAAGGAAAGTCCCATTGGTTAGAACAACCGCATGGCATTTAGCAATTTGTTTTGTTTTGGTTACTACACCCTCTACCTTATTTTTATTTATGATTAAATCAATAACTTCGTCCTGCCAAAGGAATAAATTTGGTAATGACTCAAGGTATTTGCGCCATTCTATTGAAAAGAGCATTCTATCGGCCTGAGCTCTTGGGCTCCACATCGCAGGGCCCTTGCTCTGGTTTAGCATTCTGAAATGCAGGGTAGTTAGATCGGTAACTTTTGCAGTATATCCACCTAATGCATCAATTTCACGAACAATCTGACCTTTAGCTATTCCTCCAATTGCAGGATTACAACTCATTTGAGCAAGTTTAGTGAGATCCATTGATACAAGAAGAGTTCGAGATCCCATTTTTGCAGCTATTGCTGCTGCCTCACATCCTGCATGACCACCACCAACTACAACAACATCAAAAGTTACTTCCATTTAGAATATAATATTTGTAAAGCCCAATTTTCTTTCTCTCTCATTAGTTGTCGTTGATTATCTTCTTTATCATCGTAACCAATTAAGTGTAGAATACCGTGAATAATAACTCGGTGTAATTCGTTATCGAACGTTGTATTAAAATCACGAGCGTTTGATTTTACTGTATCGACTGATATAACAATATCACCAGAGATATTGTTCTCTGTAGAATAACCAAAAGTAATGATGTCGGTATAATAATTATGATTTAAGTACTTCCTATTAATTTCTAATATCTCAGTGTCGTCAGTAAAATAATAGGTAATATCGCCTGTGTGCTTTTTAAATTCCTTTTCAATAATGTGAGTTATCCACTTTTTTATATTGTTTTTTTTGGATATCTTTCTGGAAATAGAATCGTTTTTATATGAAAAGAATACTGCCATTAAAAGTTAAATATCATTTTAACGGTAGTTCCGTTATTCTCAAAAGTAATCTCATCGGATAACTTCTTCATAAGAAAAACTCCTCGACCTGATATATTTTCTATATTTTCTGGAATAGTTGGATCGGGAATCTTAGTGGGGTCAAAACCATTACCTTGGTCTGTTATAGTAATACAAATTTTTTTATCACAAATTTTTATGTTGATCTTTACAGTTTTTGATTCATCGAGTTTATTACCATGGACAATTGCATTATTAACTCCCTCGATGGCTGCAATTAATATCTTACCATACACATCAGGTGTTATAGTAAGTTTCTCTGTAATTTCATCTATTGTTTTTTCAATTAAACTTATTTGCTCCAACTTGCTTGGAATTGTTATAGTTCGTTCCATGGCTTATACTATTGTAGTTTTTTTATACTATTTTTTGTAATAAAGGTTACACAAAAATATTACTTTTTTGCTTTTTCTAAAACTTTATCCAATTTAAGGGGTTTTCAGGTTCTTTTTCATTCCAAATTTCGAAATGTAAAACGTAAGTATTGTCGGGTTGTTTCATCACTTCGCCAATTGTCTCACCCATTGAAATATTTTGACCTACTTTTACATAAATTTCATTTAGGTTTGAGTAAACACTGAGATAATCGCCATGTCGAATAATTACAGCTTTTCCTCCATAGGGAACATTAAAAATCTTTTTTACTTCTCCCTTATGAATTGCATATACATTATAATTTCCGTTTAAAATCAAATCGACACCGTTGTTTTTAACCTTTACATTTTTTAGTATTGGATGTTGATTCTCGCCAAAAGTATTTAAAATAGAACTGTTAGGGGTAGGTGAAGGAAATTTACCTTTATTTTCTTTAAAGTTTGCACTTAACTCGTTGTATTTTTTTGTATTTTCTTTGTTCATTAATTTCAGTGATTTTGCATTTTCTTCAATTAGTCTTTTTATTTCATTATCGAGTAATAATAGTCTCTTTTTTTGTGTGTTGATTTCATTCTGTAGTTCTAGTTTTTTCTTTTCAAGTTGTTTTCTGGTTCTTTCTAGTTCATCCTTATCTTTTCTTAATTGTTCTAATGTTAATTTATATTCATTTTCTTTTAATTTTAATTCTTTTAAGTATAATATATAGTTAGATCGTTTTAATTGTAATTCATTTATGTTATCGTTTAGTTTTTGTACTAGAATATTAAAATAATTTACAAGGTTTTTATACATTTTTAAACGAGTATATGCTTGATTAATATTATCTGATGAAAGTAATAATAAAAGAATATCATTCTTCTTTACTAATTTTTTAAAATATGATTTATAAATTTTAATTAATTCTAATTTTCTGCGTTCAATTAATAAGTTTAAACTATCAATTTCTCTAGTAATTTTATTTAAATTGTTTGATATAGTTGCTATTTGATTTTTTATATTTAGTAATAAATTATTTTGTAATTGAATTGCTTTAAGTTTAAGTGTAATTTCGTTTACTGTATGTTTCTTGGATTTATTAATTAATTCTATTTGTTGGTTATTTTCATTTATTTGTCGTTGTATATCTTTTTTTTGATTATTTAAAATATCAATCTTATTCTGTGAGTATAAATTAACCACAGAATATATTAATATAAAAACAATTATATATTTTTTCATTTACTTAACTCCCGTTGATCCGAAACCACCTGAGCCTCGATTAGTTTGTGTAACCTCATTAACATTCACGAAAATAACTTTTTCGTATTTTGCGAAAACCATTTGACAAATACGCTCACCTGGTTCAATGGTAACATCATCATTACTAAGATTTACAACAATTATTCCTATTTCACCACGATAGTCTGAATCGATTGTACCAGGTGTATTTAAAATAGAAATTCCTTTTTTTAAAGCCATGCCACTTCTAGGTCTTATTTGTGCTTCAAGTCCAACAGGTAGTTCAAGGTATATTCCTGTAGGAATAAGTTTTCGCTCTAAGGGTTTTAGAGTTATTGGTTCAGCTATAAAAGCTTTCAAATCCACACCGCTGGAATGTTCGGTAGCATAGGATGGGTTATCGAAATTTGATTTGTTTAAAATTTTAACTATTGCCATAGTTTAATATTTATTTGTTCTCTTTTAACAAAAATATAAACAAAAAATAGTATAAAAATATTTGAAATAATTAAGGATGGTAAACCGCCTATATAAATTAAAGATATTGTTCCTATTATAATTATAGAAGCAATAATAATAAAATAAAGTTTTAAATGAGTATTTTCAAGTGATATAAAACCAGAATTTTTTCCGTCAATATAACTCATTATTGTCATGGTCAAATATGTTATGAAACGACTAAAAGCTGCTCCATAAATACCAATAATTGGTATTAGTATAATATTTGATATAATGGTAATAAAAGAACCTATTAGAGTATACTTTAATCCATATATTGTTTTATCGGCAAGCTTATACCAAAAAGAGAGATTAAAGAAAAGCCCGTAAAAAATGTTTGCAAGAAGCAAAATAGGTACAATGTATAAAGATTCTCGATAGTTTTTTCCTATAAAATACTTTAGAATCGGAATATTGAAAGTAATAAGTAATGAGATTATAATTGAAAATACTAAAAAATACTTCAAGGACTTTCCAAAAAGTTTATTATGTTCTTCACTACCAGATGTTTTAAAGAAAAATGGCTCCGCAGCGAATCTATACATTTGTACAAAAAGAACTAATAGTACGGCTAATTTGACACATGCACCATAAATTCCTAACTGATATAATGAATCAACATTCTTTGGAAGTAAGTATTTTATGAATAGCCTATCGAATGCTTCATTTGTAGTTCCCGATAAACCAGCAAGTAAAATTGGGAATGAATACCATAAAAGTTCCTTTAGTAACTTTTTTTGAAATTTAATTTTAGGTATTGAAGTAAAATATAATACTAATATTAAGACAAAAAAGTTTTGTATAAGATTCGATAGAAAAACAAAATATAAAACATCTACATTAGGTAAAATTTGTTTTAGATCTTCAGGTGAAAGGATTAAATAGAAAAGTATATTAAGAGATACATTCACAAGAACACCTGAAATTTTTATAAAAGAAAATACAATGGGTCGATTCTGATTACGTAATTTTGCAAACGGCAATGCAGTTATTGAATCTAGAACAACTATAGCTGCAGTAGTTATAATATATATTGGTAAATAACTTTGCCCTAAAGCTGAAGATATACCAACAGAAAAAAAGGAGGCAGCCAATAAGAATAATAGAGATAGTAAAAGGATAAAACTAAAGGCATTTGAATACACATTATCATCATCCTTATACTTGTTTATAAATCTAAAATATCCTGTTTCAAGCCCAAACGTTAGAAATATTAGTAAGAAACTAATGTAAGCATAAAACTCGGTAATTATACCATACTGTCGTGGATCGGTAAGAACGTTGGTATGAATGGGTACTAGCAGATAATTGAGCAAACGAGGAACTATTGTACTTAGCCCGTAGATAATTGACTGTGAATAAAGTTGTTTTACGGATGACATTTTCGGATGCATGAATGTCAAAAGTATAATTTTTGGTATTTTTGCACAAATAATATGTATACTTAATAGTTAACATTATGAAAATTAGAACATTATTTCTACTGGCAATAGTAGTAATCACATCATGTACTAGTAAGTACAGGGACAATAATAGGTATGTAAAAATTATGACTAATAAAGGTGATATTGTTGTAAGACTGTATAATGAGACACCAAAACATACCGAAAATTTTATAAAACTTACCACTATTGTCCGACTAAAATGCAAATATTGAGTCCTGCGCCAATAAATGCATGATAATCAGATATTAAAATTCATTACTAAAAAGAGACCTCCCCCCTCAAAACAATAGTTGAAGTTGTCCCTGTAG
>JBFMGQ010000034.1:0-32549 GCA_040752515.1 Bacteroidota bacterium | reverse complement strand
AAAGGGACAACTTCAACTATTGTTTTGAGGGGGGAGGTCTCTTTTTAGTAATGAATTTTAATATCTGATTATCATGCATTTATTGGCGTAAGACCCAATATTTGCATTTTAGTCGGACAATAGTGATAAAAAGTGATTTAGGTTTTACAAAATGGTGGCGCTCGCGGATTCTTTATATCAAGGTTGTCAGTATAAAAATTGGAAATTACTAAAACCGATATTCTTGTGATAGTATTAAAATAAGCCTCAGTTTTAGGAATTGTGGTTTGGGGCTCAAAAACAACCAGTTCATACTGAAAAATTAAACACTTGGGGTGTTGTTGGGTTAGATTTGCTGCTTGGTTAACGTGCTCAATTTCATGGTGGTGATGATGAAAATAGGCATCGAGCACCTTTGATACGAGCGGTAATATGAAAAGGACTAAAAAATTAAATGAAAGTAAAGCCCTAACCTTTTTCATGATATTGAAAAAATTTCCTTTTAAACCAACAAAAACGCAAATTGTTTAAAGTTACTGCTCAATAGTAAGCTCGTATCCGCCTCTCAAAAGCACATTGGTTAGTGTTGAGTCAAATATTTGAACAATGGTGTCCTGAACTAACCCTACCTGTATAGGGACTTTTTCAAATCGGAAGCAAAGCGAATCGCTTTTGTCCAATACATAAACAATATGGTCGTTATCTATTTCATGCACAGCTGTTCTGGGCAATGCCCAAGCATCGAAAAAATCGGTAATCACCTTAGCCGAAACCCTAATACCACTTATCAAAACAGTATTTGATGTTTGACCGAGTGATGCAAAACACTCAACTGCTTTATTCTCAGTATTTGCATCAAGCCCTACTGAAATTACATTTCCATAAATGGCATTGCTACTTCCGGGTAAAACAATTTCAACTTTTTGGCCAGGTTTTACCAAATTCACTTGGTTCATGAACACATAAAACTTTAACAAAAGGTTTTTGGGATCAATTACCTCGGCAACCGGTTCATCGGTTGTTACGGGTTTACCAATTGCTGTTTCAATTCTAGAAACTATACCCTCGATTGGTGAGACAAGATAGGCCTCGCCCGAAAAGTCACCTTTAAGAATAACATCAGGGTTTAATCCAATTCGAGTAAGCAAAATTTTATAGGAATGCAATTTAGCATCAAGTATGCGGTACTCGCCTTCGGCTTGTATGAGTTCCCTTTGCGAAGTTATTCCGTTTTGAGCCAACTGAGCTAAGCGCTCATAGTTCGACTTGGCCACCAAATGCTGATTGAATGTCTCTACAAAAGCCGTTTGCGCATTCATAACCTCTGGCCCTTCAATAACTATAAGCACTTGCCCCCTTTTTACTGGTGACGAGGGTGTAACTTTTATCGTTTTTATTACTCCACCAATGGGCGATGTTATGTAAGCTTTAGCATTGGGACTTGGTTCAATAACCCCCTGAACAGCTATATCGTTGGCAAATTTCAGCTTTGCTGGATTTCCAATGGCCATATCCATTGCCTTAAATTGTTCAACTGACACCACAATCAAACTATCGGGAATTTGATTTTCGTTGCTACGATTGTTTTTTGTAGAACATGATGCCAGTGCAGCTGCAACTAGGATTATCGAAATAGAACAAATTTTCTTCATACTATAAATTGAATCTATGTTTAACAAAACCTAATCATCCTTTACGTTTAAAAGTCCAAAATTTTATTCCCTCAAAGTTTTCGAATACTGCATAAAGCAGCGGAAGGGCAACCATGGTAAGCAAGGTAGATGTGATTAGCCCACCAATGACCACCGAGGCAAGCGGGCGTTGCACCTCTGCACCGGCCGATGAGGATATGGCCATGGGCAAAAATCCCATTGCAGCAGCCGATGCAGTGAGCAATACCGGTCTTAACCTATCGCGAGTTGCCCTCATTATGCGTTCTTTAAGGTTATTGACACCCTCTTCCTGGAGTTCCTTTAAATGCTCAATTAGCACAATGCCATTAAGAACAGCCACACCAAAAAGGGCGATGAAGCCCACTGCAGCCGATATGCTAAATGGCATACCTCTAAACCATAACATCAGTATTCCACCGATTACCGATAGTGGAACTGCGGTATATACCAATATGGCATCTCTGAAGGAATGAAACGCAAAATGTAGAAATATAAAAATAAGGGCTAATGCTACTGGCACTGCCACTAGTAATCGGTTGCGGGCATTTCGTAAATTCTCGAACTGCCCACCATATTCTATGTAATACCCGGCAGGTAATTTAAGCTTGCTATCGAGAATTTTTTGAATATCCTTAACCACCGATTCCAAATCGCGATTGCGCACATTAACGCTAACTACTACCCTGCGATGGGTGTTATCGCGCGAAATTTTTGCAGGGCCCTTGGTGTATTCAACTTGGGCCAGTTCGCTCAAAGGTACCATTCCTCCTCCGGGAACAGTAACTAAAAGATTCTTAACATTATCAATATTATGGCGGTAATAGTCGGCTAAACGAACCACTAGGTCGAAACGTTTTTCGCCTTCAAAGATATTTCCGGCAGTTGTTCCGGCAAATGCTGCCGAAACCAACCTATTTAGCTCATCAACCGATATCCCATAAACCGATAGTCGCTCGCGATTGTATTTTATGCTGATTTGCGGTAAGCCTGCCGTTTTTTCCATAATAATATCGGCTGCTCCTGGCACACCATCAATTAACTTCTTAACTTCAATGGCCTTGGCATTCAACACCTCTAAATCCTCACCGAATATTTTAATCGCCAAATCGGCTCTTACGCCCGTAATCAATTCGTTAAAGCGCATCTCAATGGGTTGAGTAAACTCATATTCCACATTAGGGATTACGGAAAGGGCTTCCTTGAACTTAGCCGCAAGCTCTTCCTTGCTCTTAGCGCTAACCCAATCCTTTTTGGGTTTGAGCTTAATAATCATATCTATTTCCTCCATCGACATGGGGTCAGTAGGGACTTCTGCCGCACCAATTCGGCTAACAATCTTATCGACTTCGGGGAATTTCTCCATAAGGATTTTTTCCATCATGGTGGTCAACTCCGTGGTGCGGGTAAGTGATGTTCCGGTTTTAAGAACAGGTTGGATAACAAAATCACCCTCATCGAGCGTAGGGACAAACTCAGCGCCTAAGCGAGTGAAAACCCACCCCGAGAAAAGCAACATGAAAAACGATAAGCCCAATACCCATCGTTTATGATTATAGGCCCATTCAATTACTGGCCTATACGATGTATGCATAAACTTCATAATCCAATGGGAAACAGCCCAATTCTTTTTTTGCGGACGTAAAAAAAGTGATGCGGCTACCGGTAACCAAGTAAAGCCAAAAAACATGGCGCCAAGCAGTGCAAAGCTAAACGATAAGGCCATTGGCCTAAACATTTTACCCTCCACTCCCGCAAGTGAAAGGATTGGAATAAAAACTATAAGGATTATGATTTGTCCAAATACGGCAGAATTCATCATTTTTGATGCGCCTTCGAACGATATCGCATCGAATATTTGCCTCCGCTCCTGCCTGCCAGTTTTTGAAATTTCATCGGATTTCAGTGTTAGCTTTAAAACAATAAATTCGATAATAATTACCGCGCCATCGATTATAATACCAAAGTCAAGCGCACCCAAGCTCATAAGGTTAGCATCTATTCCAAAAATATACATTGCCGAGATGGTAAATAGCAATGCCAGTGGAATAAGGGACGAAATCACCAGGGCTGCCCTCAAGTTGCCAAGAACAAGCAATACTACCAGAAAAACTATCAAAGAGCCAAATATCAGGTTTTCCAGAATAGTATTCGTGGTTTTTGATATTAACTCGCTACGTTCAACTATGGGGTTAATGTAAACCCCTTCGGGTAAATGCTTTTGAACCTCGGCAACACGTTGCTTAACCGCTTCAATAACCTTGTTTGAGTTAGCGTTTTTAAGCATCATTATTTGCCCCATTACCTTTTCGCCTTGACCATTGGCAGTGATAGCGCCAAACCTATTGGCATGTCCTTCCCTAACCTTTGCCACATCGGCAATATGCACCGAAATACCATTAGATGTGGAAATAGGAATCTTTTCAATATCTGCAATTGATTTTAGTAAGCCCTCGCCCCGTACAAAGAAACTTTGGTTTTCACGTTCAATATATGCTCCGCCTGCTACGCCATTATTCTGTTCCAAGGCATTAAGAATATCGATAATTGATACTCCATACTGGGCTAACTTTTGCTGATCAACAGCTACCTCGTATTGTTTTAGGTAACCACCCCATGTGTTCACTTCCACAACCCCGGGTATACCAGATAGTTGACGTTTTACAAACCAATCCTGTATGGTTCGCAAATCGGTGCTGGTGTACTTACTTTCGTAACCGGGTTTTACATCAAGCACATACTGGTAAATTTCTCCCAACCCGGTTGAAATTGGCCCCATATCGGGTTCTCCAAAACCCTGCGGAATATTAGCGGTAGCAGCTTTTAGCTTTTCGGCTATGAGCTGGCGAGGAAGGTAGGTTCCTAAGTTATCGTTGAATACAATGGTTACCACCGATAAACCAAATTTAGAAATCGATCGAATTTCCTTTACTCCCGGTAGATTCGACATTTCTAACTCAACCGGGTAAGTTATGAATTGCTCCACATCTTGGGTTGAAAGGTTTCGGCTGGTGGTTATTACCTGAACCTGATTGTTGGTTATATCGGGAACGGCACCTACAGGGATTTGTGTTATTGCATATACACCAAATAGTGCAATAGTTAATGTGAGCAAGATTATGATTAGCTTGCTTCCTATGCTAAAGCGTATAACTCGGTCAATCATCTTGAATTGATATTAACACATATACATATAACAATATAATATTCGAAATGGTTTAGTATAGCACTCCTTAAACCCTAATGCCCATAACCAAAACGTCGTCGGTTTGCTCATTAAAACCTCGCCATTTATCAAATGTAATGGCAAGCAACTGCTGAATGTAAGCATGGGATTGTTGACTATTTTCCAGTAGTAAATTTTTTAAACGTGCCGAGGAAAACTTTTGGCCATTCTCCGCCCCAAATTGATCGCAAAACCCATCAGTAAAAGCAAAAATCAAATCATCGTTATTGAGTTTAACTCGCTGATTACTATAAACAACCTTTTCAACATCCCAGCCAATCCGGTAAATATCGGGTTTTAACTTAACTACCTCGCCATTACAGGTATAGTATAAGGGCATTTTGGCTCCGCAAAAATCTAATTCCAGGGTATCGTGATTGAAAATACCTAAAGCTATCTCCATGCCATCGTGAATACTTTTTTGCGATTTGGTGAAGAATTCCACCACATGCTCATTGGTAATGGAAAGTATTTGTGCCGGGTTTGAATAGTTACATTCCCTAACCGCATTTCTTAAAGCATTCTCACAGATTACACTAACAATGGCCCCGGGAACACCGTGCCCAGTGCAATCGGCAATAGCAAACACTGATATATTCTTGTGATGGCTAAACCAATAAAAATCGCCACTCACAAAGTCCTTGGGCCGATAAAAAATGAAAGCATCGTTAAAATGGTATTTAAACTCATCGATACTGGGCAGCATGGATCCTTGCAGGAATTTTGCATACATTATGCTGTCCATGATCTGTCTATTTTTATCATCAACTATGTCGAGTTGCTCCCTAAGCTCAACGGTACGTTGCTCAACCATGGCTTCAAGTTCCTCCTGCCGTTCTTTTAGGAATTGAATTCGGCTGTTTACGTACCAGTAAATTAGAACTCCCAACACAATTGCAGCTATAAGCTTGAACCACCATGTAACCCAGAATGGTGGCGCAATATAAATTGGCATCGACACCACTTCGTTCGACCAAACACCATCGCTGTTGGCTGCTTTCAGGTGAAACCGGTAAGTTGTTCCAGGCTTAAGGTTGCTAAAAACCGCCTGTCGGTTTCTACTTTCAACCCAGTTGTTATCCAGCCCTTCTAAAAACCATGCATACCTAACTCCTTGAGGGCTTTTAAAGCTAATACCAGCAAACTCGAACGTTATATGATTTTGCTTATACCCTAACCTTATGCGAATTGGGAGCCCAGTCAATTCATCGATTTCGTTGGTATAATCGGCCCAATTGGTTTGCTGTGAGCGTAAAAGTATACTGGTAATGCTAACCTTAGGGGGAATGCTATTGATATTATCGTATGATTTTTGGTAATGGGCAAGTCCCCCGTTAGTGGCTATCCAAAAACCATCCTCACCGTCGGTAATAACACCATTTAGGTTGATTTCCAAATCGGGCAAGCCCTCGCTGGAACCATAATGCCTTAAATTGATTTTGCCTTTACTATACTCGGAAAGACTCAATCTATCCAATCCTAAATTGGTTCCAATCCAGAGGTAATCGGTATCGGCATAAAGAACATAAATCAGATTCGATGAAATACCATCGGTCTCCTTTATCTGCCTTGTATTAGTGCCGTCATAAAAGAATACCCCGCTATTCCGAGTACCAAACCATAAGTTCCCATTGAAATCTTCAGCAAGGGTTGATATCTCGGAGTTTTTATCGATTTCGGAAAACCGAAAGGCTTTACCATTAGTAATATAGTAAACCCCATTGTAACGGGTGCCTACCCACATTCGATTCCTTAAGGTATCGATATGAATTTTTTGAATATAAACCCCGCCAGTATCGTTATCAAAGAGCGGGAAGTGATGAAAATGAATGCCATCGCTCGCATAAAATAAACCCTTGGTGGTGGCAACCCAAATTCTATTCTCCTGATCCTCCAATATATCGTCAATTCTTACTTTATCGTTTGGGAGTAATGGCAATCGCCTAAAGGAGTAACCGGAACTTACGCCGGCATAAGTTGCAAGGTTTAATCCTGCATTACTGGTGCCAATATAAATTCTCCCTGCCGACGATTCAAAGATTTTACCCACATAGTTATCGGGAAGGCCATTTTTAGTTGAATATCGATATACTCTATGGGGAGTCATTACTGTTAGCCCCTCACCAATAGTACCTACCCAAAGATTGCCGTTACTTGCCCGGCAAAGCCCCCAAATCTTATTGCCAATTAAACCATCGGAAGTATTTAAACAAGTAAATGCTTCGCCTTTTAGAATTGCAATACCATTGTTGGTCAAAATCCAGATATTCTGCTCATGATCAACAAAAAGTTTCGAGGGAATATCGGGCAGGCCATTGCTAATTCCTATTGAGCGGTAGAAAGTATTGTTATCAAGATCAAAGGCATGAATTGACACCTCATCGGAACCGATTGCCTTGCCAATAGCCCAAACCTTACTCCCAATACAAACAAACCGGTAGATGTCAATTTTATTGGTATTAGAATGATTTACTCTTTCAGGTTTACCGCCAATTATCCTAAAAAAACCATTACTGGTTCCAACAAGTATATCGCCGTTTTCATTCTCATTGCATGAATTTACAAAAACCGATGGTTCAAAACTTATTGGTAAAAAAGCGTTTTCGCCAAGTTTGTAAAGATTCCCTTTGTATCCAACATAAACTCCATTGGAACTTGATTGGAATATAAAGTCGGTTAAAGGGCGATCTTGAAAAATTTGACCTATGGCAACATTAAGGTTAACAGGAAGTTTGTATTGCTTTGTTTCAATTTCACCCTTGTTGTAGCCTACTTTAAAAATACCCTTATTGCTTAAAACCCATACCCCTATGTTTGATTTACCAAGCGCAACAACCTCGCCAATAGTATCCCTTGAAATAGATAAAATTTGATTTCCCCTTATCAAATTCAAACCCAACGACGAGCCCGTCCAAATATTCCCTTCATTATCGGCAGCAACATCGGTAAGGCGAGTATAGTTAAGGCCATCCTTTGTAGTAAGATACATAAACTCAAAACCATTATAACTGCATAATCCTCCACCGGTCGATAACCATACCCGGCCCTGTTTATCCTGATCTATCCCGGTTACCAGTGAATGAAGCAGCCCATTTTTTAACCCAATGATTTCAATGTTGTATCGCTGTGCGAACGACACAAACGATGAGATTATAAAGCAAGTAAAAAAAGTAAGGCGCATCGATTTCTTGTATATTTTCAATCAATAAATTTATGAATTTGAAAGAATTATTCCTATTCCTTGCCTAAAAATCGAACTAAAAAATAGTATTTACTAACTTTGCGGCAACTAATAAACGGAATGGAACGAGTAGTTGTAGGTCTTTCAGGTGGAGTTGATTCAAGCGTTGCCGCTTACCTTTTAAAGCAGCAAGGCTATGAGGTTATAGGGATGTTCATGAAAAACTGGCACGATACTACCGGAGTGCTTAAAGGCGATTGTCCGTTTGACGACGATAAGCAATTTGCCGAAATGGTAGCCCGTAAACTAAACATTCCTTTCGTGTTTGTTGACCTGAGCGAACAGTATCGCCAACGTGTTGTAGATTACATGTTCAGTGAGTATTCCAAAGGGCGCACCCCTAACCCCGATGTTCTTTGCAACAGGGAAATTAAGTTTGATGCTTTTATGGATGCCGCATTAAAGCTTGGAGCTAACTATGTAGCAACCGGGCATTACTGCCGTAAAGAAATTATTGTTAAAGACAATCAACCTGTATTTAGGCTTCTTGCCGGCAGTGACCCTAACAAGGATCAAAGCTATTTCTTATGCCAGCTAAATCAATACCAGCTCAGCAAAGCACTTTTTCCTATTGGTCATCTTCATAAACCCGAAGTAAGAAGAATTGCAGCAGAGCTTGGCTTAGCCACAGCTGAACGAAAAGATTCCCAGGGAATATGCTTCGTTGGTAAGGTTGACTTACCGGTGTTCCTTCAGCAAAAATTAAAAGCCAAAAAGGGTAAGATTGTTGAAATACCCTCGGACTTTTATGAAACACATGAAAATATTAATAACAGCGATATCGCTTCGCTTTCAAAACCGTATTCCTATAAAATTTCCGATGGGAAAGTGGTTGGGGAGCACCAGGGCGCTCATTTTTTTACGATTGGTCAAAGGAAAGGATTAAACGTTGGAGGTAAAGCGGAACCGCTTTTTGTTATAGCTACCGATATTGAAAATAATATTGTTTATGTTGGAATGGGGCAGAGCCATCCAGGGCTCTACCGTTCAGGTCTTTTCATGAACACCAACGAGGTTCACTGGATCCGACCCGATTTAGCAATACCTTCAGGACAATCGATGCAGGTTTTGGCTCGCATACGATACCGCCAACCACTCCAAAAGGCCACACTTTACCATGCCGATAATGGCTACTACCTTACATTTGATATACCCCAGCGCGGCATAACTGCTGGCCAATTTGCTGCGTGGTATATCGATGATGAACTATTAGGTTCAGGGGTTATTGCGGAATAAACTTTGATTAAATCAATGAATATAATATATTTGTTCAAGGAAGCTTAAAACACCTATAGCCTTGAACCGATTTTATATCATCTTTATATCTTATTTATCTTTACTTACAGTAAGTAATACCACTTACTCCCAAAGTTCATTGCTGGTTAACAATTTTGAAAAAAAGGATTATCAGGCAGGTAATCAGAATTGGTCAATCTGCCTTGGAATGCAACACAATATCCTTTTTGGCAATAATTATGGTTTACTTTACTTTGACGGTGCAACATGGAAAAATAAACACCTCCCAGAAAATACTACTATACGTTCAGTTTTAGCCCATAAGAATAGAATTTATATTGGCACTTTTGAAGATTTTGGCTATTTTGAGATTTCAAATAGCACGGTTGGCAATTATATTTCGCTGGCTAACTCCTTTAAATCAACCATCCATAACGAAGAGTTTTGGCGAATAGTTGCTAACGATGACATAGTTTTCTTCCAAAGCTTTGGTACAATATTTTACCTGTCACGTGATAAAATTGGTAAAGTGCCTTTAGATTTCTCTATTCTCCTACTCATGCAGGCGGGTAAAAATATTTTTGCTCAAGCAATCAATGGCCCTCTATACCGTGTCGATACTTTAGGCTTAACCCAAGTAAAGGGAAGTGAAATATTCCAATATACCGAAGTTAAATCGGTTGTTGTTTTAAACAATGATACTCTTTTCTTAACCTCAACAATGGGAATTTACAAATTCGATGGCGTTTCATTTACTCCCTGGAAAACATCAATCGATATTCAACTTATTAAGTCGAATCCAAATATTGCCATTTGCAATGGCGATAAACTTGCCATTGGAACAATACTGGAAGGAATATTTATTTTCAATGCAAAAGGAACTTTGGTGCATCACATCGATTCAAAACTTATTCAAAATAACACCATCCTTTCCATGCAATACGACTCAATAGGAAACTTATGGGTAGGAAAAGATAAAGGGATAAGCTATGTGGCTTTCAACTCACCCATCAGTACCTATGTTAAGGATAAGGAAAACTTTGCTTGCTACTCGGGAACGCTTTTAGACAAAAAACTTTATTTGGCTACAAACCAAGGTGTATACACGTATGTTCTCAACGAAAATGGCGAATTTGAAAGCAAAGGCTTAATTGACGGTACGCAAGGGCAATGTTGGTTTACCAGGCAGATTGGCAATAAACTTTACTTTGGTTTAAATAATGGAACGTATAGCTATTCAAATGGAAATTTGACTAAGATATGTAACATCTCAGGCGGTTATAATCTCGAACGCTTTGGAATGGATCCCAATTTGTTTATTCAAAGCACTTACAGGAACATTGTTACCTATACCTATGAAGATGGCTCACTTAAGGTCAATACAATTATTTCGAACTACTCATCGCCAACTCGTTTTCTACAAATCGATTTTCAAAACTATTTGTGGCTAGGACATACCGTAACTGGAGTTTACCGGGCTCAAATCAGCAATGACTTTTCGGAAATATTGAAACTTGATACGATAGGGATTAAGAATAACTTGAAAATCAACACAAATAGAATTTACAAAATTGAAAATCGAATAGTAATTCCCAATCAAAATAATATACTCCGATGGGATGATATTTCAGAGCAGTTCATCCCATTTAATGAGATTAATTACCAGTTACAGGGTTTCGAAAAATGTAAAGCCATCATTTCGCTTCCTGCAAACCATTACTGGTTCATTAAAGACGACGAATGGGGATTATTTGAAATTCGTTACGGCGAAGCTAAGCTAAAGTATAGAATATTGCCCCAAGCCTATAACATAGAAATGGTCGAAGGATACGAAAACATTGTTAGTATAAACGACAGCCTGCAAATTATTTGTTTGGATAACGGGTTTTCTATTCTCAACCTTAAGCTGTTCGATAGAGCCCCCAACGATATACATATGCCAATTATAACCGAAATTATAGCCTGGAATAGCGAGCAATATATATTAAGCAATCCCAAAAAAAATAGTAATGACGAGTTTTTAATACCGTGGCGCAAGAATAATGTTACTATCTCATATACCTCAAAAGATGTTATCGGTCTAAAACACTTCTATCAGTATATGCTTGAAGGTGTTGACCAGAATTGGAGTGAATGGATGCCGAACACATCAGTTACATACCGAAGGCTTTCGCCCGGTACCTATAAGTTTAAAGTAAGAACACTAAATGCTAAAGGGCATATCACACCAAATGCCACAGTTACAATAACGGTTTTGCCTCCCATTTATGCGTCGTGGATGGCTATTGGTTTATACATCGTAATTGCTTTGGCAATTTCAGCATACACAAGAGCATCGTACAAAAAGAAAGTAAAAAAACATTATGAGGAAAAACGCAAGTTAGAGCTGGAAAAAATACAAAAGGAAAAGGAAGAAAAGGAAAAAATTATTATAAAACTTCAGAACGAAAAGCTACAAGCCGATATTGAAAATAAAAACTCTCAACTAGCCTTGAGCACAATGGCTATTGTCCGAAAAAATCAACTTTTGCAGGATATCGCCCAAGAGCTGGAAGGTTTAAAGAACGAACTTGGATACCGAATCCCCAATAAGTATTACAGTAAAATCAGCAAATTGATAACTCAAGACATTGAAAGCGATCACGACTGGGATACTTTTGAAAAGCTATTCGACCAAGCACACCAGAACTTTTTTAAACGATTGAAAGAAACTTACCCTTCCTTAACCCCAAGCGATTTAAGGCTATGCGCATACCTTCGCATGAATCTCTCGTCAAAAGAAATTGCACCCCTACTAAACATTAGCATCCGTGGAGTAGAAGAGCGACGATACCGGTTAAGAAAAAGGCTTGGTCTGGATGCCAACGAAAGCCTGAACGATTTCATTCTCAAGTTCTAACCGGTAAATATAACTTGTATCTTTCAGTCTTGATAGCTTTATCAATCTTTAATTTCCATTAACTTATTTAACATCAAATCTATTGCCCACTTAATCAATTAAACCCAAATCCGTCAATTGAGAAAACAATTGACGAATCGACTAACAAAACCTAATTCTCCATAAAAAATAAAGCAAGTCATCCGGAATGATTATTTCTGTTTGAATCTAACAAATTGGTATTTTTTATAAAACATTTTTCATTATTTATTTGTTTATCAAATAATTAAAGTTAAACAAAGATTAGTTGATGTAGTATTGAGCAGCCTCATTTAATGAAATTTTTTACCCCCCGTAATTAGTGATGATGTGAAAAAATGGACTTTAGCAAATCATCACTATAAATTTGGTAGCGCAAACGTTTTAAATGGATTATACAAAAAACTAAAAACTATGCACAGCCTAACTCAACCCAAACCAAAAGTATTAATGCACATATTGGGAACTTTACTGCTAGTTCTACTTTTCAGTTCAACTTTTGCACAACAAATTATGGTAAAAGGAACTGTAAGGGCAGGCGATACTGGTGAAAGGCTTCCCGGTGCAAATGTTACCATCAAAGGTACAACTCGAGGTACCAATACCGATTTGGAAGGCAATTTCCAAATTGAGGTTCAACCTGGCGATAAAATATTGGTGTTCTCATTTGTAGGTTTTGAAGATACAGAGGTTGAAATTGCCAATCAAAAAGTAATTGATGTTACTCTAAAACCCAAATCAACCCAACTCCAAGAGGTTGTTGTGGTTGGTTATGGAACTCAAAAGGCAAAGGACTTAACCGCACCCATTGTTACCGTAAAAGGGAATGAGCTCTCAAAACAGGTTTCTTCAAACCCCATGAATGCATTGCAGGGTAAAGTTTCAGGTGTACAGATTATTAATAGCGGTGCACCCGGTAGCGGAGCAACTGTAAAAATAAGGGGTGTAGGTTCAATTGGCGATTATGCTAAACCCCTTTATGTGGTCGATGGAGTTTTTGTTGACAATATTGACTTCTTGAGTTCAAGCGATGTGGAAGACCTTACGGTTCTTAAGGATGCCTCAGCTTCTGCTATCTACGGAGTTAGAGCTGCAAATGGAGTAATTATAGTTACTACCAGAAAGGGTAAATCAGGGATTCCAACTGTTAGTTACGATAGCTATGTTGGCTTTCAGGTACCCGTTAATATCCTTAAAATGGCCACAAAGGATCAGTACGTTACTCTCCTTAACGAGGCAAATGAAAATATTCCCGGTTATATTCCAAAAGACCCAGCGAATTACCCAACCAGCACCGACTGGTACCAGGAACTTGTTAGACCTGCTGGCATGAACAACCACAATCTGGATATTTCCGGATCAACCGATAAAACTTCATACTCCATTGGGGGTAACTATATTTACCAGAACGGTATTATGGATGCCCAAAACAATTACCAACGTTATAACATCAGGGGTAGGCTCGATCAACAAGTTAATAAAAACCTAAAAATTGGTATTAATACAATTATTTCAAATTATACCAAGTACAACCCCAATACTGGTGCTTTTTTTGGAGCATATGTTAACCCACCGGTTTACCCGGTATATGACCAAACCAACAGCGACGCTTATCCCGTAAAATTTGGATCGCCCCAAAAATATGGTTTTGGTAACCAGTACGGAAACCCCGTGGCTGCAGCTTACTATGTCGATAACTTTGAAAAAGGACACAAAGAGGTTTTCAGTATATATGCTGAACTCGATATTTTAAAGGATAAACTCACCTATAGGGCTGCATACAACCAGGATCAGGACAACTGGAACCAACGAAACTACACACCACAATTCTATGTTGGGGGTTCACAGGGGGTAACCAAATCGAGCCTGACAAAAACATTTGGTGGCGCATCGAAGCAAATCATCGATAACCTTTTAACCTATAAGAACAGTGTAGGAAAAACATCGTATTCGGTGCTCTTTGGGCACTCTATTCGTATGGAAAAATGGGAAACCCTTTCGGGTTATGCCAATAGTGTCCCCGGATATGATGATCAATCCAAATACCTTATAAATGGCTCTTTCCGCGATCGCAACGCATACGATGCAGCAGCTAGGTATAATGGGCTGTCGTTCTTTACCCGTAGCACTTTAAATTATGCCGATAAATATTTGGCAACCCTAACATTTCGTGCCGATGCTAGTTCAAAGTATCAGCAAAAATGGGGTTACTTCCCTTCGCTTGGATTGGCTTGGAACATTACCCAGGAAAACTTCAGCAGAATTAACGAGAAGTTTGCCAATCTGAAACTTCGCCTAAGTTGGGGGATGTTAGGTAATGACAATGTACCCTCTAACTCTTCGGTAATCCTTGGTCAAACCGGTGTAGGAAGTTCAGGAGTATTTGGCGATAACCTGGTTGATGGGATGGGAGCGCAAACCGTTCTGCAAAACTACCTGAAATGGGAAACTGTTTCCGAGTTCGATTTGGGTGTCGACTACACTCTAAAAAATCAAAAACTTTCGGGTGAAATCGACTTCTACCACCGTGTCACCAACAACGTTGTATTCTATGCACCTATTGCTACTGGTGGAGGAATTGCTGAACTGCTCGGAAACAATGGCAAGGTTCTGAATACCGGGCTGGAATTATCCTTAAACTATAAAAATGAAATATCCAAGGATTTAAACTATACCATTTCATTTAACGCTACTTTCAACCATAACGAGGTTCTCGAACTTAATGGCAGAGAGTATATACCTAGTGGATACGTAAGGGGAAACTACACAACCCGAACTGCTGTAGGACACCCCATAGGTTCATTCTACGGGTATGAAATTGCAGGAGTTTATAAAAGTGAGCTTGAAGCCTTAAAAGACCCAATTAGCCAAGCCATAAAAGATAAAGGTTACTTTAAGTACAAAGATCAAAACGGCGATAAAGTAATTGATGAAAAGGACAAGGTTTACCTGGGTAGCGCCACACCTTGGTTAATCACCGGGTTTGACTTAGGTTTAAACTACAAAAAAATTGATATTAGCCTTTCCATTACCGGGCAGTATGGCAATAAAATACTGAACGCCAAGAGAATGAACAGAGACGTATTTTCCGATGGAAATTACGACGAGGACTTTTACAAGAACCGGTGGACCGCTTCAAATAAATCGACTGACTACCCATCAGCAGAAGCCTACAATTCATCATTTATCCAACAAGCTAACGACTTCTTTGTTGAAAACGGATTCTACATCCGAATTCAAAACATCCAAATTGGCTATACAACCGATAAAATTCCCTTTGTACCCAAATTTAGGGTATTCTTTACAGCCCAACGCCCATACACATTCTTTACCTATAAAGGATTTACGCCCGAAGTTGGTGGGTCGCCAATTAGCAGTGGAATCGATTTTAACGTTTATCCTATGCAAGCCATTTACACACTGGGTGTTAAGTTGATTTTTTAATTCTAAAACCTTAGAGCCATGAAAAACTTAAAGTACATCATAATATCGCTGATAGCAGTTTTACTGCTATGGAACTGTGAAGACTTTCTTGATTTTAGGCAGGAAGGAACCCTCCCCACAACCGGAATTGATTATACTAAATCCGAAAACATATTCCTTTCTGTGAGTGCTGCTTATGCTAAGTTACGAAACTGGGGGGCTCATGTTTTCCCTTACATTGGAGCCTTTGAGATTGCCTCAGACAATGCCGATAAGGGGAGTACTCCTGAAGATAATCCGGAAATGCGCGATATCGACAACCTAAACTTTCAACCCACCAATGGCCTTATAAATGCCTTATGGACAGGATACTACGATATTGTTAGTGGCGCTAATTACGCCATTCACCAGATGCCTTTGTTCGTTCAAAACCTCCAGAATAAGTCGGATCGCGATTATGCCATTCAATGTCAAGGTGAAGCTAAAGTTATAAGGGCTTACGCATACTTTAATCTTACCCGATTATTTGGACGGGTACCCATAGTTGACACTGTTCTCTCTTCGGAACAGTTGGCCTCATTAAGCCAGGCCAGCACAAGTGAACTTTACGCCTTCATTGAAAAGGACTTAGAGGAAGCCATTGCCGTTCTTCCCGATGGCTATACCAAAGAATGGGGCGGCAGAATATCTAAGTACACCGCTATGGCCATAAAAGCTAAAGTACATCTATACCAATCGGAATGGGATTCTGTAGCCTCGTTAACCGATAAGATTATTGCATCGGGTAGGTTTAGATTACTCGATAACTTCCGCGAAGTATTTAGCCTCGACGGTGAAAACTCAAAAGAATCGCTCTTCGAGATTCAAAGTTCTACTTTAGGAAAATCATCGGGCGATGCAGCTTACCTTGAGTATGGTTATGTACAAGGCCCGCGTGGCAATTCGCCTGCCAACATGCAAGGTTGGGGTTTCTGCACACCAAGCCAAAACCTTATCGACTTTTACAATTCGCGAGGCGAGGTGATCAGACCTGCAACCACACTCCTATACAGGGGTACAAAAACGCCCGAGGGCGATAGTATAATGACCAGGTGTACTAATCCCGTTTACAACGGAAAGGTATATACCCCATCATCGCAAAACCGTTGGGTTTACAACGGTTATGGCTTTGACCATAACATTAGAGTAATCAGGTACTCTGATATCCTTTTGATGTATGCCGAAGCGCTGGTTCAGGGTGCTGCAGTTCCACTAACATGTGGGTTAAGTGCCGACAATGCTCTCAATATGGTTCGCAGTAGAGCTGGTTTACCCAGTATCAACGGTGCAACATTACAAGATATATGGAACGAACGCCGAGCTGAACTAGCAATGGAAGAAGATAGGTATTTTGACCTGGTGCGGACAAATCAGGCGGCAACCGCACTCGCATCAAAGGGATTTGTGGTAGGCAAGCATGAGCATTACCCGATCCCTGCTGCCCAAATGCAACTGAATCCGAATTTAACTCAAAATAGCGGATATTAATTCCATTTTTAAATAAACCTATGTCTAACTAAATTTTAAGTCCTATGAAGAACAAATTCAGAATTTTTGGCGCGCTTCTTTTTGGCGCAGTAGTAATGGGTGGATTGCTATTCACCGCATGTAGTAAAGATGATGACAACAACGACGATGGTAAGATTGATCCAGGAACAGTTGCAACAGCCAATTTGGTTGCATACTTACCATTTGAAGACAATGCGATGGAAAAAGTTGGTAACATCACTCCTGCTCAACAGCCAAATGTAACCTATGTAGCCGGCCGCAGGGGTAAGGCTTACCAGGGTGCTAACGGTGCATACCTTCGCTATAATTTACCTGCCAACAGCAAACTTAAAACCTTGAAATCCTACACTATTGCCATGTGGATTAAATCCCCAAAGGTTGATGGTACTCCTGTTCCAAAGATTTTCGAAATTGGGAAATCGGATGATCTATTCTGGGGAAACCTCACTATCATGATTGAAAGGCTAACTGATCCAGGCGCCGATTCTCTATTCTTTAAATTACACTTCAAAAAAGTAGGTGTTCCCTGGGAAGGTCAATGGATAGAAGCAAAGAAATCTATTTTCCAGGTTAATAAATGGATGCACCTTGTTTTCCAGTACGATGCAACTACCTCCAAGTTTATGGTTTATAAGGATGGTGTAAAGGTTGATTTCCCAGCAGGAGTTGAAAATCGTTATGCAGATGATCAGCAAACACCTCTTGGTGATTTGAATTTTGTGAATGCCGATGTGCTTAATATTGGCGCATGGCGTCCAAAAACCGATACTCAAGCTACCGACGAGTGGATGGGCTGGTTCATGGGTAACCTCGATGAGCTGCGTG
Source organism: Bacteroidota bacterium (assembly GCA_040752515.1). Lineage (GTDB taxonomy): Bacteria > Bacteroidota > Bacteroidia > Bacteroidales > Tenuifilaceae > Tenuifilum. The sequence goes on along the minus strand of JBFMGQ010000034.1, from coordinate 14,484 downwards.
TTTACGACAAGGCCCTCTCGGCTACCGAAGTTAAAGCTCTATACGATGCCGAAGTATCTCAAATTACTGAATAGTTAAACTTATAGGGTGGGGAAAACACCCCACCCTATTTTTTATTAAACCCTATGAAGTATTTTTTATCAATAATTACTATAGCTGCAGTTTCCCTTTCTGTAACCTTTTGCAAAAAGGAAGAGGCAGCGAAGCCCATTGGTAATGTTATGGTTGATTCAATTACCATTGATGGCATTAAGGTTTCCGACAATGGTCAGATCAACCATATTGGATACAAACCAAACATAAAAGTTTTTTTCGATAAGCCAGTTGATACATTAAAAATTGACACATACAATATTTACTTTTCAGGCGATATATACAATAATTACAGCCATAGGTTCTCGGACGATTCAAAGGTTTTAAGCGTAACCCCCAACGAATATCTAAAGCCCCTTTCACTTTATCGATTCACCGTATCGCAAGGCAAAAACTTGGGTGCTAATATCATTAATGGGTATTCAGCCAAGTTTTTCACCAAGCTTGATTCAACCGATAAGTTTCAAAGAATTTCCGACGATAGCCTTTTAACCCTGATTCAGCAACGTACTTTCAAATACTTTTGGGATTTTGCCCACCCAACCTCTGGATTGGCAAGGGAACGAAATACCTCGGGCGATTTAGTTACTATTGGTGGCAGCGGCTTTGGAATTATGGCAATCATAGTAGGAATTGAGCGCGGATTTATCACAAGAGCCGAGGGCATTAATAGGTTTTCAACCATAATAAATTTTTTAAAAAGTGCCGATCGATTTCATGGTGCATGGGGGCACTGGTATAACGGTGTAACAGGAAAAGTAATACCATTTAGTTCAAATGATAATGGTGGTGATTTGGTGGAAACATCATTTTTGGTTCAAGGACTTATTACTCTCCGCCAGTACCTAAACCCTAACGATAGTGTGGAAAGTAACTTAATTGACCAAATTAATGAACTGATAAATGGTGTTGAATGGACCTGGTACACAAAGGGTGGCGAAGATGTGCTTTACTGGCATTGGTCACCTACCGTTGGTTGGGCAATGAATATGCAAATCAGAGGGTACAACGAGGCCTTAATTGTATACGTTTTAGCAGCATCGTCAACCACATACCCCATTAATGCGTCGGTTTACCATTCAGGTTGGGCAAGAAATGGTGCAATTGCCAATGGTAAAACATTCTATGGTATCACATTACCCATTGGGTACGACTATGGAGGACCTCTTTTCTTTGCCCATTACTCATTCTTGGGTCTTGACCCCCGAAATTTGAGTGATAACTATGCCAACTACTGGCAACAAAATGTAAACCATTCCCTTATAAACCGTCAGCATTGTGTTGTTAACCCCGGAAGATACCCTTTATACAGTGCTGACTGCTGGGGGCTAACAGCATCGGACGATAATACGGGTTATGGTGTACATGAGCCTACCCGCGATATTGGTGTAATTAGCCCAACGGCTGCTCTATCATCGATGCCCTATGCCCCCGAGGAATCCAAACAGGTGGCTCGCTTCCTTTACTATAAACTTGGCAATAAGGTTTGGGGTGAATATGGTTTTTACGATGCATTTAATGTAACCGCAAACTGGTGGGGTAATAGCTACTTGGCTATTGACCAAGGGCCAATAGTTGTTATGATTGAAAACTACCGTAGTGGACTGTGCTGGAATCTTTTCATGTCGGCACCCGAAGTTAAGCAAGGACTTTTAAGGCTTGGCTTCACTGTTAATAAATAACTCTTAAATGAAGATTTCCTATGGCTGTCAAGGGTATAATTATGGGAATGTTTTGGAAGGCATCGCTGATGTTAACCTTGTTGATGCTTTCATGTTCTAATGGTAAAAATATCAGTTTCCCTTCAAAGGGTAAAATTGACTATAGCATAACGGCTGATGAAGAAAAAATGCTCGATTCAATTCAGTACAAAACATTCCAGTACTTTATGCATGAGCATCACCCTCAATGGGGAGCAGTTAAGGACAGGGCAGCGGTTTGGTCGCCAATTAGCATAGCTGCAACAGGTTTTGCCATCCCCTGCTTTGCAATAGGAGCCGAGCGTAAGTGGATTAGTCGCGATGAGGCTGCTCAAATAACCCTTAACATTTTAAAGTTTTTCAAAGACTCTGAACAAAGTTCTTCACCCCTTTCTTCGGGTTATAAGGGCTTTTACTACCATTTCCTGAACATGGAAACCGGCAAAAGGGAATGGAAATGTGAACTATCGTCGATAGATACCGGCTTACTTTTAATGGGAATAATATTCGCCCGCAACTACTATAACGCAAATAACTTAATAGAGCGTCAAATCCGTCAAATAGCTGACTTTTTGATAAAAAGAGTGGATTGGGACTTTATGCAAATGCCACCTCAAGGCCAATATGCATATACCATATCAATGGGATGGTATCCAGAATCGAGTCTTCACAACATGGGGTGGAAAGGTTATAACGAAGCATTATTCCTATACATACTTGCTGCGGGCTCTGGAATGAAAAATATTGAAAAAGCCTACAATTCCTGGCTTGAATCTTACAACTGGTATACTCCTTACAAGAATTACTCACATGTTGCATTCCCCCCCCTTTTCGGCCATCAGTTTTCACAAGCTTTTATCGATTTTCGTGGCATCCAGGACTCATACATGAGTAAAAAAGGTATTGACTACTTTATTAACTCACGGATTGCTACCTATGCTCAGCGTGAGTATTGCATCGATAACCCCCATGGCTGGATTGGTTACGATTCACTTTGCTGGGGAATTACCGCATGCGATGGCCCAACTGATAAATATAACTTTGATAATAAAATCTTTTTAGGGTATGCTGGTAGAGGCGCAAGTGGAAGAGATTTAAATTACTTTGACGATGGAACCATAGCACCCTATGGCCATCTGTCATCGCTACCCTTTGCTCCCGAAATAGTGCTTCCAACAACAAAAGCAATGTTACAGCGCTATGGTAACACGATTTGGGGTAAGTATGGGTTTTACGATGCATTTAACCCAACGGCCAAATGGGTCGATAACGACTTTATTGGAATTGATCAAGGCCCCATGCTCATCATGATTGAAAACTTTAGAACGGGTTTGGTTTGGAACTATATAATGCCCGATCCAATAATTCAATCAGGGTTAAAGAAACTTGGTTTTCAGATTATGAATTAATCGCTTTCAGGAATTCACCATAGGCAAACTAAATTTCTTGTTTTTTCTTTTAAAAACTTTTTTGGCCATGAATCATTACTTTAGGGCAACAATTGCTGCTGCTTCCCTAACAGTTTTATTTGCATCTTTGGAGGTAAAAGCTCAAACAATTACACTCGATCAGTTTGAATCAACTGAAGGATGGACCTTCATTAAATCGGATGGGGTAACCATAAATACTCAAACCGATAATGGCCTATCCGGTAAATCTATCTGCTTATCATACAATTTTACAAAAGGTACGGGATACTGTGGAATTCAAAAAACTATCCCCATCGATTTACCCCAAAACTATGAAATTTCGTTTTACATCAAGGCCGAATCGCCTTCAAATAACTTAGAAATTAAATTTTTAGATAGTACTGGCAATAATGTTTGGTGGGTAAATAACCGAAATTACAATTTCCCAACCAATTGGCGGAAGATTAGAATAAAACCACGTCATATCAGTTTTGCTTGGGGGCCAACAACCGATACCCACCTTAAAAGGATCGATAGAATTGAGTTTACTGTTGCCTCGTTTGTTGGTGGAAGCGGGAAAATTTGGATTGACAGCTTAACCTTTAAAACTTTACCCCCAATTACCAGTGAATATCCTAACCCTGCTGCATATGAAATTTCAGGTGCACTTCTTAAACCCATAACCGAGATATTCGATCACCAGCCCCAAAACACTTGGTACACGAAGAACAAAGGGAAACAAGAAATTCTTATTGATTTTAAGACACTCCGAGAAATTGGTGGTTTAAAAATTAACTGGGCTCAGGGCAAACAGGCCAAAAACTTCGACATACTCATATCGGACGATTCAATAAATTGGGAAGAATCCACTTCAATAAATTCGAACTTCAACAGCACAAGTTTCATCAGATTGCCCGAACTTGAAACCCGCTATATTAAAATAAGATTAAACGAACCAATCAATGCAAAAAGCATAGGAATTAGTGATATCGATATCATTAAGGTTGAGGAGTCGAATTCTCTCAACAATTTTTTTAGATATGTGGCAAGGAATTCTCCTCAAGGCTATTACCCTCGGTACTTTCTTGATCAAGCTTCGTATTGGACTATTTCAGGCGTAAATGGCGATACCAAGGAAGCCCTAATAAACGAGGATGGTATGATTGAGGTTGAAAAAGCAAAATATTCCATTGAGCCAATCGTAAAATTGGGCCATAAACTATATAACTGGACAAATGTAAAAACCTCGCAATCGCTTGAATATACTATCGATGGTAAAACATACGATTACACCCCAACGGTTAATTGGCATACCGATGAGGTTAACCTGCAAATTGGGATAACATCGTATGGCAAAGCAAATAAATCATCAAAACTATTTGCTGGTTATACATTAAAAAACAATACCGAAAAGAATCAATTGGTTGAGTTATATCTGCTTATACGACCATACCAGGTGAACCCATACTACCAATTCTTAAACCTTGCTGGTGGAGTGGGTTCAATTAGCAAATTAGCAGCAAGTGATTCAAGAAACAGAGTTGATGTTGATAACTCATCGCTCTATTTAACCCAAAAGTTTGAATCGTTTAGCGCCATTCCGTTTTATAGTGCTAACCCCGCCGAAATGATTCTTAGTAAACGTGAATCAGAAATGTCGGCAACTGATGGTTTTGGTTTATGCAGTGGAATAGTTAAGTACTCTGTAAACCTAAAACCCCGACAATCCCATACAATTTTTGCTATTGTCCCCTACCATTCCAATAAAATTGAAGAATCGGAATTATTTATAAAAAATATCATCGATACCATTGCAAAAGTATCGGAGAGCTGGCGTGAAAAAACAGAGCATGTAAAGTTCAACCTGCCAAGTTCCGCTCATGATCTTATAAAAACCTACCGTTCAAACCTAATGTACATATTAATAAACCGTGATATACATGGCATTCAGCCGGGCTCCCGTTCCTATGAAAGGAGTTGGATGCGTGATGGTTCCTTAACTTCATCGGCACTCCTGAAATCGGGCATCACCAATGAGGTGAAAGAGTTCATTGAATGGTATGCTCAACATCTTTACGAGAACGGCAAAGTGCCCTGTGTAGTCGATTTTAGAGGTCCCGATCCGGTAGCGGAACACGACAGTCATGGTCAATTCATATACTTAATACACGAATACTTCAGCTTTACTCACGATTCGGCTTTTCTAAGAATGATGAACCCTTACATTCTAAAAACCATAAGGTACATTGAATCGTTAATTGCTGAGCGATCAACCGATAAATTTAAATACGGAAACGATAGCCTAAAAGCCTTTTACGGCTTAGTTCCCGAATCAATTAGTCACGAAGGCTACTCGGCAAAGCCCATGCACTCATACTGGGATGACTTTTTTATTCTTAAAGGACTAAAGGATGCTTGCGACATTCAAATTACCTTGGGAAATCAGAAAGAATATGAGCGAATAAAGCAGATTACCGATACTTTCAAGGCAAATCTATATAATTCAATAAACTTATCCATTAAGAATCACAACATCAACTATATACCAGGATGTGCCGAATTAGGTGATTTTGATGCTACATCAACAACAATTGCACTCACACCCTGTAATGAATTCGAAAATCTTCCAAAACCACAAATCTATAATACCTTTGAAAGATACTACACATACTTCAGGCAAAGAAAATTGGGCGAAATCAGTTGGGTTAACTTTACACCCTACGAGAACAGAATTATTGGTTCGTTCATTATGCTTAATCAGCCCGAAAGAGCTCATGAACTAATCGATTACTTCTTAACCCAGCAACGACCCCAAGGATGGTACCACTGGGCCGAAGTGGTTTGGAATAACTATCGAACACCAGCCTACATTGGCGACATGCCTCACACCTGGGTGGGTAGTGATTTTATAAATGCGTTCAGGAATATTTTTGTTTATGAAGACCCTGACCACAAAACTTTATGCATAGCTTCAGCTCTAAAACAGGAATGGATCGATAGCCCTACTGGAATTTCAGTTGAAAACCTACCAACCTACTTCGGAAACCTCTCCTACTCAATAATTAAGAGAAACGACCACTATACGCTCAAAATTGATGGCAATTTAAACCTTCCATCCAATGGGATTTGTATCAGAAACTTCAACGGATCGACTAATCCCAAAAGAGTAACAGTAAATGGTAAGGAAATTAAAACATATAACGAAAAAGAAATAGGTGTAAATGAGTTTCCAAGCGAAGTAAAAATTTACTACTAAAATCAAAACACACAATGGATAACAGCAACTTACAAGCAAAAGGTAAAAATAAGATAAAAATTTCCCAGCTTATTGCTTATGGGGCTGGAGGTATTATTCCCATTGCCCTATTCAACATTGCAGGTATTCTTGTTGGCTTAATGGGAAACATTAGCTTAGGCTTAAGCGCTTTTTGGTTGGGAACAATACTCATTATACCCCGCCTTTGGGATGCCATAGCCGACCCAATTATTGGGCATCTATCGGACAATACTCGAACTCGCTGGGGTCGCCGGCGTCCTTTCTTACTGATTGGCGGAATACTTGTAGCTGTTTTCTTTGTGGCCATGTGGTGGATTCCGAAAGGTGAAACCATTCGAATTTGGTTTCCCTCCGAATCGGGCTACCAATGGTTTCAGCTATTCTATATACTTGTAACACTATTACTTTTCTACACTTCGTGTGCAATCTTTGAAATACCTCATGGTGCTTTGGGAATGGAAATGACAGTCGACCCCCATGAACGTACGCGTCTATTTAGTGCAAAAAGTTTTGTGGGTAATCTGTTTGCCATGAGTACCCCTTGGCTATTTGTACTTGCTAATCTCGAGGTATTTAAAGGGCCAGGAGGCAATGAAGCCGATGGTATGCGCTATGTATCGTTGATGATAGCAGCAGTACTCATACCCCTTTCCTTTTGGTGGACCGCAAAGCTCCGTGAGCCAAGTTTTGTACGCGTTCAGAAACAGGAGAAGAAACCTTTCTGGACCGACATGAAGCATACCACAAAAAACAAAAATTTCATTCGACTTACTCTTGCCATTTTTACCCTTGCAACCGGTTTCAATTTTGTAACACTCCTAGGATCTTATATTCCAATTTTCTACGTATTCTCAGGCGATAAAGTAGCTGGTGCTTATCTGCTAGGAATTAATGGAACAATTTGGGCTGTAACAGGTCTTTTAGCTGTATTCCCGTTAAACTGGGTAAGCCCAAAACTCGGCAAACGTAATACTTTAATTCTCTCCATTGCCTTAATGGCCACCGCACAACTATCAAAAATACTATGCTACGATCCCCAGCACCCTTACCTGATTATTATACCAACAGTTTTGCTTTCGGCAGGTATGTTATTCTTTTTTACCCTTGGTTCCTCAATGGTGGGTGACATATGTGACGAAGATGACTTAAATACTGGGCATAGGAAGGAAGGCAGCTTTTACTCCGTTTTTTGGTGGTTCATTAAAATGGGCTTTGCCGTGGCCAGTTTTGTGGCTGGAATTCTTATTGAATTCACCCAATTTGATCAGAATCAGGTTACTAAAGTCGACTACCTTGAAGGGAATATAAAAGAAATCAAGGTTGACCTAACCAATAAAAATATTTTGAACTATTCCGAATACATTAAAAAAACTAAGGAGTTAAATAGTCAAATTCTTGATAATGCCATAAAGTATGATGCTTACCTTGAAAGGGTAAATCAGCACGAAACAATCGAAAAGGATAGTTCAAAAATTCAAGCAAAAGTTACTTTACGACAAAACCTGAAAACAACTATTGATAGCCTTAAGTACTATGATAATATCCTAAACAAATCAAAGCACGATTCAATAAATCTCTCAGTTCTAGCAAAAAAAATTAATAAGCAAAGAATGAATTTTAACTTAATAAAAGCGCAAAATAATGTTTATGAGCTGATAAATCATTTTGAATCCGTAATCAATGGTAAAGGCGATGGAGCCCATTACAAAGATCTTTTAAAGGATATTGCAGAAATAAACTGCGTTTTAAAGGAGTACAACATTTATGATACCGATTCAATAAACATTCATAAACTAGATGAAATCACTCAAAAAATACCATCCCTAAAACGTCAAAGTCCATTCACTCTTCTTATGATGCGCATTGTTGAAATTGGATTACCGGTTATTATGAGTATTTTATCGTTACTTTTCATATTCCGTTACAATCTTACAGAGAAACGACTACAGGAAATAAAGAATGCATTAACCAGCCGAAACAAAGAACAAAATCAGTAAAAAAGAAATACCATGAATAAGTTTAGTATCGAAGGTGGATTTTTTAATTTGGATGGGAAGAAAGTATTTCTAAACTCTGGCGAAATACATTATTTTAGAATTAAGCGGGAGCTATGGGATGAACATTTACTGAAAGCCAAAGAGGCAGGACTCCGAACCATTAGTAGCTACGTTCCCTGGGTTTGGCATGAAATCGGCGAAGGTGATTTTGATTTTAATGGTACGAGCCAACCAGAGCGTGATCTTGTTGGATGGTTAGACCTTTGCCAAAAATATGGATTTACCTGCATTGTTAAACCTGGTCCATTTATACTGGCAGAATTTCGTGGAGCAGGCTTACCCGATTGGTTTTTAGAAAAGTACGGTGATGCTATTAGAATGCATAATAGCAAAGGTGAAGCCGTCCTTAGCGATGGTGTAAGCTTGTTTAACCCTTTATTCCTGTCAAAAGTTGAGCAATGGTATAACCATGTAATGCCCATTATTAGTCAAAAACAGATACACAATGGTGGCCCTGTAATAATGATGCAGGTATGCAACGAAATTGGAGTATTCTCGTGGCTTGCTCACCAAGCCGATTACAATGAACAGGTTAAAGAACAATTCATCAACTTTATTAAAAACAGGTACTCAAGTATTCAAGAACTAAATACCCTTTGGGAAACTAATTATTCCTCGTTCGATGATATTGAATTACCCCCCGATGGAAATAGCCCATACCAATCGAAAGGTGACCGAAGCCGCGATTACGAATGGCACTGTTTCTGGAGGAAATACTACGGTAATTACTTACGCCTTTTATCCAGTTGGATTCGTAACCACCAAATATGGATTCCTTTATACCATAACCTCCCCGGATGGATATACGGCCATGGCTACGAGTTTCCCCTTAATATTACCATGTATGAAGATTTATACAGGGATAAGAGTGAATTGATATTCGGTGTGGACCACATCCCTGAATTTGTATCGTATAGGAACTTACACGACGATAGAATTATTAACGATATTGTTAGTGCAATGCAGGGCAATAAACCCTTATTTGCTGCCGAATTTCAAAGTGGATCAAGGGAATACCATGTAGTTACAAATCCCCGCGAAATGGAACTTTTTTATAAAGCAAGCATTGCCAATGGTCTTAAGGGATGGAACTATTATATGTTTTCACAAGGGAAAAACCCACCATCAAAAGGATATTCCGGCGATACATTCTACTGGTTTACGCCACTTGACTATCAGGCAAAACCGTCGAGCGCTTTTCCAGTTGTTCAAAAAATGAGCAAGTTCATTGACACCCATGAAGAGCTCATTTTAAATACTAAAAGGAAAGCCGAGGTTTGTGTGTTATTCTATTCTCCATACTATGCCACTGAACTTGAACGACCTGAAGAGGGTGCTTCAAAACTAAAATTTGTACCGGCTCGCATTCGTCGGCCAGCATTTTTCGATGGACTGCTAAAAGTCCTTCAGGTTTTAAATATTGACTACGATATGGTTAACCTTACCAGTTCATCGGAAAACGATTTATCCGCTTATAAACAAATATGGCTTTTTAGTACAGACGAGATGAATGCTGCCGATCAGCAAACCGTTGCCAACTATGTAACTGCAGGTGGTAATTTAGTTATATTCCCCTACCTACCCGACAGGGAAATGAACCAGCGACCTTGCACAATACTCAGAGATGCTTTTAACATTAAGTCATCACAACACGAAATTATCGATTCCCCCTTAATCAAATTATACAATTTAGCCGATATTAAATGCTCAAACCCTTTAATTACATACACAACTGAAGCAATTGGCGATGCGACCCCAATCGCCTTTACCCTTAAAGGAAGTATATGTGGATTTGAAAAAAATGTTGGAAAAGGAAAGGTAATACACCTTGGCACATGGCTCGGATTTGACACTGAAGGTCATAAACATGCATACAAATCAATTCTTAATCGTTCTAATGCACATAAGGTTAATGCTACATGTACTAACGATTTTATTGCTGTACGTGAAAAATTTAATGATAATTCTGAAGCGTTGCTTTTTGTTGGGAACTACTATAACGAAAATCAAAGTGGAAAAATAACCTATAGGCATCCCAAAACGAGTGAAATAGTCCAGCTCCCACTAATTGATGGAGAAATTGAAATTCCCTCATTTTACGCATTTATTTCACCAGTTGGTAAAGAAATAAGCAATGGCATTAAAATTCTTCACACTACTTCGGATGTCACTGGAATAAAAGTAAACGATAAAAGCATTCATATAAGTTTAATGGGCGATCCTAAATTGTTAGGTGAAATGGTTCTTGAAGGAAGAAACATTACCAAAATAAAATCGGCCGAAATTTCAGGTAAGCCCATCATGCTCATTTGGCATAACAATCGGATTGTACTAAATTACAATCATGGCAACGTGGAATTTGAGTTAACACTAAAAATTTTTGACAAATGAAATTAAACAACAAGTCGGGATTAGAGTTTGAATTTCACAGTAACGGCGGAATAAAACGAATTTCATCAAATAATATTCGTATTGGGCTAAGAGATGCCAACCCATTCTCAATCTTTGGGACAAGCATTTTTTTAAGAGAAAGGAGTGAGCCCAAAAAATACATTATGCTAATTGGAACTGGCACTAATTCTGTTTTCGCCTTTGAAAATAACTGTTTTTTTGCAAAGGGTAAATGGAATGGTATTGATTACTTGGTCAGCCTCCAACTGCATAGCAATGAAAGTAACTGGCTATGGTCGATAGAATTAATAAATAGCAATTCATCACCAAACCAATACGATATAATTTTAGTACAAGACGTAGGATTAAAACAGCTATCAAATGGACCTATAAATGAGTATTACGTAAGCCAATACATAGAAAGGTTAATCCTGAACGATCCTCAATTTGGAGCAGTTGTTTGCTGCAGGCAAAACATGCGAGAATCAAACGGAAATCCATGGTTAATAGCGGCCTGCAGCACTGGTGCAGCCTCAGCAACTACCGATGGACTAAATGTTTATGGATCCTCATACCGTAAAACTAAAATACCTATTGCGTTAGAATTTGATTCACTACCAGGTGAATGTGCAGCCGAATCGTCGGTTATTGCTATTCAATCAAAGCCATTCAGTTTTAATACCAGCAATAATAAGCAAATAATTAGCTTCGGCTTTAAATTTATGGCTGATCATCCTGCTGCTACCTCATATGATGATTTAGCAATTCTACCTAAACTTTTCGGGCAATTTGATTTTAAATACCCAACCACAAGCAAATGGGAAAAAGGAACTCAAAACCTCTTTACAAATTCTGAATTTTTCCCTTCCCATGATTTGAATGAGGCTGAAATTAATCAATTATATGAAGGAGAAAAACGATTCCCTGAATTCAATAATGGAAAGTTGCTTTCCTTCTTTTTTGATAAAAATCGACATGTTGTATTGGGAGAAAAAGACATTTTAACTTATCGACCTCATGGTCATATTATTCAATCGAATATCAATCTAAAACAAAATGATAATATTGTTTCCCTTACCACATGGTCGTTTGGGGTATTTAATTCTCACTTGAAACAAGGGAACACCAACTTCAATACACTTCTATCAATTAATACCAGCCAGTTCAACCTTTTACCCGAAACAGGGCAAAGAATTTTTATTGAACTCAACAATAAGTATTACCAGCTGGGGATCCCATCGGCATATGAAATGGGATTGAACTATGCTCGATGGATTTATAAATACGAAAACAATATTTTTCAAGTAACAACATGGGCATCAACTTATAAACCAAAAGTAAATTTTGATTTTAAAGTTTTATCTGGTAATCCTGTTAACATAATCGTTTCAAATAACTTAGATGAGTTGAACGGTTGGCAAGTTAATTTGTTTAACAACTCATTTCCTATATCATTTAAGCCCAGCCCTGAAAGTCTGCTCTCAAAAAACTATCCAAAAGCCCAGTACCATCTAATTGTCAATAAAACGGATTACTCTGACCTTGAAATTGATAATGGCAAGTGTATCAATATCGATAGCAATTATGCCAATTCGTTTATTGTAATTAAATCGGCTAAAACAAAACACTTAAGTTTAAGTTTTATTTGCGAACTTGAAGATGCATACGACTGGTCTTCTATATCTGATCCAGAAAAAGAGTTTCAATCAGATATAAATGATGCCCTTTCGTTCAGAAAAGGTTCAGGATTAGAAATCAATTTTACCGGAAATTCTGATAAAATTAAAATCATAAATGAGATAATTCCTTGGTTTGAGTCAAATGCATTAGTCCACTACCTTACACCCTATGGGCTTGAGCAGTTTGGAGGTGCGGCTTGGGGTACACGTGACGTTTCTCAAGGTCCAATTGAATTGCTGTTAAGTCTCGGCAAATACGATGTGGTAAAAGAAATTATTTATACCATCTTTTCCAATCAAAATACCGATGGATGGTGGCCACAATGGTGGATGTTTGATAAATACAAAAATATTAGAGCCCACGAAGCACATGGCGATATTGCATATTGGTGCATTATAGCCCTTTCAAACTATATTTTAGCTAGTGGTGATTTTGAAATTTTGAACACACCCTTACCCTACTTCTCCGAAGAAAGTGATGTTAAGGCGGAGATTACCCCGCTAATGGAACATGTTGAGCGGTTAATCAGTAGAATTATTAAATCTTTCATTCCAGGTACAGCGCTTGTACCCTTTGGTGGCGGTGATTGGAACGATTCCCTTCAACCCGTTAATAGCGATCTGGCACAACGCTTGGTATCAAGTTGGACTGTTGAAATGAACTACCACGCTTTTAAACTATTCGAAAATGTTTATAAACTAATTGGTCTAACCGAAAAATCCAATGGCTTATGTGAAACCAGTAATAAAATCAAAGCAGATTTTAATAAGTATTTAGTTAAAGATGGAATTGTAGCCGGATATGGACTTTTAGAAAACAATGGTGCTTTTTCGCTACTTCTTCATCCCTCCGATAGCAAAACAGGGGTTCGATATAGTATTTTACCAATGAATCGAGGGGTTTTGAGCGGAATTTTTAACCCCAACCAAGCAGAACACCATCAACAACTAATTTATAAAAATCTTATAGGTCCCGATGGTGCACGACTCATGGATAAACCTCTAAAATATAGCGGAGGTTTGCAAAAGATTTTTCAACGTGCTGAAAGTAGTACCTTTTTTGGGAGAGAGATAGGTTTAATGTATATGCATGAGCATATAAGGTTTGCTGAATCACTTGCTATAACAGGAAAAGCCGATGAATTCATTCATGCATTATTACAAGCAATACCAATTAATTACCATAATATTGTAAGACAGGGCGATATTCGGCAAGCTAACTGTTATTACAGTAGCTCTGATGTTCTATTTAAAAATAGATATGAAGCTGACAAATATTATCCTGAAGTAATAAAAGGTAACTTTACATTACATGGGGGTTGGAGAGTATATTCTAGTGGACCAGGGATTTTTATCGGCATTTTGATGACCAGATTGCTTGGCTTTAGATTTAATAATGAATTTGTAACTATTGATCCGGTTTTACCTAAAGAGTTAAACGGATTAGTGGTCAATTTTACTTTTAATAGTTTTCCAATAAAAGTAACCTATCACGTCACTAAATCGTTATTTAGTCCATACTTAATAAAAATAAACAATTTTGAACCATCTTTTACATACGAAGAAAATCCTTACCGGAAAGGGGGAATTAGAGTTGAAAGGAAAATGTTTTTTGATTTACTAAATAGCAATGAAAATAACATCGAAATTTTTCTTTAGGAAAATAATCGATAAAAAAAAAAGGGATGTTACACATCCCTTTTTTTATTTTTCCCTATTTAATTTTATAAAAATAAAAAAGCCCCGCGGGTAAACCCGCGGGGCGGAAGGGGGGCGGCGACCTACTCTCCCGCTGTGACGCAGTACCATCGGCGCTGGCGGGCTTAACTGCCCTGTTCGGAATGGGAAGGGGTGATCCCCGCCGCTGTAGCCACCCAA
>JBFMGQ010000033.1:0-33778 GCA_040752515.1 Bacteroidota bacterium | reverse complement strand
ATTTTATTTCCTTATTTTTGCTCATGTTGTGATTTTGTGTGCAAAACAAATCTACAACATCGGGCGAAACCTTTATGGGAGTAGCCCTCTTTTTATTCAAAAATTTAGTCGGACACTACTGAAAAAATATTGATCGAGGCAGGACGATGACTTTACAATAAAACCGCAACTATTGGTCTTACTTGACCATTCTTTTGTTATACAAAACAGAAACTTCACTCGAATTTAAATAAGGTTTAGCAACTGAATACATTTACTAGTCATCCCTGCAGCAACTTAATCTTGAACAGGTCATTAATAAGATTAAGTGCTCTTTCCAACAATAATAACTCAGAAGTTGTCTCATTAAAAAACAAACAAACAAGCGTGAACAGTTTGAATACACTTCTTATATGTATTAAAAATAGATTTTTAAAGTAACATTTATATTTTTATATCAATCATTAAATTTGTGTTATAAAACATATCTAAAAATTTTACATTTTGCAGGGGGGGGGTAAATTTGCGCAAATTTTTTACCCTAATTTTAGGTCGTATTGATGTTTATACAATAAATGCTATGGAAATCTTGTTTATATCTTTTTTATTTTAGAATGTTATAATATTAGGAATTAAATATTTAAAAAAAACATGTTGCATTAATTATAATAGACACCCATTAATAATTTCACAATTAATTTTATTGTAGATAATTAATTTTTTTTAGTTTTTATAAAACATTAATATATGTCAGAAATAAAAGGAATTTACCCTGCCTTTATTATACAAAGTTCGGTAGAGGGTTATTTACATTCCATCTCGAAAAGAAGCAAAAAAATCTATTGGTTAATCATAATGATAATAATAGGAACTCTAGCATCTATGCCATTTATTTTGGTAGACGTTACTATTCGAACATCAGGATTGATTAAGCCAAGCATTGAAAAGCAGAATATTGTCTTACCATATGGGGGTAAGGTCATTTACACTAAACTAAAAAATAATTTAAGGGTAAGTGCAGGCGATACAATCCTAGTAATAGACACCATCCCCATTAGTTCTAAAATTAAAACTTTAGAGTTTAATCTTAGTGAGTTAAAATCATATCAGAACGATTTGGGTTTACTTATTGAGCATAATTTTTTACTACAAAAGTTCAATCCAAAGAGTTTGGTAACTTCCAAATATATGCTTGAGGTAAGTAGTTTTCAGCGTCAAATATCAACACAAAGTAATCGGATTGAAAAGTTGAAAAAAGAACATAGCCGAAACACCCTTTTATACAAGCAAAAAATAATTGCCGAGGTCGATTATGAAACAAGTAAGTACAACTTGGACAATGAGATTTTACTGCGAAATCAATTTATAAGCCAGCAGTTAGCCAGCTGGCAAGCAAGCCTAGCCGAGATTACCAACCAAATTCCAAAGATTGAATCCGAAATAGAAACAGCATATAATGAACTTAGCAAGCATTTTATTACAGCGACTTTGAGCGGAACTATACAACAATGTAATGAGTTGCAAGTAGGTAGTATTATTTATGCCAATCAAATAATTGCAGAGTTGTCGCCCGATTGCGAGTTAATTGCAGTTTGCTATGTGCAACCCAGCGACATCGGTTTTATACGGGTTAATCAGGATGTGAAAATACAGGTGGATGCTTTCAATTATAACCAATGGGGTTTGCTGCCTGCAACCATTAAGGAGGTTTCTGATGATATAGTAAGTGATGGGCAGAATAATATGTACTTTATTGTTAAGTGCAAATTATCAAAAAACTATTTAATGCTTCAAAACGGTTTTAAAGGATACATAAAAAAGGGTATGACAATATCATCAAGAATAATAGTAACAGAACGTAGTGTATATGATTTACTTTTTGATAAAGTTGATAGATGGTTTAATCCATACACTGAAATGAAATAGCGGAAATGAGAGTAAAACAAAGAGATATTACGGATTGTGGTGCAGCCTGTTTGGCTTCAGTTGCAGCGCATTATAAGTTGAATTTACCTATAGCAAAAATTCGTCAGTTCGCTGGTACCGATAGAAAAGGCACCAATGTTTTGGGAATGATAGAGGCAGCCCAAAAAATGGGTTTCCAAGCAAAAGGCGTTAGAGGCGATTTCGATAGCCTTTTCAAGATACCAAAACCTTCAATCGCACATGTGGTTGTTAAAGAAGTTCTACAACATTTTGTTGTAATAACTAAAACAACCAAAAAATACATTGAAGTAATGGATCCCGGCGATGGTAGGTTCCATAAAATACCGCACGAAGAATTCAAAAAGTCATGGACAGGTGTATTAATCCTTCTTGTGCCTGGTGAAACATTTAAACCCAAATCCGAAAAAGTTTCATCATCTTTTAGATTCTGGAATCTTATAAAGCCCTACAAGGGCGTATTAACCCAAGCAATTATTGGAGCAGTTCTCTATGCGGTTTTGGGCTTATCAACTTCAATTTATGTGGGGAAAATCGTTGATTATGCTATTCCTAGTAACAATGCCAATTTGCTGAATCTTTTAGGGATTGCAATGCTAATAATAATTGGAGTAAGATTCTTGTTAAACATATTCCAGTCGGTTTTTGTTTTAAAAATTGGGCAGAGGATAGATGCCTCGCTAATTCTAGGATACTACCAGCATTTGCTAAGGTTGCCTCAGTCCTTTTTCGACACAATGAGAGTTGGCGAAATAATATCAAGAATTAATGATGCAGTGAAAATTCGGTTATTTGTGAACGAGGTAACTGTTAATCTAATTGTAAACGTTTTAATTCTAATTGCATCGTTTATGCTGATGTTCACATTTTACTGGAAGTTGGCTGTAATTATGCTTTTGGTAATGCCGCTATATATCATTACCTATATGATAATTAATAGGCTAAACCGTAAGGTACAACGGAGCATTATGGAAAATTCAGCAGAGTTAGAATCGCACTTGGTTGAATCCCTAAATTCTATATCAACTATAAAGAGGTTTGGGCTTGAAGGTTACTCCAACTTAAAAACCGAAATGCGATTTGTTAATTTGCTAAAACCATTATATAAATCCGGAATTAACTCAATATATTCCAACAATGTTTCAGGTTTAATATCACAGGTAATTACCATTGTTCTACTTTGGGTTGGAGCGGGTTTTGTGTTGGAAAGTACAATTACACCTGGCGAACTTCTATCGTTTTACTCCTTAATAGGCTATTTTACATCTCCAGTAACCAGCATTATTGGTTTTAATAAAACGTACCAAGATGCCAAAATAGCATCGGATAGGCTGTTCGAGATATTCGACCTTGAAGTGGAGGAGGAAAACAATAAAATAGAATTCACCGCTGAGCACGTTGGCGATATTACCTTTAAAAATGTTGATTTCCGCTACGGAACAAGGGTGGAGGTTTTTAAGGCGTTAAACCTGCATATACCAAAGGGAAAAGTTACCGCTGTAGTTGGCGAGAGTGGTTCAGGGAAAACTACCCTAACATCGCTGTTGCAGAATATATATCCATTACAAAGCGGAAATATTTACATAGGTAAGTTTGATTTACGGTACTTTACCAACGAATCGTTACGCGATGCAGTGGTGGCTGTACCGCAAAATATCGACTTATTTGCAGGAACAATAGTTGAGAATATTGCAGTGGGGGAGTTTAACCCAAACATTCAGAGGATTATTGAGATTTGCACCCAGCTAGGTATGATTGAGTTTTTAGAGAGCCTACCCAATAGGTTTAATACCTACATTGGCGAGCACGGAACATCATTGTCGGGCGGGCAAAAGCAGCGCATTGCCATTGCCCGTGCACTATATAAAAATCCTGAGATACTAATACTCGACGAAGCAACCTCATCGCTGGACTCCATTGCCGAAAGTTTTGTGCAGCGTACCGTTGAGTTGATGAGGCAAAAGGGAAAAACCGTAATAGTTATTGCCCATAGGCTATCTACCATTGCTATGGCCGATAATATTATAGTTCTTGAGAATGGCAAGGTCGTAGAGCAAGGAGTATTTAAGGAACTTATACATAGTAATGGGCAGTTTTGCCGCATGTGGCAACATCAAACAGTTGAAAAACACATAATTGAAAATTAAAAAAAGTTATGAAATTTTTTGAGTACTTAGTGCGTATCGAAAAAATGCACTGCTTAATTAAGGAACAGCGAACCGGCACTCCTGATGAGTTTGCTGCAAAACTAGGAATAAGTCGAACAAGGCTTTACGAAGTTATTGATGAGTTAAAATCGCATGGTGCGCCAATTGCATACTCCAAGAAAAGCACAACCTTTTATTACGAGTACCCTTTCGATATTTTGGTGGGTTGTACCATGAAACCCCTAAACCGAAAAGAATTAGTTGAAAAAAATGGGGGTGTTTCACTTCCGTTCTTGTTTTCCGGACGGAACACGCCTAACTTTGCAACTGTAACGTTACACCACTGCTAACCTCGGCAGGGTAAAGAATGAGGGTACTATTTTGACTAACTAAAAATAAAATTTATTATGAAACAAACAACACTTGTTGAATTATCCCAAAATGAAAAAAGGGATATTAATGGCGGTAATGTACCTATTTCTTGGTATATGGATAGCAGTTCAATTTCAGCTAATGCTAAAGTAATTGATGCATACGGTTCTTTTTGGGGTGGCCTTATTGCTGGTCTTTTGGGTTTCTAAAATAAAATTCTTAATGCCATGAAAAATTTAACAAAAGAAGAGCTTGTAGAGATAAACGGCGGCAATGAAAAGACCTATAACTTAGGTCATGAAATTGGTGTTGGTATAAGAAAAGGGTTAGAAGCTATTGGAATTTTCCTTCTCTTTTGGTAAAACAAGTTGGTATCCCATCAAGGGATACCATTTTTATTAATTTTGTCATAATTTGATTACCATGTCGGATTTTATTCAATTTATAAAAAAACCATACATTGAAAACAAACAACATAAGATAGTTTGGAAGTATTTTTTTACTTTATTATTTTCCTACTATTTAATATTGTTGCCAGTGGGTTTTTTTATTAAAATTATAAATTCTATTTTTAATATAACCCAAAAACAGTTGAATTTAGAATTATTGCCCAAAATAGTGCTTGCATTGTTTATAGGCCCTATCATTGAAGAATTACTTTTTAGATTAATATTAATAATAAATAAAAGAAATTTAATTATTTTTTCATCTTTAGCAATTATTTTAGCTACTTACAGTCTGCTAAAATCAAACTATTTTTATAGTATTATATTATTTACTTTATCAATATTAGTCGTATCGTCATTGTCAAAATCTTTAGAAATAAGAAGTATAATTACAAAATATTTTTCAGCTTACTTCTATGCAATTACAATAATTTTTGGTTTGATGCATTTCAAAAACTATAATGGAATCGAAGGCTTTTTGTATTTATGGATACCATTTCTAGTGTTTCCACAAATTTTAATGGGCGTGTTTTTTGGTTATATTAGAATAAAATTCGGAATAATTTATTCCATCATATTCCACATGATCATTAATCTATTGGCTATTGGAACTATATGAGTCAATAATGTTTCTAAGGAGTTTGAGTATGCCAGCGTAAAATAATTATACCATTACCCAGATGAATTAAAGTTCATAAACGGGGGGGGGAATGGAGATTTTCTTTATGGGATTGCATTCGGAATTGGCTATATTTGGGGTTACTTAACAAACCCAAGTAATTGGCATGACGAAACAATTGTTACAGTTGGACATAGTAATTCTGTTGGCACGTGGAATTAATCTTAACTTATTAACCTCATGAAGAATAAATCATTAAAAGTAGGTAAGATTTTACTTATTTTATTCTTTTCCCTAAAAGTTATTGACTGGTTGCTAAAAAAAAAATCGGTTACGACAGTATATTATACTATGCAGGTTACATCTTTGGCTATTTATGGGGTTACTTAGAAAAAGTTTTTTCTTAAGAAATACTAAAAACCCATAGGTTTTTTATTGCAAACCCACAGTTGTCCAAAACAAGGTAGATTTAAACTGTAAATGCATTTTTTTTTGTTAAACAATAATTTTTCCCTACGCTCGGCAAAGTTTAGCGTAGCGTAACTTCGACGAGCGTGGGCACCTATGAGTTTACAACACTACTAGGAATAAGTCGAACAAGGCTTTTCGAAGTTATTGATGAGTTAAAATCGCATGGTGCGCCAATTGCATACTCCAAGACAAGCACAACCTTTTATTACGAGTACCCTTTCGATATTTTGGTGGGTTGTACCATGAAACCCCTAAACCGAAAAGAATTAGTTGAAAAAAATGGGGGTGTTTCACTTCCGTTCTTGTTTTACGAACGGAACACGCCTAACTTTGCAACTGTAACGTTACAAAAACACAACCAAATTTGGATGGCAAAATTACTAACCTTTTAAAACTAAATTAAAATGGAACAACTATCTTTTAAAAAATTTGGCGTGCAACAATTGGATGCCAAAGAAATTGTTGAGATTGAAGGGGGTAACCCTTTGTTTTGGTTATTAGCAGGAGTTATTGTAAGCGAACTTTTAGACAGGAACGCACCTGCAGATTTTTGGGAAGGATGGAATGATGCTAAACAAAATAAAAAATAAATTGGTATGAACACACAAAAGAACCCCACATTGCAAAAACTTAAAGCAAGAGAAGTGCAGTATTTGGAACCACTTAATGCTACAGATATGTTAAACATTAATGGTGGGACATGGTTATCATACTGGCTTGGTTACATATTATCTTCAATAGATAACAATGTACCAAATGAAGATCAAACCAGATATGGAGGTGCATATTTAGAAACGATAAGTGGTCGAAGTTCAATTATGTAATTTTTTTCATTTCAGATAATTCTTCATTATTTTTGAAGAATTATCTGATTTTATAAACCAAAACCTACATTGTAAATGAAAAATAAATCACTTCAAATTATCATCATATGCCTGCTAATAATAGCAATAATATTTTGGCAAATGTATTTTTACGAAAGAAATTTTTATTCCTTAATATTTTTCTTCATTACTATGTTGATTTACTTTGGTGTGTCGCTGTTTAACGTAAAGCGAGCCCTCTCCTCTGTAGTTTTTGTTGCAATTGGCATAGTCTTTAGTATACTTTTAAGACGGAATTTTGATATAAACGAGTTATCGTGGTCTTTATTGGCATTATCATTAAGCGTATTGGTTTCATATTTATCATATAAGAGCGTAAATCGATAAAATAAAAACTGAAAATGCCACGTTAAGTCATTGCTGTAAAAAAATAAAAAGAAACGAACCCACACTCGGCGAAGTTTAGCGTAGCGTAACTTTGTCGAGCGTGAGCACCTATGGATTTACAACACTACTAGGAATAAGCCGAACAAGGCTTTACTAAGTTATTGATGAGTTAAAATCGCGGGGTGCGCCAATTGCATACTCCAAGAAAAGCACAACCTTTTATTACGAGTACCCTTTCGATATTTTGGTGGGTTGTACCATGAAACCCCTTAGCCGAAAAGAATTAGTTGAAAAAAATGGGGGCGTTTCACTTCCGTTCTTGTTTTCCGGACGGAACACGCCTAACTTTGCAACTGTAACGTTACACCACTGCTAACCTCGGCAGGGTAAAGAATGAGGGTTTGATTTTTAAACAATTAAAAATGTTTTTATTATGGAACTTGAAAAATTTGGAGTGGTTGAGATGACTTCAAAAGAAAAATCAGAAGAAACAGGAGGATGGATGAGATTAGTTGGTGTCTTCGTCGGTGGTTTAGTATACGAACTGGTTACTGAAGGTTACCAGAAATGCCTAGATGATTTTAACGCAGGATTTCAAAGTACTCAAAAATAATTACAATGAAACTAGAAAAAGAGAATTTAATCTTAGATGAATTATCCCATTTTGAAGAAATAAATATAAATGGTGGGGGTTCTGGCTTTTATTGGTTAGGACAGGTTCTCGGGAGCCTTAAGAATTTGTGTGATGCAATCCAAGCCGCAAACATCGAATGCCCCGTTTCTGTTGCAGAATGGAACTAATATTTATTATTAATAATATAACTCAGTAGATCTAAGATCTATTGAGTTATTTTAATCAAATTTATCATGAGAACTAATTTAAAGAAAAATACATTTCCACTAAAACCAATCGCTTTATTTTTTTTCTTTCTATTATTAACTATTTTGCTAAAATTTCTAAGTAACTACTATTTATTGGTGTATCCTTATAACGAATTATTACCATTGCTAACAACTCCTTCAATAATTTATTTTCTTTTATTATCAATAAATGTAATTAAAAATGACATTCTTGGTATAATCACGTTAATTATAATAGTTATTTTTTCTTTGCTTATTAATACATACATTTTTGAAAAAGTATTTTTTTTAAAACTAACAACCCTGTTGATTGGTTGTTTAATATGTTTTTTTTATTGGACATCAGAACTAAGAAAGAATAAAAATCGGAATCGCTAATATAGTATAGATTTATTACTTTTGACAAAACTAAAAACCGAAAATCCAGCGGAATCACCTCGTTCGGCGAAGTTTAGCGTAGCGTAACTTCGTCGAGCGTGGGCACCTATGAGTTTACAACACTACTAGGAATAAGTCGAACAAGGCTTTACGAAGTTATTGATGAGTTAAAATCGCATGGTGCGCCAATTGCATACTCCAAGAAAAGCACAACCTTTTATTACGAGTACCCTTTCGATATTTTGGTGGGTTGTACCATGAAACCCCTTAGCCGAAAAGAATTAGTTGAAAAAAATGGGGGCGTTTCACTTCCGTTCTTGTTTTCCGGACGGAACACGCCTAACTTTGCAACTGTAACGTTACACCACTGCTAACCTCGGCAGGGTAAAGAATGAGGGTTTGATTTTTAAACAATTAAAAATGTTTTTATTATGGAACTTGAAAAATTTGGAGTGGTTGAGATGACTACCAATGAACAAAAAGATGAGAATGGGGGCTTTTTAACATTAGCAGGAGGTTTGATTGGCAATGCACTTGCAGCTGCCACTTGTGTAGGTATAGTGGTTGTTGCTGGTTATGCTATTTATGCAGGTTTTGAATATGGTTATCAAGTTGTACAAAATTCTTAAAATTATGGAAAATTCGAAGAATATTGGCATGTCAGAGATTTCTAATGAAGAATCTTTAGAAGTCAATGGAGGAAATCCCATTGGGGTTCTTATAGCAATTGGAGGTGTATATACTGGTCTGTTTGCGATTGGATTTGCTGCGGGTGTTATTTATGGTTTAGTTGAAAAGGCAACAGAGTAAAAAGCATTATGGTTCTCCTTTCAAAAGAAGGAGAACCTATTAATTAATTTAAATTATGAAAATACCAATAAAAATATTTAGGATTAAGATAATTGATATTATTATTAATGTCATATTCTTTTTCGTAGGACTTTTTGCAATTGGGTTTGCAATAGGTGTAGGGTATGCCTTTATAGAGAAGTTGTTTTAGGTTTTGTTTATAACTGCTATGCCTCTTGTTGCTCCGCTACTGCATGAGTCCTATCGTGCGGAAGAGTGCCATTGTATTATTCAAGGATATTGGATTTAAATAGCTATATAAAGAGCATTTGCAATAGTTTCTAATACTATATTTGAACTTAAGAACCAAGTAATAAGCAAAAAAAAGGAACTAAAACAATTCGAAAAAATTACCAAACAGTTTGAAATTTTAAAAACCGAAAACGCTGCGCTTAAAAATGGAATCAAACTTATTAAAAACATGCTTATTACCATGTTTGTGATTTTTGCTTTGTATTGGGTATCATATGGAGTAGGAGTGATGTTCGGTTAAATTGAGAAATACTTTTTAAATTAATTGAATAAAAAGCAATATTTTAACCTTTTAGTAATATGTTTATGGATATCGCTAAAATTCCCTCGCTCGGCAAAGTTTAGCGTAGCTTAACTTCGACGAGCGTGGGCACCTATGGATTTACAACACTACTAGGAATAAGCCGAACAAGGCTTTACTAAGTTATTGATGAGTTAAAATCGCGGGGTGCGCCAATTGCATACTCCAAGAAAAGCACAACCTTTTATTACGAGTACCCTTTCGATATTTTGGTGGGTTATACCATGAAACCCCTTAGCCGAAAAGAATTAGTTGAAAAAAATGGGGGCGTTTCACTTCCGTTCTTGTTTTCCGGACGGAACACGCCTAACTTTGCAACTGTAACGTTACACCACTACTAACCTCGGCAGGGTAAAGAATGAGGGTTTGATTTTTAAACAATTAAAAATGTTTTTATTATGGAACTTGAAAAATTTGGAGTAAACGGACTGACTCTTAATGAGGAGAAGGAAATTAATGGCGGTGGTGGTGTAGATGGACCTTTGGGTAGGGGTGATTATGATAGTCCTAAACCTTCTGGCGGAGGTAGTGGTTCCTCCAGTTACAGTGGTTTAATTGCTTGGCTATTTTTGGTTATTGCAAGCCAATCCTAACTAAAAAACGAGAGGAATATTTTATTATTCCTCTCATTTATTTCCAAAATTTCACGAGAAATATATATCATAACGCTATTTTTGACAAAAATGCTGAAATTAAAAAATAAAATTCTTTTTTTTTCATTTTTACTAATAATAACAGTATTAATACACGTGTCTTTGATTTTTATACTAAAGTGGTTTGTCGCCAAACACTATATTTTTGATACGATACGTTATTACGCTGGATTTGATTTGAGTTTTATCTTTTTGTTGGGTTTTATAGTCGGTCCATTTTTTGAAGAATTGGCTTTCAGGCTTCCTTTAAAAAAGAATCTATGGTATTTTGAGATTTCTGGGTTTATTATTTTTTTTGCACTAGCATATATTATCTTTTATTCTTTGTTGATAAGTTTTATTGTTGGGTCAATATTTTCTTTATCCATATTTTTGTTTTACAAAAAGGCATTACAACTTAGAAAAAAAGTGGGTTTCTACTATGATAAGTATTATAATGCTATTTGTATTTCAAGTATTTTACTGTTTACAACAAGTCATTTACCTTTTAGAATTGATTTTAGTGAAATTCTTTTTCTGATTCCTATACTTTCAGGTGCAATTGCTATAACCATAATAAGACTTAAATACAATTTCTGGTATGGTTTTTTGTTTCATATCTTACTTAATACTTGTTTAAAAATTTGTTGGTTTTTCTTTCCAACTATTTTTGAGATTCCGATTTAGTATGAATTTTTCGTTTTTCGGTTTTCTATTCTTCAAGGGTATGGGTTTTTAAATAAATGAACCAATTACATTAGCAATAATTTCCAATAAGTACTATTTTTGAATTTAAGAACCCACGTGCGGCAAAGTTTAGCGTAGCTTAACTTCGACGAGCGTGGGCACCTATGGATTTACAACACTACTAGGAATAAGCCGAACAAGGCTTTACTAAGTTATTGATGAGTTAAAATCGCATGGTGCGCCAATTGCATACTCCAAGACAAGCACAACCTTTTATTACGAGTACCCTTTCGATATTTTGGTGGGTTGTACCATGAAACCCCTTAGCCGAAAAGAATTAGTTGAAAAAAAATGGGGGCGTTTCACTTCCGTTCCTGTTTTCCGGACGGAACGCGCCTAACTTTGCAACTGTAACGTTACACCACTGCTAACCTCGGCAGGGTAAAGAATGAGGGTTTGATTTTCTAACAATAAAAAGTATTTTTGCGATGGTGAATTTTGAATCTTTCTCTGTTCAAGAAATGAACATAAGTGAAATTACTGAAATCAACGGCGGTTTTAGTTGGGAGGATTATCTTATTGGCAAGGCAATAGATTCAGCCTTGGAGTGTATGAAAGAGGCATTTATAGCATATGTTAATTATTCAGCTAGTACAGGCGGGAAATATGTTATACATCATGCACAATAATTTTTAATAGGGTTAAAAAAACTATAACCCTATTTTTGTAATTTTTTTTACTATGATTAAACTATATAAATTAAAATACAATATCCAATCTGCTAATCCCTTGTTGGTTATTATTAGTACGACAATAACTTTATTATTTATTGAATCATTCTATCACTATTTATTCTTAGCATTTGACATTCACCATACAAGCAACCTGCCAAAACCACCAATTGCAACTGATCCTGCGACGCTTATCAAAATTGCTATTCGTCTTGTTAAGGTATGCCTTATTGCTCCTTTAGTAGAAACTTTTGTTTTCCAATACTTGCTATTTGAATTGTTCTACCGCAAATTCCGTTGGAACCTGAAAGTGTTTTACGTTGTGAGTGCCTTTATCTTTGGACTCACGCACTTCTATTCAATTCCAACAATAATTGTAACATTTACAGTTTGCTTAGTGTTTAATTATGTTTATGCTGCATTAGCTGAGAAAAAGCGAAAATTAAATGCATACATTGTTATTGTTGCTATACATTCGTTATACAACGCGTCAGTTCTTGTTAATCAAATTTTTAGTTAACCTGGAACCGTTTGATCCAAAGAATTATTTGATACTGAAAGCATAATTAAAAGACAACCCATTGCAAATTCTTATTATTACTTCAATGTATCTATAGTTCATCCCAATTACTTTATTGTTCTTTCCTTTTGAATAACCCTTTTCTGCAAGTCATTTTGCGAGTTAATCCTGTTAGGTTTGGCTGCGTTTGAGATTCTGCCGTCCAATCCCCAGAGAATTGTTCATCAAATAGCACACCCACACTAATACCCCTAAGAACATCAAAACTTAACCACTAACCCATATTCATCTATTTATAAAAACTATTTTCTAAAATGGTTGTTTAAGTATAAATTATGTCGTATGTTTACGACATTAATACATGCAACATGAATAAGTCCGAAGAATTTGACGATAGATTACAGGAACTTGCCCGATTTGCAAGGGCTATCTCGCATCCAGCTCGGTTGGCCATACTGGAGTACCTTGCCGAAACCCGAACCTGTATATCGGGCGATATATCGCAAAACCTGCCCTTAAGCCGAACCACCGTCTCGCAACACCTGAAGGAGCTAAAAGAATTGGGGCTTATTCACGGTGAAATAGACGGGCTAAAGATTAATTACTGTATTTGTTCCGAGAACATACACAGGTACCTGGATGAGTTCGATACCTTTTTCAGAAAGGTTAGGGATGCAGCTGTTAACTGCGAAGTCTAATTGATAAAACTACAAACCAATAATTTAACTACAAAACATGAAACTATCAGTAAAAGCCAAGGAAGAACTTTTAAAGGTTCTTGAGACCATTAACGACGAGTCGAAGGGAATTCGAATATACAGCACACAGGGGTGCTGTGGCCCATCGGTTCAAATGGATGTTGCAAATGTAGCCCAGCAGGGCGAAACCGCAATCAATATCGACGGGGTAGATTTCTACATCGAAGATTCGTTAACCGAAACCCTTGCCGAAGTTACCCTCGACCATAACGGGTTTGGATTCCTGATGAACGGTTTAAAAAAGAGTGGCAGCTGCTGCGGCTAAAATTAAAATGCCATGGAAGCCAATCCTTTCTCTGGTAATGGTTTTATAAGCGGAGGTTTTCTTAACCTGACGCCACGTGATGCTTACTACGAAGCTAAAACGGGCAATGCCATAATTGTTGATGTAAGGGAAGAGAACCTTACGGGCTACAAGCGCTTTAATGTTCCAAGGGTCATTTACCTACCCTTAAGCGAGTTAGAACAAAACATCAGCCAGTTACCTACCGATTTTCCTCTAATAATTGCCGATTCAACCGGTCTACGTAGCCACGAAGCAATGGAAATCCTTATTTCTAAAGGGTTTACCCTTATAGCAAACCTTGCCGGCGGCATAGTTGAATGGGAACGCGATGGACTTCCACTAATTATCAACAACAAAGAACGCCTCGATGGCTCATGTATGTGCCAGCTAAGGCCAAGGTTTAAATAAACTACAACGCATATGACAAAGATTTTAATTCTATGTACAGGTAACAGCTGCCGGAGTCAGATGGCCGAAGGATTCCTGAAATCGTTCGACAGCAACTTAACTGTTGAATCGGCCGGAACTGAACCTGCCACACAGGTTAATCCCAATGCCGTAAAGGCTATGGCCGAATTAGGCATCGATATCAGCCAAAACAAGCCCAAGCTGGTTGACCCGTTCATCAAACAGGAATGGGATTACGTAATTACGGTTTGCGATAATGCCAAGGAAACCTGCCCAGCCTTTTTAGGCAAGGTAAAGCATAGGCTCCATATCGGGTTCGAAGACCCTGCCGAAGCCACTGGGACTCCCGATGAGGTTATGGCGGTATTCCGCAAGGTTAGAGACGAAATCAAAGAAAAGTTTAGCGAGTTTATTAAAACAATTTGAACCATGAAAAAACGGCTAAAGTTTTTAGACAGGTATCTTACCCTGTGGATATTTTTGGCCATGGCCATTGGAGTGTTAAGCGGGCATTTTTTTCCAGCCATTGCCGATTTTTGGGATGCCATGAAACCATCGCCCGATAGCACAACAAATATCCCCATTGCCATTGGGCTTATTCTGATGATGTACCCCCCGCTAGCCAAGGTAAAGTACGAGGAACTTGGCGATGTTTTCAGGAACTACAAAATCCTTTCGCTATCGCTTATTCAGAACTGGATAATTGGCCCAATTCTGATGTTTGCCCTGGCAATTGTTTTTTACAAGCTTTTCCCCAGCGAAACCAACCTGCAGTACATGTACGGTATTATCATGATTGGTTTGGCACGCTGCATTGCCATGGTGATTGTTTGGAACGATTTGGCCAAAGGCGATACCGAGTATGCCGCAGGGCTAGTTGCTTTCAATTCAATCTTCCAGGTTCTCTTTTACTCGGTTTACGCATACGTATTTATCGCCATACTACCGGGATGGTTTGGAATACCAACCAATAGCTCCGTAGAGCAAATCACCATATCCCAAATTGCCGAAAGTGTATTTATTTACCTCGGCATACCCTTTATTGCCGGGTTTATCACACGTTTTACATTGATACGGTTGAAAGGGAAGGATTGGTATAACACCAAATTTATTCCGAAAATCAGCCCAATCACACTAATCGCACTGCTTTTCACCATTATTGTTATGTTCTCGCTTAAAGGCGAGTACATTGTGAAAATCCCGATGGATGTTGTGCTTATAGCCATTCCCTTGCTTGCCTACTTTGTGATAATGTTTTTGCTTTCGTTCTTTATGAGCCGGAAGGCCGGAGCAACCTATGAGCAAACCACTACCCTCTCGTTTACTGCGGCAAGCAACAACTTTGAGTTAGCAATAGCCGTTGCCATTGCAATCTTTGGAATAAACTCAGGCGAGGCTTTTGCCGCTGTTATTGGTCCGCTTGTTGAAGTTCCGGTTATGATCGGATTGGTTAACGTAGCGCTATACTTTAAAAAGAAACTTTTCTAGTAAAAAAATTGGCTTAAAGCTCGCCTGTTTGGGCGGGCTTTTTTATTTTTACAGTATGGAAATTGAACGCAAATACCTGGTTGATACTCAGAAGTGGGAATGCCTTCCAAAGTCCAAACCCATTAAAATTGTACAGGGATACCTTACCACAAACCCTGAAAAGACCATAAGGGTAAGAATAAAAGGCGAAAAAGCCTTTATGACCATCAAAGGCCTTGTTCAAGGTATAGCCAGAGAAGAAATTGAATTTGAAATACCCATCGATAAAGCCTACGAACTGATACAAAGGTTTTGTGGATCAGTTATAGAAAAAAACAGGTATTTGATAGACCATAATGGCAAAACATAGGAGGTAGATGTTTTTGAAGGAAAAAACAAAGGACTTTTGCTTGCTGAACTTGAATTGCAAACGGAAGATGAAAGGGTTACTCTACCCCATTGGGTTACCCAAGAGGTTACTCACGATTTCCGGTATTACAATTCCTACCTTTCCGAAAATCCCTACGCTAACTGGAAAAATACTTGACCCATGATAACAATAGAGATTCCGGGAAGAAAAACACTTTATCTTGAACATCTTGTGCTCGATTTCAATGGCACGCTTGCCGTTGATGGCAATCTGATTGATGGGGTAAAGGAACGCCTGCAGGAGCTCTCAAACAAGCTGAACATTCATGTGGTTACCGCCGATACCTTTGGAACTGTAACCAATCAGCTTAAAGGTATTGAATGCCAGGTTAAGATACTTAAAAAGCAACAGCAGGACAGACAGAAAAAAATCTATCTGAAACAACTTGGCAAGAAAAGATGTGCTGCCATTGGAAATGGATACAACGATTGGCAAATGCTAAAGCATGCTGCTTTAAGTATAGCAACCATTCAGGCCGAAGGAGCCTCTCCGCAATCCCTTAAACATGCCTCCATTGTTTGCAACTCGGTAAGCCACGCGCTCGACCTTTTGTTAAACCCCAACCGGCTGGTAGCCACACTTCGGAGGTAAAATTCATCCCTTTCTTTTTAAACTTCGTCAATCTTTAACCTTTTTCGGTAAAAAACAACTAAAAATAGAACCGATTAACTGTTAACAAACGTAAAAATACCATATATTACCAGCATGAAAATACTGTAAGAATTGGCATCGAAAGTAGCGTTACTTATTATTAATCAGGTTCTTCCGGTTGATAAGTTTGAAACAACACTGGAAGCCAAAGGTTATTCGTGTCTTAGCCTTGATAAAGTTGCCGCTGATATAGAATTACCAATCTTCAATGTTGCCATTGTTGGTATCGAAAACGAAATTACGTACCAGAAATTTAAAGGGATATCGCTTGAATACGATGGTGTCGTTCTTTACTATACAGGAAAAGCCTATAAAGAAATTGCCAACCAAATAGGC
This sequence comes from Bacteroidota bacterium, assembly GCA_040752515.1. GTDB lineage: Bacteria > Bacteroidota > Bacteroidia > Bacteroidales > Tenuifilaceae > Tenuifilum. The sequence goes on along the minus strand of JBFMGQ010000033.1, from coordinate 17,042 downwards.
AACCTGCCTGAAGATTTACATATTGAACCAAATTTCACTGACAAGGAGTTAGACCTTGCCATTGAGCTGCAACTATTTAAGAAACAGATGCAAAAGGCTGAAACCTTTGCAAGCAGTAGCTTTGATACAAACCATATCAGGCTTAAAAAGATTATAACCGAGGAACAGGCTTGGCGAATAATCTTTGAGCAATCGCCTAACGGCGTTCTCCTGAGCGACGATGAAGGAAATATAATATATACCAACACTGCCGCTACCGAAATTTTAGGCTACACCCGCGACGAGTTCCTAAAAATGCGCTTTCACGACCTTGCACCCAAGGAGCTGGCCGAGCAGGTAGATACCAACATCCAAAAAATATTACGGGGCGAATCGCTTATTACGGAGGTTTACAATATCCGAAAAGACGGGACTAAACGCTTTGTACAACTTCACGAGAACCGTGTAATTTTCCCTAACGGGAAGTATGGTATAATGGTTATCTCAACCGATATAAGCCGCGCCAAGCAAGCCGAAGAGGCCTTAAAGGAATCGATGGAGATGTACAGGGTTTTGGTGGAACACTCCAACGATGGTATTGTATTTATTAAAGATGGCCTGGTAACCTACGGCAACCCACGAATCATTGAAGTTTTGAAAACCAATCCCGAAGAGTTTTTAAATCAACCCATCACTAAATATATACACCCAAAACATAAAGATGTAATACTTAAAAGGTATAATAATCGGCTTGCCGGTAAGCCTGAACCCTCTCTTTACGAGACTGTGCTGCTCTCGAGCCAAGGCGAGGAGGTATATGTTGAATTTAACGCAAACCTGGTTGAACTTGCCGGAGAAAAAATAGATATTGTTTTCATCCGCGATATCACCACTAGAAAACAAGCCGAAAAATCCTTAAGGGAGAGCGAGGAAAGCTACAAGGGTTTATTTAACAACTCCAGCGAAGGGATACTAATTATCGATTCAAGCGGGGTAATTCTGGATGCCAATAAAAGCATACTATTGCTTTTGGGTTACACTAGAGTTGAATTCCTGGGCAAAACCATTCACGAGATTACTGACCAATCACAAACATCGCTCGAAGAGGTTCTTCGATTTATTAGGCTTGCATATCAGGGCCATACCCAAAAAATGGAATTTTGGGGAATCAAGAAAAATGGCGACCCTGTTCCCATCGATATGGTTTTTAGCCGTGGCGACTACTTTGGCCTGACGGTAGTTTTGGTCATGTGCCACGATATAACCGACCGGAAAAACGCTGAAGCCATACTCCGCGAGAGCGAGGAGAAGTATCGTACGCTAACCGAACAAATCCCGGTTGGGCTTTACCGAATACTCAGTAACGGGCAAATTGTTTACTGTAACCCTGCCTTTGCAAACATTTTTGGATTTAAAGACTCCGAATCGGTTACCGGGACTAATATTAAACTGCTTGTAAACAGCTTTGAGGAATGGCTGGCTAGCTGTTCAACAGCTAAGAGCCCCGTTGAGGTTCAAATGTTAAAGAACGATGGTTCAGCCATTTGGGTTCAAAATATTCTTCAGCCAAACATAACTGAAAACCCCTATGCCACTCACTTTGATGGCATGCTTACCGACGTTACCGATCGTAAAATCGCCATTGACGACCTAACCGAGAGCGAAGCAAAATTCAAAGCTATGCTTTTGGCTATTCCTGACCATTTATTCCGAGTTAACCACCAAGGCATCCTTATTGACTTTGCGCCTACCGAAATAACTTTCTACCCCGAAATTACCAACTCTCACCTTGGCAAAAATATCTCCGAAATCGTTCCACCAGCCATTTTCGAGAAATACTCCGAGGCACTTAGCTATGCCACTGCTACTGGTAAACTTCAACGGTTCGAGTATTCCTATAAGCATGAAAACAGCACTTTTTACTACGAAGTCCGTATAGTACCTGCCGGCGAAAAGATTTTCCTTGTTCTGCTGCGCGATATTACCCAACAAAAGAAATTCGAGGAGGAGATACGGATTCTGGCTCAAACCATTATGAATGCAAACGATAGTATATCAATTACTGACCTAAATGGTAATTTCATATACGTCAACCCGGCCTTTAGTAAAACATACGGATACAGCCAGACCGAAATTCTGGGTAAAAATCTTAACATATTACGACCAATTGGATTTGACTCAGAACTTAATAAGGAAATTCATGCTGCTACCCAAAAAGGAGGCTGGAAAGGCGAACTGTTAAACGTAAGAAAGGATGGAACGGTTTTTCCCATATTCCTCTCCACATCACCCGTTTACAACGAGTTTAACGAGCCTATAGCCTCAGTGGGTATTGCCAACGATATTACTGAGCGCAAGTTGATTGAACAGGAACTCATTAGGGCAAAGGAACAAGCCGAGGAATCGGACAGGCTAAAAACGGCTTTTCTATCGAATATGAGCCACGAAATCCGTTCGCCCATGAATGCAGTGCTGGGTTTTATTCAGCTGCTTAGGGCAGAAGAAAGCCTCAGCGAAACCGGGAAGCAATACATCGAGCTCATTGAAAATAGCGGCAACCAGCTACTTGCCCTGATTGAAGATATAATTGACATTTCAAAAATTCAATCGAACCAAATTCGCATAAACAAGACATCATTCGACCTAAATGAACTATTTCAGGAACTCTACGCCATATACTCAAATCAACTATCCCGAAAACCCGACCAGAAAACACTGCTTCTTAAGCCCGAAATGCCCCAGGAATCGCCTTTTACAATCTACTCCGATCCCATTAGAATCCGACAAATTTTAAGCAATTTGCTGAGTAATGCCATAAAGTTTACCCCTACCGGTAGCATTCGCTTTGGGTATAACTTATTGATTGACGAGGATATGCCATACATCCAGTGCTATGTTCAGGATACTGGCATTGGCATCTCGCCCGAAAAACAGGCCTTAATTTTTGAACGCTTCCGGCAAGCCGACGACACTTACACCCGTATTTATGGTGGTAGTGGCTTAGGATTAGCTATTTCCAAGGGTTTAGTCGATTTACTTGGTGGACATATCTGGGTCGATAGTACCGAAGGGCAAGGGTCAACCTTCTATTTTACAATTCCATTTCAGGAAGGCGACGATAACGAAAAAACATCAAAAAGCATCACAAAAGAGCTCCTTTCGCCTGAGCTCCTGAAAGACAAAAAGATTTTGGTTGTTGAGGATATTAAGGAGATTAGGCTTTACTTTGAACGCTTGCTGGAACCAACCGGTGCCAAAACAATTTTTGCACACAATGCCCGCGAGGCACGTGTTTTATTCAAAAAGCACAAGGATATTAGCATTGTTTTACTCGACATAAGGTTACCCGATGCCGATGGCTATTCCATAGCATCGGAATTCAAGCGTCAGCGCCCCGATTTGCCAATTATTGCACAAACAGCCTACGCTTTACAATCGGAATTTAATAAAAGCATCGAAAGTGGCTGCGACGATTACGTAACCAAGCCCATCGATTCACATCTGCTTATCAAAAAAATATTAAACTTAATCGAAAAGAAATCGGGATAAACACTAAGGAGCCAACCGCTCAATTTTCCATTGATTATTTACAAGGGAATACTGTATTCTATCGTGTAACCGGTTTGGTCGTCCCTGCCAGAATTCAAAAAGTGTTGGAACCAAGATGTAACCACCCCAGTTAGGTGGGCGCTTAATGGGTTTGCCCTTAAACTCCTCCTCAAAGTCGGACATTAAGCGCTCAAGGTATTTCCGGTTGGGTATTACTGAGCTTTGAGGCGATGCCCAAGCCCCAATTTTGCTAGCCTCGGGTCGGGTGTTGAAATACCTGTCGCTTTCGGCATCGGTTGCCTTTTGTATTTTACCCTCAATTCTTACCTGCCGTTCCAGCTCAGGCCAGAAAATAACAAGGGCTCCATAAGGATTTTGGAGTATGTTCTTAGCCTTTCGACTTTCGTAATTAGTGAAAAACGATAGTCCTTTCTCATCGTAGTGTTTTAGCAAAACCACTCTGGCCGATGGCTTGCCATCGAAGGTTGATGTTGCAAGGGTCATAGCATTGGGCTCAAGTATTCCGGAGTGTATGGCCTCGTTCAACCACTGGTCAAACTGCTCAATGGGTGATGCTTTTACCTCACTCTCATTGAGCGATTTCAAGGAATACTCATGCCTTAGCTCGTTAAGGTCTTTTAGACTCATGGCATTTACATTTAATCTTATTCCATTTGAATGTCGATTCGATGCCTACGACCATTAATGGCACTGCGGATACTGGCATTCAAGTCAAACCCGAGAATCAAACCAAAGGCGTTGAAGTAGAGCCATAGCTGAAAGGCTATCAAACCGCCAAGTGAGCCATAGAACTTATTATACTGCCCAAAGTGATTTACGTAGTATGAAAAGGCAAATGAGGTAAGAATAATCAGGATGGTTGCAAGTATGGCACCCGGGGAGAAAAAGCTAAACTTATCCTTGCGCGATGGGGCAAGGTAGTAAACCAGCGATATCCCAAAAAAGAAAACCAGCACTGCAAGTAACCATTTAATAATCATAGCGATAATCAAAATCGACGATGATTGTAAAACACCCCAGTCGCCTAAAATGTTCAATAGGTACTCACCAAAAAAAAGCAACACAATACCCACAATTACTATAAGGGGCAACATGAAGGTTAAAAGCAAAGCTATTAAGTGCTGCTCAATAAAAGTACGAGTTTCAATTGCGTGGTAGGTGGCATTGAAAGCATCGATTAATGCACTAACGCCATTATGGCTAAAAAAGACTGCTGCCAGAAAGCCAAACGAAAGCAACCCTGAACTCTTAGTGGTTACCACCTCAACCAACGTAGCTTCAACTGTTTGGTATGCATAGGTTGGCATGATTCCCTTAGCAAGTTGAAGCAGCTGAAACTGAAAGTTTTCCAATGGTAGGTATGGGATTAGCGTAAAAATGAATATCAGCAAGGGAACGGTGGCCAGAAAAAAGCTAAAAGCAACGGCAGAAGCCCTGGTGGTAATGGCACCGTTTACAATTCCCCGGAAAAAATATCGAACAACATCAACAACAGGAACCCCATGGAGGCTTGGCACTGTAAAATATTTTAACCTTCGACGAATCAAGCCAACTGCGCTTTTAAAGCGCTTTATGGATGCCCTATGGTTCCCGATAGGCTTCATCAAAATTTAATCAATTTTCTTTAGGTTCATGTCGATACTCTTGATTTGATGGGTGATAGCCCCAACCGATATGTAATCGACACCACAAAGGGCGTAGTCGCGGATGGTGCTGAGGTTTATCCCTCCCGACGATTCCGTTTCGAAACGGCCATTAATCAGCTCAACAGCCTTGCGGGTATCGGCAACCGTAAAATTATCGAGCATGATGCGCCGAACACCACCAACACGCAAAACGGTTTCCACATCCTTTAAGCTGCGGGTTTCAACCTCAATATCGAGCTTACGTCCGGTTTTAGCAAGGTATTCGTTAGCCAAACGGATAGCCTGCTCAATTCCACCGGCAAAATCGATATGGTTATCCTTGAGCATAATCATATCGAATAGTCCCATACGGTGATTCACTCCCCCACCAATGGCAACAGCCATCTTGTCGAGCACACGCATACCGGGGGTTGTTTTGCGGGTATCGAGCACCTTTGCCTTGGTTCCCTCGCATAACCTAACATACTCGCGGGTTTGCGTGGCAATACCGCTCATGCGCTGAAGAACGTTGAGAACAATCCGTTCGGCCTGCAACAATGTATGCACCTTGCCATAAGCTTTAAAGGCAACATCGCCGGGTTGGAGCAGCTGTCCATCGGCTTTCAAAAAATCAACCTGTATTTCGTTATCAATTCGCTTGTATATACGTTCAGCAATTTGCAAACCGGCAATAACACCCTCCTGCTTCATCTTGAGTTGCACAGCACCTCTGGCATTTATGGGGATGCACGAAAGCGACGAATGGTCGCCATCGCCAATATCCTCAGCTATAGCTAAGTCAATTAGCTTATCAATAAGATATTCGTATGAATTCATTGTTTTACTTTGGATTTATGGCCGACTCTGGCTCAACCCTGAACTGATGGATATAAGTCTTTCCCTGGTCGGTTTTTAGAAATATCGATACGCGGAATAATCCGTTCTTACACTGCAAGGTTCCAATGGCGAATGCAGTTAAATCCTTAGCACCCTGGTGGTTAATGGCGAACTTCACGGGAATGTTTTTCTCAAAAAACGAACGCAGCAGCAAAACAGCCTGAGCTTGACTGTAAAAGTTTTCATCGCCAAGTAAATCGATTTCCACTGTTTTAAAAAAGTACCGGGTAAGGTTATCCACATCACCCTTTTCAATGGCTTCGGCGCTTTTCTTAACTATTGCCTCAGGCGTGTCCTGTAGGACAAGGGTATCGGCCTTTGATGCTAGCAAAAGCAATACCGACATCAGGTAAACAATTGATTTCTGCAACATCTTGTGTTTTATTTTCATCTCAGTCAAACCCCCAAAGGGAAAAATATAGCATTACTATACAGCAAATTGTAAGCCAGAAAACAAATATCAACCTACAAAAAAATTGTACAACTCAAAATTAAGCATTTTTATGAAGATGGAAAATCAATGTAAATGAAATGAACTAAAGTTGTTTGTTGGACAAATTAAAACTATCGACCCGAAGAGTAAATTGCAGCTAAACTGAATTAAATCGGCACCCTATGGCAGCTACTTAAGCTTTCACTTAAAAACTGTATTACTTTTGCGTAAATTAAAACGCAATGCTACCGCAGGGTTGTAATCCGGATTGCAGGGGATGTAGCCACAGGGAATGGTCGATGACCGATAGCCTTGACCAGAAGCAAGCATTCATTAAAAGTAAACTATCGGAATGGGCCTATGTGGTTGAACCCGTGCGCTCAGTACCTGAGAGCAAACGCTGGGGCTACCGGACAAAAACAACCCTAAGTGCGCGGCTTAATGGTAATAATTGGGAATTTGGGATGTGGCGTCGCGATGAGTTTGTTCCTATTCCCAATTGCCCTGTTCATAGCCCGAGCCTAAACAAAACGATAGGTTTAATTGCCCAATCGCTCCCAAAGAATGAACAACTTGCACTAGCCTACATCGTTATTTCAGGGGCACAAGTTGTTTTGGTTATCAAATCGAAACAGGAGCCTATGGCCAATTGGGTAACCGATGAGGTTGCTCAAGGCTTATCGGCACTGGGTGTCGATGGTTTATGGTACCACATGAACCCGTCAACCGGGCGAAGGATTTTTGAGAAATCGGGATGGAAACTCATTTGGGGCAAACCCCGTTCTACCGACTACAACGGCTTGCTATATGGCCCCGCTGCTTTTCAGCAGCTAATACCTGAGCTATACAACGAATCGCTGGAGGAGGCAGAGAGGTTCTTAAACCCTAATGGCAATAGCGCTGTTGTAGACCTATACTGTGGAAACGGAAATTCAATGCGGCGATGGATTAACCGGGAGGCTAACGTAATTGGCGTTGAGCTTGGGGGCGAGGCTGTGGAGTGCGCTCGGCTAAATGTCCCCGAGGCTTTAGTTCTACGAGGCGCATGCCGCCAAAGAGTTCCTCAAATTGCTGAATGGACTGAACAAAACCGTAGCCAAGGGAAAGATATTCTTCTATATGCAAATCCACCCCGCACAGGACTTGAAGTTGAGGTTGTTGAATGGATAGCTAAGCTTGGCTTGCCATCCCGTATTGCATACCTCTCGTGCAGCCCGGGCACGCTCTCGAAAAACATAGCAGCGCTTTGCTCAAAAGGTTACCGCCTAGCGCGCTGTATCCCTTTCGATTTCTTTCCACAAACACACCATGTTGAAACGCTAGCTTTGCTTGAGAGGGTTAGCGCTGATACGTATTAGCATCTAAACTCAAACAACTAAAGCTTTCCCTTAGCGAGGTTTTATCCTCGGCCACAATTATGAGCTTATCGTTAGGCTCAATTACTGTTGAGCCCGTAGGCGAAATATACTTGTCGTCGCGTTGAATTAGCACAATAAGCGATTTTTCAGGGAAATTTAAGTCAACTATTCGTTTTCCTACAACGCAGCTATCGTCGGGTATGTCAACCTCAACCATTTCGGTGCTAATATTTTCCCTGAGCATGACATCAACAGGGGTAATTTGCTTAACCCTTTGCGGTAGCAACACCCTAAACCACTTTGCTACTCGAATAAGCGATGTACCCTGTATCAGCACCGACGTTATGGTGATAAAAAATACAATATTGAATATCTCTTGAGCATTAGCCATTCGGGCAATCAAGGGGTATGTGGCAAGTACAATAGGCACTGCGCCACGCAATCCTACCCATGCAATATACCACCGCTCACGGTTTTTCATCCTGTATGGGGAAAGACTTATGAAAACGCTTAATGGTCGTGCAATAAACATTAACCCAAAGGCTATAAGCAACCCGTTCCCCAGGTGCGGAATAATTTCCCCCGCATTCACCAGTAAACCAAGTGTAATGAAAAGGATTATTTGCATAAGCCAGGCCAAACCATCGAACATTTTCAATATGGTCTTTTTGTGCATTAAGTAACTGTTTCCCAGATATATTGCTAATAGATAAACGGCTAAAAACCCATTCCCTCCAATAAAATCGGTTAAGGAAAAGGTTAGCAACATCAGGGTAATCGCTAATACAGGGTATAACCCTTCATATTCGAGTTTGATGTTGTTAATTATGTATTTACTTGCATACCCAAACCCCACTCCCATGCTAACTCCAATTATTATCTGGCTTAGAAAGAGTTTTACAACCTCCCAGAATGACAAAGAAGGGCTTGTAGCTAGTCCAAGAAAAATGATGGTTAATAGATAGGCCATAGGGTCGTTACTACCGCTCTCAAGCTCAAGGGTTGGCCTCAAATTGCCCTTTAGGGCTAAATTTTTTGAGCGAAGTATTGAGAAAACAGCAGCCGCATCGGTTGACGATATAATTGAGCCAATTAAAAAACTCTCCGTAATACTAAAATCAGTCACAAGCCAGGTTATAAAACCCGAGAAAAGAGCCGTTAAAATCACCCCTATAGTGGAAAGGGTTAAACCATGCCGTAAAATCGGCTTTATGCTAATCCAGTTTGTTTCGAACCCCCCTGCAAACAAAATAAAGTTTAAGGCAACAACCCCAATGAATTGAGCAGTAATGGCATCGTTAAAAACAACCAATCCTGAAAAAGATCTACCAGCAAGCATTCCAACAAACAGAAAAAAGATGAGTGTTGGGACACCCAAGCGAAACGATGTTTTTCCGGCTATCAAGCTAATAAATAGCAGCAGCGATCCAATAAGCAAAAAGTTTTCGGTGGTAAAGTTCATCAGCCTAATACAATTCGTTCAAAATTTTACCTTCGCTTAAAAACGATACTCCCTGCCCACTGGTTAAGCTTACCATGATGGTCTCAACCAGTGGTTCATTTACAGCTGAATCGGCAATCCACTCCAGAATAAAATTTGCTCCTACACCACTCCTGTCGCTTTCCGGAACAAAATAGTTAACTGTTTGCATGGGCATTACTGTATCAACCTTCGATTGCAAAAAGTCCTTTATCAGGTTCCCATTGGTATCGAGGTAGTAAACGCTAATAACGTAAATTGGTTTATTAAAATCGGTATTGTGAACAGCCATAAATGCACTTAACCCATAAAACGATTTGCCCTCGGCAAAAGGTATGCTGGAGTAAACCGGTAAGTAGAGCGTTTGTGCCCTAACCTTTTTCACGTGGTTCTTCACCTTAATGTGAGCAGGGTCAAATTTAGCCATTTCAACAGTTTGTTTTTCATGGTGTTTACAGCCAAAAAGAATACCTATAGTTAGGGCGATATTTATCATTGCGTATCTCATACCCAACTTGGTTTAGATTTACAATTATTTCATATCTTGCAATATAAAAAAATTAGTTCTATTTAAGCCAGATTTCCTATGAAAAGGTATGCGCTTTTACTTGCATTGATTCTTTTGGTCGTTCAGGGTTTTGCTTGTACCACAGCAATTATCAGCGGTAAGGCAACACCAGATGGACGGCCTTTGCTATGGAAGCATCGCGATGCCGATGATTTTAACAACAAGGTTGTTTTTGAGGTTGGGCCACGGTTTAAATACTTAGCGCTCATCAACTCCAACGACCCCGAACGCCATGCATGGGCAGGTACCAACAGTGCCGGTTTTGCCATAATGAACTCGGCCTCGTACAACATCAAACCCAAAACCGATTCAACTAAAGTTGAAGATCTTGAGGGATATATCATGAAATTGGCATTAGGCCGTTGCGCCACCATTACCGATTTTGCCCAAATGCTCGACACACTCCCAAAACCCTTGGGCGTATCGGCAAACTTTGGGGTAATCGATGCCAAGGGTGGAGCGGGTTACTTTGAGGTTAACAATTTTAGCTACCGCTTTTACGATGCCAACAGCACAACCGATGCTCCTGATGGGTATTTAATCCGCTCAAACTTTTCGGTTTCGGGCGAACCCAATAAAGGAGCAGGCTACATTCGCTTTCATACGGCATCAAACCTGTTTAAGGAAGCTAAGGCAGCCAACGAGCTAACGCCCGAATTCCTCATAACTAAAGCCTCAGTAAGCCTAAGGCAGGATATTACCGGAATTGATTTATCCAAAGAGGTTTCAAAGGCCGAAAAGATTTACCCTTTCCGCGACTTTATAGTTCGATACTACTCATCGTCAACCGTGGTGGTGCAGGGTGTTCTGCCCAAGGAACCTACCGATTTTGCCACCATGTGGGTTAAACTGGGCTTTCAGCCCGCATCGGTTGCCATACCGCTTTGGGTTGGAGCAGGAGGAGTTTTGCCCGAACTCATAACCGCACCCGAAGGGCAAAATGCCAAACTATGCGATTACTCCCTAAAACTCAAAAAGCAATGCTTCCCACTTGACTCATGGGCCGAAGGCGAAAACTACGTGTTGCTTAGCAAACTCGTAAACAAGGAACAAACGGGACTCATTCAACTTACCAGCCTATTTGATAGGGAAATAATTGTACGCACCAAATTGCTTTACGACAACTGGATTAAAAATGAGTTTAATCCTACCGAAGCCGCGAACTTTTACCTTACCCTAAACAGAGACGTTGAACAGTTCTATAAAATTCAGTTCGATATATGACAACACACAAGCGATTGGTGGTACTAACTGGAGCTGGCATTAGCGCCGAAAGCGGAATTCGCACTTTTCGCGATATGGGAGGGCTATGGGAAGAGTACGATGTGATGGAGGTTGCCAGCATCGATGGCTGGAAGAAAAACCCCCAACTTGTTTTGGAATTCTACAACCAACGTAGGCATCAGCTGGAAACCGTTCAACCCAACGCAGCTCACATTGCCCTTGCCGAGGCACAAAACCATTTCAATGTGTTTATTATTACCCAAAATGTCGATAATCTGCATGAGCGTGCCGGCAGCAAAAATATCCTTCACCTGCACGGTGAACTAACCAAGGCAAGGCCAACCGGAAACCCCAGTAAAATTATCGATATTGGCTACAACGATATCAAATGGGGCGATACCATTGATGGTTACCAGCTACGCCCTCACATTGTTTGGTTTGGCGAAGAGGTTCCCCTGATGAACGAGGCTGTTAAACTGGTTCAAACCGCTGAGATATTCGCCGTGATTGGTACATCGCTGAACGTTTACCCTGCAGCTGGTTTGCTCGACTATGCCCCCAAGGGATGTCCCATCTACCTAATCGACCCCAATGATATCAATATCTGGCGGCGCGATGTTACGGTAATAAAGGAGAAAGCATCGGTAGGGGTTCCAAGATTTATTGAGATGATTAAAAATGAATAGGTTCTTGCTCCTTGGGCTTGTTTTGCTGTGTTTGAGTTACACTCAAATACATGGCCAAAGTTTCAGAGGAGGGCTAATAGCCGGCGTGGCCGCCACACAGGTTGATGGCGACACCTACGGAGGATACAACAAGGCAGGCCCCATTGCGGGCATTTGGGTTGAACGTAGCATGCTTACCGGTTGGTTCTACCGTTTAAGTTTTCGGTACATCCAGAAAGGTAGTTACGCTAAAAGTCGCTCTACAGACGTTCCCGATTTTTACCGCATGCGTCTCAACTACTTCGACCTACCAGTACTGGCAGGATATCGTTTTGTAAACGGCTTCAATTTAGTATTTGGGCTATCGGGTGGCTACCTGAGCAAAGCAACCGAAGCGAACTCGCTTGGGCCATACCCTGAGGATGAGGTATCAACCTTTAAGAAATTCGAAATTGCGGGTATTGCCGGCATGGAATACAATTACAGCTCCAGATGGCGGTTTGGCCTTAACCTTTCCTACTCTATACTTCCGGTTAGGCCATACAGGGATAATATCTCGTACCGAATGAACAAGGGTCAGTACAATCGAGTTTTGGAGTTTGTTGCAATTTACAGGATTCAGTGATGTTACTCAAACACAAATCGCTTTTTACTCTTACACTTGCTCTTTTTGTGTTACCTCATAGCGGCAAAGCACAGGAAGGTAGGTACAGTATCGATATAAAGGTACGTCCAGGATTTATAATCCCGCACCATAGCTACATGGCCTACTTTCTAAAGGAAAATGTTAACGCCATTCAGCTTAACTTTGGCATAACCACCGATGGTAGCAAGTTTTGGCATAAGGAGTACAACTACCCCATTGTAGGCTTGGGTCTCCATCATTCAGGATTGGGGAACGATTCTCTTTACGGTAAATTTACAGGCTTATACATCTTCATAAATCGACTATTTTTCGACAATACCAAACGATTCAATATTAGCAATACCCTCTCGGTTGGCTTGAGCTACGCCTCAAAATGGCATAACCCCATTAGCAACCGCGATAACATGATTTTAAGTACACCCCTGAATGTTTTCTTCCAGTACGAGATTGGATGTAACTACAGGGTAAGCGCAAATCATAATGTCTCGGCAAGCATTGGACTTGCCCATGCATCGAACGGAAGCCTAAAGGAACCAAACCTGGGGTTTAATATTTTCACCACCGCACTGGGTTACCGATACTCATTTGGAAAACCTTATCCGGTAAAAAATGAATTCCCTGACGATAATACCTCATCCTCATCATGGAATTTTGGACTGTTCGCCAGCATAAAATCGGTAGATGCCTTCACCGGGAAACAGTATGGCATTATCGGCCTATCGGCCGAGAAACTATACCGATTTGCCCCCCTATCCATGTTAGGGCTGGAGCTCAGCGCCTACAGCGATAACTCGATACCCGACTTATTAACGGATAAATCAGATGATGCGGTTACACCCAACAAAAACGACAACCTGGCCTTGGCAATCAACGCAACATACCTTATGGGTTTCAATCGCATTGGAATTGCATTCCAGCCCGGTATTTACCTGCGAAACCAATTTTATGGCTTTGGTGCGTTTACCAACAAGGTGGGATTGCGCATCAATATCTATGATGGCTTAAACCTAGGGGTAGCCATTAAGGCTCATTGGCTTGCCCAAGCCGATTTTGTTGAATTTGGCATTAAATACTCTTTTAGCAGGCATGAAAAATAGATTTTGTATTTTGATACTTTTGATTGGGATTTTGCAATCCTGCAGCCTGATAAGCGATTATACTCTGGGCGATATGGCCGAGCGCCGCGTAAACCTACCCGCTACCTTTGAAAAAATTGATATTAAAGGGTCGTTTAGTATTACCCTACTCCCCGACACCATCGGTTTTGCGCTTATTAAATGCCACGAAAAGGTGATGCACGATGTGGAGGTAACCGTTCAGAACAATGTGTTACTCATAAGGGAAAATGTAAAAAGCCGATGGCTAAAGGACTACCCCATTATCGGCATTGAACTGCACCAAACCACAATCCCCATGATTGAAATCCGCCAGCCCTGTAAATTTAGCATCCCCAGCACCTTTAAAAGCCATGCGTTTTACTTGGTTGACTGGGGCAACTACGTTGATTGTAATGTAAATATTGATGTCGATTTACTTAGGATAGACGTTTCGGGCGAGAGCTTTGGAACCTACCGGGCAATTGGACGGACAGAGTATGCCACCCTGAATGCTCATGGCGCTGCTCTTTTCGACCTTTCGCAAACACAGGTAAAATACTGCATCGCCAACCAAGGCTCAACGATTAATATGGATATTTGGGTAACCGATTACCTAATGGCAAACATAACCTCAGCCGGAGATATTCGCCTGCGCGGAAACCCTACAATTGAGCTAAATAGCCAAGGGAAAGGGGAATTGATTAGATTGCCATAGCAACTGCACAAATCAAAAGAGGCTGCCTGTGGGGCAGCCTCAATATTCAAAATTCAATATTTACTGGTTACGTTTCTTAAACTCTTCAACCCCTTTATCGAGGAACTGGATAAACGCCTCCACATTAAGGTCAAATCCGCGAGGGTCAGTAAGTAATTTTTCCTCGTTATCGAGCAGTACATAGTATGGCTGACCATTTACATTGAAACGGGTAGCCTGAAAATCGGCATTCTTCTTACCAATAGTCTTCTTAACCTTACCATCGCGGGCCGATGTTACCCACTCGCTTTCGGGTAGTTCAGTACGATCGTCCACGTAAAGGGCAACAACAATGTAATCGCGGCGTAGCCGCTCCAGTACCCGGGGATCGCTCCACACCTGCGCCTCCATTACCTTGCAGTTAGCACAGGTATGACCAACAAAATCGATAAACAAGGGCTTTTTCTTTTCGCGGGCACAGCGCAATGCCTGATCATAGTCGAAATAGCCATTTAGCCCGTGCGGAAGGTGAAGGAAATCGGCAAAGCGAGGTTCCTCGCAAAGGGTATTTTCATCGGTAACATTCGATGTGGACTGGTTATTAACTATCTGGCTTGCCTTTAAGTCGAAGCTTTGGCTGGTTTGTGGGGGAAGCAATCCCGATATAGTTTTTAGTGGGGCACCGAATAGTCCGGGTAGTAGGTAAAAAACAAAGGCAAAACTGGCAATGGCAAGGAACAATCGGAAAACCCCAACATGCTGAAGGTCGGAATCGAACTTAAACTTGATTTTACCTAAAAGGTAAAGCCCTAGCAGTGTAAATATAGCCATCCAGATGGCAATGTAACCCTCGCGACTAATCATCTCAAGCTGGTAACCCTGATCGATGGTAAGCAGGAACTTGAGCGAAAAGGCAAGCACAATGAATCCCAGGAAAACCTTAACCGAGTTCATCCATCCACCGCTGCGGGGCAGCGAGTTAAGCCACGATGGGAAAATGGCAAAAAGAGTAAAAGGAATGGAAAAGGCCAACGAAAAGCCAAACATTCCCACAATGGGTTTTGCCCCCAAGCCCGATGCAGCTTCAACCAGCAATGCACCAACTATTGGGCCTACACACGACAGGCTCACTATAACAGTGGTTAATGCCAAGAAAAACGAACCAATTAGGCCACCCTTGTCGGCCTTGCTATCGGTTTTATTTGCCAAACTGCCGGGCAGCACAATCTCAAAAAGCCCAAAGAAAGATGCTGCAAAGGCTATGAACAGGGCGAAAAAGATGGTGTTGGTTATCCAGTGCGAGGTTAAGGTATTGGCAAAATCGGAACCAAGGTTAAACAGCGATACAATAAAACCCAACGAGGTGTATATGGCTACTATTGAAATGCCAAACACAAAGGCATTGAGAATGGCATTTGCCCGGTTCTGCTGCTTACCCATGAAAAACGACACGGTCATGGGAATCATTGGGAAAACGCATGGTGTAAGCAGCCCAGCTAAACCGGCAGCAAACGAAACAAGAAAAAACCACCAGAGCGATTGCTTTTCGGGCTTTGCAGCTTCAATGGTAGCATCGGTTTTAGGCTCATCTTGCACCTGTTGGGTTACTTTAGCCCCTTCGGCTATGGCAGAAATCTTTGCAATGGTGCTAATGTTTTTCTCCAGGTAGATGCACTTGTCGGCGTAGCATGCCTGGAACTCAACTGTTATATTTATCGGTGCCTCATCGGCAGAGAGCTCAATCAGCTGCGAAAAAACAGCCTCCCCCTCAAAGAACGCAAGGTCGAGGTTGAACACCTCATCGTGTTCGGTTTTACTCTTTGATACCTCCCTGATATTTCCAACCAGCTTGTAACCTTCAGGTTTTTCAAAGGTGAAATTGGTAGGCAGTGGACCCCCTTCGGGCAATTTGGTTGAGTATAGATGCCAACCCTCATCGATACGAGCGGTGATAACCACCTCGAACTTGCTGGCATCAACTCTTTTAGTGGTAGCCGACCATTGAACAGGGTCGTCCATTTGGGCAAGCGCCTGACCGGCAGCAAACAGTCCAAATAAAAATAGACCTAACGCCTTAAACAGTGATATTCGTTTCATTGTGTTATGCATTTGTGTTTTTGCAAATATAGCTTTTTAAGGTTAAAGTGCCTGCCCTGCATTAGCTGGATTCTACATTTAGTGTGCAGTGTAAAGTGTGCAGTGTACAGAGAGGTGTTTAGTGCTTGGCTGGCTGTATATCAGCACATCATTTCAATCTGTACTTTCTGCGTTTTGTTGAATTTACTATCAACAATTAAATTAATAAGTATCACAGGGTTTCACAGGGTTCACAAGGTGTTTCACAGTGTAAATCCGCACAATCTGCGTCATCTGTGTTCCATTGAAATCCTCGAAAAACGAACAACAATCAACGAACAACTTCTATTTTAAGACTGAACTTGTCGGGCGAAAGCGGAATGAATCCGGTAAAGGCTTACGGTACATTCATGAATTAATTGGAGATAAAAGCAGTAAAACTACTGAGATATATACTCATGTAACTGAAAAGTCGCTTCAAAATATTAAATCACCATTTGATAATTTGAAATATTTCTTTAATTTAGCAATTGGTATGTTTAAAATCATACATATCCACCCAATTTAGGATGTATTGTATGGTTTTATCATACCTATAAACGAGTTAGTAGCCATTTTAAAAACAATACACAATGAAAAAAAAGACAATCAAAACAATTTTTGCACTGCTATTTTTAACGGTGAGCCTGAATACTTACGCACAATTAGGCGAAAGTAATTATGACTACAG
>JBFMGQ010000032.1:0-35220 GCA_040752515.1 Bacteroidota bacterium | reverse complement strand
TTTGCTTGGTGGCATCAAACACGTACTTGCCAATTTGAAAGAGGGTTTGCTCAGCGCCGTTGGCATCCTTTCGGGTACGGCGCAGAATGGCTTCGAGCCTCATGAGCAGCTCTTCAATGCTAAAGGGTTTGGTCATGTAATCGTCCGCGCCAATGGCAAATCCTTCAATTACATCCTCCTTCATGGATTTGGCAGTAAGGAAAAGAATGGGCATGCTGGGGTTTACCATTCTGATTTCTTTGGCTAGGGTAAAACCATCTTTTAAAGGCATCATCACATCAAGGATGCAGATGTCGTAGTAGTTGTTCTGGAAGCCCTTGTAAGCCTTTTCGCCATCCTTATACAGGTCAACATCGTATTCTTTAGCTTGAAGATACTCCTTGAGTAGGTATCCGAGGTTTTCGTCGTCCTCAGCAAGCATTACTCTAATTTTTCGTTGGTTCATGGTTATACTAGTTATTTAGGTATGTACGATTGTTCTGCCGGTCCGCTCCAGGGCATGAAAAACGAAAAAGTACTCCCCTCGCCCAGCTTGCTCTCAACCCATATTTTTCCGCCATGCGCCTCCACTATCTTTTTAACGTAGCTAAGGCCTAAGCCAAAGCCCTTCACGTTATGTATATTGCCGCTTGGAACCCTGTAAAACTGGTCAAAAATCTTTTTCAGGTTGTCGCGGCTAATGCCAATACCATTATCCTTAACTGCAACAACTATTCCATTAGACACGTCTTTGGTGATAATGTTTATTACCGGATTACCATTTCGGTACTTGGTGGCATTATCGAGTAGGTTATTTATAACATTTGTGATATGAACCTCATCGGCCTTAACGATGGGCGATTTGGCGTTGAATTCATGAATAATTATTCCATCCTGGGAGTTGAGCTGCAGGGCAAAGTTATTGGTTACCTTTTTGATAATGTCGTGAACATCAACCTCCTTGATCTTAAGCCGCAGCTTGGCGCGTTCAAATATTGCCATTTGTAACACCTTTTCCACCTGCAAGCCGAGCCGCTTACTCTCATCGGCTATAACACCACCCAGGTAATCGAGGTTTTTACGCTCATGGGGTATGCTTTTATCGTTGAGCATTTGCGCAGCAAGCGATATGGTTGATATGGGTGTTTTTAGCTCGTGGGTCATGTTACTTACAAAGTCATTTCTTATTTCCGATATCCTTTTCTGCTTGAAGATAATGTAAAGCGTGATTGTAAATATAGAAATAATTAACAATGTGAGCAATAGGGTTCCAAAGGTCATGGGGCCCAATGATCCCAGCAGGTAAGTTTTTTGGTTTGGAAAGTAAAGGGTTAAAAAGTAACGGCGTGCAAAGAAATCGTTAGGGAAAAGCTTGTCGCGCAGAACAAGCCCCCTAAAGTTTGCCTTAAACCGTGGGCTGCTGTATATGGTGCTATCCTTCTCGTTGGTTACCCGATACTCGTACCGGGCATCAATGCCCTTGCGGGTAAGTTCGCGATGAATAATGGAATCGAGCTGTTCCTGCGAAATCCTTTCGTGGAGCGGGAGCTCAACCCGGATCATGCGGTCAACAATGTTCTCAACAAAAACCGTTTTCTTGAGCAGCTTGTCGTTTACATTAACGCTAAGCTGTTGCCGATTCGATTCAGCTGGATCCGATGAAATTTTAACCGGTAAGTTACCCAGTAAGCTCGAATCAAAAAGGGTTTTGGTTATTGCTGGCAGCTTAAGGGTATCGAGGTTATTCAGCGTAAAAACCTGTTGGCTTATTTGCTTGGTTCTGAATCCACTTTTGGTCTTGTTCAGGATATCCTGGCGGTACGACATCCGTGCGGAACCGCTTGTGTTTACCGAGTAGTAGGGCTTTATTTCATCAATTACCTGAACTATGGTTTCCTGCTTTTCTACCTCATCAATTATGCGTTCCATTGCCAGGCTGGCTGTTTGGGCAAACTGCTCCTCTTTGATTTGCACAGCAATCCTTATCCATTTGGACTGTAGTAGAACCAAGCCTATTGACGCAATGGTAATAACCCCTGTAAGTATGAATAGTAATTTCCTGCTCATGAGAGCAAAGGTAATTTTTATGAAATGGCTTGGGCTACTCTTAACAAAGTTTAACCCTGAAGAGTGTTTTGATAACAGAATTACGTAGATTGCTGATTATGAAACTAAACCGTTTTAACTATTCAGCGCAGTAGGGTTCCTTAAGCTTTAGGAGGGAGGGTTGAACGTGGGTTATAACCTGAATTCCTTTTATTGATTTCAAATGCTTAAGCATATCGGCAATAAACTGTTCGTCGGTATCGCCACTTATCTCCATAATATAATCAATGTTTGATAGCTTTGCATGTAGAACCCTACCCGTAACCTTATTGCCTATAAGGGTGATCACCCTTCCTGCATAGGTATGCCTATCGGTAAACGAAGGGAAGCCCAAAATATCCTCAAGTTCAGTATTATGGGTTAGAGCGAAAGTGCACGCCTGATTGATATTCCAGACCATTTGGCTTATACTCAACGATGAGGCAATAGCCAGGAGCTTGAACTCCGTTGGCTCATCTTTAAGTATTTGCTTTTTTGATGCAACCATGAGGTAATGGGTTTGTCCACAAAGTTAAAGTTTTTGAATAAAAAAACGGGCGTTGGCCCGTTTTATACTACTTTTTCTTTATCAGGAATAAATACACGGGGAAATGGTCGGAATATCCACCGGTAAAATTGTTTCCAACGTAGGTTCGCCAGGGGTAGCCGGCAAATTGACCGCTTGGTTGCTGTAAAAATGGTTTGTTAAACACTTTTGACTTGAAGAATGTCCACGTTGACTTATCGCCGTTCAAAAGGGCTTGGGTAATAATGAGGTTATCAAAAAGATTCCATGAATCGCGGTAGGCCAATGTTCCAATCCCTTCATGGTATAAGCTGCCCATGGCATTGAATAGTTCGCCTGGCTTCAGCTTTTCACGGTAAGGATTTGCTCCCAGTCCCTTTACAATGCTGGGGCTATCGGGGTCATCGTTCAGGTCGCCCATAATAATAATCTTGGCATTTGCATCGGTTGCCAGAATGGAATCGACAATGGAACGGGTTAGCCTGGCTGCCGCCATACGGAAAGGCAGGCTACGCTTTTCGCCACCCCGGCGCGAAGGCCAATGGTTAACAATGATATGCAGAGGCTCCCCATCGAGTAAACCGCTAACAACCAGCTGATCGCGAGTCTTAAAGTTTGGGTTATCGGGAATACGAAGCGTAGCAGAACGGTGCGAAGTTACCTTAAAGAACTCGGGACGGTAAAGCAAACCAACATCTACACCGCGGGCATCGGGCGAATCGTAATGCACAATTGAATACCCTGAAGGTTTAAGCTTTGGGGAAGCAATTAAATCTTCAAGTACGTTTCTATTCTCAATCTCACAAACTCCAAGTATTGCAGGTCCCCCGGGAAATAATTCCCCGCCAATTTGCGAAATTACATCTGACATGTGGTCAATCTTATGCCAGTACCGGGCCGACGTGAACTTATTTGCTCCCTCAGGGGTAAACTCAGTATCGTTTGGGCCTGGTATGGTATCGAACAGGTTCTCCAAATTGTAAAACGCTATGCAGCTTACCTTATACTGTTCTTTTTGGTCAGTGGCCTGAGCAAATAGCAGATGAACAGAAAGTAGCAAAAAAGCAAACACCATTGTGGCCCTTTGTAGTAATATTTTACACATATACTGTTAATTTATAGAAAAAGTATGCCGACAAAGATAAAACTAAACGAAAAAAAAGAATTTAAAAAATGAAAAATTATATTAAAAAGTGTCATTTTTGCAAGTGCAATTATAGTTTTAAATTTTAGAATTATCCACTGAAACTGAATATTTAAATGAGGCGATTACTTTTAATGTTAATGGTTGGGTTGTTTTACAGCACAACCACTGTACTGGCTCAATACAATGTGAGCGGGTACGTTAAGGACTCCCAAACCGGTAGTGCTTTGCCCGGTGTAACCGTACAAGTGGTGGGAATAAACCAAGCCGCAACCACCGATGCTAACGGCTACTATCAGTTCTCGGGTCTTCAGGCAGGCAAGTACATCATTGACTACATCCTATCCGGGTACCAAACGGTTGAAAATGAGGTAAATGTTGAAGGCGATCTTCAACTGCCCGATGTTACAATGAATAGAGGTTTACCCGACGATGCTTACGCAACGTTTAATGAGGTGACAGTTTCGCTCGACGACCTCGAGAGCGAATCGAAAGGGCAAGCCGTGAGCGGATTACTTCAATCGCAAAACGATGCTTTCTCCTCAGCTGCTTCGTTTACTTTTAGCGCAGCCCGCTTTAATATTAGGGGATACGAACCGGAATACTCGCTATTGTTCATGAACGGTGTTCCTGTTAACGATCCTGAAAGCGGTTTTGCCGGATGGAGTTCATGGGGCGGTTTAAACGATGTAACCCGAAACAGGGAATCGAGAAATGGGTTAACTCCAACCGATTGGTCCTTCGGTGGGCTTGGCGGTGCAACCTTCCTGAATGTCCGGGCATCGCAGCAACGTATTGGGACACGTATTTCTTACGCATCGAGCAATAGAACCTACACCAACAGGCTCATGTTTACCCATTCAACCGGGTTAATGGAGAATGGGGTTGCTTTCACCCTAAGCGGTTCGCGCCGTTGGGCCGAAGAGGGTTATGTTGAAGGTACCAACTACGATGCATGGGCTTACTTCATTGGCATTGAAAAGAAATTTAACGATAAGCACTCCGTTGCATTCACTACCTTTAACGCACCAATAAAAAGGGCCATGCAGGGTGTATCGACCGATGAGGCCAATAACCTTGCCGGAACTAACTTTTACAATCCCAACTGGGGTTACCAAAACGGCGAAAAACGCAACGCTCGCGTTAGGTTCCAGCAAGAGCCTACCTTTATTCTTAACCACTACTGGGATATTAACTCAAACCTGAAGCTGACCTCTACTGCTGGATTCTCGTTTGGCACATACCAAACAACCGGCCTTAACTGGTACGATGCTCAGGATCCCCGCCCCGATTACTACCGTAAACTCCCCAGCTACTGGGTTGATTCCGACCCTGCAGTTGTAAGCCAGTTAGCCGATGCTTTCAGGAACGACCCATCGGTTGGACAGATTGATTGGGATTACATGTACCAGGTAAACTACAACAGCAAGGATGCCAACGATAGCCTTCGCTCAAAGTATATTGTTGAAAACAGAATTACCGACTCACGCCAGCTTACTTTATCGAGCGTGGTAAACTGGAGCATCCTTCCGGAACTTAAGGTTAATGGCGGAATCGATGCGTCAATCTATAAGGGAAAGAACTATAAACGAATGGACGATTTGCTGGGTGGCCAGTACTGGTTGGACATTGACCAGTTTGTTGAGCGCGATTACTTTGATAACCCCAACCTTGCTCAGAACGACTTGGATAATCCGAACCGTAAGGTTAAGGTTGGCGATACCTTTGGTTACAGCTACGATGCCAACGTAAACAACGGAAACCTTTGGGCAGTGGCAAACTACTCCTTAAACCGTATCGATATTTATGCCGGAGCAAACTACAGCTATAGCGAGTTCTGGCGTACTGGGAACATGCGGAATGGCCGCTTCCCCGATAACTCCAAGGGCGATTCCCAAAAACAGGTATTTAACAACTATGGGGTAAAAACCGGTGCCATGTGGAAAATAACCGGACGCCACTACCTCGATGCTAACCTTGCTTACCTCACCCGTGCGCCATTTTTCCGTAACGCTTACATTTCGCCCCGTACCTGCAACTTTGTTATTCCGGGCTTAACCAGCGAGCGAATTGCCGCTGTTGATGTAAACTACAACCTTCGTACCCCATACATCAAAGCCAGAGTATCGGCATACTACACAAAGTTCATGGATCAAACCGAACTCAAATCGTTTTACGACGATACCTATCGCACCTTTATAAACTACACCATGCGCGGGATAGAGAAAGTTCACAGAGGTGTTGAGGTTGGAGCCGAAATTAAACTTTCCACAACGTTAACCCTTAATACTGCTGCCTCGCTGGGTTCATACCAGTTTACCTCAAGACCTCTGGCAACGGTTACTCAGGATAACCTGGGAACAGTACTGCAGCAGGATCAGGTTGTTTACATCAAGAATTTCTATGTACCTAACACGCCTCAAACTGCAGCAATGTTAGGTTTAAGGTATGCATCGCCCAAGTACTGGTTTTTGGGTGCCGAGGTTAGCTACTACGATCATTCCTATATTGATTTTGCCCCTGGCAAGCGTACCGCTGAAGCCTTACAGGGACTTGAGCCCAACGACCCCCGTCGCGATGCACTAACCCGACAGGAGAAAATGCCTTCGGCCATGCTTATCGATGCCAATATTGGAAAATCGTGGAGGTATAAATCGTACTTTATCAACCTTAACTTCCAGGTTACAAATATTCTTGATAAAACCGATTTCAGAACCGGAGGGTTTGAACAGGCCCGCTACTCAATTACCGAGCAAACTTCAAACAAGTTTCCTCCCAAGTATTTCTACGGTTTTGGTCGTACATACTTCTTGATTTTAGGTCTTAGATTTTAAAACGAATTAATTTGGTTAAGATGAGAAAAGTAGTATTTATACTCACAATCCTAGCAGCAGGAGCACTAATGTTATCAGCTCCCGGATGTGTGGATTTCACATACGATGAGGTTGAACCCAGGGTGGATTCAACAACGCTTGTTGCCAATACTACCATTGCTGAGCTAAAGGCCATGTACCCTAGGGAGCTGTACCAGCTAAACGAAAACACTTTCTTCCAGCGCGATTCAATTATCATTGAAGGTGTTGTTACCTCCGACGATAAGGAAGGCAATTTCTACAAGAGCATCTTCATTCAGGATGCAACAGGTGCAATTGAGCTAAAGCTCAATAAAACATCACTATATAACGATTACAAACGCGGCCAAAAAATTGTGGTATACTGCAATGGTCTTTACCTTGGCGATTACGGTGGGCAAATACAGCTTGGTTCCATATACAATAATAATGGAAACTGGGAAATTAGCGGGTTGGAAGGTGATCCAATAATTAAAATGCACGTATTCAAAAAGGGTAAACAGCTTGTTGATGTTGCCCCATTAGCCATGACCCCTGCCCTGCTCACGCAGGTTAACATTGGTAAATTGGTAAAGTTTGATAATGTGCAAATAAAGGATACCCTGTCGCCAATTACCGATACAACTTATACTTATGCCGATAACGTTAACAAGGTTACGGTTAACCATACCCTGGTTGCCTGTTCACAAACGTACCCAAGTACAGTTGTTCTACGCACAAGTGGCTACGCACGCTTTGCCGGTACAACAATTGCCACCAAAAATGGAACAGTTACAGGTATTCTTACCTACTATAAGGGAACTTACCAGCTGCTAATGCGCGATTTGAACGATATCAATTTTACAAACGATAGGTGTCAACAGTAAAAGGGAGAAGATGTATATGAAAAGGAAATATTTTATAGTACTTGCCATACTGGCCCTTGCTGGGTTAGTATTAGTAACTGGCTCCTGTGTAAAGGAAGATTTTGATACACCTCCCCTTTACAGCAAGGTTGCCACCTGGGAAAAGAGTATTACCATTGCTCAGCTAAAGACACTTTACAATACAGCACCAGCGCTAATTAAAGATGTTGCCCCTACCGAGTATTGGGATACGATTATAGTTCAACCCAAAGACACCATTATTGGAATATTTGTTGATGCCTATGTGCTCTCGAGCGATTCGGCCGGAAACTTTTACGAAACCGTAACCATAGCCGATGAAACAGGAGGTATTGACCTAAAGATAAACACAAGTGACATTTACGCTACCTACGGACTAAAACCCGGTAAAAGAGTGCTTGTAAAAGTTGACAATCTGGCTATTGACAACTATGAGGGTATGTACCAAATAGGTTTAGGCTATACCGATGGTGGTGTACTTAAGGTTACGGGTATCGACCCCTCGGTAGTTGCCAAAACCATTCAGGTAACCGGCGAAAAAATCAGCTTAAATCCAGAAACAATCACCATCCCAACCTTAAGCACTGATAAGGTGCAAAAACTTGTTAAGCTTGAGGGTGTTCAATTCTGGAACCCTGCCGCAACCTATAGTATTCCCGGTGTGAATACAAACCGTATACTTGTTGACCAGAACGGTAACCAAATCATTCTGCGAAATAGTGGTTACTCAAAATTTACCAAGAATCAAGTTCCAACCGGTAGTGGTTCCATAACCGGTGTTCTAAGCATATTTGGTAGCACCTACCAGCTGCTTATTCGCGACACCCTTGATGTTAAGTTTAACCAGCCCCGATTTGGTTCAGAGGTGCCAGCTAAAAACACTACCATAGAACAGCTTAAACTCTTCTATGACGGTTCGGCGCTATACAAAATACCATACGATTTAGTTATTGAAGGGGTTGTTACGGCAAACGATGAGTCAGGAAACCTTTACAAACAGCTCTTTATTGAAGATGAAACGGGTGCCATTGAATTTAGGGTTGATGTTGCTGGTTTATATGCCGATTTTCCTGTGGGCACTAAAATTCGGGTAAAATGCAAGGACCTTTACATGGGAACTTACGGTGGTGTTATACAGCTTGGTGGTAAATTTGGTGACCAAATAGGAAGGCTTGCAGCAAGCGATTTCTACAAAAATGTTTTTGTAATTAGTACCGGTAACGAGGTTAGCGTAACTGAAACCTCTATTGGTCAGCTAAGCAACAATTTAATTGGCAAGGTTGTTACCCTGTCAGGAGTTCAATTTGCCGATTACGAGATGGGCAAAACCTACGCTGAGAGCGCCACAACAACAAATAGAATACTTGAAGAGGTGGCAACCGGTAAAACCATTATTGTTAGAACAAGTAACTATGCAAACTTTGCTGGGATTGAACTGCCAACTGGCCGTGGTAAAATCACAGCTATTCTTACAAAGTATAACAGCGATTTTCAGCTTACCATCCGTAAAGTTGGGGAGGTTCGCTTAATTGAACCTAGGTTGAACAAAAATTTCATTTTGAATCAGGATTTCACCCTAGCCACGGTAAATAACCCAATCAGCATTAACGGTTGGCAAACCATTGCTGTAGCTGGAACAAAGGTTTGGAATGCCAAGCAATATAGTGGAAATGTATATGCACGAATGAGTGCTTTCCAGTCAAACGAAAGTAGTAATATTGCCTGGTTAATTTCACCAAAAATTACCATTCCAAGCGGGAAAGACGTTTTCTTTAAATTTGATACCGAGTATTCCTTCTGGGCTAATGCTACCCTTGAGGTATACATATCTAAGAACTATGACGGAACTAACCCTGGGACTGCGGAATGGACAAAGCTCGATGCAACAATTGCAAATCAATCGGTTGGCCAGTACTCATGGGTAAATTCAGGATTGATAAAACTTAATGATTTTGCAGGTGATGCCTATATTGGTTTTAAATACACCGGTAGCAACACGCTTTCAACAACCTTTGATGTTGATAACATAGCAGTTTTCACCTTGCAATAATCGTTACTATCAAAATAAAAGGCCGGGTTTCCCTGGCCTTTATTATTTTGCTTACTCCCATTACCCTAAAACACTGGACCGGCAAAGGTTTTAACATCGTTTCCGGTTATTTGCTTATCGCAAAGTATAATCAAACGCTCAATAACGTTTCGCAACTCACGAATATTCCCAGTCCATTTGAGCTTCTGGAGCTCTTCAATGGCATCGGAGTTAATAACCTTGGGTGGGATACCATACTCGGCGCAAATCTGCTCGTTGAAGTGTTGAGCAAGCAGGGGTATATCTTCAAGCCGGTCGCAAAGGGGCGGCACATTAATAATTATAACGCTAAGGCGGTGGTACAAATCCTCGCGAAAGTTTCCCTTTTCAATTTCCTGCGTAAGGTTTTTATTGGTTGCAGCAATTACACGCACATTTACAGTAATATCCTTATCGCTGCCTACCCTGCTAATCTTATTCTCCTGCAAAGCCCTAAGCACTTTTGCCTGGGCGCTAAGGCTCATATCGCCAATTTCATCGAGGAATAGGGTACCACCGTCGGCCTGCTCAAACTTACCCTTCCGCTGCTTTATGGCCGAGGTAAATGCACCTTTCTCATGTCCGAAAAGTTCGCTCTCAATCAATTCCGAAGGGATTGCAGCACAGTTAACTTCCACAAACGGCATGGCTGCCCGGTTACTCTTCTCGTGTAACCAGCGGGCTACCAGTTCCTTACCAGTTCCATTGGGGCCAGTTATTAGAACACGAGCCTCGGTGGGTGCCACGCGGTCAATCATCTCCTTAACCTTTACTATTGCGGGCGATTGCCCTACAATATCGTAAGCCTTGGAAACCTTTCGCTTAAGCGTTTTTGCCTCCTGAATCAGAACTGTTTTATCGGTTGCATTCCGAATGGTAATTAGCAAGCGGTTAAGATCGAGAGGTTTTTCAATGAAATCGTATGCCCCCTTTTTGATTGCATCAACAGCCGTGTCGATATTACCATGTCCGGAAATCATTACCACGGGTACATCGGGCTGACGCTCCTGTAACTTCTCAAGCACCTCTATTCCATCCATCTGCGGCATTTTGATATCGCAAAGCACCAGCTCATAGGCACCATTATCAAACATCTCGAGTCCAGCATGGCCGTCCTCGGCAACATCAACACTATGCCCTTCAACCTCCAGGATATCTTTCAGTGTATTACGAATAGCCTTTTCGTCGTCAATTACCAATATTTTGGACATAACCAGTATTTTGGTGTAAAGATAAAAAAAATAGTTAGATGTTACCAGCTAACAGTTCCAGCCCCAAAACCCTAAAAACTGCTCGGTTCAATCCTATAATTCGTAATTTCAGAACGGGTAGTTGAAACCTTTATCCTTTACCCTTTACCCTTTATCCTTATTACTTAGTTCCACCCAAAATCCTTCCTTCAGAGCGTAATCGGACTGAAACATCCTTTTGATGCCAAGCTTCTGTACCAGTAAGTTTACAAATATCGATGCTGGAATAATCAAATCGACCCTTATAGGGTCAAGCCCTGGCAGTGCAAGCCGTTGGGCGTGGGTTGACGTAACAAAAAAGTGATGTAGATTTAAGTATTCATCAACAGGTATCTCGGCCGAAAACTTTGATGTGTCATGAATAATTCCTTTGTGCACTAGTATTTTTCTGAAGGAATCGAACGCGCCTGAACTACCAGCCATAACCCTAGGATTTAGGTTTGCTGCCGCCAGTAACAATGGTTCAACTGTTTGAAGCATGTGGCTTTCAATGGCTTCAAGCTCATGGGTAGTAATGGGATCGGAAATTGGGAAACCCTCGGCAATTCGGGTAACGCCAAGGTTAAAGCTTTGCAACCATAATATTTGTTCCGAGTTGGCTAAAATGGTCTCGTTGCTGCCGCCTCCAATGTCAACCACAACTGCTGGACTTTTACCTAAACTTACAGCTGCATTTACCCCCTTCCATATCAGCTCAGCTTCCCGATTACCATCAATAACCTCAACATCGATGTTGAACCTTTGCTTAACCTCATCTACAAACTCTTGCCCATTCGACGCATCGCGCACAGCCGACGTGGCAAAAGCGAAGCAACGGTTAGCGCCTAAGTTTTTTGCAGTAATTAGGTGTGTGTTTATAGCTTTAAAAGCCCTTTGCATGGCTTCGGGTGTAAGACTACCGCTCCTAAAACCGCCCTCGCCAAGCTTTACAGGCAACTTGCTCTCATGAAGAATTTTCCCAGAGGTTTGAGCCACCAATAAGTTAAAGGTATTGGTGCCCATATCGATAATAGCTACAATCATCCTTTATAGTTCCACTCCCTGTAGAATTGCTCTAAAAAAGTTTCCATAAACCTATGCCTCTCTTCGGCCAGGGCTTTAGCCGTAGCGGTGTTCATCCTATCCTTCAGGAGTAAAAGCTTTTCGTAGAAATGGTTAATGGTGTGCCCTTTGGCTGTTTTATACTCCTCAAAGGTTGAATGAAACTGAGGTTCCACATTGGGAAGGTACAAGGGGCGTTGCTTTGAGCCCCCAAAGGCAAAAGCCCGGGCAATGCCAATTGCGCCAATGGCATCGAGCCTATCGGCATCCTGAACAACCATAGCTTCCAGGCTGCCGGGTGCAGTATCGACCCCAGCCCCTTTGTACGAAACTTGCTCCACTATCTCCAAAATCCTATCAACCTGATGATTGTTGTACCCAACAGCTAAGAGCATTCGGGTGGCATTGGGATATCCATTGGCCCCCGAAAGTTTCCAGTCGTCGGTATCGTGAACAAGCGCTGCTGGCTCAACCCAGGCAAGGTTTGCCCCCTCCGCATTAGCAATATGCAAAGCCAATTGAGTTACCCTTTGAACATGCCACCAGTCGTGACCAGTAGTATCGTGTTCACAGAATTCCTTTACCTGCCTGTAAAGCTCGGCAATATCCACCTGTTTCATTAAATATTATTTGGCACGAAGATAAGAAGATTGCAGCACAATGTTAGGCTACCAATTCTATAAATCTACGCTTACTTATTTTCAAACATGTATCGATTTAGTCGTAACAAAGCGCACCGGTGTTATCTATTTCGAAATCGGTGCACCGACAACGAGGGCAGCGTGGGGGCGCATTAAACCTAAACTGTCCGCCACACTTGAATTTGCCCACAAATTCCTCAATTGCAGCCTCATAGCTGTCCTCCGACAGTGGCTCACCCGGAAATAGTTCCTTGATTAAATTATCGAAGTGTGCAGTTGCAAGGCTATATGGTTGATTAAGCCCCTTAAGGTATCGCAGGTGCAAATCGCCCAATTTTTCAAAAGGTACCATTTTGTGTTTACCACATTTATTACAACGGAGCATGTGAAAAGCAAATCCGCCGCCATCCATTATTTTAAAACGTCGGCAGCATTTTTTGCAAATTCCATGATACTGGGTTCCCATATTTTTTAGTTTTTGTTATGATGACAAATATGAAATGGTGAAACGACAAATTCTGTCCGTAATAGAATTGGCATAAAAATTTTTTCAATTGTTTACTCCCACCCCTCAAGCCCGTCGAAAAGGGTTGGGCCAATTTGAACATGCTTACGCTTGCGGCTTCGGGCTCTCTGGTTCAGGAAAAAGAAACGTTGTGCATCAAAGGTCGATATCGTTTTCCTTACCCAGTTTACAGTATCCTGGCTCACCTCGGCATTGGCAATGCCTTTTATTTGAACAATTTCAAAGCATCGTTTTGTGGAATTTTTAGCTATCTGAACCGTGGCTGCTTCATTCTTGTTGACATGCAGGAAAAACGATCGCTTAGCCATTAGTTCAGGAATGTAGGTTGCAGCGCAATGCCTCATCTTCTTGCCTTCGGCAGCAAGCGCCTGAGGCGAATCGATAAGGGTAATACCCTTGGGTAAAGGAATGCTATCGGAGTATAGCTTTCGCTGCTGCTTTCCTATCAAAGAGGATATGGATTTTAGGTTAGCCGCATAGTCGTGATAGCCTATAATGAGCTCCCGGCAGGAATCAAAGGTGTTGTCGAATCGAATTGGGCAAATATCTCCGGGGTTTTGAGGGCTTTCCTTACTTAGCAATTCTAACATCGAATTAACTTTTTGTGGACTAATGCAACAGTCCACCTTGACCCTGCAGTAGTATGCCAGGTTAATAAAACGGAAATAGGCATAGTTATGGGCATACCGTATGGTTAACCTCTCAATTGAATTCAACACCGTGTGGATATTTTCGGCAACCATCAGTAAAAGAAGGGCAACGTTTATCTTATCCCACGAATCGAAGAAAGACTGCGATAATAGATTTTTGTAAAACAAACGTGGTGAAACCTTTACCGACAAATCATCAAGTATCAACTCAGATAGTGCAACAGGATTGTTAACCTTGTTTTCAATAGCGGGTTTCAACAAAGCGCCATGCATGAATAGCTTTGGGTATGGGAAAGCCTTAACAATCCAGTCAATTCCAAGGGGAAAGCATAGAGTATGTGTATCATCGTTAGTTTTGATAAAATCAAAACTTTGAGGCATTGCAAGCACTGCACCGGTAGCATTACTCAACTCAACGGTATATTTCAGTGGTGATGAATTTTCATAGGTTGACCAAAAAATAAACCTGGTTACGTGTTGTTCCTTAACCCTTCCGAAGCCCAATGTTGTTTTCCCTTGCATATTCTAATGTTTTGATAAATGTTAACACTGCCCTTTCAACCTAAAATTAAAAATCAAACCAAGCGAAACCAAGACTTACTCCATCAAATTTTAAACATGTTGATAAAATAACTATATTGCTATTGATCAAGATATTATACATATAAATGATTGGGTTTCCGAAAGAGATAAGTACTCAGCGATTAAAAACACCACATTAGATTGTTTCATCTCTTTAAAAAGAATATGGTTAATGAAAATGGATGAAAATAATACTGATTGTTTTAATGATTTACGCTTATTTTTTTATTTTTGCATATCACATTGTGCAAATTTATAATAATATGCACAGTACATTGTGAAATTAATTATCTTTACTCAAAAAAACCACAAAAAGCATGGAGCAACTAAACATCATATACCACGAACTGATAGATAAAGTAAACACCAGGTTTACAAGGTATTTACTCAATCAAATCAACTGGAATGCAAGACTTATAGCCATTACAGGGCCAAGAGGTGTTGGTAAAACTACGCTAATGCTACAAAAAATTAAGATTGATAATAAGATAGATGATAGTCTTTACGTTTCGCTGGATAATATTTATTTTTCAAACCACACGTTGTTCGATTTGGCAGGTTACTTTTATAGGTATGGTGGCCGCCATTTAATTATTGATGAGGTACATAAGTATAAAAGCTGGTCACAAGAAGTTAAAAATATTTATGATAGTTTTCCTGATTTACAGATTGTGTTTAGCGGTAGTTCAATTCTCGATATTTATAAAGGTTTCGGAGATTTAAGTAGGCGTGTTGTCCCCTACCATCTCCATGGATTGTCATTTCGCGAATATTTGATATTTGAAACAGGAGAAAATACAGAAGTATATAGCCTTAACCAAATAGTTTCTCAAAAAGTAAAAATTTCACTGGAAAATCCTTTGATTTACTTCAGGAAATACTTGAATCATGGGTATTACCCATTTTACAAAGACGACGATTTTATGATCCGATTAGCTGGAGCTGTAAATGCTGTTTTAGAGGTAGATATTCCAAAATATTTAGACTTGAGGGTTTCAACCATCGATAAACTCAAACATTTGTTGCAAATAATATCCGAAAGTGTTCCTTTTAAACCAAATCACTCTAAAATTGCCGATTTGATAGGGGTATCCAGAAATTTATTACCCGATTATTTTTCATATTTAGAAAAAGCAGGCTTAATCCTACAGCTAACCAACGATACCAAAGGTATTAGAAGGTTAGGGAAAGTAAATAAGGTTTACCTGAACAATCCGAACTTAGCCTACATGCTAAGTGGTGAACATGCCAACATTGGCAATATCAGAGAAACATTTTTCTTCAATCAACTTAAACTAAATCATAAAATATTTTCATCTGAATCAGTCGATTTTAGGGTAGAGGGTAATGAATTTGAAATAGGTGGCAAGAGTAAGGGCAATAAACAAGTTTCCAAACTCTCCAATACCTATATAGTGAAAGACGATATTGAGTATGGTTTTGGAAATACCATACCACTTTGGCATTTTGGTTTGTTGTATTAGTGTAATGACTTAATTAGACCAAACTCATTTTTCTGAATACTAACTATTCCCGCTTCGTAGAGCAGGCTCTTTACCCTTTATTTTCAAACCATCAGCGCGTGGTAAAATGTTTATTACCTTTGTGCCGAACTTACTAGTTATGGCACGACGAATTCAGCCCTTTGCAGTATATAGCGATGGTAAGGGAAACATTTTTGAAAACCCTAAGCTTTTTGCCGCTGGGCGTTCAGGTAATCACATTTACCCGTTATACCTCGACGATATGATTCCCCTACCCTATGGCAGCGAACTTTTTGAACTTCCCGGCCGAAAAGTTCTAGGATATACTCGTAAGGGGGAACTAATTGAGAGCAACTATGGTATTGCCTGTGCCGCCTTTATTGCCCCCGCACATACCCAACTTTCAATAGCAGCTTGGGGGAACACACCTAACGCACCAGTTCTGCCACTTTATGCCTATACGGCTGTTGGCTGGTATAACGAACAGTTCTATGTTCCAGCCCTACGTATCGACCCCGATACACGACAGGATTGTGAGAATTTTAACCAAAAAGTTATTGTGCAGCGCGGGAAAAAAATAAAAGCCCAAAATCCAACCAACAGGCTTATCCATCACCTGATTGATAATTGCGCCTTCACCTACCTTTGCCCAGCTGCAAGGAACTACGTGATGAACCGATGGGAAGCGCCGCTTCCCGTATCGCCAACCTGTAATGCCCGCTGCGTGGGATGTATATCGAAACAAGATGAGAATGAATCGCCCGTGCATGAATCGCAACACCGATTAACCTTTGTGCCAACTGTTGATGAAATTGTAGGGGTAGCCGTTCCTCACCTGGAAACCGCACCTAACCCTGTGGTAAGCTTTGGCCAGGGCTGCGAGGGTGAACCTTTAATGCAGTGGGAGCTCATACGCGATGCCATTAAGGCAATCAGGGCTAAAACATCAAAAGGCATAATAAACCTGAATACCAATGGCAGTAGACCAAAGGCGGTAGAAGAGCTATTCAAAGCCGGACTTAATAGCATTAGGGTTAGCATGAACTCGGCCCAGGAGAAATGGTATAACCTTTATATCCGCCCCGTTAACTTTTCACAGGCCGACGCCCTTGAATCGCTCAGGGTTGCCCGCAGGTATAAAGCTTGGTCTTCAATCAACTACTTTGTAATGCCTGGCATTACCGATACCGCCGACGAGTATGACGCGTTAAAGCGCATTATTGAAACCGCCAAAATAAATATGATACAGTGGCGCAACTTCAACATCGACCCCGATTGGCTTTTCCGCCGAATTGAGTTCGATGGGCAAGGACAGCCTTTGGGCATAAAACATATCATGGAACAAATTCGTAACGAATACCCGTGGGTTTACTTTGGATACTTTAATCCGCCACTAAATGTTATTAGTGAACATCAATTTAAATAGATATTGACCCATGGAAACATACATCTGTAGAACCTGCAACGTTAAGTTTGATGCCAATGTAACCAAAACCGAATGGATCGATGCAGCGTTTGGCCCATGTAGCAAGATGATAGCCACATGCCCAAATTGTGGTGATGCGTGCGATGAATACCGCGCACCTAAGCAGGTTTCAACTGACAAACACCAACATGTACACCATGCCCCAGCCTGCGGCTCTTGCTGCGGGGGATGCGGCTTGTAAACCAAAAATGATATGGTAGAAATTAAAGTTCTTGGAATTGGCTGCCCAAACTGCCATAAACTCGAGGCAATGTGCCACGAGGTGGTTGATGAGTTAGGCATAGATGCTCACATTGAGAGCATTACCGACATGGATAAGTTTATGGATTATGGGGTACTACTAACCCCGGCTCTGGTTATCAATAACGAGGTAAAGGTTCAAGGGAAACTTCCGCTAAAACCAACCCTTTCAAACTGGATAAAGCAAGCAGCCAAATAGCATGAATGCCTGCACTTGCAGGCATTCATTGTATACGATACTACCACGTATTAACGTCGTATTCGGGTACTTTGCGAACCCTCTTGGCTACTTCCTGTCCTTTATCGTTAATACCGATTACAAACTCAACCATATCGCCCTCAATTAGCTCCTCAAATTCACCATCCTCAACATCCTGGTAATGGAAGAAAAGGTTATTGGGCGGATACTGAATAAAGCCGTAACCACTATTGATGCTCAGGATGCGGGCCCGCTTGGTTTCCTCATCGGTTATGGTATCCTTAGCTACCTGGCGGGGTTGGCTATAATCCTGAACAGCAAAAAGATTTTCAACTACCTTGTCCTTGCGCTTCAACCCATCGTTAATGAGTTCATGCATCGACAAGGGATAGGTCACCTCACGAAGCAACTCCTGCGAGGTACGAGTGGTAACCTCGCGACCTTGGTCATCGGTGTAATCGAAATCCCATGCCAAAACCATGACTTTTGTTCCCAAAGAGTTAATCTTGCGGATTAGGGGAACGTAATCGCCATCGGAGGTAATAAGCACCAAAATGTTAAAACGTTTGTAAAGTGTTTGCTCAAAGGCTTCGAGTGCCAACCACACATCAATACCCTTATCCTCGCGGCGACCTCCACGTGGACGAATGGGTAGGTAATGGGTAATTACACCCTCCGACATCAGGATATCGTCAAAGACCCTGTCGTTGTAGAGCTGGTTGCCAC
Source organism: Bacteroidota bacterium (assembly GCA_040752515.1). GTDB lineage: Bacteria > Bacteroidota > Bacteroidia > Bacteroidales > Tenuifilaceae > Tenuifilum. The sequence goes on along the minus strand of JBFMGQ010000032.1, from coordinate 16,857 downwards.
GCTGGCTTGCCTCCTGCGCACTAATACGGCCACGGAAAAAATGTGCCTCAATTAGCTGGCAAAAGTTTACATCTACGCCTTCTTCCATGGCAACCATATTGCGGATAAACTCGTGTAATCCGGCAATATTCAGCCTCTTTTTCCTTGGATGAAAGTAGTTGTAGTAGTTGCTAACATGTAGGAAGTAGTTCCCATCGTAGAACACGCCAATGCGTATCAAATCCTTTCTCTGGTTTTTTAGTGCCATGTTTAATAATTTTTTGATTGTTTTAACTTAATTAGCTGCTAGTCTCTTTTCGTGAAAAAGAGGTTGCAAAGGTAAAGTTTTATAAATCACACCCAAAAAATACATCTAAATAACACGATATCTTAATGCAAACGTTTACAGGTCGATAATGCCGTTCTTGATGGCATACTTTACTAGATCGACAGTTGTAGTTAATTCAAGCTTTTGCATGATATGGTTCTTATGCGACTCAACTGTTCGCACGCTAATAAACAGTTTATCGGCTATTAGCTGGTTGGAGTAACCTTGCGCAACCATCCGAAGTATTTCGAGTTCACGAGGGGTTAACTTTTTATCGTCGTATTCCTCAACCCGTTCAGGGTTTTTAATTTGCCTGAGATAGCTTTTAAGGATTATACTCGACACCTCTTTGCTAAAGTATTCGCTCCCATTGTAAACCTGCTCAATGGCTTCGATTAGTTCCTCGCGCGATATGCTCTTATGCAGGTAACCTTTAGCACCATTGCGAAGCGAGTTGAAAATATATTCTTGCTCCGTGTGCATGGAAAGAATTATCACCTTAATACCCGGATGGTTTGTGGTAATGAGCTTTGCCAGCTCAATGCCCGATATTTCGGGAAGCGAAATATCAACAAGCAGCACGTTAGGTTTTGCCTGCTCAATCAGGTTTAGCATGGTTTTGGCACAATCGGCCTCGGCAACTACCTCAATGTTGGGCAGGTTTGTCAATAGCGACCGAATGCCATCGCGAACCAGCTGGTGATCCTCAACCAAGGCTACTTTTATTTTATCCATTTACCGATTGGTTTTGTGGTTTTAATGGAAACTGTGCAACTATTTTGGTGCCTTTCCCTTCGGACGAAATGATATTGATGCTTCCGTTCAACAGAATGGCCCTTTCTTTCATGTTATACAATCCGTTTCCGGTATCGGTTGGAATGGCAGTGTTGAAACCCACTCCATTATCCTCAATAATTAGGTGAAGATTGCTAAAGTCGGCGTAAACCGTAATATTTGCTCTACTGGCACCAGAATGCTTGATCACATTGGTAAGGGCTTCCTGAATAATCCTGTAAACATAGGTTTTTAAAAGCTGATCGATAGGCTCGGGCAGAACTCCAACGGTAAGCCCCACGCTAATCCCCGAATTGTTCTCAACCTCGTTGCAAAGATTACGCAACACAACTGCAAGGCTGAACTCCTTTAACGCGGCAGGCATCAGGTTGTTGGATATTCGACGAACCTCCTCGATAGTGTGGTTGAACATTTGCTTTACCTGCGTAAGGGTGTTGTTCAGCTCACCAGCCATATCGTGGGGTATGCTCTCAAGCTTTAGCTTAATGGCCACCAGGTTTTGCCCTAACCCATCGTGGAGCTCGCGGGACAAGCGCTGACGCTCTTTTTCCTGACCATCAATAACTGATTTTACCTGTCGCATCCTTTGAAGCTGTAACTCGCGCTCCATGAACTTCCGGTGGGTAATATCCCTTATCACTACCGATTCGGCCACCTGCCCCCTAAATTTAATCGATTTTACCTGAACCTCAACGTAAAGGGTATTCCCGTTGCTCTGGCGGAGCAGCCCCTCAACGCTCGGCTGCCGACCTTCCCTAGCTTCCTTCAGTAAATCCTCATCAACCTTTATAACATCGAAAAGACGAAGCCTGTAAAGGGCACTCTCGGGATATTCGGTCATTTCAGGGAAAGCAGGATTGAAGAAGATTGGAATGCCATCGTGATGTATAACTATGGCATCGACCGATGCCCGGTAAAACTGGTTTAGCCTATCGCTTATTTCATGGTGTTGCAACTTTAACTCATGGAACCTAAACCTCAACTGGTGTATCAATGGCTTAACGATTGAAACGAGTTGTACTCTGCTTTCATTGATATCGTGATTCTCAACTATGCTTTTCTCTACTATACGCAGTTCATTTGCCAACGCTATCGATCTTAGCTTGGCCTGTAAAACCATGATTACAAAAATCAACAGTGATACAATTAACAGAAGTACAATGGCCTTAAAGAGTATTTTGCCAGTGTTTACCATGAAAAGCGTTGATAAAGCTTTTTGGAACTCCAGAACCGATAGCGGATCATCTATGGCTACCCAATGGGTATAACTTTCACTCGGTTTTAAATCTCTATCAAGCATCAGCATTAGCTTAACGCCAACCCAAATGTTAGCATCGGGCTCAATACGATTCACTAAAACTATTGCTGGTTGTTTCCCTGCCTTATCTAATTTTATAAAGATATTGCCATGTTGATTATTTAACATCGACTCATGCCAATCAGAATACCGAATGGATAGATGTCCCCCATCATCAATCGAAAAATGGGCAGCCTCATTTTCTGATTTAATAAATATGCCATCAATATCCCTATAATCCAAAAGTAAACGGCGAATTGCATTTCGAATTTGAGTATCATTAGCGGCACTGGAAGATCTCAAACTCAGGTGTAAAATATCGGTAGTTACCTGTTGTAACCTTAGCGCCAAAGTTTGTTCATATAACCTTTCCGATTTTTTGGCTTGATTTAAAGTGTTTATATATCCCAAAAGGGTTAGTGCCAACGCAACAATAAACAGGTATGGGTATTGCTTTAGTATTGTGTATTTTAGTAGATTTTTGAATAAGCTACCTTGGTAGAGCATAGGTTGTATATATTTTTTTGGTATCGTAATTTACGGAAACATTGAAATAATTCAATACCTTCAACAAAAAATTTTATAACAAACTGGCAATGGCTAAAAGCATTAAGTTTAGAGTGATTGATTTTGCAGCCGATGGCTACCATTGGCTGGTTGATTGCAATATAAACGGCCAAAAATACTGGTTGGTAATTGACACCGGTGCAACGCGGAGCGTATTTGACCACTCGGCTTTAGGCGATGTTGAAGTAACAAATCATCCGCAGGGCTTAGTAATAGGTTTTGGTTCACAAACCGATAGTATAAGCACAGCCACTTTAAAGGAGATAGAGATTGGTGGAATAGCCTACTTTAACTTTGACGTGGCGGTAGCCAATTTAAGCAACCTTATTGAGCTCTATGCCGATATGGCCAGCGTTAAACTGGTCGGCATTCTGGGATGCGATTTTTTAATGCGAAATACTTCCAGTATAAACATTCAACAAAGACGTATTTACCTGAAACTCATCAAAGGTGAAAATGAGTAGCAGGTAAAGAGCGTTTGTATGTTAAAAAAAATTATATTTGCCCGATATTTTTGAAAACTGGCAAATTATCAACTTTTTAATACTTTAGAACGATGCAGAATAAAGGTGCGATCCGATTTATTGCCATTGCATTAGCGCTGGTATGCTTGTACCAGCTTTCATTTACTTATGTAACCTGGCGGGTTGAAAGCAAGGCCCGTGAATATGCAACGGTTAACAACATTTTTGATTCCAAGAAGTATGAGCATTACCTCGACTCCATGTCGCAGGAACAGGTTTACAATTTCCTTTTCGTACGCAAGTATAACTACAAGGAATGTAAGGAAAGGGAAATAAACCTTGGCCTTGACCTGAAGGGCGGTATGAACGTTATGCTCGAAGTGTCGGTTACCGATTTGGTAAAAGCCCTGGCCAACAACAGTCAGGATAGCGCTTTTGTAAAAGCACTAAATCTGGCTAACCAAATGCCCGGTAGCGAGCACTTCATCGACAAGTTTGGTAAAGCCTTTAAGCAGGTGGCTCCCAATGCTCGTTTGGCTTCAATTTTTAGCACTCCCGAACTCCGAGGCCGTATTAACTTTGACTCATCGGACGAAGATGTTTTAAAAGTGCTGAAGCAGGAAGCAGAAAATGCTATTGATAACTCATTCAACATTCTTCGTAACCGTATCGACAAGTTCGGTGTTGCCCAACCAAATATTCAAAGGCTTGAGAACTCAGGTTTAATTCTCATTGAGCTTCCGGGTATTAAGGAGCCCGAGCGTGTTCGTAAACTGCTACAGGGTACCGCAAGTCTTGAGTTCTGGGAAACCTACGAGTACAGCGAGTTATTCAACAACTTTGTAGCTGCAAACAGCACCCTTGCTGAAATTAGAAAAGCAAGCGAACCCAAGACTGACGAAGCTGACAAGACCAAAGATACAAAGGCTCAGCAAGACGAACTTCTCAATAAGCTGAAGGAAACCGAAAAGAGCGATACCGCAAAGGTTGCAGCCGACATGGCTAAGGAATACCCCCTATTCAGCATTCTGCAACCCAACCTATACAATAACCAACCAGCACCAGGCCCTGTAGTTGGTTACGCTCATGTTAAGGACACCGCTCAGGTTAACGAAATACTCCGAATGCCTAAGATTAAGGCATTATTCCCACCCGATGTTAAATTCCGTTGGGGGGTTAAGTCACCAAAGTGGGATAAAAACAAAGTTTTCTATGAACTTATTGCTCTTAAAGTAACCACCCGCGATGGTAAGGCCCCGCTTGATGGCGCTGCAATCACCGATGCTCGCGAAGCATTTGGCGATCGTAAAGGCGAAGCCGAGGTTGACATGGAAATGAACTCCGAAGGCGCTCGCATTTGGGCTCGCATGACCGGTGAGAATGTTGGTCGCTGCATTGCCATCGTGCTCGATGATTATGTTTACTCTTACCCACGGGTTCAGACCGAAATTAAGGGTGGACGCTCGCAAATTACAGGCGATTTCACTATTAACGAGGCAAAAGACCTTGCTAACGTGCTTAAGTCAGGAAAACTTCCTGCACCCGCACACATTGTTCAGGAACAATTGGTTGGTCCATCGCTCGGTAAGGAAGCCATCAACTCCGGTATGAATTCATTTATTATCTCCTTTATCATTGTTTTACTTTACATGGTTATATACTACAGCCGCAGTGCCGGTTTAGTAGCCGACTTTGCCCTTGTAACCAACCTATTCTTTATTATGGGAGTTATGGCATCGTTCGGTGCCACCCTAACCCTCCCCGGTATTGCTGGTATCGTGCTTACTCTGGGTATGGCCGTTGACGCAAACGTGCTGATATTTGAACGTATCCGCGAAGAAATCCATGCCGGTAAAGGACTTAGCCTAGCAGTTAAGGATGGCTACCACAATGCTCTTTCGGCTATTATCGATGGTAACGTAACCACATTGCTTACCGGTGTTATCCTGTACCTGTTTGGTTCAGGACCTATCCGTGGCTTTGCTACAACCCTGATGATTGGTATTATTACATCAATGTTCTGCGGAATATTCATCACCAGGTTAATACTGCTTTGGATGGAAAAACGCAACATCCCTATGATTTTCTCCACCAAACTTTCGGAAAATGCTTTCAAAAACGTAAATATCGATTTCATTGGACTTCGGAAAAAAGCTTATATCTTCTCGGGTATCTTGATTACCATTGGTATTATTTCGTTAGCAGTTCGTGGTTTGAACCCTGGTATTGACTTTGCAGGTGGACGCTCCTATATTGTTCGCTTCCAGAATTCGGTTTCAACCCAAGAGGTAAGCAAATCGCTTAAAACATACCTTGGCGAAGCCCCCGAAGTGAAAACCATCGGTGCATCGAATCAGGTTAAAATAACCACCAAGTACAAAGTAGCCGATAACGATCCTAATGTTGACAACGAGGTTGACTCGCTGATTTACCTTGGTGTTAAACCTTTCATGGCCAGTGGTGCAACCTTGAATGATTTCCAACACAATTACAAACAGAGCTCCATTAAGATTGGGCCTACCATTGCCCACGATATTAAGCGCGATGCCTACATTGCCGTATTCTTCGCACTTATCGTTATTTTCGTCTACATCCTTATCCGATTCAGGTACTGGAGCTATAGCGCAGGTGGCGTTATTGCCCTTTTCCACGACTCATTAATTACCATTGGAATGTTCTCAATCCTTTACTTCAGGGTACCATTTAACATGGAAATTGACCAATCGTTTATTGCAGCTATTCTTACCATCATTGGTTACTCTATTAACGACACGGTAATTATCTTTGACCGTATCCGTGAGTACATGAACCTACACCCCAAGCGCACCCGAAAAGAGAATATGAATAGCGCTATTAACGATACCCTTAGCCGCACCTTCTCAACATCATTCACAACTCTTATCGTTCTTATCCCAATGTTCTTCTTTGGCGGTGAGGTAATACGTGGATTTATTTTTGCGCTAATAGTTGGTATTTTAATTGGTACTTACTCATCGATATTTGTAGCTGCACCAATTGCTTACGACCTTGAAAAGCGCAGAGAAAACAAAATGAAAAAATAGCAGGTTCAATTGCATGAAAAAAGGCGACCGCATGGTCGCCTTTTTTTCTAAAATCACTATCAACTAATTAACACAAAAACAACTGGTAAACTACCTTAGTAAACCACCGTTAACCTACAAAGCATGGATACGTTATCAAAAACTTAGCGAAAAATCTAAAAAAATCTAAACAAAAAAAAGACAGGCAAAAGCCTGTCCTATATATGGTTAGGTAGTAGTAAGCAATCACAGCGTTCCTCTATTGAAACCTAAATGTTGAAAATGTTGTTGAAAATTTTTAACTTTACCGTGATTATTTCCAATCCTTACTAATACCTGAACCATTGAAATCCTCGGCTGCGAAGTCGGGGGTTTCGTTTTATTTGAGCGCAAAACTAGCCAAAAGTTTAAAGCCGGTTTGCCATAATTTTATGTTGTAAAGTAGTTTTAACGTTTTTTTCAACAGGTCAAAATTGCTAAGCAACTATTTGGTATTTTTGTAAACATTCGGTTAAACAATAACAGGTGAATAAGGAGAATGACATAAATATAGTGGAAACACCCCTGATGAAGCAATACCTTAGCATCAAGCGTAACCATCCCGATGCCATTTTGCTCTTCAGGGTTGGCGATTTCTATGAAACATTTGGCGAGGATGCCATTAAAACCTCAGATATTTTAGGAATAACGTTAACACGCCGCGCAAACGGTGCCGCATCGTTTGTGGAGCTTGCAGGATTCCCTCACCATGCCCTTGACACCTACCTGCCCAAACTGGTGAGGGCTGGACAAAAGGTTGCCATTTGCGAGCAGCTGGAAGACCCCAAAAAAACCAAAACCATTGTAAGGCGAGGTGTTACTGAACTTGTAACCCCCGGAGTATCATACAACGATAATGTTTTGGAGCGTAAGGAGAACAATTTCCTTGCCTGTATTTACCTCGATAAAAAAGCCGGAGGAGTAGCGTTCCTCGATATCTCAACCGGCGAATTTTATACTTCCGAAGGGAACATTGACTACATTGATAAGCTCATCAACAACTTCAAACCCAAGGAAATACTTGTTGAGCGGACAAAGTACAAGGATTTCCTCGAACAGTTTGGGAGCAAACACTATGTTACCCGCCTCGACGAATGGGCTTTCAACGAGGATGCCGCCCGCGAAAAACTAACCAAGCATTTCAAAACACAGTCGCTTAAAGGGTTTGGTATCGATCAGTTGCGATACGGTATAACCGCCGCAGGCGCCATACTTTACTACCTTGATGTTACACAGCATAACCAGTTAGGCCATATATCGAGCATTTCACGCATTGATGAGGATAGCTTTGTATGGATTGATAAGTTCACATCACGCAATTTAGAGTTGTTCAGCTCTATAAATGAAGGGGCAAAAACATTCATTGAGGTTATCGATAAAACCTCATCGCCCATGGGCGGACGCCTTTTAAAGCGATGGGTTGCCTTGCCCCTCAAGAGTATCGACTCTATTAACGACAGGCTGAACGTGGTTGAACTCTTCGTGAAAAACGAAGATATCCGCACAACCCTTACCGAAAAAATCAGGGAAATGGGCGATGTCGAGCGTATCATCTCAAAAGCAGCAGTTGGTCGCATTCAACCCCGTGAGATGGTTCAGCTAAAAAACGCTCTAGGGCTTATTGATGAAGTAAAAATGATTTGCGACCAGAGCGCTGAGCCTACCCTACTCCGCATTTCCGAGCAGCTAAATCCCTGCCACCGAATTCGTGAACGAATCGAGAATGAGATTGTGCCCGATGCACCCATGATGCTAGGCAAAGGACAGGTGATTGCCAGAGGAGTTAATGCTGAACTCGATGAGCTAAGGGAAATTCTATTCTCCGGCAAGGAATACTTGCTTAGTATTCAGCAACGCGAATCGGAGCGTACCGGAATACCGTCGCTCAAGGTTAACTTCAATAATGTTTTTGGTTACTACATTGAGGTTAGAAATACCCATAAGGATAAAGTCCCAGCCGACTGGATTAGGAAGCAAACCCTGGTATCGGCCGAACGTTACATCACTCAAGAACTAAAAGAGTACGAGGAAAAAATACTAGGTGCCGAGGAGAAAATTGCAGAGCTTGAGCAAAACCTTTACCAAAACCTGGTTCATAGCCTAGCAGAGTATGTAGGGTCAATACAGCTAAACGCCTATTTAATAGCTCAACTCGATTGCCTGCTCTCGTTTGCCCACTGCGCAGTGGAGTTTGGCTATTGCAGACCGCAGGTAAACTCAGATGATGCGATTGACATTAAGCAAGGACGACATCCAGTAATTGAACGTATGCTTCCTGTTGGCGAGCAATACATTGCCAATGATGTTTACCTCGATACCCGAGAGCAGCAAATAATAATAATTACAGGTCCAAACATGGCCGGTAAATCGGCACTGCTCAGGCAAACCGCCTTAATTGTGCTTATGGCACAAATGGGATCCTTTGTCCCCGCCGAGGCAGCATCAATAGGTGTAGTTGATAAAATATTCACCCGTGTTGGCGCTTCCGATAACCTTTCGCTAGGCGAATCGACCTTTATGGTCGAAATGCAGGAGGCTGCAAGCATCCTGAACAACGTGTCTCCCCGAAGCTTAGTGCTACTCGATGAGATAGGCCGAGGAACATCAACCTACGATGGCATTTCAATTGCTTGGGCAATTGTTGAGTACCTTCACGATCATCCCAACGCGCGGGCAAAAACGCTCTTTGCAACGCATTACCACGAACTGAACGAGATGGAAAAATCGTTCCCCCGTGTAAAAAACTACAATGTAACCATAAAAGAGGTTAACAACCAAGTAATTTTCCTGCGTAAACTTGTTCGTGGTGGAAGTGAGCATAGTTTCGGCATACACGTTGCCCGTATGGCAGGTATGCCGCCAAGTGTGGTAAAACGCGCCAACGAAATCCTTGCCGAACTTGAAAGTTCTACTCAGCGCCAATCGTTAAGCAAACCTGTTAATGAGATTGGCACTCACCGTGAGGGATACCAGCTTAGCATTTTCCAGCTCGAAGACCCTGTGCTAAAACAAATACGCGACCAGATAAAGAAAATCGATATCAATAACCTTACACCTATCGAGGCGCTTAATAAGCTCAACGAGATTAAACGCCTAACCGGGTTATAAACTATTCCCAAATCCCACTTACGCTTAGGTATCGCTCACCAGTATCGTAGGCAAAGGTTAAAACTCTTAGTTCGGCATGCAAGTTATGAAGCAGTTTCTTTACCGCAGCAATATTTGCCCCTGTCGATATTCCGGCTAAAATACCCTCATTTCGTGCTAAGGCACGCATGCATTCAAATGCCTCGTTCGATTTAACTGTAACAATATCATCAACAATACTCCTGTCGAAGTTTTGAGGCACAAATCCTGCTCCAATTCCCTGAATAGGATGAGGGCCTCGTTCACCCCCTGAAATTACCGGCGAATCGCTTGGCTCAACGGCAATGATACGTACATTAGGGAAAAGGGCTTTTAACCCTCTGCCAACTCCGGTAATATGCCCTGCAGTCCCTACTCCTGCAACAATAATATCAACCCCATCGGGGAAATCAGCCAAAATCTCCTGTGCAGTGGCCTGAAAATGAATACTGGGGTTAGCCGCATTAGCAAATTGCATAGGCATCCAAGCCGAGGGAATACTGGAAAGAATTTCCTTAGCCTTATCAATTGCTCCTTGCATACCGAGCGCTGCCGGCGTAAGTACAATTTCAGCACCATAAGCCTTAAGAAGGGCTCTCCGTTCAACCGACATGCTTTCGGGCATGGTTAATATCAACCTATATCCCTTTATGGCAGCAATCATCGCAAGTCCAATTCCCGTATTCCCCGATGTTGGCTCTACTATAATCCCATTGGGTTTTAAGAACCCTTTCCTTTCGGCATCCTCAACCATAGCCATGGCAGCCCTGTCCTTGATACTACCAGAGGGGTTTCGCCTTTCATCTTTTAGCCATACCTCTGCATTTGGGAATAGCCTATTCAGCCGTATATGCGGCGTGTTACCTATCGACTTGTCAATACTCAAATACTTCATAACTCTCTACATTTTAGTTTTATAATCATTTTGCCGCACAATCACTTTACTCTCATGGTAAACCATTGAAAAAGGGGGAACACTTTTAACCAACCAAACATTACCGCCAATAACACTATTATGGCCAATTACGGTTTCGCCACCAAGAATAGTGCTGCCAGCATATATAATCACATCGTCCTCGATAGTTGGGTGTCGCTTGGTTGTAGCCAAACTTTTCGATACGCTTAACGCACCAAGTGTTACTCCCTGGTATATTTTAACCCTATCCCCTATTTTGGCAGTCTCACCAATCACTATTCCGGTTCCATGATCAATACAAAACTGCTGACCAATGGTTGCGGCAGGATGAATATCGATACCTGTTTTGCTGTGGGCGTATTCCGTAAGCATCCGCGGTAAAATTTTTACCCCCATCCTATGCAGCAGGTTTGCTAATCGGTAATGGATAATGGCGTAAAACCCTGGGTAGGCAAGCAAAACTTCTTCAATGCTTTCGGCGGCAGGATCGTTATGGAAAATAAAGTATGCATCGCCTTTAAGCGTAGTTAACACGTTTGGTAAGCCTTGAAAAAAGAGTTCCAGATGCCTACGGCATTGATCGGTATCGGAAATAAAGTATTGTAGCGCTTCCATAAGCCTAACGTAAGGCTTTTCGATATCTGCTTTTGGCCTCAAGCCAAGCAAACAATCAATAACCAAATCAGTAAAACTCTCACTTAATCCCTGAACTTTATGCTGTATTTCAATGTAATTGGGTTTATTCCTAAACATGTATCCTTATTTTTTTAGTGTTTTAGCTTAAATACCATGAAAAATGAAAAAAGCCCCTCCGCTAATACCGGAAGGGCTTGCTTTATGATTTGATATGCATAATCAACATCGAAAATAGCTATACCCTTGCGGTACAAACCTATACCACATACAACAACAGGTAGTAGCTATGTTTCTTGCTTTAAGCATGCTTCAAAATTACATTTTTTTTACAAATGTTTACCATCTAAAATTAGAACAGCCTGGTTAAGCCTGGTTATTGTTTCATCTTTGCCTAAAATTTCACAAATATCAGCTATTCCTGGCCCTTTCGATTCACCTACAAGGCAAAGCCTTATGGCATTCATTACTTTTCCCATACCATAGCCCTTTGAGCTAATGAGATCCTTTAAAACCGTTTCGATTTCATGGGATGTCCAAGCAGATAGGCTTTTTAGAGTTTGGCTAACATCGTTTATAATATCAGGGGTTTCGGGTTTCCAATGCTTAGCAACAGCCTGCAAGTCGTATTCCAATGGGCGCTCAAAGAAAAAGTTTGTTTGCCCCCAAAGCTCATGTATAAAGTTTACCCGTTCTTTAACCAGCCCAACTATTCGGGTTAACTTATCAAAAGGTACGTCAATGTTATACTGCTCAAGGATTGGTAGGAATAGTTCGGCAACTTCGGCATCGGTCTTTCGGATTAAATACTGGTGGTTGAACCATTTTGCCTTTTCCGGGTCGAACCTCGCCCCCGACTTGTTAACCCGTTCAATACTGAATAGCTGGATAAGCTCGTCCATGCTGAATATTTCCTGGTCGGTTCCCGGGTTCCATCCCAATAGGGCAAGAAGGTTGACAAACGCTTCGGGGAAATACCCATCCTCACGATATCCGCGTGAAATCTCACCATCGGCACTTTTCCAGAGTAAAGGGAAAACAGGGAAACCCATTTTATCGCCATCGCGCTTACTTAACTTTCCATTTCCGGAAGGTTTTAAAAGAAGGGGAAGGTGAGCAAATTTAGGCATCTTATCGTCCCATCCCAAAGCACGGTATAGTAGTACATGCAGCGGGAGTGAAGGCAACCATTCCTCGCCACGAATAACGTGCGATATCTCCATCAGGTAATCGTCGGTAACGTTGGCTAAATGGTATGTGGGGAGCATGTCGCTACTCTTGAATAGCACCTTATCGTCAAGTGTCGAGGTATTTACCCTAACCTCTCCCCGGATAAGGTCATGCATAACCACCTCTTCGTTCTCGGGCATTTTGAAACGAATAACCCATTGATCCCCTCTGTCGATTCGCCGCTTTACCTCTTCGGCCGGTAACGACAGGGAGTTCTCCATGCTTTTCCTAATGGCATAGTTATAGGTAAATGCGCCACCATTAGCTTCGGCTTCGGCACGCATTTTGTCAAGAACCTCGGGCGTGTCGAAGGCATAGTAAGCATTTCCGCTCTCAACCAGCCTGTCGGCATATTGCTTGTAAATATGCTTACGCTCGCTTTGCCTGTAAGGCGCATGGGGTCCACCCTCACGAACACCCTCATCGATTTTAATTCCACACCATTTCAGCGCCTCGTTAATGTACTCTTCAGCACCCGGAACAAACCGTTGTGAGTCGGTATCCTCAATACGAAGAATAAAATCACCGCCATGCTGGCGGGCAAAAAAATAGTTGAATAAAGCAGTGCGCACCCCACCAATGTGCAAAGGGCCTGTAGGACTTGGTGCAAACCGCACACGAACTCTACGATTATTCATGTCCATGAAATTTTGCGCAAATGTATGAATAAAGCGTGTTTACAGCAAAAAAAAGGAGAGTTTTACTCTCCTATTATATTCTTGTAGTGTTGATATCTATCCATTACCTCATGCACATATTTGGTGGTTTCACTTCCACGCAAATTTCCGTGTCTAACTATCGGATCGTTAATAAATTGCGATTTGTTCTGAATGAAATACTCCACATTATTTTCCCACACATTAGGGTTTCGTCCATGTTTCTGAGCCAAATTGCGGGCATCAATTACATGACCTAACCCTGCATTGTACGAAGCTAACACAAATTTTATCATTTCCTCCTTAGGGATATCGTATGCGGAGAAACGATCTTCGAGCCACTTAATGTACCTTACACCAGCTTCAATTTGCTTAACGGGGCTAACTGTGCTATCGATGCCAAAAAACTCAGCGGTTTGGGGCATCATCTGCATCAAGCCTGAAGCGCCTCTATGCGAGGTAACATCGTGCCGAAAACGTGATTCCTGGTAAACCAGCGAAGCTAAAAGCCGCCAGTCCCAATCTATACCTTGGCTATACTTTTTAAAGTACTCATCCCAAGGTGATATTTTGCCGGTGTATATGTAAAAGTAATCGTTGCTGGCACGTCGGTCAAATCGTTCCTGCGAGAAATACTTTAACTCGATGTTCCTGTAGTGAGCCGTTTTTAGGTATCCCTCCAACCATGTGTCAATCTTTTTGAGGAGCTCATGAGATGTTTTTCTAACTGCCCATGCAGTTTTTTGCGGAAATCCTATCTGAACATCAATGTTGATGTTCTGGTAGGAATTGGATTTGACTAAAGCTACCGATTGGTCACATACCGCAAAATCGATCTCCCCTGTAGCAACCAATTCTATTAACTTTTCGGCATCGTAGTTAGGAAGCTCTACAATGGTTATTCCTCCGCCAATTTCATCGGAGAGGTTTTTTAAACGCTGGGCTCCAGCGGAACTTTTTTGAACGTAAACCACTTTCCCTGCTAGCTCAAGCGGTTTTTGAACCGTAGGAACGCTATTGTCCCTCGGTATTCTCTGAATCAGAACCTGACTGGTTTCGCCGTGAGGTAAAGTAAATTCTACCTCTTCCTTTCGTTGGGTTGTTATGGCTAAGCTGTTGGCTATAATATCTACCTCGCCCTTTTTTAGCATTTCGAACGATTTGTCAATATCATTCTCTGTCAAAATTTCCAGCTTGACTCCCAAAAAGGTTGCCAAATCGCGAAGCATATCGTACTGGTAGCCCATTGGCTCACCCTTGTAGATAAAGTAACTCGTTGCATTGTAATCGGTTACGGCAACAATTTTACCATCTGCAAGAATATCGGCAAGGTCTCTACTAATCTCTAAATCCTTACTCGCTTTCTCCTCACAATTTAATAGTGAGAAGCTAAACAGCATAGCCAAAAAAATCAACCCTTTTCTCAGGTAATCGAAAAATCTAACCATAATATGACTTTTTTGGTTTAACCAAATAGAAACACAAAATTAGCCTAAAGTGTTGAAATACAATTGAGAATTTTGACGATTAGTCGTAAAACATCCACGAAAGACCAAACTTTACCATCCTTGGATTGTAGGGATAGTGAAATGTTGTAAAATATTGATTATCAATTATTCCCTGATTAACGTGATCAAACTTTATGAACAGGTTAGTGCGTTTCCATTTAGCATTTAAAAACACGTCGATAAATGGATAGTTTCCAATTTTGCGAGTGCGCTGATTGTAGTAAATACCCAATGCAGGATTGTAAGCGTCGGCAAAAAACTCGGTACGGTAAAAACCGCTAATGCCCAGCTGCATGGTAAGAACATTCTTCACTACAGGGTATTGAACATAAATTGCTCCAAAACCCGATATAGTGGGCAAATTTAATACATCGGCATTAGTAGTGGCCTGCCAAATAACCCTACAAACAGCATTAAACCATCCTAACTTCAACTTTTCCTGTATGTATGCCGATGTTACAGTGACCTTGGGATCTTGAGCAGGCAAGGAGAGGGTATCGAAATATATATAGTTGAGAATATGCTCTAGGTTATACCCAGCCTCGAAACCAACTTTCTCAGCACCAAATTTTGCACTTAACCTGAAACGACTTTCCTTGTCAAAGCTATTTTCCCATTTATAATGATTTGAAAAATATCGATTTATAAAGACATCCGGCTCCCTATCGGTTATGCTTAGCTCTCCGGAAACGTAAGGTAAATCCTTCGACTTCCATGGTGAAATGGTCAATCGTCCGAGCAACTCTTTATCGCCAGCCCTATACCCACTAATGTAAAAACGCGCCGCGCCGCTGTATGTCAGATAGGGACTCTGGCTGTACACTCCTAAACCAAAGTGATTGGTGTTAAGCTTTGGGTTATCGTATGAGTAAATGAAATTATCGGGGGTAAAGGTATAGTAACTTCCTATTTGATTTGTGATCCAGGCACGCAACCCAGGTATACCTGGATATTTTGCAATTTGACTTAATTCAACCAGCAATGTCGATTGATAGGTTGCCATGTACACCGAATCGTGTGTGGAAGATGTATTGATGTAAAAGTTTTGGTAATACATTGAGTCATTCTCGCTATCGGCATAAACCTTTGTGTAGCGGTTAGCATCAAATATTAACTTAGTGGTTAATATCGACTTTAAATTCTCTAAGCTATCCTTAGTATTTTTGACAATAATATCGTAACCCACAACAGCAGCAAAACTCCTCTTTCGGTACTCTGCCGATGCATCCTTCAATTTAAAAGGCACAAGATTTGCCTCCATTACAGTATCCTCAATATACTTATCGTCGAGCAAACCTCCGTTCTCCTGGTTTCTAATATAAGTGTATGCAAATGTTCCCTGAGCCGATAGCCTGTTTTTGTAGTAACTTGCAAAGGCTGTAAAATCGTTATTGCGTGTCAATTGGTTTTCATATACACCCTTAGTGCTAAAGTAATCGTACTGCAAACCGATATTAAGATATCTATTAACGTTTTGAGTATGAAGCACACGCAAATTCTGTTCTGCATTCTTCCTTTTTCCGGCAGTTGAGTACTCCAGCAAAGTATGGGGACGCCTAACGTTATATTGTTTTCTATTCAGAACGGGTTGCTCGTAGTATGAATACCCTTTTGAAAAAAGGAAAGGATTGTAATCGGGCCGTTCAAAAAAATGATCGGATTGAATGGGTGAGCCCATATTGCCCAGGTAAGTCAAAGTAGAAAGATTTTTTTGACCAGGCAATATTAAATGAGTTAAGTATAGCGAACTATCAAAAGCTTGGGTTTTAATTAAGTCAAAAGTTTCCCTATCAAAGAACCATGCAAACGATTTTGCTTTAGTGTCTTCAATATTCAAAAAACCATAAATATTGCGTTGTGTTTTTTTTAAAGTATCGGCAGTGGAAGTATTAGATTTAATGCTTCCGGTAAGTTTATTTGAACCTTTTAGGGTATCCTGAGCTTGCAATTCAGCAAAGGTAATCCTTGCAAAGGTGTAATTAAAACAAAATAGAATAGAAGAAAATGCTATAACTAGTGTCTTTTTCAAGATATTCAATTTTTTAGATTGCAAATATATGAATCAAAGACGTTAATCAGTGCTAATATAGCATAAAAAGCTTCAAACGAAGTGTATAAAAATAAAAAAAGCCCCGCGGGCAAACCCGCGGAGCGGAAGGGGGGCGGCGACCTACTCTCCCGCTGTGACGCAGTACCATCGGCGCTGGCGGGCTTAACTGCCCTGTTCGGAATGGGAAGGGGTGATCCCCGCCGCTGTAGCCACCCAAAGCTGTCCCCC
>JBFMGQ010000031.1:0-35504 GCA_040752515.1 Bacteroidota bacterium | reverse complement strand
CCCTTTAGCATTGAAGAGCTGCTCATGAGGCTCGAAGCCATTCTGCGCCGTACCCGAAAGGATGCCAACGGCGCTGAGCAAACCCTCTTTCAAATTGGCAAGTACGTGTTTGATGCCACCAAGCAAACCCTCACCTACGAAAACGATGTCCGAAAGCTAACCACCAAGGAGAGCGAACTGCTTAAATACCTTTGCCTAAACCGAAATACCTTGCTCGACCGTAACTTTGCTCTAAAAACCATTTGGGCCGACGATAGCTACTTTAACGCTCGTAGCATGGATGTTTACATCACTAAGCTTCGTAAGTATTTGGCAAATGACCCATCCATTGAAATCATTAACGTTCGCGGTAAAGGTTTTAAAATGATTTACTAACAAAATAAATATATTCAACTTTTTTTCGTTATTTTGTATTGGTAAGGTTTGCTTTTAAATAAATATTTAATAACTTTATGGTTATTAAGTATAATAAGCCATAATTGATATGGATAGAGTTGAGATAGAGCCAACTATGGAAACCCCAAAGGTTGTCCTCGATAAAGATAAATCAATTATAGAATTTTCAGGGAATTCGTTGCCCGAGGATGTTAACTCATTTTATCAGCCGGTTTTGGATTGGATTGATAAGTACATCGAAAATCCAAACGAAAAAACCGAAATAAACATGAAGTTCGATTACTACAATACATCTTCGTCAAAGATGATTCTGAAAATTCTTGAAAAATTCCGTGAAGTCCATAAAAAGGGCTTTTCAGTTGTAGTTAATTGGCATTACATGGAGGACGATGAGGATATGATTGAGGCGGGTGAGGATTATGCTGAGCATCTGAAAATCCCCTTTAAAATGATACCAATTCAACAGTAATACCTTAAACCTTAAACCAATGGCTATTCCCTCAAAGTTTAAAATCTTTACCAATCGCCTTTTTGGCAGTTTTAAGGATACCGAAAAGGTTGAATCGAACCGGAGTGCTCTTCAGAACGAGTTTAATGAGTTTATTGCATACAGCGATTCTGCTGAGTTAAAACGCTACCGCGAGTTAGCCGAGTGGTTTAAGAGTGGTGAGCATCAAAAAGTTAAAGCCGAACTCAAAAGGTTAACCTACAAGGGTTCGCCTGAGTTTAATACCGAAAAAGAATACCTTACCCTTGCCAAATCCAAGGAAGTTAAAACCTACTTGAAAAATGCGGGCGATGTAACTCCAGCTGTATCAAGGTATTTGGAGTTGAAGGCTCAGGTTGAATCCCCTGAATTTCAGAATCGCAAGCAATACCTGCTATCAAAAAATAAATTTGAACAAACCGAGGCTTACTCTAAGCTGATTGAATACCAAAAGTTACAGAATTCCGATAAGATTAAATGGTTTGTAAGTTTAGAGAAAGATAGCAGCAAGTTCAACGAGCTAAGAGAGTGGAAGTTGGAATTCTACGATGATTTTGACTCTTCGGCCATCGACCATCAAAAGTGGCTTACCAAGTTTTTTTGGGGCGATGCCCTTCTTAATAAAAACTATTCCTTTACCACCGATAAACAGAACTATACCGATAAGAACTTTGAGGTAAAGAATAGCATTTTGCGAATAGTGACCCGCAAGGAGAAATCCGAGGGGCTTGGTTGGGATTCAAAGTTTGGCTTTGTTCCCAAAACTTACGATTACACCTCGGGCGTTATAAATACTGGTCATGTATTAAGATTAAAGGAGGGTAAAGTTGAGGCTAAAATTCGACTGTCATGCTGCCCAGGTGTTACCCATGCGTTTTACCTGGTTGGAAATAGCGCATTACCCGAGATTGATATTTTTATTAAAACCGACAGCAAACCAAATTCATTCACCGGTGCTTACTATACTCAGAAGAGTAATGGAAAAATCTCAAAAAGCATTAGCAGCATTGGTGGGGTTAAGTGCAGTCAGAATTTTTACATCTTAGGCATTGAGTGGAACAGTAATTACATTGTTTGGAGCATAAACGGAACCCCATACAAGATTGAGAAAAATCGCACCCCCGATATGCCTATGTATTTGGTTTTTGCATCGAGTGTCAACAGCAAGATTGACGATTCAAAGCTTCCAGCTTATATGGAAATCGATTGGGTACGGTGCTGGTCGCCCCTTTAGTAGAAATTTATACCTTATTGATATACGGCTGACCATTTAGTGTTAGCCTTTTTTGTTTACCAATCCCGATACTACCCTTAGCTTTGTGATGGCGTCCTCATTATAGGTTTTGGCGGAGTCAAATTCCCAGAGCCACTCCTGAACATGGGTTAAAAGCGATAAGTCGATATGAACGGTTGGACGGGTTGCAGTAAGGTTCCCTTGCTCATCGTAAAATTCTTCCATGATATCGGTAATCAAAAGCGATTTACTTTTCGATAATGATTCCAGATGCTTTTGTTGAATGGAACTGGCCAATTCAATGCACTGCCAATCGGTAAGAACTTTTTTATGCCTAAGAAATTCCATGGGAATATCGCTAAGTTGACTCAACAGGTTCAGCGATACCACAAGATCAGCGTTGCTGGCATATGTATTTGCTCTGGAAACCAGGTTTACTAAGGTGAAAAAGTTAAGATCTTTTAACCTAGTGGTTTGCAGGTATTGGATTAGACCGCCGGTAAGGTCGTGTGTTTCAAATTTGACAAGTGAATTGGATGAGTACTTGTTTACTATTTGCGCGGGATGTGACAAATCAACTAGGGTTATGTTGATATTGCGCGAGAGCAGTTCTTCCATGGGAACATCGAGCAGCAATCCGCTTCCCAGAATGCAAACGCTTTGGGGTTTAAAATTTTCAACAGCAGCAACTATGGCTTGCCTCGATTTGCAAAGGTGTTTTTCCCAGCCCTCACGCTCACGAACGTATCGATTGTAAATACCAATTTGCCCCGACGTTAGCCCCAATTGGCGAGTCCTTCGAGCCTTAAGTAATTTTTGTAAAACCATTCTATTACACTAATCCATTTTGAGAACTGCCAGAAATGCCTGTTGGGGTACCTCAACAGTACCAATCTGACGCATACGCTTTTTACCCTTCTTCTGTTTCTCGAGCAGCTTGCGCTTACGGGTGATATCGCCACCGTAACACTTGGCAGTAACGTCTTTACGAAGCGCCTTAACGGTTTCGCGGGCTATAATCTTTGAACCAATGGCAGCCTGAATGGCTATATCGAACTGCTGACGGGGAATGAGTTCCTTCAGCTTTTCGCACATCTTGCGGCCAAATTCGTAGGCATGATCCTGATGGATTAGCGACGAAAGTGCATCAACCATTTCGCCATTGAGCAGTATATCGAGCTTTACAAGTTTTGCTTCCTGGTAGCCATCCATCACGTAGTCGAACGAGGCGTAACCGCGCGATATGGACTTAAGCTTATCGTAAAAGTCGAACACAATTTCGCTTAAGGGTAGTCGGAACGATAGCTCCACCCTATCGGAGGTAAGGAATACCTGGTTTTTGAGGATACCTCGCTTATCGATGCAAAGCTTCATAACAGCACCAAGGTATTCCGATTTGGTTATAATTTGAGCTGATATTACAGGTTCTTCTATATAGTCTATGGTAGTTGGGGCAGGTAGGCCGCTGGGGTTATGAACCTCAACCAGCTCGCCCTTGGTGGTGTGAACCAGGTACGAAACGTTGGGCACGGTGGTTATAACGTCCATGTCGAACTCACGGTAAAGGCGCTCCTGAACAATCTCCATGTGTAATAACCCCAAGAAACCGCAACGGAATCCAAAGCCAAGCGCTAACGACGATTCGGGTTCAAACGTGATGGAAGCATCGTTCAGCTTTAGCTTTTCGAGCGATGCTCGTAAATCTTCGTATTCATCGGCATCAACGGGGTAAAGGCCAGCAAATAGCATGGGTTTAACATCCTCAAAGCCGGCAATGGCTTTTTCGCAGGGGCGATGAACATGGGTAATGGTATCGCCCACTTTAACCTCGTTGGATTCCTTAATGCCCGAAATGATATAACCCACATCGCCGGCACTAATGGAATCGCGGGGCTGCAATTTAAGACGGAGAATTCCTACCTCATCGGCCTCGTACTCTCGACCGGTGTTAAAGAATTTTACCTTATCGCCTTTGCGAATGGTGCCGTTAAAAACCTTGTAGTAGGCAATAATGCCTCGAAAAGAGTTAAAAACTGAGTCGAATATCAGGGCTTGTAGTGGTGCTTCAGGATCGCCCACAGGCGGTTTAATTCGGGTTACTATTGCCTCAAGCACCTTATCAACTCCCTGACCTGTCTTGGCGCTTACCGGAATAATTTCATCGCGTTTGCAGCCTATCAAATCAACAATTTGATCCTTCACATCCTCAACCATGGCTGCATCCATGTCAATCTTGTTAACTACAGGAATAATCTCAAGGTCGTGGTTCAGCGCCAGGTATAGGTTCGATATGGTTTGGGCTTGTACTCCCTGGGTGGCATCAACCACCAGTAAGGCTCCCTCGCACGAGGCAATGGCGCGCGAAACCTCATACGAGAAATCGACATGGCCTGGTGTATCAATCAAGTTAAGCTTATATTCTTGGCCCTGGTAGGAATAGATCATTTGTATGGCATGGCTCTTAATGGTTATTCCTTTTTCGCGTTCCAGGTCCATGCTGTCCAAAACCTGTTCCTGAAATTCTCGCTCAGTGAGGGTATTGGTAAGTTCCAGTAACCTGTCGGCCAGGGTGCTTTTCCCATGATCAATATGGGCAATAATACAGAAGTTCCTGATATTCTCCATCCTCTACTCTTCAATTGAACTGCAAAGATACTCAAAAGTTGTGAATTACGGATAAGGGGGGTAGGTTAAAGGATAAAGGTTAAAGGATAAAGGTTAAAGGATAAAGGTTAAAGGATAAGGGATAAAGGATAAAGGATATAATTTAAACTACAAAACTAAATAAGACTCTAAGAGGAAGCACATGTTCATAAGTGTATAGAGCACAGTAAAGCGTTTCAGCCTTTTTAGCCATGGTATATTCAGTACCCTTAACCAAATGAAACAGTAATTAACTTTTACAAAACTCAATTTTAATTACCTTTATAAGGTTTTAAAAGCATTTTATATGAATTCGTCAAGGAAAAGGATTAAAAGGTATGAGGAGATTATTAACAGCACAAGCCATGGGGTAGGCATATTACTTGCCATTGCTGCAACTACCTTACTTGTTATCCGCGGAGCAATGCATGGTACGGCTTGGCACATCGTAACCTTTTCAATATTCGGGGCAGGGCTAATAAACCTGTACACCGCCTCGACTCTGTTCCACTCGGCCATAAACCCTCGTATTAAGTTTAACCTGAACAAGTTTGACCATTCATCTATTTATATTTTAATTGCTGCAACCTACACACCTTTCGCATTACTAAGCGTAAAGGGTTGGTTGGGTTGGACTGTTTTTGGATTGGTGTGGGGCATGGCAATTGCTGGAGTTATTTTTAAGCTTTGGTTTTACTCGGTTAAATACCGGAGCCTATCGGCATGGCTATACGTGGCAATGGGATGGATAGGTATAATTGCTGTTGTTCCCATTATTCAGAACACGCCAAACCTGTCGTTATGGTTTCTTTTGGCCGGGTGTTTGGCTTATAGCACCAGCGTTATTTTCTATCTTAAAGATCATTACCCATTTGTTCATGGGATTTTTCACCTTTTCATTATTTTAGGCAGTGCCTGTCACTTTTTTGCTTTGTACTTCTTAATTTAGGGTAACATGGGAGAGTTTAAGTATAAAATAAAACCCTCAGAGGTAAAAGACCTTATTCCATTGGGAAAATACTGCTACGCCTCGGATAAAATTACAGTGGATGGTGAACCTGTGGGTTACATGCATCGAGAAAAGCCTGAAGAAACCGAGGATAGCGGTTGGCGCTTTTATTCCGGAACCGAGGATGAGGAATACGTTGAGAATCCCTATCACTTTATGATGTTCGATTTGAACTACATAGCCAACTGCGACCCGGCTATAATTCCGTACCTGAAATTGAAAACCGGGTCGGAGCTGGAGCGTGTTGAGGGAACTGATAAGTTCCGACCAGTGGAGGATTAGTTGCCTCCGGCAAGCAAATGCTTTACCATATCGGCTATAGCTTTACCCTCGGCTTTACCAGCCAATGATTTGCTGGCAACACCCATTACCTTTCCCATATCCGACGGGGCTTTAGCACCAACTTCTGCAATAATTTTTTGAACCTCTACTTTCAGTTCTTCGGCTGTGAGCATTTTGGGCAGATACTCTTCGATTACGGCTGCTTCAGCCAATTCCTTGTCGGCTAACTCTTTGCGTCCGGCTTGAATGTACTGTTCGGCGGCATCCTTACGCTGCTTAACCTGCTTCTGAAGGATTTTCATCTCAACATCAGCCGTTAGAGAGTCTTTATGCTCGCCGTCGGTTTTAGCCAGTAAAATAGCGCTCTTTACTGCCCTTAATGCCTCAAGGCGCACTTTGTCCTTTGCCATCATGGCAGCCTTGATATCCTGATTTATGCGTTCCTCTAATGTCATGGTAAAGTTGTATTTTGATTATTCTACCTACAAAGGTAACAATGTTTTTCAACAACTCCATGAGAAGTATAGCCCGATAATGAACCCAAAAATCAAAGTATGGATTGAAATGCGAATTGGGCTGAACGGTTCCTTTGAGCCTATTTGAATTGAGTAGGGGGAATAGAACCAGAAAACCACGTAATGCCCCCATAAGCCATATAGGCATTTTGATTTTGGCAAGCAAGTAACCTATCACTACCCAAAGTGAAAAAGCCTATAGGTTGGCATCCTAAGTCAACTTTTTGATTGTGGTGGGAATAAAATCAATTATTCCAGCAATTGCTCCAATGGCATGCCCGATGAAAGATTTTTTCATTGTGCATGGTTTAAGCTAATTTAAAACAAAGGCCTATGGCATTTTGAGGTTTTCTTCATTCATTTTTGAAAAAAACATCTTTCTAAAGCAAAGGCTAAAGTTTTTCTTTGTTTTAAAATTAATAAAGAAAAATATGCATGGTATAACATTACTTTCGGTGATTCTGGCTGGTCCTGTTAGCATGACTATAATGATAATAGTGATGCGTCTTTTGTTTAAGGAGTCACTTCTTTTTAAAATAGGTATAGCCACTGGCTTAGCAATAATTCTTATTGCTTTTCTTTCAGGAGTTATAGCCAAGATTGGCCCTATACATAACCTTTGGGGATTTCCACTACAGGTGGCTATTGGAGTTTCGGCTTATGTGTATGTCAATAGGATCATTAAAAAACCTTTACTGAATATAGTTAACGTTTTAGATGCTATTAGTGAAGGCGATTTAACTGTTAAGGTAAATGGCGATTTATTAAGCCGAAACGACGAAATAGGTGTTTTGGCACGTTCAACGGAAAAGCTTACCGAAAAACTCGCTGTGGTAACTACCACAATTGCTAATACAGCTAACCAACTTTCCTCGGCAAGTGTTCAATTCACTTCCAATTCCGAGCAAATTTCTGAAGGAGCAAACATGCAGGCAAGTTCAGTGGAGGAAGTATCGGCTTCGATGGAGGAAATTGCTGCAAACATTGAGCAGAATGCCGACAATTCGCAGCAGGCCAAAGCTATTGCTAAAGAAATGAAAGAAAAAATGGAAAAGGTAAATGAAGCTGCCGGTAGAGCTGTTAATGCTGCCCGTGCAATTGCCGATAAAATCAACATTATATCTGACATTGCTTTTCAAACAAACCTACTAGCACTAAATGCAGCAGTTGAAGCAGCCCGTGCCGGTGAGCATGGAAAAGGTTTTGCTGTTGTGGCAGCTGAAGTTCGCAGGCTTGCAGAGCATAGCAAGAATGCTGCAAACGAGATAGTTGAAATTTCAAAGAATAGTCAAAGTTTAGCTGAAGAATCAGGGACTCTTATCAGTGGTTTACTTCCCGAAGTGCAACAAACCTCTCTTTTGGTTGAGGAGATTGCTGCTGCCACCCAGGAACAACGCAACGGAATTAACCAGATTAATGCTGCTATCCAGCAATTGAACAGCGTAACCCAGCAGAATGCCTCATCGAGCGAAGAACTTGCATCAAGTGCCGAAGAACTTAATGCCCAAGCTGAGCAACTTGTTGAAGCAATTGGATATTTCAGATTAGATACCCCAAATTCAAGATTTAAGCCAAACCCCAAAAACTAAAAGCTATGACTTTAAGTAGCTATAGAATTTTGATAGTTGATGATAATCCAACCTTTGTAAAAACATTGAGTTTGTTGATACAAACAGTGCTTGGAAACAAGCTAAGCCAGTTGGATACAGCATCAACAGGTGAGGAAGCTATTGAAATGGTAAGCAAAAACTCGCCGTACAATGTAATCTTTATGGATGTTAATATGCCTGGTATTGGTGGAATTGCGGCCACAAAGGAAATTAGCAAGGAATACTACCGTGCCACAAGAGTGGTGGCTGTATCGTTTAATAAAGACCTGGAAACCATGAAAAGCATGTTATTTTCAGGTGCAATGTATTATCTCCATAAGGATGACCTTACCCTTGAAAAGTTGGTTGAGGTTTTTGATTTTTAAACATCGCTAAGGTTGATAAGATTATGCTTAATCGCATAAACCGCTAAGGCAGTAGAGTTTGGCGTTTTTGTCTTGACAAGCAGGTCGGCTCTAGCTTTTTCTACTGCACTTATACTTCGGTTTAGCCTTTGAGCAATCTCGCTTGTGGAATATCCCCTGCAGATTAAGGTAATTAGTTCACGTTCTCTATCGGATAGTTTGATTGTGGTTTCCTTCTTTTTACTCCGCAAAAGTTTTACCATAAGATCTGATGAAAAGTAGGTTCGGTTCTCAAAAACCGATTTAATGGCAAGTCGGAGTTCTTCATAACCACTTTCTTTGAGTAAAAAACCATTTACCCCAATCTCTAACAAAGCATCGTAGTATTCAAAGTCATCGAACATTGAAAGGACTAGGATAGGCGTTTGCATTCCTTTCTCTCTAATTAGCCTTGCGGCTTCTATGCCGTCCATAACAGGCATTCGGATATCGAGGAGTATCAGATCGACCATGGTTCGATTTACTAAATCGATTAATTCCGAACCATTGGCAACCTCACCAACAAGAACTACATCGTCCATGGTTGAGAGCAAAGCTTTTATCCCATCACGAAGTATTCGGTGATCATCGGCAACTACTATTCGCTTTGGATTCATTCTAAAATATTTACACTCATTTGGAAACTTAACCCTTTTGAGGGTTCGCTGCTAAATCGGTAATTGGCTTTGATTGATTTTAACCTTTCAATAATATTTGTCAGGCCTATTCCCTTTGACCGTTGAATCTCTCTTTCAATATCAAATCCTTTCCCATCATGAGTAAATGATAACAGCAAGTTTGATGTTTCAATAAACAATTTTACGTTAATATTACTGGCCTCAGCATATTTAATGGTGTTGTTTAAAAGTTCTTTTACCACACTGTAGCAGGTTATTTCAATCACTTTTGGAATTCTACGATTATCGATGTTCTGGCTGAAATGGATGTTTATAATGTTGTTATATCGTTGAAAATGACGATCTAAAGCCACTACTAATCCATGGGTAATCAAATTCTGGGGGCTTAAGTTGTGTGAAATTTCTCTTACACTGGCAATGGCATCGCGAAGAATATCCTGCATGTTTGCAACCAGTTCGTCTGAATTGCCCTTGTGGTTTGCTAAAAGAGAAAGGTACATATTTAGACTTGCCAGTAAGGGCCCAACATCATCGTGGAGATTGCTGGCAAGCCGCTGCCTTTCACGTTCTTCCATTTCAGCAACAGCGTTAATTTTTTCTCGCTCAAATCGTCGTTGCAATGCTAAATCGTGAATTACAACCTGATGTAGATTTTCCCCTAAATCGGTAACTGGTGCAATGTTCGCCTCAACAGGGAATGGTTCTGTTTTATTCCGCAACATGGTTAATTCGTAGCGGTTGTTTGGTATTATGTTACTAATACTTGTAAAGAGTTCGGTAAAACTTACCGAATTGTTATCGTCTTTTGAACACAAATCAGTAATGTTCTGCCCAATGATGGAATCGGAAGTATATCCAAAAATAGTAGCCGCTTTTATATTTGCATCAACAATTAATCCATTTTTTCCAACAATCAGAATTGGGTCGTTAGCCATTAAAAAAAGTGTACGATAGCGGTTTTCAGTTGCCACCAACTCTTCATGTAATTTTTTATAGTGGGTTATATTGGCATGCGTACCCACTACTCTAACTGGTGAGCCTGATCTATTGCGTTCAACAATTTTAGCGCGGGTTTGTATCCATTGCCATTGTCCATTGTCATCTTTGATGCGGTATTCAGCCCAAATGGAAGGACTTTCACCTTTAACATGGCTACGCATTTTTTCAAGGAGCGGAGTCCTATCTTCTGAATGTATGCGCAATAGCCAATCTTTCAGAGATTTGATATTATCCTTATAGTTAATGCTTATCACTTCCTCAAACCTATCACTGACATAGTAGTTGCGGTTTGCCAGATCAAAGTCCCATACAACTTCATCAACACTCGATATGGCCAGGTTTAGCCTTGACTCGCTCACACCAAGTTTTTGATAGGCCAAAGCAAAACTTCGATTTATAAAACCTATGATGATTAAGGTCACAATTAAATATGAAAAAAAGAATATTCCACGGGTAAGAAGGTGATAACCATCGTATGCCAAGGAATCTAGTTTAATGTCTAATAATATCCAATGCCTATAAAATGCATATAAATAAAAGCTAACAGTGACCAATGAAATGAAAAAGGCAACCAAGCCATATTTTAAGCCGAAAAGCGCAGTAAGGATAACCGTTGATATAAATATAATCAGCAAACCAAGCCCCATGAGCCCAAAAGTATGAAGGGAGAAAATTCCTATCAAAAAGAGGTAGGCTAATAGAAAAACTATTCTGATAATGTAATTAATCCGTTTCCTAAAAATAAATGATAGAGTAACTGTGATAGCAAATATTACATCGAGTACGAACAGGGGTTTAAATCCTATGGTAAACAGCCTAATCCCTGACATTGTGCATGCTGGGATTGCAACAATCATAGTTAACAGATGTAATTTATCAGAGATGTTTTTTCGTGTTTCTTCGAAGAACTGATTTGGGATGGGCGGATTTTTCAACCATTTAACCATGGCTAATAGAATTTGGAACACATAAATATAAAAAAAACGGAGGGAAAAACACCCCTCCGTTCAAACTATTTGGTCATGTTTTTACATCATGTCCATTCCGCCCATTCCGGGGTTGCCCATGGGGGCAGGTTTATCTTCCTTTTTCTCGGTAATTACACATTCAGTGGTTAGGATTAAACCGGCAATAGAGGCGGCGTTTTCAAGGGCTACACGGGTAACCTTGGTTGGGTCAATTACGCCGCTTTGGAATAGGTTTTCAAAGTTGTTGGTTTGAGCGTTGTATCCAAAATCGCCTTTGCCTTCCTTAACCTTCTGAACGATTACCGAACCCTCAAGGCCGGCGTTAGCCACAATCTGGCGGAGAGGTTCTTCAATAGCCCTCTTCACAATTTGGATACCGGTGGTTTCGTCCTCGTTGTTACCCTTTAGGTTCTCAAGAGCCTCAATGGCACGTATATAGGCAACTCCACCACCAGGAACAATACCCTCTTCAACAGCAGCACGGGTAGCGCTTAGGGCATCGTCAACACGGTCTTTCTTTTCCTTCATTTCGGTTTCGGTGGCAGCACCTACATACAGAACTGCAACGCCACCGGCTAACTTAGCCAAACGCTCCTGGAGCTTTTCACGGTCGTAATCGGAAGTGGTATTTTCAATTTGGGTACGGATTTGGGCCACGCGCTTGTCAATGGCTTCTTTCTTCCCGCCACCATTAACAATAGTGGTGTTCTCCTTATCGATGGTAACCTTTTCGGCACGGCCAAGCATATCCATTTTAGCGCTATCGAGGCGTAAGCCTTTTTCCTCGCTAATTACAACACCACCGGTCAGGATAGCAATATCTTCGAGCATTTCCTTACGGCGATCGCCAAAACCAGGAGCCTTAACGGCAGCTATCTTCAGCGAGCCACGCAGTTTGTTAACTACAAGTGTAGCAAGGGCTTCGCCTTCAACATCCTCGGCAATGATGAGCAGTGAACGACCATTTTGAGCAACAGGCTCAAGGATAGGTAGCAGATCCTTCATGGTCGAAACCTTACGGTCGGTAATCAGGATAAGAGGATTCTCCAGAACGGCTTCCATCTTTTCGGGATCGGTGATGAAGTATGGCGAGATGTAGCCGCGGTCGAACTGCATACCCTCAACAACCTCAACGGTTGTTTCAATACCTTTAGCTTCCTCAACGGTGATTACACCTTCCTTCTTCACCTTTTTCATTGCCTCGGCAATGAGCTTACCAATCTCGTTATCGTTGTTAGCGGAGATGGTAGCAACCTGCTCAATCTTTACATAGTCGTCGCCAACTGATACCGATTGCTTTTTAAGGTGTTCAACCACTTTAGCAACAGCCTTGTCGATACCGCGTTTTAGGTCCATAGGGTTAGCACCAGCGGTAACGTTTTTCAAGCCAACGTTTACAATGGCTTGCGCCAGAACGGTTGCAGTGGTGGTTCCATCACCTGCATTATCGGCGGTTTTGGAGGCAACCTCCTTAACCATTTGTGCTCCAACGTTTTCAAGTGGATCGGGAAGCTCGATTTCCTTGGCTACGGTTACTCCGTCTTTGGTAACCTGCTGTGAGCCAAACTTCTTCTCAATAACCACATTGCGACCTTTAGGACCAAGGGTAACCTTTACGGCATTTGCCAATTGGTCAACACCCCTTTTTAGTCTGTCGCGGGCTTCGATGTCGAAGGTTAATACTTTTGATGACATAGTTTATCGGTTTTTAATTGTTTACACTTAGGGAATTAGATAACAGCCAAAATGTCGGATTGTTTCATGATGAGGTAATCCTTGCCATCGATGGTGATTTCAGTACCGGCATACTTGCCATAGAGTACAACATCGCCTACCTTTACCTCCATGTTAACATCCTTGGTGCCGGGACCAACAGCAATGATAGTTCCTTTTTGTGGTTTTTCCTTTGCGGTGTCGGGAATGTAGATTCCGCTCGAAGTCTTCTCTTCTGCCTCCATGGGCTCTACCAGCACTCTATCGGCCAGTGGTTTTACCTTTACGTTCGACATAGCTTCTTATGATTTTTAGGTTTACAACTAGTTTTCCGAAATTACACGTTATGGTAATTTACATATCGTGTGCCAAACCTAAAAACTGACTTTTTTACAGACGAAAACTGACAGAAAACTGACAGGCGGGGTGCAGATGTGGCAGCATTGGCAGGAATAGGAGTGGATGGCAGATTGTTGTTTGTTGATAGCTGTTTTAAGTACTTTGTCATGTTGAGCACAAGCAAAACCTCCCTTTGAGGTCTATTAGAGTTCCTTCGATGCGCTCAGAATGACAAGTGTAGGCGACAGTTGAGGGTTGTTTATAGATGGTGAGGGAAATAGTACGATAATTGCACTGGTAGAATAGATTTAAAAGATATTAAATAATTATCCAAACCCTAAACACCGCACACCAAACACTTCTAAACACTGTACACTATAAACTAAACCCTAATAAGCTCTATCGCCTTTGATTATTCTCTCAATAAGCTCTTCAACAATGTTGCTTTCAATACGCTTTACTGCATTGGTATAAGCGTTAACGCCTGCCGTTTGAGCCTCAAAATGCGAGGCATTGATTCGGTCGGCTGTGTAGGTATAAACCGAGTTGCCCGCTGCATTAGTAACATTGAGCTTTAGGCTCAGGTTAACCTGGACGTATTGACCAGCTTGTCCGGCTTTTTGAGTTGATGCTGTTATGTTGATGATGTAATCAGCCTCAGAGAGGTTTTCGGTGATAGGGAATCTGATTTCCAGTATTTTTCGCTTTAGCGCATCGGCTAAGGGTTTGCGCTCAATTGGATTGCCAAGGTTAGTTTCATCGGAAGTTACGTAAAATTTTGGGCGGATAATGTTAATTCTGGTTTCAGCCGAGGGGGTTTTCATGCGGCTCAGTATCTTGTTAATGGCAAAGTCGCGTGTGCCTTCCTTTACTATTGTTTCAAAATCAATTTCAATAGTAATGGTCTCATTAATCTTCCTTGAGCGCACTGCGTCGATACTTAGTGAGGCTTCACCTTGCTGATTGGTTACAATCCTGCTATTGGCGAGAGGCCGTTCGGTATAGGTTACCTTTAATGGCATAGCCCTTTGTGGTATGCCATTGTTGTTAATTACACTATAGGTTAGCTGCTCGCTACCGATTCCCCAGCCAAGTTTTACATCAACGGCTTTAGGGCCGGAAATGGAAAGCGAGTTTAACGTATTGGTTAGGGCTGTAATGATTTCGTTACCAAGGAAAATTTGCTTGTCGTGGTATGTGGCAGTAATAGTCTCGGCAAAGTAAGGTTTAATGGGTTCCAGTGCCTTTACCAACATCAATAAAGCCGATTTAGCATCGTTAGCATCAAGGGCGTTAATGGCCTTATCGTAAAAGTCGAGCGATTTAGCTGCAGCGGCAGCCTTTTTCTCTTCAACCATGCGCTTGTAGGTATCCTTGGATAGGCGGAAGTATATCCAGTAGGTATTTTGGTCTTCCCAGGTATCAACCACCTCGTAACCTTCAAGTTCTTTCTGCGCCTCGGCTCGTATTGATGAACGAAAATCCTCGGAGAAGTAGTTCTGGCTTTCAAAGGCGTTTAGCACCGATTGCGATGATATTGAAACCGATATGTCGCTTGCCAAATCGGAAAGAGCACTCTGCTTGGCGGCCTGCTGGTAATCGGGTGTGGTTTTACGAGCTGAGCCAATCCCAATGTAGTATCCAGCTTGTGTTGGTCGTCCCTGAACCCACGAGGGGGTAGGTGGGGTTTGGGCTACTTTTGAACTACTTCCGCATCCTAACAATAGTGCCGATATCAACGGCAAAACCAGTGTTCGTTTCATCATTTTTTACTCTTCGGGGTTATACTGATTGATTTTTTGCGCAGTCCGCTTTGCAATGTCCTCAATGGCATTTGCGGTGAGGGTGCTAATGCTTGTTATATCACGCTTAGCCTTCAGTAATTCTTGAAGGGTTCGCACATCGGCTTGGTTGTCGTTAACCACATCCTTTGGCGAGTTAGCATCAATTTTTTCCCAATAGCCAGGTACCAGCTTGGAGGTTGGGCCATCGAATGTGGCATAGTAAACCTCGTCGGTTTGGTTGCTGCGGATGTAGTCCGATACCATTACGGTTCCGGTTTCAGTTGAGGTAAGTTGGAATTTCAGTGCTACCGAAACGCTATTCTTTTGGTTGTAAACCCAGTAAACGACCTTACGATAGGTAACATTAACCTTTTCTTGGCCTGTTTGTGGATCTTTGGTTTTGGTTTCCTCGCGGATATAACCCCGCTTTTCGGCTTTTGTAAGTTTACCTTGTGATGCCTCGATAACAGTTACCTCACCGGCAAGTAGAGCCTTGGCGGCAAGTAATTTTCCTACTTCAAGCTCGGCACCTGTGGTTATACTGCGCTGCTGTTCCTCAATTATCTTTTCGGTACTTTGAACATCGATTACTTTTATGAAAGGATTATTCAGAGCATTTAGTTTGCCTACAACTTCGGCTTGAACCGATTTTGCTATACCTTCAGTATTGTAGGCCGTTGACTTAAAGTCAGTAACCTTGATGGTTATGGTTGCCTTTTGCAGGGCTTCGTCGCGGAGGTCACGGGAATCTTTATAATTGTTGAAATCCTTAATGATTCTATCAAGGTTGGCGTATGCCTTACGGTACTGAGCGGCCTCCATGTACTGTTTAGCCTGACGGTATAGAGGTTCGCACTTTGATACCTTAAGCATATCCTGCGTGTTTCCGTAATCGGGCTGTAGGCGTTTAATCTCGGTTAGCAGCAATTCGGCATCCTTAAATTTTTCGGCATCGAGCAAGGTTTGAGCCTCGGCGTATATCTTTTCAACGTATTTGGGTTTGGCATCGTTAAAGTAGTCGGTAGCCATGTTCGAAATGGTAAGTTCCACACCAAGCGATGCGGCCTGATTCTTAAAGTTCTCCGCATCGAGGTAGGAGTAAACGGTTTCTTTTAGGTCGTCGTTTTCGTATGCCTTAATAACCTTGAGCGAACGCTCATCCAAAACGCGCTGACCAGCCCGTTTTAAGCCAACAATGGCATCGATATTGTCCCGATTAGCGGTAAGTGAACGGATGTAGGCATCGGCGGCTTGCTCCCATAAACCGGCTTGCTCAAACTTCATTCCCTTTTTGGCATACTTTTTCGAGGCGCATCCCACACCAATCAAAATTGTAGCTGCAAGTAGTAAAAGTAAAAGTCGTTTCATAGTTTACTGTCGCTTTGGTTAATATTTTATCATACTACTTTGGATTGACCAAACAAATCAAAGCAAATCAATGGAAACTTATGCCATTAGTTTTTTAATCCTCCCTATAGCTATCAGCTGATAAATATAAGCATTTTTGGCAAATGAGTTTTAATGGATTGGCGTGTTGTCTTTTTTTTGTGATAAAAGCAATCAAAAAGCAAGCCAAAACGTTAAATTTGAAAAGCAAAACAAATTGATGTGAGCAAAACGGCTGAAAGTTTAGTAAGAGCCATTGAGGAAGAGTTAAGCCGGCAATTGCCCGGAATTGATGCCCAAAAGCGCATGGCACCGTCTATACGTGCCGATTTGCTGGGGAATACCGAGCCCAACCCAGCTACACGCAAAAGTGCCGTGCTCATTTTGCTTTACCCTGCCAACCATGGGTTGTTTTTTGTTCTAATCAAGCGCCAAACCTACGATGGACCCCATAGCGGACAGATGAGCTTACCCGGTGGCAAATTCGATGAAACTGACCTAACACTCGACGGAACTGCACTCAGGGAGACCTACGAGGAAGTGGGCGTTGAACCTGGCCAGGTGAGGATACTTGGTAGGTTAACGGAGCTATATATACCTGTAAGCAACATGGTTGTGCAGCCCTTTGTGGGCTTTATGCCCCAAAAGCCTGTGTTTACACCTAACCTACAGGAGGTGGAGTATGTTGTTGAGGTCTCGTTAATCGATTTAATGGCCGAAGCCAATAAATCGGTAAAGGTTATTAGCTCGCACGGGCGACCCATAACGGCACCCTACTACAACCTAAATAACGAAATGGTTTGGGGCGCCACTGCCATGATTCTCTCGGAGTTTGAGGAGGTGGTGAGGAAAATTCTCTAGAACTTTAATCGTTTACCAATTTTCATTAGCGTAATTGGGGTAAAGCAATACGCAGCCGAAAGGCTGCGTATTGCTTCAGTAATATATCTTAAGCCAAATCGGCAAAATGTTCAACCATGAATCGTCAAACGTTTTTTTTCATTTGAGGGATTTGGGTTTAGAATCAATCTACATTGTCGTAAAGGTAAGGGTTTTCGGGGTTGATGATGATATCGTCGTCGGTAAGGGTTACCTTTGAGATGGTAGTTGATTTTGGGGTTTCGTTGGGCTCAATGTTCATGTTACGGCGCTTAAAAGCGGGTACGCTTTCAATCTCTTCGATATTAGCCCATTTGTTGCTGCCATTTCCTGAGTATGGTACAGATTGTGGCATGGTTGGCTTGGGTGGGGTGGACTGGGTATCAGCCTCCTTGTCGGTAGCTTTAACGGGCGTAACGGTTTTTACCTCAAAAATATCGTTATTACCATCGAACTCAATTACCCGCTGTGCAGGGTCAAATGAGGGTTGTTTTTTGGGTTTGTGGATTTGCTTACCGGCGGCGGGTTCAATGTCGGGGGTGTCGTTTACCAGCTCAACCTTGGTTTCATGCGAATCGGAATTGAGCGATATCACTTCGATATTGCGTTCCTTAACGTAGAGTTCAGGTATACTGTTGGTTCCAAAACCTGTGGCAATAACGGTTACCTTTAGGTCGTCGCCTAACGATGGGTCACAACCGTTACCCCAAATAAGGTCGGCATCGTCGCCAGCAGCGTGCTGAACGTAATCGATAATTACGCCAACCTCCTCCATGGTTATCTCATCCTGCCCGTAGGTGATATTAAGGAGGATATTGCGGGCTCCCGAAATATCGTTATTGTTGAGCAGTGGCGATTCCAGCGCTTGCTTAACAGCATCCAGAGCACGATTCTCTCCTTTTGCCCTGCCCGAGCCCATTAGGGCAACGCCACTATTGTACATCACGGTTTCAACATCGGCAAAATCGACATTGATGTAGCCATGTACGGTGATGATTTCGGCAATACCCTTGGCCGCAGTGGCCAGAACATCGTCGGCTTTGGCAA
The DNA here is from genome assembly GCA_040752515.1 of Bacteroidota bacterium. Taxonomy (GTDB): domain Bacteria; phylum Bacteroidota; class Bacteroidia; order Bacteroidales; family Tenuifilaceae; genus Tenuifilum. The sequence goes on along the minus strand of JBFMGQ010000031.1, from coordinate 17,192 downwards.
ATGCCTCGGTAAGTTTGAGGTTCCCGTAAACCTCAAGCAGTTTCTCATTGTTGATGACCAGCAGCGAGTCCACATGTTGGCTGATATTCCTGATGCCCTCAATGGCTTGCAACATCCTTTTTCGACCCTCCGTACGGAATGGGATAGTAACAATGGCTACCGTCAGTATTCCAAGTTCCTTGGCAGCCTTGGCAATGATTGGTGCTGCACCTGTTCCCGTTCCACCTCCCATACCTGCAGTTATAAACACCATCTTGGTGTTTTTTTGCAGTAGGTTTACTATTTGCTGCAAGCTTTCGATGGCGGCCTGACGGCCAATTTCCGGTTTATTCCCGGCTCCGCGTCCTTCCGTTAGAGTAGCTCCCAGTTGAATTTTCATACCCACTGGGCTGTTTATCAATGCCTGAGCATCGGTGTTGCATAGAACAAAGTCAACATCCTTTATCCCCATGCGATGCATGTAGTTAACAGCGTTTCCGCCGCCTCCGCCAACACCAATAACCTTGATTATCGACTCGGTTACTACAGGCAAATCAAAATTTATGATATCGTCACCCATGACTTTCAGTTTTTTAGGTTTACTCAAATAGTTTTTGGATATAGGCACAAGACATTGGCATACTAGTTTATATCGTCCTCGGCAAATAGCTTCGATAGCATATCGGAAATTTTCATTCCCAGCGTGCGTTTATTGATTTGCTTTTCCTCTTTTTCCTTAACCTCAACAAATTCTTCTGTCACGTTTTCTTCTTTATTGGTCACAGCAAAAGTGCACGATGCTGCTTCGCCAGCATCGATATACTCCAGCCCCATTAACCCCAACCCGATAACGGTTGAGAATTGCGGGTAGTTATATTTTTCGAGCGATTCAGAGCATAGCATTTCCGAAGGATAGCCAATTCGCACATCGTAACCCCACTTGAACTTAATAAGCGAAACAACGTGCTTAAGTAGAGCACCTCCACCGGTTATTACCACACCTGCACTTAGCTTGCTGGCAAAGCCCGACATTTGAATTTCGTATAGGGCGTAGTCAAGGATTTCTTCCATGCGAGCCTGAATAATTCCGGCAAGGCTTCGCATCGATATTTCCTTGGGTTCCCTTCCACTAATTCCCGGAACGGTAATGATTTTGTTATCGGGAGCCATGCTATTAAGGGCATAGCCGTGCTGGCATTTTAGCAATTCGGCATGTTTTTGAAGGATTTGGCAACCCTCCTTGATGTCCTGAGTAATGATATTCCCACCCAAGGGTATAACTGCCGTATGGCGAACAATGCCGTTGTAGTAAACGGCCAAGTCGGTAGTTCCACCGCCAATATCGATGAGGGCTACACCTGCTTCGCGCTCCTCGTCGGTGAGAACAGCCTTTGATGAAGCCAAAGGCTCAAGTATGAGCTCCGATACCTTTACGCCGGCGCGGTCAACACATTTCTCAATGTGCTTAGCCGAAGAGGTTTTACCAATTACGATATGGAAATTAGCGCCAAGCCTACGTCCCAGCATGCCTATTGGGTTATCATCCTCGAGCTTTACGTTATCGATTGAGAAATCCAGTGGCAGCACATGAAGAATGCTATCGCCTGTATCAACGGGGATATTGTACATGTCCTCAATTAGGCGCTTGATGTGGCTTTTCTTAATTTCGGTTTCTTCGGAACCCAGCGTGATGTAGCCGTAGTTTTTGATGCTGTAAATGTGTTGGCCTGCGATTCCTACAAAGGCCGACCTGATTTTTACCCCGGCTTGCGATTCAACCTCGCGAACGGTTTTTTCAACCGCCTTTACCGTTTCCTCAATGTTTTGAATCATCCCTTTCTTTATGCCGGTCGATTCTGCGGTGCTGAAGCCCACAATCTGCAAGCGTCCGTTTGCAGTGCGTTTACCCAGCAGGGTAACTACCTTGGTAGTACCAAGGTCAATTGCTGCTACGTAAGTGTTGTTGTCCTGTGCCATAGTTCTTAGTATTTTGTGCAAACTATTTGATTTTTGAATTTTAGGTTGATTTCACTGTATTTATTCCAGCCTTCGGCTGGTAGAGCTTTCTCGTAAAAGAGCTTAAGTTTTTTGAGTTTAGTTTCGTAGTTATCCAAATTGCCCAGTACTATGATGTGAGGTCCTACCAAGGGGATAAGCTCAACATGGTTTCGGTTGCGAACGTAAATTTGCTCTATTTGGGCATTCCAGAATTTATGGTTGCTTACATAGCGGGCAAACTCAAATAGTTTATAAATAAAGTTTTCCTTGGTGCCATTTGAGCTGTCGGCAAAGGATGTAATATCAAAGTTAGGCATAACCTTAAAGGGTTCCACAATGTTGCCGTTTGCCACTAAGGTGTTTGCTGCAAACCCTGAAGAGTAGGGTAGTATTTTCCCCGAATCATCAATATAGTATGTTTGCCCTTTGGCATTGAAAATTCTTAGTACGGGTTGTCGTTGTGTGATTTCGACCCTAAGCACCCCTTTAGCTGTTTTAAAGGCCTGAACATCGCGCACGGCCGCCATTTGGTAAATATCCTGTTCAATTCTATTTGTGTTTACTCTACTTAGGGGTTTCCCTATAGGAGAGTTCTTTGATTTTACAATCGCTTTATATACATCCCTTGCTTTCACAAAGTTGAGCTTAGCGCTATCGAGCACCCTAACCTCAAGTTTGGTGCAACGTTGCCCCTTATAAACTTTATTGGCATAGGTAAGACCATAAATAGCCCAGGCCAACACAAAAAGCCAAGCAAATATTCTAAGTCCTATGCGCAATTTCTTATTCATTTTTCTGCTTGTTCTCTTTAATTTCAAGTGTTTTTACTATATCATTTATCATTCTGTCGATATCGCCCGCACCAATGGTTAGTAGTATGTCTACATTGTTGCATTTTAGCCAGTTAATTAAATCGGCTTTTGGAACAACCTGTGCGTTCTTATTTCCCATGAGTTTAACTATCGATTCCGAGGTAACCCCTGCAATTGGAAGCTCTCTTGCTGGGTATATCTCGGTGATAATTGGTTTATCCAGTTTATCGAGCGCAGCAGCAAACTCTGCAGCAAAATCGCGGGTGCGGCTGTACAGGTGGGGTTGAAATATCCCGGTGATTTTTCGGTTTGGAAAAACCTCGCGTACCGACCTAATTAGTGCTTCAATTTCGTTAGGGTGATGGGCATAATCATCAATATAGATGGTTTTGGTTCCCCTATACCTTACATCGAATCGGCGTTGAACCCCCCTGAACGATTCTAAGCCTTGTGCGAGTTTGTCGGCTGATATACCCATGGTTAACGCCGCAGCCGAGGCGGCAAGGGCATTCTCCAAATTGTAGTTACCTGGCACACCGAGTGTTAAGCTATGAATTGGCCCTTGAGGGGTTACAAGGGTAAACCGGAAAAGCCCATCGTGGATGCTGATGTTGGTAGGGTAATAGTGGCAATCGGGGGTAAATCCATAGGTTATTACTTCAATCCCTTTTCCTAAGCTTGGTTTAAATGCAATATTTTGCTTGATTACCAAATATCCTCCGGGTTTGATTTGCGATACAAACTCTTGGAAGGCGTTAAGCACAGCGTCGTAGGTTCCGTAAATGTCCAAGTGGTCGGCATCAACCGAAGTAATAATAGCAAGATACGGGTGAAGCGTTAGGAAACTGCGGTCGTATTCATCGGCTTCCACCACAAGTAATTGCTTACCCTGATCGGCAAGAATCAGGTTACTAGAGTAGTTGCGCGATATGCCACCCAAAAAGGCATCGCACCCCATGGATGATGATAACAGGTGAGCCAGTAAGGTTGAGGAGGTGGTTTTGCCATGTGTACCCGCAACAGCAAGGGTTTTATAGGTTGAGCTTATTAGCCCAAGCACCTGTGCGCGTTTCATTAAAGCGAAACCTTGGCTTCGGAAAAACTCAAGCTCACCATGTTTGGCAGGGATGGCCGGAGTGTAAATTACCAGGGTTCCTTCTTTATTTAAGAATGCAGAGGGAATGGCTTCAACACTATCGGTGTAGTGAATGCTTGCGCCTGCCTCTTCGAGGCTAAGGGTAATATCGGACGAAACCCTATCGTAACCTGCTACTGGAATCCGGTAATGTATGAAATACCGAGCCAGGGCGCTCATTCCGATTCCCCCAATCCCAAGAAAGTAAACCCTTTTAACAGCACTCAGTTCCATCAACTTAATTTTTGGTTTTATCAATCCCTGCAAGTTTTAGCACTTCAATTGCAATGGTTTTTGCCGAATTGCGCAAAGCTAAACGGGCAATATTTTCCGATAGTTTTTTTTGCTCTTCGGGTTTATCGAGTAGCTCAATAGCTGCTTTAACCAATTTTTCCTTAGCTTGGCCATCGGGTATCATAATGGCAGCCTCGCGCGAAGCCAGAGCTTGAGCATTTCGGGTTTGGTGGTCCTCCGCAACATTGGGCGAAGGTACAAGAATGCAGGGCTTGGCAACAAGGCAAAGCTCCGATATTGTACCGGCTCCAGCTCGAGAGATAATGGCATCGGCCGAAACGTAGGCCAAGTCCATACGGGCAATAAAATCGTAGAGCCTGATATTCTCAACAGGATTGTTGCTAAGGGCTTCCTTTACCGTTTGGTAGTAAAGTTTACCGGTTTGCCAAATCACAACAATATCGGGTCGGCTTTTAATTACATCGAGCGATGCCATTAGGCTTTGGTTAATGGTACGGGCGCCAAGGCTTCCGCCTAAAACCAGCAGTACTTTCTGGTTAGTATCAATTCCAAAATGTTCAAGCCCCTGATTACGAGTAACTGTAAGGTTTTCGATATCCTGCCTTACAGGATTACCTGTTAGCATTATCTTTTCGGCAGGGAAATACTTTTCCATTCCCTCGTAGGCTACACATATGGCCTTAGCCTTCTTTGCCAGCAATTTATTGGTAACACCTGCGTACGAGTTTTGTTCCTGTAAAAGCGTTGGAATACCTTTACGCTGAGCGGCTTTTAAAATTGGCCCACTGGCATACCCTCCAACCCCAACAGCAACCTGTGGCATAAAATCCTTAACTATTTGATTTGCTTTGAATAGGCTCTTAATCAGCTTAAAAATCACCAAGATATTCTTGGGTGTTAGGCTACGTGAGAATCCGGCAACCGGCAATCCTACAATTCTGTAACCGGCCTGTGGTACCTTGTCCATTTCCATTCGTCCTTCGGCTCCAACAAAAAGAATATCCACATCGGGTTCTAACTCCCGAATGGCATTGGCTATGGAAATGGCGGGGAAAATGTGTCCGCCTGTTCCACCACCACTAATTATTATCCTTAACCGGTTCTTCTCCATCGAATAGTTCTTTTTTATCTTGACTTCTACTAATGCCCAGAATAATGCCCAGAGCGCCACTGCTCACAATGAGCGATGAACCTCCCAAGCTAACGAGTGGCAACGGTTGCCCGGTAACGGGAATGGCTCCAACCGCAACGGCCATATTTATTAACGCTTGCAGCGTTAGCATTAAAGCCAGGCCAAATGCAAGGAATGCCGGAAATAGGCGATTGGATTTTTTAACAAGTAATGCTGCCCGGTAGAGTAGGATAAGGTAAAGTATTAGGGTGAATACCCCGCCCACCACACCATACTCCTCTATAATAATGGCATAAATAAAATCGGAATAGGGATGGGGCAGGAAGTTGCGCTGCGTTGAGCGACCAGGACCTTTCCCGATGATTCCGCCAGTTGCAATGGCTATTTTCGATTGCTCAAGCTGATAGTTGCCTTCCGTTTTATCGTCGCTAATAAAATTCTCAATTCGGTTTACCCAGGTTTGAGCTCTGCTCAGGGTTTTAAACTGAAGCGATATGGCAATAAACGCACCCACCAAAAGCAATCCAAGCCCTGTAATTCCCAACAGGTATTTTAGGTTAACCCGCCCCACAAACATCATTAGCCAACAGGTTAAGCCCAGTAATGCAGCGGTTGAGAAGTTAGCAGGTAGAATTAGTGCGCAAACCAATGCAACAGGGGCAATGAGTTGAACTAAAAACTGTTTAAAATCATTTGTATTGTCCTGCATTTGCGAAAGGTACTTAGCCACGTACATTATCAAAATTACCTTTGCCAGGTCGGACGATTGAAATGAGATGCCTAATCCGGGTATCTCCAACCAGCGGGAAGCAGCATTCAGGTTTCGACCAAAAAGTAGGGTAATACCCAGTAATGGTATGGATAGTGCAAGCAGTATATTGGACAGCCTATACCATACGCTGTATTTTATGAGATGCACAATCCACATAACCAGAAAAGCAACTATTAGGAACACAAGTTGCTTAATCAAGAAATAGGTTGTATTCCCGCCATGGTAGCGAAATGCCAGGGAACTCGATGAGCTGTAGATGAGCAAGAGCGAAGCAAGGTAAAGGAAGATGACTATCATCCAGATTACCCTATCACCCTTTAAGTATTTATCAAAAAGCACTCCCATGGCAAAATTGTTTTATAGAGCGCGGACAGCGGCTTTGAATTTGCGTCCGCGATCCTCGTAATTTTCAAACAGGTCGAAACTTGCGCAAGCCGGTGAAAGAAGCACTGTATCGCCTGGTACCGAAAGTTTGTAGGCCTGCTGCACGGCCTCTTCGGCCGACTTAGCATCAACAATTACAGGAACCACCCCTTCGAATGCAGCATGCAGCTTTGAGTTATCAACGCCAAGGCATATCAGCGCCTTAACCTTTTGCTTAACCAAATCCATAAGTTCCGAGTAGTCGTTACCCTTATCGGTACCGCCTGCAATCCAAACCACCGGTGTTGTCATGCTCTCAAGGGCATACCATGCCGAGTTTACATTGGTGGCCTTTGAGTCGTTAATATACTTTACGCCCCGTACGGAAAGAACATACTCAAGCCTATGCTCCACACCCTGAAAATCCGAAAGCGATTCGCGAATAACCTCCTTACGAATATTTAGAACATGCCCGGCAATTCCCGCAGCCATTGAGTTGTAGATATTGTGTTTTCCCTTTAGGGATAGGTCGTTAATTGACATGCTAAAATCGCTATTGTCGTAGTTAATGAACATGTCGAGGTTTTCGAGCCAAGCGGTTTGGTTCTCCTTGGTTTTTTGGGAAAAAGGAAGTTGTTGTGCGCGCAGCACAATCTTTTTGAGCTGCTCTACTGTAACTGCATCGTCGGAACAGAATATGAAACAATCGTCTTCCGATAGGTTTCGGGTAATCCTAAACTTCGACTCCACGTAGTTCTGCATTTTGTAGTCATACCTGTCAAGGTGGTCGGGGGTGATGTTTAGCAGGATGGCAATATCGGGCTTAAAGTTGTATATGCCATCGAGCTGAAAGCTGCTAAGTTCAATTACGTAATAATCGTAGTTGCACTCAGCCACCTGGTAGGCAAAACTATTCCCAATATTCCCGGCAAGCCCAACATTCAGCCCAGCCTTTTGCATCATGTGGTATATTAGCGAGGTAGTTGTTGTTTTGCCGTTGCTACCCGTAATACAAACCGTGTAGGCATTGGTGTATCGGCCGGCAAATTCTATCTCCGAAATAATCGGTATCCCTTTTTCCTTGATTTTAACAATCATTGGGGCTTTATCGGGAATGCCAGGGCTTTTAATCACCTCGTCGGCATTGAGGATTAGCTCCTCAGTATGTTTACCCTCCTCGAAGCGGATATCGTACTTGTTTAACCATTCCTTATAGCGGGGTTTAATCTCCGATAAATCCGATAGGAATACATCGAATCCCTTTTTCTGGGCTAACACTGCAGCTCCTGCGCCGCTTTCACCTCCTCCGAGTACAACTATTCGCTTCATACGTTTCGGTTTTTTTAACGGATTTTCAATGTTACAACTGTAATTACTGCAAGCAGTATGGCTACAATCCAGAACCGGGTAACAATTTTGGGTTCAGGGTAACCTTTTTTCTGGTAGTGGTGATGTAATGGTGACATCAGGAATATTCTTCGTCCCTCGCCATATTTACGTTTGGTGTACTTAAAGTAGCTAACCTGCATAACCACCGAGAGGTTCTCAACAAGGAATATTCCGCAGAGAATAGGGATGAGCAGTTCTTTCCGAATGAGAATGGCAAAGACAGCAATAATACCGCCAATGGTAAGGCTTCCGGTATCGCCCATGAAAACCTGGGCGGGGTAGCTGTTGTACCAAAGGAAGCCCACAAGCGCACCAATGAATGCGCTCATGAATACAACCAGCTCTCCCGAATGCGGGATGTACATGATGTTCAGGTATTCGGCATAAATAACGTTACCCGATAGGTAAGCAAAAATGCCAAGCGTGGTGGTGATTACCGCCGAAACGCCGGTTGCTAAACCATCGAGCCCATCGGTCAGATTTGCACCGTTCGAAACGGCTGTGATGATTAGGATTACTACTAAAATAAAAATAATCCATGTTACATACTCATAATTTTCTCCCTTAAACGGATTCAGTAGGTTGTAATCGAACTCGTTGTTTTTTACAAAAGGGATGGTGGTCTGGGTAGTTTTTTTAGCCCTCGATACGGTTACAGGTTGATTATTGCTGTATTCCGATGTTACTAAGGTTTCAACCTGAACATCCTTTTTTACCTTTTCAACCCTTTCCCTGACAACAATATCGGGGCTAAGCCACATAACCAGGCCGACAAATAAGCCAAGCGAAACCTGTCCAATGATTTTGGTTCGCCCCGAAAGACCTTCCTTGTTTTTCATGAAAACCTTAATGTAATCGTCGGCAAAGCCTACCGCACCTAACCATAAGGTGGTAACAAGCATCACAATTATGTAAATGTTGAGAATATCGGCAAAGAGCAGAACCGGAAAAAGCATGGACATCAGTATAATGATACCGCCCATGGTTGGTGTCCCCTTTTTCTGCATTTGGCCTTCAAGGCCAAGATTTCGAATTTCCTCGCCAATTTGTTTACGTTGCAGGTAACGTATGATGCGTTTTCCAATAAGTAGGGCAAAGGCTAGCGAGAAGATGAAAGCCATAGCCGAGCGGAACGAGATGTAGCGGAATAAGCCTGCGCCGGGAATATCCCAGTAATTGGTTAATAGTTGAACCAGATAGTATATCATACCTGCAACGTTTTAAAAATTTCGGTTAGCACTTCCTTATCGTCAAAGTGGTGTTTAACACCTTTTATTTCCTGATAGTTTTCGTGACCTTTGCCGGCAACCAGAATGATATCGCCCTTAAGGGCAAGCATGCAAGCGGTTCGAATGGCCTCGCGCCTATCGACAATAGCTATCACTTTTTTGGCCAGCGAGGCATCAACGCCGGCTTTCATATCGTTGATTATCTCCTCGGGTTCCTCAAACCGGGGATTGTCCGAGGTAAGGATTACAATATCGCTCAGTTCGGCAGCCACCTTGGCCATAACGGGGCGTTTGGTTTTATCGCGGTTACCGCCTGCGCCCACAACCGTTATAAGTCGTTGGTTATCGGATTTTATCTCGTTAATGGTTTTTATCACATTTTCCAGCGCATCGGGTGTGTGGGCGTAATCAACCACTGCGGTAACTCCATGCCCGGAACGAACGTACTCAAACCTACCCGATACCGGTGTAACATCGCTAATACCAGTTAAAACCTCGTTTTTATCAAAACCCAAAAGCAGCAGCGTTGAGTAGATAGCCAACAGGTTATATGCGTTGAATCGGCCTAAAAGCCTTGTCCACACTTCAACACCGTCAATATTGAGCATCATGCCGTCGAAATGGCTTTCAATCACTTTACAGCGGAAATCAGCCATTGAACGTAACGAGTATGTGTAAATCTTTGCCTTTGTGTTCTGAACCATTACCATACCATTTCTATCATCGGCATTGGTAAGGGCAAAGGCATAGGCAGGCAACTGGTCGAAGAAACGTTTTTTTGCCTTCAGGTACTCGGCAAAGGTTTTGTGGTAATCGAGGTGGTCGTGGGTGATGTTGCTGAAAATACCCCCGGCAAAAGTTAAACCCGCTATACGGTTCTGAACCACCGAGTGTGAGCTAACCTCCATAAAGCAGTAATTGCAACCTGCATCAACCATCTGCTTCAGCAAAGCGTTTAGCTGAATGGGGTCGGGGGTGGTGTGGGTTGATGGAACTTCAACATCATCGATGTAGTTTACAACTGTCGATAGTAAACCGGCCTTATGCCCCATTCTTCTGGTAAGACGGTATAGCAAGGTAACAGTGGTGGTTTTACCATTGGTGCCGGTTATTCCAACCAGTTTTAGCCCTTGCGATGGGTTGCCGTAAAATGCCGATGCCATGTAGCCTAAGGCTACCGATGAATCAACAACCTGTATAAATGTAATATTTGAGGGACATTCGGCGGGTAGGGTTTCGCATACAATGGCTGTTGCGCCCGATTCAATAGCTTGCGAAATATAGTTATGCCCGTCGCTTTGAGTGCCACGAACGGCAAAGAAACAGCAGCCCGGTTTTACTTTGCGCGAGTCGAATGCTAATGCATCAATATCAACATTCACATTACCAAGGGTTTTGGTAACGAACTTAACAGGAATTATGTTTTGAAGTTTTACCATACTAACTCTCTCCTCTGCTCATCTCTAAGTAAACAGTAGTACCTTTAGTAACTGGCTCGCCTGGTTGAACCGATTGCGAACGCACTGTGCCCCGGCCTTTGGCCACAACCCTCAAACCTAAGCGTTCCAAATGGTAAATGGCATCGCGTAACCCCATCCCAACTACATTAGGCACTTTTTTCTTTGAAATGACAACTGGCAATGCTTTTATTTTGGTGCTATCGCGTTGGACTGTTACCCAGTCGTGTTTTTTGCCAATATTTTCAACGGGTATATCAAGTTCGTCCAAAACGTATTCAAGATTTGCGGCCAAGCCGGTTTTGGCCTGAGGCAAATCCTTAAGCTCATCGCTTTCAATTTCCCTAAACCATTCAGGGCTTGTAGCATAAACCTTATCGGAAATCTCTTTAAAAATAGGCCCGGCAACTACGTTCCCATAGTAAACACTATTCGATGGCGAGTTAACCACAACTATACATGAGTATTTAGGGTCTTCGGCGGGAAAGTAACCCACAAACGAGGCTTGATAGCTTACCCTGCCGCCCGACTTGTATCCCTTGCGTCCCCTTGCTATTTGTGCGGTTCCCGTTTTTCCTGCTATTTTGTACCTCGGGTTTTTAAGGTTGGTAGCTGTACCATTTTCAACAACTCCTTCCAGAACTTCGTGAACCTTTTTAAGGGTGGAGCGTGAGCAAATTGACGATTGAATAACCTGAGGGGGGAAGCTCTCAACCACCTGTCCATGCCTTAGGAAAGCCTTTACTATTCGGGGTTTAACCATTCTACCGTTGTTGGCAATGGCGTTGTAAAAGGTAAGAATTTGCAGCGGGGTTAGGCGAACCTCGTAGCCTATACTCATCATGGGCATCGAAAGGCCCGACCAGCCCTTATCGCCCGGGAATCGGATTTGGGGTTTCACCTCGCCCGGAATAATGATTCCTGTAGGTTGATTAAGGTTCAACTCGTAAAGTTTTTTCACAAAATCTTTTTCCTTGCCCTTGAAAACCTTTTGAACAAGTTTGATTACCCCAATATTCGATGAAACCTCAAATACTTCCTTAACAGTAATTTTTCCGTGGCCATCCTCCTTGGAGTCCGATATAACATGGTCGTAAAGTTGTAGCTTGCCTTTTCCGGTGTTTACTGTATCGTTTAGGTCGATATCTCCTTCCTCCAGCAGCGCTATTAGTGTGGCGGTTTTCATGGTTGAACCCGGTTCGGTGCTCTCGCCCACCGCATAGTTGTAAACCTCATCGTAAGTACCATCCTCGTTACGGCGTAGGTTTGCTATGGCTTTAATATCGCCAGTAGCCACCTCCATCACAACGGCGCAGCCATGACCAGCCCCGTGCCCTTCCAGATGTTTTCTAAGGGCTGCCTCGGCCACATCCTGGAGCTGTACATCAAGGGTAGTAAGGATATCAACCCCATCTTCGGGCTCTACCTTGTTCATGCTATTCACTTCAACCCAAGTATTTCCGGGTATTCGGGCATGCACCCTTAAGCCATTCCGCCCTTTAAGCACATCGTCGAGCGCTTTTTCAAGCCCAACTACTCCTCCATCGAGGTTTACCATACCAAGGGTGCGCGCAGCCATGGAGTTATGCGGAAGCATACGCTTATTCACTTGCTCGGCAATAAAACCTCCCTTGTTTTCGCCTAGTCGGAATAGTGGAAATTTTGATATTTCCTGTAGTTCAAGGTAGTTTACCTTGCGGGGTGCAATGGGGTAATAGCGCCTATTCTTAGCATACTTACGGGCGTTGGTAAGTTCCGAACGGTATGAGTACCATGACCGATCGCCAAAAAACTTCGATAGGCATATGGACAGCGAGTCGATATTGGCTTTAAATACCGAATCGGTTAGGCCTGCAGCCAGCAAGTCCATGCGAAGGTCAAAGTACGGAACCGAGGTGGCCAGGACCCTTCCGTCGGCTGCAAGAATATCGCCTCTATTGGCTTCAACAAGAATATCGCGGTAGGTTATTTTTTTGGCTTTTTCCCGCAGCTCGTGCCCATCAACTACTTGTATGAAGAAAATCTTAATAACAATACCTAAACCCGCTAGTAGCAGTAGGATGTAAATCCCTGCAATCCGCATCAGTATGTTGTTCTTCACCGTCATGTGACTGCTACACTAATGGTTATTTCAGTTTTTTAGGTGGCACTCTCGATTCTACTAAGCCAAGACCTTTCTCTTCCACTAACTTTACCACTTCCGATTGTCGGCTAATGGACATGTACTGCGCGGCAGTGGTTATCGATTCGGCACGAAGGTTTTTAACCTCCTTGCGCAACTTTAACTCTGTTCTTAAAAGGTTGTTATAGTGATAGTTGTTGGCAATATAGATAATGGCAAGCGCCACCAAAAAAATGATGTATGGCATTTGTCCCGATATCATTTCATGGGTTAAGATTCGGCCACTGATGAAGTCCTTTACACCAACCTTTTGCCCTTTCTTACTTTCGGGCTGTTGGGTTGCCTTAACATCGTCAAACTCCGGTGTGCTCTGTTCTGTCATAGCCGTTTGCCAATTCTAAGTTTTGCGCTTCGTGCGCGGTTATTCGTTTTGCATTCCTCATCACCGGGTGTAATCACCTTTTTGTTCACCTGCTCAAAGGGCACATTCCTGTTACCCATTAGGTCTTTGCTGTCGGTCCCCTCAATATTGCCATAGCGCAGGTAGTTCTTTACCATCCTATCCTCCAAGGAGTGGTACGATATTACCACCAATCTACCACCCGGCACTAGGCATCGCGATGAGCCTTCGAGCATTGCTTTGAGGTTTTCCATCTCGCGGTTTACCTCAATGCGTATTGCCTGAAAAACCTGTGCTAAAATCTTATTCTGTATCTTAAAGGGCACCAAAGGTTTCAGGATCTCAAGCAGTTGGTCGGCGGTTTCAATTCTTTGAGTTGCGCGCGCTTTGGCTATTACCGAGGCCATACGTCCTGCTCCCTGTACTTCGCCGTAGAGTTTGAGTATTCTGGTTAAGTCTTCTTCGGAATAATCATTTATCACGGTTTGGGCGGTGAGCTTAGCATCTCGGTTCATTCGCATGTCAAGTGGGCCCTCGAACCTGAACGAGAATCCTCTCTCTGGGCTATCGAGGTGATGCGATGAAACGCCTAAATCGGCAAGAATTCCGTTTACCTGTACTATACCATGGTAACGCAGGAAATTTCGGAAATACCTGAAGTTACTCCGAATGAGCATGAAACGCTTATCGTCGATGGCGTTTTGTTGGGCCTCTTCGTCCTGGTCAAAGGCAATGAGGCGACCTTTTTTCCCCAATTTTTCCAGAATGGCACGTGAATGCCCGCCACCTCCAAAGGTGAGGTCAACGTACACCCCATTGGGGCTAATGCTCAGCCCCTCAATGCTCTCGGCAAGCAGAACAGGAACGTGGTAGGCCATTTACTCATCTTTTAAGGGTGTTGATCCCAGAATTCGTTCAGCCAGATTGGCAAAATCGGACGAACCGAGCTGTGCCGATTCGTACTTCTCTTTAGCCCAAATCTCAATCTTACCGTTCATTCCGGCCATCACAATATCGCGACCAATTCCAACCATCTCCAGCAACCTCTTTGGCAATAGCAACCTACCATTGGTGTCGAGGGTTACCTCGGCTGTTCCCCTGAAAAACTCCCTGGTAAACAGGTTATGCTCACGGTTGTAGGGGTTGGTGTTGCGGCGGATTATCTCCGTTTGGCGCTCCCACTCCTCAAGGGGGTAAAGCACAAGGCATTCCTCGTAAATGTCCTTCTTTACAACAAACCTATCGGGCGATTCCGATTTCACCTGCTTACGAAGCGATGAGGGGAAGAGTACCCGCCCCTTCTCATCAACCTTGCACTCGTAATCGCCGATAAATGTGGACATTGTATTTTCAATTTTCAATTTGTAAAAATATACAATAATTTTCCACTTTCAACCACTTTTTCCCACTTTTTTACACTTTGTTAATAACTTTTTTGGCTGAATGCCAGAAATTTGTGTCGAAAGGCCTGTTATTGTTGATGATTGCAATGTGGCAGATGATTAAGATAGTAGGTTGATAAGTTGTGAAACCCCTAGTACCCTTCCGCTAAGTGTTGTTTTAGCGGAATAAAAATTCTACTCCCATTTTCGTTTAGATAAAAGGGAATAAAAGAGAAAAGATATGCTTCGACTGGGCTCAGCATGACAAAGGGAATGGGTGTCAGAGGGCTTGTCATTCCGAGCTTGTCGAGAAATCATATTAAAGTGATGAAGGTACAAAGAGATGCTTCGACTTAGCTCAGCATGACAAACGTCTCATGAACCGAACAAAAGCAAGTATCACAGTGTTGAACAGAGTTTTAGCGGTGTTCCACAGTTTAAATCAGCATAATCAGCGCCATCTGCGTTCTATTTTCATGACCACTTCTTGTTAGCAGGCGTCTTCTGACCCGCGCATTCACTCTAAAAAATCGCACCGTAGGGGCAAATAGAGTTAGCCCAGGGTTTTAACCCTGGGTATTGGGGTATTCCAAGTATTTAGCGATGCACGCATTGCATAACCCAAAGAGCAAGTGGAAAGCATTGCATATCTCGTTAGCGCGCGTCTCCTGACGCGTGCATTCATTCTAAAAAATCGCCCTGTAAGGGCAAATCGGATTAGCCCAGGGTTTTAACCCTGGGCATTGAGGTATTTCAAGTATTTGGCGATGCACGCATTGCATAACCCAAAGAGCATGTAGCAACCGTTGCATCGCAAAAGGATAGCATTGCAAAGTGCGATTGTTGGAAAACCAGCCAATAGGGCTAAAAGGACAAAAGGTACAAAGCGATGCTTCGACGAGCTCAGCATGACAAAGTGAGTGAGGGAGCCAAAGGGGTTGTCATTCCGAGCTAGTCGAGTAATCTCATCATAAATATGATGAGGGTACAAAGGGATTCTTTGGCAGAGTCTATCCCGATATAACGGGACTCGGCATGAAAAATAACCTTAATTAAACGACATTGATTCTACACCATAAATTGGTAGGGTTATGCAAATAAAAAAGGGATACGGACCTTAGAGTCCATATCCCTCAGATGTCTTACATTATTTACTCTACTTAACTCCCAAAAAATCCTTGGTACTCATGATCTTTGCGTAGCTGCGTAGGGTGGCCAAGGTTGATAGGTGAACCATTTTGGCCGGAATGGTCTCGTTTTCCCACTTCAAATCCTTGGTGGCGCAGGCATCGTGGATGAGGGTAACCTTAAAACCGTAATCGGCGGCGGCACGCACAGCTGCCTCTACGCACATATGGGTTTGCATTCCGCAAATAACTAGCTTTGAAACTTGCTGCCCGTGGAGGTACTCAAGCAGTCCGGTATCGACAAAAGCATTAACATTACTCTTCATAAAAACCATTTCGCCATCGGCAGGTTTTACCAGTGAGTAGAATCCCTGACCCTCGCTGGCATTATGGCCAACATGCACCACCAGCTGCTGGTTATTCCTGAAAAACTCAAGCACCTTGGCAGCATTCTGAGCTGCCGGTATGGGGTTTACCAGCTCCGATTTCCCTCCCGGAAAATAGAAATCCTGGATATCTATAATTATAAGGGCTACCCGTGTGGTATCGGGTATAGCCTGAGTTACTGCTGCAAATAGCACAAACAGCATGGTGTAAATTCCGCGTCGTATCATGGCAAAAGTTTTTGGTAAATATAGGCAGATTTTCACTTAGCTGGTACAGCTAATTCATATAGAAGAAGCAGGCCCTACTGGTGTTGATGCTCTGCGGAATTTGTTCCTCGTAGAGCTTCATGTCGAGCTGGTCAACAAACAGGTGGTAAAACGACAGCATTCCCTCAGGCAAACGCGTTTGGTTATCCTCATCGAAAAATATAACAAGGTTGTAGAACCAGAACGGATCGGTATTCATGTGAATCCTACCCACATAATCGACCACCAAGCTATTTTTTCCCCTGTACATAACCTTGTTTTTACTGCAATAGGGTGATTTACAATCACAACATCAAGTTAAGCCATAAATATGACAAAGTCAACCCTTTGGTAAAATAAAAATGATGATGTTGGTCATTTGGGCGGTAGGGGTAAGAAATGAAAGGGAATGGATGTCCGTGAACCGTTAACAGTTAAGCGAAAAATCTAGATATACTAAAAAAACAAACAACGCTCAACGTCTCTTGTCATTCCGAGCAGATGCGAGGAATCTCATTAGAAAAGGGTTGAAGGTTAAAAGCGATGCTTCGGCAGTGCTCAGCATGACATGAGAGAGCGATAATTTTATGTTTTATTTTGATTTCTGAATCTTAAACCTGAGCCCTTCTTCCTACCAACCCCCAATAGGCAACTATTAACAAAACCAGTACCACAGGGTTTGTTTAGTCCTGAAATAAGTCTACTGGTTAGAAGAGGCTAAATGAATATAAATAGTTTATGGTTTGACTCCTTATTCTTTTAAACAGGGTTTTTAGAAAGTTTTGGATGTCCTCATAGTCAAATAATTGTATTCCATTTGTAAATGTATTTTCAGGAAAAATTATTGTTTTAGAGGGTTTTACCAGCGGACTCAATATTTTAATTCAGTAGTGTCCGACTAAATTTTTGAATAAAAAGAGGGCTACTCCCATAAAGGTTTCGCCCGATGTTGTAGATTTGTTTTGCACACAAAATCACAACATGAGCAAAAATAAGGAAATAAAATTA